>NZ_JAJPWS010000002.1:0-1043743 GCF_046549055.1 Amycolatopsis sp. lyj-112 | reverse complement strand
GCAGGCAGATCACCGCCGCGCTCAAGCGAGCCCGCCGACGCGATATCGAGGGGAAAGCCACCGCGATCCAGACCGCGCTGCGCGCTCCGGCGCTGGGCCGCGGCCCGGCCCTGACCACCGCCCAGGCAGCGGTCACCCGGTCGCTGATCGCGGTGATCACCGCCCTGACCGAGGAGATCCGCAGCCTGGAAACCGAGGTGAAAGCCCATTTTGGCCGGCACCCTGACGCCAGGATCTATGAGTCTCAACCCGGACTCGGACAGATCCTCGGCGCCAGGGTGCTCGCCGAGTTCGGAGACGACCCCACCCGCTATATCAACGCGAAAGCCCGCAAGAACTACGCCGGAACCAGCCCGCTGACCATCGCCTCCGGCCGCAAAACCACCGTGCGAGCCCGGTTCGTGCACAACGACCGACTCCTCGACGCACTGAGCAGGCAATCCCAATCATCACTACAAACCTCACCCGGAGCACGCACCTACTACGACACGCTCCGGGCCCGCGGCGTCGGTCACCAAGCCGCGCTACGCCAGCTCGCCAACCGACTCGTCGGCATCCTCCACGGATGCCTCAAAACCCACACTCACTACAACGAAACCACCGCCTGGGCCCACCACACCACCATCGCCGCTTGACAACCAAAACCCAGGGATGTCTTCACGGACTTAAGACGTTGAGGCGTCAGCAGCGGTTGAGCATGTCGGTGAGGGCGGTCTTCTCCGCCGTCTTGATGGTGAGCTTGTACTTGGCCTTCACCGTGGTCCACATCTTCGCGTAGGTGCACCAGTAGCCGGTGGTCGGCGGCTTCCAGGCGTCCGGCGACTTGTCGCCCTTCTCCTGGTTGACGTTGTCGGTGACGGCGATCAGCTGCGGCGCGCTGAGGTCGTTCGCGAACGCCTGCCGCTGCGCGGTGGTCCACGAAGACGCCCCGGTGCGCCAGGCGGCCGACAGCGGGACGACGTGGTCGATGTCCACATCGGACGCCGCGGTCCAGGTCGCGTCGTCGTACGGGCTGAACCAGCTGCCGGAGGTGGCGGCGCAACTGCCGTCCTGCCCCACGTTCGTGCCGTCCCGTTTGAGCACGACCTCGCGGGTGTTGCAGCTGTTGCCCTGGTCGCTCCAATGCGGGAATTTCTCGCGGCTGTATCCGCTCGACGAGCCGTCGGGCTGGACGGTCAGCGAGGCGAGCTGCGTCTTGGCGGTCGCGGTCGAGGGAATGCCCGGGGGTGTTGCTTCGGCGACGCCGACGACGCCGGCCGAGACGATCGCCGAGACGGCGAGAACGGTGAAGGAGCGACGAACAGCAAGCGCAGTTGGCATATTGCTGCCTCCATGTCAGGTGTGGGGACTAGGTCACCTTGCGACACGGATATGACCCACGCAACACTGGTGGGTGACACTCTGGCGGACATTGGTGAACGTCGAGTGACCACAGGGGGCACGAGCAGGCAGGACCCGGTATTCGGCCGCCGAATAATTTTCGGAAAGTCCAGCTGATGGTTCTGAGCCGAACGGGCTACGCCAGCCCGCGGACCAGCCGGAGGTCCTCGGTGTGCCGGTACCAGGTCCACCGGCTCATCGCGCGCGGGTGGACGACGCCGTCGCTGCTCGGCCGGGTCGGGATGCAGCCGAGCTGGAACGCCCGCGCGTGCTGTGTCGAAGGCCGTTTGAACAGCGTCCCCTTGGTCACCCGGACCATCAGCCCCGGCCCGCTCGCGTCCGGTTCGACCTCGATCGAGCGCGCGGGCCCGCGCAGGACCGTGTGCTCGTCGCAGTAGGCCACCCCGCGCACCATGCCGACCACGCCGCGGCCGACGAGCACGCCGCCGGTGTCGTCCCTGATCAGCGGCACCGGATCGACCTCGCCACGCAGAGCGAGCGCGAGAGCACGCAACGGATCGGTCGGCAGGCTCCAGATGCGGGCGACGTCGGAATCCGGCGACGACGGCACGAACCCGAGCGACACGCCGGTGAGCTGTTCTTTTCGCAACAGTCGCAGGGCGACCGCCGCCAGGTCCGCGTCCGTGCCCGCGACCACCAGGTGATCGTGTTCGCCCAGCAAGGGATCGATATCCGCCTTCCCGGGACTGCTGGGGACGCGCACCATTTCGACGTCGTCGATCTCCGGGAGTGTGGGCTCGCCCTCTCCGCAGGCCACCACTATTCCGCGCACCCCAGGGCCCTCCGTTACGCTCATGCACCGGCATTTACCAGCGCCACAATCACTGAAGTCACAGTCGCCGAACACCTGGAGTGTCACATGCCGGCCATCGTGCTGATCGGGGCCCAATGGGGGGACGAGGGCAAGGGCAAGGCCACCGACCTTCTCGGCGACCGCGTCCAGTGGATCGTGCGTTACCAAGGCGGTAACAACGCGGGCCACACCGTAGTCCTTCCCGACGGGCAGAACTTCGCCCTGCACCTCATCCCGTCGGGGATCCTGACCCCCGGCGTCACCAACGTCATCGGCAACGGTGTCGTGATCGACCCGGGCGTCCTGCTCGACGAACTCGCCGGGCTCGAGGAACGCGACGTCGACACCAGCAAGCTGCTGATCTCGGCCGACGCGCACTTGATCATGCCGTACCACGTGGAGATCGATAAGGTCACCGAGCGTTACCTCGGCAGTCGCAAGATCGGCACCACCGGCCGCGGCATCGGCCCCTGCTACCAGGACAAGATCGCCCGCGTCGGCGTCCGCGTGCAGGACCTCCTGGACGAGAAGATCTTCCGGCAGAAGGTCGAGTCGGCCCTGGAGTTCAAGAACCAGGTGCTGGTCAAGGTCTACAACCGCAAGGCCCTCGACGCCGACCAGGTCGCCGACGAGGTGCTGGCCGCGGGCGAGAAGTTCGCGCACCGCATCGCCGACACGCGCCTGCAGCTCAACCAGGCCCTCGAACGCGGCGAGACCGTGCTGCTCGAAGGCTCGCAGGGCACCCTGCTCGACGTCGACCACGGCACCTACCCGTTCGTGACGTCGTCGAACCCGACGTCCGGCGGCGCCAGCGCGGGGTCGGGCATCGGCCCGGGCAAGATCACCACCGTGCTGGGCATCCTGAAGGCCTACACGACCCGCGTCGGCTCGGGCCCGTTCCCGACCGAACTGGACGACGAGTCCGGCGAGTACCTGCGCAAGCAGGGCGGCGAGTTCGGCGTCACCACCGGCCGCTCACGGCGCACCGGCTGGTTCGACGCGGTCATCGCGCGCTACGCGGTGCGCGTCAACGGCATCACCGACTACTTCCTCACCAAGCTGGACGTGCTGTCCGGGCTGGAGAAGGTGCCGGTGTGCGTGGGCTACGAGGTCGACGGCTTCCGCACCTACGACATGCCGATGACGCAGACTGACGTGCACCATGCGCTGCCGATCTACGAAGAGCTGCCGGGCTGGTTCGAGGACATCTCGGGCTGCCGCACCTTCGAGGAGCTGCCGGCGAACGCGCGGGCCTACGTCGAGCGGCTCGAGGAGCTGTCGGGCGCGCGGGTCTCGGCGATCGGCGTCGGCCCGGGCCGGGAGCAGACGATCGTGCGGCACGACTTCATCTGACCGCACCCGCAGGTACGTGAAGGACCCCTTCCTTGCGCTAGACGGCAGGAAGGGGTCCTTCACGTACTGGGTGGGGGGCCCGCAGCGAACGCCGTCAACATCGTCGACGAACTGATCACCCAGACCGGCCAGGCCGCCGAAGCGGGCTTGAAGTCGGTCTGGTTCTCCCAGCGAACCGAGCACGACGCGATCACCGTCGGGACCGGCGTCGTCCCGATCTATCCACGGCATCCGCTGCTCATCGCCGGTCTCGCGCAGACGGCGCAGGCCGCCACCGCCGGCCGGTTCGTCCTCGGGCTCGGAACCGGCGCGAGGAACTGGCTCGAACCGGCCTACGGCATCGAGTACCCGCCGCCGATCAAGCACCTCCGCGAGTACCTCACGATCCTCCGGCAGGTGTTCGACGGCGGCGGGGTCGACTTCGAAGGCGACACGGTCACCGCGCGGGCTTCAGGCTTCGCGGCCTCGGTCTCGGTCGCCGGATCCTCCGGCGTCCCGCTGATCATCGCCGCGATGGGCAAGCAGGCGCTGCGGGTCATCGCGATGGCCCCGGTCGTGGTGACCGAGGATCCGGACGCGGTCCGAGCCACCATCGACCGGCAGTACGCGTTCTTCCGCGACATTCCCTCCTACCGCGCGATCTTCGACGCCCAGGGTGTCGATTCCGCCGGTGACCTGGTGATCGCCGGGGACGAGGAGACCGTCGCCGCCGAGGTTCGCCGGTACTTCGACGCGGGGGCGACCGAGGTCGTCGCGACGCAGTCCGGCACCCAGAGCTCCGAAGAGCGCCTTCGCACCTGGCGTCTCCTGGGGGACGTCCAGGCGACAAGTGGCCTTGTTCACAGCGTTCGGATTGTGCATACTCGTGCGCATAGCGAACATAGCTGGAGGTCCTCATGTCCCCTGCCACGGCTCGTTCGTGGGTGGTCCCGCTCGCCTGGACGGCGGTCCTGCTCGACGGATTCGACCTGGTCGTCCTGGGCTCGGTGCTGCCCGCCCTGCTGCGTGACCACGTCTGGGGGCTGACACCGGGGACGGCGTCGGTCGTCTCGACGGTCGGCCTGATCGGCATGACCATCGGCGCGCTGACGATCGGCACGATCACCGACGTCATCGGCCGCCGGAAGGCGCTGATCATCGCGGTCGCCTCGTTCTCGGCGTTCACCGCGCTCTGCGCGATCTCGCCTTCGGTGTTCGTCTTCGGGCTGTTCCGCTTCCTCGCCGGGCTCGGCCTCGGCGGCTGTCTTCCGACCGCGATCGCGCTGGTCACCGAGTACGCCCGCAAGGGAAGGGGCGGCAGCGCGGCCACCACGCTGATGACCGGCTACCACGTCGGCGCGGTGCTCACCGCGCTGCTCGGGATCTGGCTGATCCCGCAGCTCGGCTGGCGCGCGATGTTCGTCGCCGGCGCGCTGCCCGCCCTCGTGCTGGTGCCGCTGATGATCAAGTACCTGCCCGAATCCGAGTCCTTCGAGCGGGCACGGGAAACGCAGCAGACGTCGGCGACCGAGGTTGTCGGCGGGCTGTTCCGCGGCGGTCTCCTGCGGGCCACCATCGCGTTCTGGGTGACGTCGTTCATGGGGCTGTTGCTGGTCTACGGGCTCAACACCTGGCTGCCGGAGATCATGCGCCAGGCGGGATACCCGCTCGGCGCGGCGCTCGGCCTGCTCTTGACGCTGAACCTCGGCGGGGTCGTCGGCCTGCTCGTGGCGGGCCGGGTGGCCGACAAGGTCGGCGTACGGCCGTCGGTGATCTGCTGGTTCCTCGGCGCGGCGGTGTTCCTGGCCCTGCTGAGCGTGAAGCTGCCCGCGGCCGGCCTGTACGTGGCCGTGTTCCTCACCGGTGGTTTCGTCTTCAGCGCCCAGGTTCTCGTGTACGCCTACATCGGCAAGACGTACCCGGATGCCATGCGCGCCACCGGAATCGGCTGGGCCGCGGGGGTCGGCCGGATCGGCGCGATCTGTGGCCCGATCCTCGGCGGCGCGCTGCTGAGCGCCGGAATCGCTTACCCGTGGGGCTTTTACGCCTTCGCCGCCGTCGGTGCGCTGGGTGCGGCCGCGGTGACCGGAGTCCGCGTCGGCCGCACCCAGGAGTCCGCTACCCGAGTTCCTTGAGTTCCCGTTCCACCGCGGCGAGTTCCGCCTCGGAGCCTTGCACCTTCGGGCCGGTGAACCACTTGCGCGCGGAGGCGAACCACCAGATCGCGGCCCCACCGAGGACGACGAGGAAGGCGATGGGCGTGTAGTTGAAGCTGTCGATCGTGATCGGTGATCCCTGCGGGAGCATGAACAGCACGAAGATAAAGCACACCCAGATGGTCGCGACGATGCCGATCGGCTTGCCCCACTTGCCGAGGCTCCACGGCCCCGGTTCGAAGTCGTCGCCCTTGCGCACCCGCAGGAACACCGGGATCACGTATGCCACGTAGAGGCCGACGACGGCGATCGAGGTCACCGCCGCGTAGGCGGTCGCGCTCCACAGGTACGGCAGTGCCAGCAGGAGCGCGCCGCCCGCGGCCAGCCACACCGCGTTGGTCGGCGTCTGGGTCCGCTTGTTGATGCGGTGCCAGAACTTCGACCCGGGGATCGCGCCGTCGCGGGCGAACGCGTAGATCATCCGCGAGTTCGCCGTCACCGACGCCATGCCGCAGAACAACTGCGCGCCGATGCAGATCAGCAGCAGGAACTTACCGGTCGTCGCGCCGGTCGCGTCGATGAAGATCTGCGCGGGCGGCACGCCGGTCTCGGAGCCGACGGCGCCTTCGTAGTCCTGGATGGCGAAGGTGAGGCCGATCAGCAGGATCCAGCCGGCGACCAGGGAGACGAGGATCGAGTTGATGATCCCGCGGGGCCCGGCCTTCGCCGCGTTCTTGGTCTCCTCGGTCATGTGGGCCGACGCGTCGTATCCGGTCAAGGTGTACTGCGCCAGCAGCAGGCCGAGCAGGAAGACGTAGACCGGTGATGCCCAGCCGGTGTTGTTCACGAACTCGCCGAAGACGAACGACGCGTCCTGATGGTTCTCGGGCACGATGATCAGCACGCCGACGATCACCAGCACGCCTGCCAGATGCCACCACACGCTGACGGTGTTCAGTAGCGCCACGATCCGTACGCCGAAGGTGTTCAGCAGGCCGTGGAGCACGAGGATGATCCCCAGCAGCAGGATCGTGTGGCCCGGCGTCGCCTCGAACCCGAACTGCAGGTCGAGGAAGGCGTTGAGGAACAGCGCCGCGCCGAAGTCGATGCCCGCGGTGACCGCGATCTGCCCGATGAGGTTGAACCAGCCGGTGAACCACGCCCACGCCGCGCCGTTGCGCGGGGCGAGCTTCGCGGCCCAGTAGTAGAGGCCGCCCGCGGTCGGATAGCTGGAGCAGACCTCCGCCATGCCCAGCCCGACGAGGATGACGAACAGGCCCACCAGCGGCCAGCCCCAGATCATCGCGGCGGGACCGCCGGTCTTCATGCCGAACCCGTAGAGGGTCAGGCAGCCGGACAGGATCGAGATGATCGTGAACGAGACGGCGAAGTTGGAGAAGGTCGACATCGTGCGCCGGAGCTCTTGCGCGTAGCCGAGCTGGTGGAGCCGGGCACTGTCTTCGTCGGCGGCTTCGGCGGCGTGGGAATCTGAGACATCCATCGGGCACCCACTTAAAAGGTATGCGGACAGACCATTGAGATCCGCCGAAATTAAGCCCGCTGACCTGGGTATGTCAAGGTCCCGTGAGGACTCGCCCGCCGGGAAACGCTATGAAAGACTCGTTACTCGCAAAATTTGCAAGTAACGAGTCGTTCATAGCAACCGGCGGCGAGAAGATCAGCGCCCCTCGAAGCCCTTCACGGCCTCAAGCGCCGTGTCCGGCTGGTCGGCGAAGTACCCGTCGACACCCGCCTTGAGGAACGCCTCCTGCTCGGCGAACGCGTTGCCGTACTCGGCGAGGTTGTCCGACGACCGCAGGTTCTGCGGGAGGAAGTTGTTCTCGTTGCGGAACGTGTACGGCCCGACCTTCAGCCCGGCCTTGTGCGCGTCGGCGACGAGCTTGGTCGGCTGCCCCAGCGCGCCGTTCACCACCGGGATGACCTGCGCCTTCTCCGGGCCCAGGTAGTCCGCGTACTTCGAGATCTCCTTCAGGCCCGCAGGCGTGACGAGGTCGGCGTACGTCCGCGGGTCGCCCTTCGCGACGAAGTCGGCCGGAGCACCGGTGGCCGAGGTCAGCTGCAGCAGCGGGACGCGCACTTCACGCGAAAGGGCGATCAGGTTCGACACCTCGAACGACTGGATGATCACCGGCGCCTTGCGGTGGTTGAGCCCGTTGCGCTTCAGCAGCTCGACGAGTTTCGGCTCGGTCGGGTTCTTGATCGAGGCGAAGTACGTCGAGTGCTTGAGCTCCGGGTAGGTCCCCAGCTCGCGGCGCAGTTCGCGGCCCAGCCGGCGCGTCAGGTCGAGCACCTCCTGGTAGGTGGCGATCTGGAAGCGGCCGTCGTAGAGCCGGTTGTTCGGCCGCAGCTGCGGGATCCGCTCGGTCGCGCGCAGGGTCTTCAGCTCGGCGAGGGTGAAGTCCTCGGTGAACCAGCCGGTGAACGACGTGCCGTCGATGACCTTCGTCGCCTTCCGGTTCGCGAACTCCGGGTGCTTCGAGACGTCGGTGGTGCCGCCGATCTCGTTCTCGTGCCGCGCGACCAGCTGGCCGTCCTTCGTGGGCACCAGGTCGACGTCGACCCAGTCCACGCCTTGACGGTAGGCGAGCTCATACGAGGCGAGCGTGTGCTCCGGCCGGTAGCCGGGGGCGCCGCGGTGTCCGACGATCACCGGACCATCGTGGCCCTTGGCCTGTGCCGACACATCTTGGGCACCTGTCTCGGCGGCGCCGGCCAGCCCGGAGACGCTGAGCAGGGCGAGGCCGGACAGGGCGAGCACGCCCAGGCGCTTTCGCATGGTGGAGAACCTCTCTCGACTTGGACTCGGGTACCGCGTCACCCTTGACGCAGGAGACGTCCGTCCGGCGACGACACCCCGGCGGCGCGCTGACCGCCGGGTGAACGCCGGATGGAACCACCCCCACGAGGACGGCGACGTGTTCGGGGCTCACCGGCACGGTTACCCTGTGCGTCGTGCGCGTACTGGTAATCGGGTCCGGCGCCCGTGAGCATGCACTTGTCCTCGCGGTCGCGGAAGACCCTTCCGTCACCGCGCTGGCGTGCGCTCCGGGCAATGCAGGTACCACTTCGGTGGCCGAGCAGCTCGGGGTGGAAGCGGCCGATCCAGAATCGGTCGCCGCCCTGGCCAAGCAGTGGAAGGCCGACCTGGTCGTGGTCGGCCCGGAGGTCCCGCTGGTGGCAGGTGTCGCCGACGCGGTCCGCAAGGCGGGCATCGCCTGCTTCGGCCCCTCCGCGTCCGCGGCCCGCATCGAGGGCTCCAAGGCTTTCGCGAAGGACGTCATGGCCGCCGCGAACGTGCCGACGGCGCATTGCGAGGTGGTCGACAATCCGGCCCGCCTCGACGCCGCGCTCGGCCGCTTCGGCCCCATCTGGGTGGTCAAGGACGACGGTCTCGCCGCCGGCAAGGGCGTCGTGGTCACCCCGGATATCGACGTCGCGCGCAAACACGCGCTGATGCTGCTCGACGGCGGCCACCCGGTGCTCCTGGAGTCCTTTTTGGACGGTCCGGAAGCCTCTCTGTTCTGCTTCGTCGACGGCCGCACGGTCGTCCCGCTGCTGCCCGCGCAGGACTTCAAGCGCGTCGGTGACGGCGACGCGGGCCCGAACACCGGCGGTATGGGGGCGTACGCGCCGCTGCCGTGGGCGCCGGAGAACCTCGTCGGCGACGTCGTCGAGCAGATCGTGCAGCCCGTGGTCGACGAACTCGACGCCCGTGGCGCCACCTTCTCCGGCCTGCTCTACGCCGGTCTCGCGCTGACCTCGGAGGGCCCGCAGGTCATCGAGTTCAACTGCCGCTTCGGCGACCCTGAGACCCAGGTCGTCCTGGCGCTGCTGCGCAGCCCGCTCGGCCAGGTCCTGCACGCGACGGCGACCGGCAAGCTCGCCGACCTGCCGCCGCTCGACTGGGATTCGGGCGCGGCGGTCACCGTCGTGCTCGCCGCGGACGGCTACCCCGGCAAGCCGAGGACCGGCGACGTCATCACCGGCGGCGAGATCGAGGGCGTGCTGCACGCCGGCACCCGACGTCGTGACGACGGCGCCGTGGTCTCCTCCGGCGGCCGCGTGCTTTCGGTCGTCGGCACCGGCAAGAACCTGAAGGCCGCCCGCAAGGACGCCTACGCGACGGTCGAGAAGGTTCACCTGGCCGGTTCGCACCACCGCACCGACATCGCGCTGCTCGCCGCCAAGGGAGAGATCGCCACCCCGGTTTCGTGAAATCCGGGGCCTCGTGAATCCCGGACGGAACCGTTCCGCGATCGGGTGCGTCTAACCCGGTATTTCCTGCAAAGCTTAGGCAACCGATACATCGACGTTGGTAGCCTCGACAGGGCGCACGGTCACCGTACGTATTTCCTAAAGGGGTGGGGAATGGCAGCAACGAGCAAGGTCCAGGACCTCGCGTCCGCGGTCCCGGTACCACCATCGGTGGCCGACATCAGAGTCGATCCGTCGAAGCTGCTCGAAGTCGCGAAGATCGTCGAGGACCAGGTCGACGCACTCGAGGACAAGCTCCTCACCAGGCTCAACCAGCTGCGCATCGATTCCCCGTCGGCGGACACGGTGAGCACGCACTCCACCAGCGTGTGGAACGAACTGGTCGCCGAGGGCGACGCTTCCTACGCGGCGCAGGTCCGCTCCTACGTCGCAGGTCTGCGAAGCCTGGTCAAACAGCTTCGTACCGCGGCCAAGGAGTACAAGACCAGCGACGCTGACAAAGCCGCGGCGTTCGGGGACCGCGGTGTACACAGGGCGTAAACGCCGGGTGCTCGTGTTCGGCGGGGTGCTCACCCTGGCGCTGGCCGGATGCGCCGGGTGCACTTCGGGCACGGGCGGGCAGGCGTTTCCCAACGAACCAGGGCTGGCTTCGGTCACGCAGGGCGCCAAGGCGTCCGCGTTGCCGGACAGACCCGCGGAACTGACCCTGCGCGGGGTCGATCCGTGCACGCTGATCACCGCGCCGCAACTCGACCAGCTCAAGATCAACAGCCAGCCGCGCAAAGCCGCCGAAGAGATCGACGGGCCGACCTGTGTGCTCGACTCGGACGCCGCGGAGCCGTTCCACGCCTACCACGTGCGTGCCGTCTCCGCGGACGTCGAGGAGTGGTTCACCGGCAAGCGGCGCAAGAACAGCATGACCACCGAACCGAAGGCGGTCGGGGGATTCCCCGCCATCACGAGCTATCGCGGCTCCGGGACACCGGCCGACTGCGAAACGCTCATCGGCGTCGGAAAGGGGCAGACGCTGGTGGCACAGGCCTTCACCGTCACCCCCGGCGCGTTCACCATGCCGCAGCTGTGCGAGATGTCCGCGCGGGCGGCCGAAATGGCTTTGCAGACCTTGAAGGCACGCAACTAGGGAGGGCGCCGTGAACGTTTCCGACCTCGCGGGCAGGCTCCGCGATCTCCGGTTCGACGGCTACACCGACACCGGGATCGCGACCGAGATCGAGCGCTTCCGCAGCGGCGACGGCACCGGCAGCATCGGCACCGCCGTCGATGCGCTGAAGGCCGTCGCGACCGCGCTCGCCGACACCGACAAGACGTTGCGCGACGAGCTGGGCAAGCTCGGCGTCGAATGGCAGAGCGAGGCGGGTGGCGCCGCCGGTCAGGTGTTCACCGCACAGGCCGGGTTCTCCCAGGACGCGAATTCGAAGGTCGCGCACTCCTCGGAAATGATCTTCGAGCAGGGTGAGGCCTTCAACCGGACGCTGCACAAGCTGCCGGATCCGGAGGTGGTCCGGAAGGGTGCGGGCGGCCTCACCATCGGCGATGCCCTGCTGAGCCTCATCGGGTTCGAGACCGACCACGCCAAGAGCGTCAACGCGGCGAACAACGCGCGGGCGCAGGCGCAGGAGGCGTTGAACGAGTACGCCAAGCAGAGCGGTGAGAACCTGCTGTCCACGGACACGCTGGCCGACCCGCAGGGTCTGAACCTGACCCAGAACACGACCGCGGCCGGTGCGGGCGGAGGTTCCGGCACGCTCGACCTCGCCGGGACGGCCACCGATCTGACCCCGGACGGCAGCGTGCGGCCCGCGTCGGCCGCCGTCGAGTCGAAGTACGTCCCGCCGGTCGTGCAGCCGGTCAGCAACCCGAAGTCGCCGTCCTACGACGCGCCGACCCCGGCCTACGGAGTCGCCATGGGTGGCGGTGTGGCCAGGAAGACCGGTGCCTCCGTGCCTCACGGCGGCACCACCGCTCCCGCGGCCTCCGCTCCGACAACGCCGTCCGGCACCTCGCGTCCCACGCCCGCCCCGGGCGGCGGCTGGGTCAACCCCGGTGTGAACCGGCCGGCCCCGCAGCCCGAACAGGGCAGGCCGTCGAACCCGATCGTGGGTCAGCCCGGCTCCCCGCCGTTCGTGCCGCCGGGTGCGCCGTCCGCGCCTCCGGGCCAGACCACCGGCTCGCTGCCGCCGAACAGCACGACGTCTTCGCAGCCGTTGGGCAAGTCGTTCGGTAGCGGTTCCGGCGTCGACGGCGTCCTCGGCAAGAACGCCGGGTCCAGCTCGGGCCCGGGCGTCTTCGGTGGCGGTGTCGGTGGCGGCCAGGGTGGAAGCGGTGATCAGGCGCTCGGCAAGGGCCGCTCGGTCGGCGCCGGTCCGCAGGCGCCGCTGGGCACCGGCAACGAGTCCGCCCGTGGGTTCCCGGGTATCCCGAAGTTCGCCGGTCCGGCCGCAGGTGACCTGGGCGCGGGTGCCGCCGCGCTCGGCGCCGGTGTCGCGGGTGGCGCGCTGAGCGGGGACAAGGAACGCGATCGCCGTCCTCGCCAGGAAGGCGGGGCCGTCAAGCCGACCCGTCAGCTGCCGATCGGCGAGCTTCCCGAAGAGGAGGCCATGCGGCGTTCGGAGAAGATCGGCGCGAAGCAGCCGAAGCCCGAGTCGAAGTTCATGGAGCGCGCCGCGACCCAGGACGTCGAGGAGGACGCGGAGCACATCCGCCGGTTCGGTGTCGACGACAAGGACCTGTTCACCGACGAGCGCATGGTTTCGCCCGACGTGATCGGTGACCACGGCAACCGAGAAGCGCGCTGACCCTGTGCCGAACGAAAACGGCAGCCTGGTGCTGTCCGCACTCGAGTTCGAGATGCTCTGGGAAGCCGAACGGCTGCCCCGTCGCCATGCCGCACTCGACGTCCCCAGCCCCGGAACGACCCACACGGAGCGGGCGGCACTGATCGAAGAAGCCTGGGAATCCCTGCGCGAGCGTCGTCTCGCGCGGGGCCACCAGGCCTCGGGCGAACTGGTCGACATGCTGAACCTGTTCGCCCACCCCCGGGTCGCGATCGACGTCTGGGTATGGACCGACCGGGAGATCAAGGGGCAAGCGGTCAGCGTCGGCAACCAGGCCCTGCTCGGCGTGATCGACTCCGGCCAGGTGTGGTTGATCCCGGCCCGAGAAAGCTCCCTCGCCGAAGCGGCCGTGTCCGTCGCCGGCGACCTGGGCCCCGGCGTCGGCCAGTCGATCAGCATCCCGCACGACCTGCTCCGCCAAGCCGACGCGGCCGCCCAAGGCGACCCGAAAGCACTGGTCACCGCCCTGGAAGACCGGGACGTCCCGCTGTGGCAGGCGCAGGAACTGGCCGGCATGCTGCTCGGCCAGGAAGCACGCGGCCAGTTCGGCATCGAACGCGCGGGCCGCGACGGCCGTCCGCGGCGGGCCGACAGCGTCGTCGCGTTCTACGACACGGATGCCGGGCGGTACCTGTTCCAGGTCGCGCGTAACCGGGACGGGCGGGACTGGGCGACGATCACGCCCGCGGACAACCAGTTGCTGGCGACGAGGATCCGGGAAGTCGCCGACTTCTGAGTCGGGTATCGGCGGGGTGAGAGTCGGCGTGGAAGCGCACACGGCCCGCTGTCGAGGTCTTACAGTATGCGCGGAACCGTCCTGATCGTTGCCGCGTCTGATCGGGCGGACACAAGTTTTCGTGTTGCGGTGAAGGGGATGACGAACCGTGCCTGTGTACGACCCGGATTCGATGGGGATCGCCGCCGGTCAGGTGGAAAAGCTCAAGGACGAGTTCGAGAAGACCAAAAAAGGCGTCACCGGCATGGATGACGAGAAGGAAAGTCCTTTCGGCGGAGTGGACGAGCACGGCGACGCGCAAGGCGCCGTCGGCAAGTTCAAACAGGGCGTCCACAACGAATTCGACTCGGCCGGTCAGCTGATGGAGGCCACGGCTTTCGTGCTGCGAAAGGCCGCCGGGCTGATCAAGGAGACCGAAGCGGTCCATGTGGACAACCTGAAGCTGCACGAGCACGGAAACCAGTGACGATTCGGCTGGCCTGGGGGCCGGAGACCAAGGGGGCTTGAGCAGTGGGTTTGAACGGTGTCGGTGCCGGCACTCCGGACGGCTGGGGCGAACTGGTCAAAAAGGCCGATCAGGTCGACAAGGTGAACTTAGCCGCAATTCACCATGCGTCGGTCCAGTTCAAGACGGCCGCGGACAACGCGGGTGACCACAGTGCGGCACTGTCACGGTCGACCGAGGCGCTGAACGGTGGCGTCTGGAGCGGACCGGCCGCGGAAGCCTTCTTCGAATACGTCAAGTCGATCACCAAGGCCGGGCAGAACGTCGAATCCCAGCTCGGCAAGGTCGTCGACGATCTCGATCGGGTCCACACCGATCTCGGCAACATCAAGACCCAGGTCGCGGACGCCTACAAGGGCGCCGAAGAAGCGGTCAACAAGCGGAACACCAAGGCCCAGTCGGACAAGGACGCGGCGATTCAAGCCGCCTCACAGGCCGAGAAGGATCACAAGCCGGCGCCGAGCCCGACTCCGGACGCGATCATCCAGCAGGCGAAAACCGAGATCAACACGATCACCAGCAGCGCGGACACCCGGGTCAAGGGCCTGCTCGACCAGGCCAACCAGATGATCCAGAAGTCCCAAGAGCTGATGAAGAAGGACATCGACGGCGGCTACTCCAAGGTCCCGATGCCCGGCAAGGACGGTTCCGTCCCCAAGCGCACCGGCGGTCTCCACACCGGAGGCGGAGGCGGCGGTGGTGGAGGCGGCGGCGGGGGCGGCGGCCTCGGGTCGAGCGGTGGTCCGCCGTCGACGACGCCGCCCGGCAACGTCCAGCAGTGGATCCAGGAAGCCATCAAGATCTTGCAGGCCGCCGGGATTCCGGTGACCGACGCCGATATCAACAAGATCTGGACGATCATCGAGAAGGAGTCCGGCGGTAACCCCAACGCCATCAACGACTGGGACTCCAACGCGGCGAAGGGCACGCCGTCCAAGGGGCTGATGCAATGCATCGACCCGACTTTCAACGCGCACAAGCTTCCCGGGCACGACGACATCTACAACCCGATCGACAACATCATCGCGGGCGTGCGGTACACGTTCGACCGCTATGGCGGGTTCGACGGTCACCCGGGCCTGAAGGCCATGGCCGGTGGCGGCGGCTACCAGGGCTACTAAGCCTCGCGTTTAGTCCTCTACTTGCGGTACTAGCGCGTGAGGGCCACCCTCAGGGACTCAGAGTCCCTGAGGGTGGCCCTCACGCGCATCGTCTCAGTAATCCTTGAGTACCAGGGCATTTGAGGCTTCGGCGAGTGGTCGCATGGCCGCGGCCATCACCCGGGAGCGGAACGGGATGTACGGCAGCATCCGCATCGACTGGATCTGTTTCCATTGCGCGAACCGTGTCTGCTTCCGCTGGTTCATCGCTGCCAGCGCCTGGTTCTTCAGTACGAACGGACGAATTTCCCTTTCATACGCGGCAAAGCCCGCGCGGTGGTCACCTTGGGCCGCGGCCAGGGTGCCCGCGAGTACGTAAGCCCCGACGAGCGCCAAACTGGTGCCCTGTCCCGAAAGTGGCGACGGACCATAACCCGCGTCGCCGACCAGGGCGACCCGCCCTTCGGAAAACCGGTCCATCCGGATCTGGGTCATCGAGTCGAAGTACAGCTCACTCGACGCCATTTCGCGCAGTAGCCTTGGCGCCTCCCAGCCGTGGTCGAGGAAGTGGTCGGCGAGGAGTTTTCGTTGCTGCTCAACGTCATGCCGATCGAAATCGAGTTCCGGCGACTGGAAGCCGAGCATCGCCCGCGCCTCCGTGTTCCCCCGCGCGCTGTAGAGGCCCGTCATGCTTCCCGGCCGCATGTGAAAAGTCTGCCAGCGGTCCAAAGCGAGAAAGTTCGGCACCGTGAACACCGCGAGATAGGTGTCCATGTGGTGTGAAAACTGTTTCTCCGCCCCGAAAACCAGTGACCGCACGGCTGAATGCTGTCCGTCCGCGCCGACCACGAAGTCGAAGTCTCGCGCCTCACCTTCGGCGAAGGTAACCCGGACGCCGTCGGAGTTCTGCGAGATTCCGGTGATCCGGTCGCCGTAGACGTACTCGACACCCTCTTGGGCGGCCGCCGCCAGCACGTCGGTGAGGTCGTCGCGCAGAAGCTCGATGTCGTCGTTGCCGGTGAGGCCGCCGGTCAGCGTGTGTTCGGTGACCTTCACCAGCGTCTTCCCGGCCCCGTTCACGAACGACATCCCGCGCATGTCCGTGCTCAGTCCCCGGAGGCGTTCGAGCAGCCCCATCCGCTTCACGACGTCGAGCGCCGTGCCGCGGATGTCGATGGCGTGCCCGCCGACGCGCGGGGCCGGTGCCCGTTCGACGACAGTCGGGGCGAAGCCGTGCCGACGCAGCCAGTACGCGAGTGTCGTTCCGGCGATCCCCGCGCCGGAAATCAGGACCTTCTGCATGTGAACTCCCCTGTGTACGCTGTTATGAAGCACTGCGTACAACGTATTGCTGCTGCACCAGAAGCCCAGGAAAACGGGCACGAAATCTCAGCTGTACTAGTGCAATACCTAGTGCGGTAGCCAGGCGAAGCGAAAAAAGACGATAAAGCGCACTATGGCAACAGGGGGAGGCGCCATGACCGATCCGCCCTACCAGCGGATCGCCACCGAGATCCGCCGCAGGATCGTCACCGGCGAGCTGAGCGAAGGCCAGAAGGTCCCTTCGACGCGTCAGATCATCGCCGAATGGGGCGTCGCGATGGCGACCGCGACGAAGGTCCTGGCCACGCTCAAGCAGGAAGGCCTGGTCACCGCCAAACCCGGCGCCGGCACGGTCGTGCTGTCCCCCTCAGACCGTGGAAGCACCCCGAAGGCTCCGCCGCGCAAGGAGCATCGCGAGGCGGAGCTGTCACGCGAGCGGGTGGTCAAGGCGGCCATCCGCATCGCCGACGCCGAAGGCATCCGCGCGCTTTCCATGCGCCGCGTCGCGTCCGGTCTCGGCGTCGCCACGATGGCGCTTTATCGCCATGTCACCGCGAAGGAGGAGCTGATCCTCGAAATGGCCGACTTGGCGCTCGGCGAAATCCGGCTCCCGCCCGATCCGCCGTCCGGGTGGCGGGCGCAGCTGGAGCTGATGGCCAGGGCGCAATGGGCGCTGTTCCGGCGTCATCCCTGGCTCGCGCAGGCGCTCTCGATCACCCGGCCGCAGCCGCTGCCGAACCTGCTCCACCACGCCGACTGGGCCACCCGCGCGCTCAGCGGTCACGGCCTCCCGTCGTCGACGATCATGTACGCGCACATCACGATCTTCAACCACGTCCGCGGCATCGCCCTCAACTTCGAGGCCGAGGCCGAGAGCGAATCCGGGACGGCGATCTCGGCCGACACCTGGCTGGCCGAACACGAGCCGATCCTCTGGGATCTGGTCTCCGGCGGTCGTTTCCCGAACTTCGCCGACGTCGCTTCGCGGGCCCCGTTCGACTACGACCTCGACACGCTCTTCGAGTTCGGCCTGCAACGTCTCCTCGACGGCTACGCGGTTCTCCTGGCGAAGTCGAGTTAGCCTCACGTCATGTCCTTCCCTGGCCCAGCCGCTCGTTCCGACGTCCCGCCGTTCCACGTCATGGACGTCCTCTCGGCCGCGCAGGCACGGCAGCGCAGCCACGGCGATCTCGTCCCGCTCGTCGCGGGGCAGCCGTCCGCGCCGGCGCCGCGGCCGGTTCTCGAAGCCGCGCAGCGGGCACTGAAGGAGCACACCCTCGGCTACACCGAGCAGCTCGGCATCCTGGAACTGCGCGAAGCCGTGGCGGCGCACTACGGCCGCACGTACTCCGTCGACGTGAGCCCGCAGGACGTCATCATGACCACCGGTTCCTCCGGCGGTTTCCTGCTCTCGTTCCTCAGCGCGTTCGAGGCGGGCGACCGTGTCGCGATGGCGCGCCCCGGCTATCCGGCCTACCGCAACCTGCTGAAGGTGCTCGGCTGCGAGGTCGTCGAGTTCGCCACCGGACCCGAGACGAACTTCCAGCCGACGGTCGACCTGCTCGACGAACTGGGCCCGATCAAGGGACTCATCGTCGCCAGCCCCAGCAATCCCACCGGCACCGTGCTGCCACCGGGTGAACTCGCCGCGATCAGCGGCTGGTGCTCGTCACGCGGTGTGCAGTTGATCAGCGACGAGATCTACCACGGGATCTCCTACGTCGGCGAACTCGACTGCGCCTGGCAGTACGGGTCCGAAGCGCTCGTCCTCGGCTCGTTCTCCAAGTACTTCGCCATGACCGGCTGGCGGCTCGGCTGGATGCTCGCACCTCAGCGGCTGCACCGCGCGATCGACGTCCTGACCGGCAACTTCACCATCTGCCCGCCCGCGGTCTCCCAGCACGCCGCGGTCGCCGCGTTCACCCAGGAGTCGTACGCGGAGGCCGACGGCCACGTCGAGCGCTACCGCGAGAACCGCGACGCGCTCTTCGCCGGGCTGAAGGGCATTGGCATCGACAAGCTCGCACCCGCGGACGGCGCCTTCTACGCCTACGCCGACGTCTCCGCGTACACGACCGACAGTCTCAGCTGGTGCCAGCGTCTCCTCGCCGACACCGGCGTCGCGATCGCCCCCGGGATCGACTTCGACCCTGTCGACGGCGGCAGGTTCGTGCGGTTCTCCTTCGCCGGCGCGCGCGAAGACATCGACGAAGGTGTCCGAAGGCTCGGCGACTGGCTCTCGGTGCTTGCTGGTGAACCCGCGTCCGCGATCGGCGTCGGCAGGGCGCTGCCTGGTCATCCACGTCACGATGGCGGGCGAGGCGCCCTGCCACCGCGATAGCGGGGCCTTCGGCCGGGGCGGGTTCACTCGTTGGTCCTGTTTCGCGGTACGTCTTCAGCTCCGCCGACCATCCAGGCCTCAGGGGGAACCCGGAAATCACCCTGAACGTTAGGCAGAACGAAGGCGCTAGCGAGCTTTGCCTGACAACCTGGACTCACCGGGCCCGCATGGGCACGGTGAGGCAATCGGAGGAAGCCATGTTCTGGAAGATCGTCGGCGGGCTGATCCTGGCGTGGGTGGCCTTCATGGTGCTCGGATCCGTGCTCGGTTTTCTCGTGAAGGCCGTCTTTTGGATCGCCATCATCGGTGGCGCGGTCTTCCTCGGTACCGCGGCGTACGGCGCCATCAAGGGCAAGGGCACCCCGAAGCAGCTCCGCTAAGGAAACTTAAGGCTTGCGCGCCACCCCGCCGAGCGACGTGAAGTTCACGGGCGAAAGCGGGGTGTAGCGCGGGCCGTCCGGCCACCACTCGTGTGGGTAGGTCAGCCCGGGGTCGACGAGTTCGAGCCCCTCGAAGAACGACTCGATCTCGTCGCGCGTGCGGTACAGCGTGTCGAGGCTCGTGCCGCTGAAGCGCTTCTCCAGTGACGTCGCGACGTCGGCCGCTTCGCTGCCGTCGGCCGGGTTGTGCTGGTGTAAAAGCGCGACGAAAGAGCCCGGGGCCAGCGCATCGACGTAGGCGCGGACGATCTTCCGTGCCTCGTCGAGGTCCTGGATGTGATGGACGATCGCGCACAGGATGAGCCCGACAGGCCGCTCGAAGTCGAGCCGGTGCGTGCGCGAAAGCCCGTCGATGGTCTCGACGGGCTTGGTCAGGTCGTAGCCCTCGATATGCGTGAAGTCGTTCTCCGCCAGCAGGGCACGCCCGTGCGCCTGGACCACTTGATCGTTGTCGACGTAGACGACCTGCGCTTCGGGGTTGTACCGCTGCGCGACCTGGTGCGTGTTCTCCACCGTCGGGAAGCCGGAACCGAGGTCGAGGAACTGGTCGATGCCTTCGCGGTCGGTCAGATAGCGCACGGTGCGCACCAGCCAGTGGCGGACTTCCTTCGCCATGATCTGCGCTTCCGGCGCGAGTTCCAAGATCTGGCTCAGCACCGTCCTGTCGGCCGCGTAGTTGTTCTGGCCGCCCATCAGCGCGTCGTAGACCCGCGCGACGCTCGGCCGGTCGAAATCGACGGGCACGATCGGACGCCGGCCGTCTGGACTTCGCATGGACACACCTACCAGGGAATTCGGCTTGGACGGGCTCAGCGTAGGTCATCTGCCTCACGGCGCGTAAGCGGACGAACGGTGAGGGTGAGTTTATTCGTCCGAAGAGCCCAATGCCGTCGTCGCCGTTTCGACCCCGAGCCAGCGTTCCGCCTTCAGTCCCACGGCCCGCGCTCCGTCCACATTGGACTGACGGTCGTCGAAGAAGAGGCAGTCGGCGGGCTCGGCACCGAGTTCGCCGAGCAGGATCCGGTAGATCTTCGCGTCGGGCTTCAGGCAGCCGAGGTCGCCGGAGAACAGCTTCACGCGGAACAGGTCCGCCCATTCCTGCTCGCGCACCCAGCGCCCGAAGGTCGACGAGGCGTTGGACAGCAGGGCGAGCGCGGCCCCGGCCTCGTGCAGACCTTCCAGCAGCTCCATCACCGCGGGTTCGAGGTGCGTCCAGCCGTCGACGTCGATCCTGGTCAGCTCGTCGGCGAAGGCCTGGTCGACCGGGACGTCCAGCGCGCGGCCGACGCTCTGCCAGTACTCGAGGTCCGAGCCGCCGGAGTCGTACCGGACCCGCTCGGCCCAGTAGTGCGGCTCGAAATCGGCGAGTTCGAGCCCGAAGGCCTTGGCCAGCGCCGGCTTCGCGTCGGTGTGCTTGCTGATGACGTCGCCGTAGTCGAAGACGATCCAGTTCATGTTCAGCCCCCGGCCTTGATGCGGTGAAGGGTTTCTTCGATGTCCGTCGCGGAGAGATCCCGGTGCAGCACGAACCGGACCCGGCCCGCCATCGGCAGGGCGCGGACGCCCAGCTCGCCGAGCCATTTCAGGCGGTCTTCGAGGTCGGGGACGGCGGCCAGCACGATATTGGTCTCGGGCTCGTTGACGTCCCAGCCGAGTTCGGTCAGCCCGCCCGCGAGCCGGGTCGCGTTCTCGTGCGCTTCGGCCAGGTCGTCGATGCGGTCCAGCGCGACCAGGCAGGCCGCGGCCAGCACCCCGCCCTGGCGGACGCCGCCGCCGAGCATCTGCCGCATCCGCCGCGCCTTCTCGATGAACTCGGGACTTCCCGCGAGCACCGAACCGACCGGGGCGCCGAGCCCCTTGGAGAAGCAGGCCGAAACGCTGTCGACGCCGACGGTGAGCGTCGCGGGCGGGACTCCGAGCGCGACGGCGGCGTGCCAGAGGCGGGCGCCGTCGAGGTGCACGGCGAGCCCGGCCTGCTTCGCGACCGCGAGCAGCCGGGCGTGCTCGTCCGGCGGGGTGATCGCGCCGCCCGCCGCGTTGTGCGTGTTCTCCAGGCACAACAGCGAGGTGCGCAGCGCGTAGTACGGTCCGCCCGGTGCGCCGATCGCGGCCGCGAGCGTCTCCGGCGTCGGGCGGCCCGGCCCGGCGTCGTGCTCCAGCGGATCCGGCATCCCGCCCGCCAGCCAGGCCGCGGAGCCGAGTTCGTTGGTGAGGACGTGCGCGCCGCGCGGCGCGAGGAACCGGTCACCGCGCTGGAGGTGGACGCTGAGCGCGATCAGGTTCGCCATCGTCCCGCTGGGCGTCCAGAGCGCCGCCGGCATCCCGAGGATCTTCGCGGCGCGCTGTTCGAGCGCGGCGATGGTCGGATCCGTGCCGATGACGTTGTCGTCGACTTCGGCGTTCGCCATGGCCTGCCGCATGACGCTGTCCGGCCGGGTCACGGTGTCGGAGCGGAAATCGATCGTCGAGCTGGGCCTCAAGGTCACGGTAAGATCACATCACATCGCCCTCCTCGCCATCAATACGTCCCCCGGCTGGTCCGCCGCGCCCGCTCATGCAACCGTGGACGCCCCCGGTTCCGTCTTACCCACCGACGAGGAAAGAGCGGAGACAACAACCGCGTGAATCAGCGCGACGAAGAGGAGTTCGCGGAGTACTTCGCCGCGAAGCGAGACGCCGTGCGCAGGACCGCGTACATGCTCTGCGGTGACTGGCATCGCGCGGACGATCTCGCGCAGACGGCGTTCGTCGCGCTGCACCGGAGGTGGAAGAAGATCAGGGAACGGGCGGCTACCGACGCCTATGTACGCAAGACGCTGGTCAGGGCGGCGATCGACGAGTCGAGGCGGCCGTGGCGGCGCGAGTGGCAGACCGAAGAGCTGCCCGAGCCGCCGCAGGACGGATTCGACCTCGGCGAACAGGTCGTCACCAGGGAAGACCTGCTGGCCGCGTTGCGTGAGGTGCCCCCGAAGCAGCGGGCCGTGCTGGTGCTCCGGTTCTTCGAGGGACTGGACGTCGGCGCGGCGGCGAAGACGCTCGGCTGCAGCGAAGGGAACGTGAAGAGCCAGACCGCTCGCGGGCTGGCGAATCTGAGGCAGGTCATGGAGAAGGAGGAGGTGGCACGGGATGGACGAGAATGACCTGAAGGCGTTGTTCCGTGACGCCCCCGGTGACGCGCCTCAACCGTCCTTCGACACCGGCGACGTCGTCCGCGCGTCCAAACGCGCCACAGTCCGACGCCGAAACGGTATCGCGGCGGCCGGTAGTGCCCTGGTTTTGGTCTTGGGCGGAGTGGGCATTTTCGGCGTGCTCGGTGACGTCGATCTCGGATCGCCGACGGCCGCCAAGTCCAACCAGGAGGCCGGGCAACCCGGGGCGGCGTCCGCACGTCCTCTTGATAGCGGGGAGTCCACGAACTTCTCCGGTCCGCCGCCTCAGCAGGGGGGCAGCGGTCCAGAGAAGACCGGCCAGATGACGGCCGAAGGCACCTTCGGGTGCGACCAGGTGGATCGGGAGCTCGCCACCGCCCTCGCTGGCGAGCTCCCGGTCCCCGTGGATGTCGCCAAGTCGACGCCCGGCGACATCTGTACGACGGGAGCCAGGTCCGCGGGGTTCCCAGTCCCCGGCGGCACTGTCACGGCCGCCGTCTTCCCGGCCGGTTCGTCGGTCCCGACGGTGCCCACCGGAGCGTCTAGTGCGCAGCGGACCACCGCGAAGGGGTCGTTGGTGGTCGTAGTGAGTCTCGGCGACGGTTCGGGCAGGCCCGCGTTCCCCGAGTCCGACGTCGACCGCCTCGCCGGTGTGCTTGCCGCCCGCTACTGAGAGCACCTGGCGCTGAGTACCTGACAGAATGTTCCTTCATGACCGCAGCAGCGACAACGCCGAAGGGTGAGCGACGGCGCGCCGAGCTCATCGAGGCCGCCGCGTCGCTGCTCGCCGAAGGCGGTTTCGACGCCGTGCGGCACCGTGCGGTCGCCGAACGAGCGGGCCTGCCGCTGGCCTCGACGACTTACTACTTCGACTCGCTCGAAGAACTCGTCACCGCCGCGGTGGAACACCATTCGAATCAGGAACTCGAAACCGGACGGCGTCGGCTCGACGAGCTGACCACCCGCAACCGAGGCGTCGAAGCCACCGTCGACCTGGTGCTGGACATGCTGCTCGGCCCGCTCCGCCCGGATCGCGAGGCCGACGCCGAAGCCGTCCTCCTGCGTTACGAACGTCTCGTCGGGACCGGCCGTCGCCCGTACCTGCGGCCTTTGATGCGGACGCTGTCCGCGCAGCTGTACGAACTGCTCCACGAGATCTTCGCGCGCTCCGGCACCCCGGTGGACACCGCCGAACTCGAGCGGCTGGTCGCCTTGGTCGACGGCGCCGTGGTCAACGCGCTGATCGAGGTCGACCCGGAGCCTCGGGCCGCCGCCGCGCGCATGCTGCAGACCGCTCTGGACCCTCCGACTGCCCGCAATTAGTCCTCTGCTTGCGGTAGTTGGCGACACGAACAACCGCAAGTAGAGGACTAATTGCGGCGGGTTAGTCTGGCCGCGTGACGGACAAGCCCCGCATCCCCAACGTGCTCGCCGGCCGCTACGCCTCGCCTGAGCTGGTCGAACTGTGGTCCCCGGAACGCAAGGTCGTGCTGGAGCGTGAGCTCTGGCTCGCCGTGCTCCGGGCGCAGGCCGACCTCGGCGTCGAGGTGCCGGACGGCGTCGTCGCGGACTACGAACGCGTGCTGGAGAAGGTCGACCTCGACTCGATCGCCGCGCGCGAGCGGGTCACCCGCCACGACGTGAAGGCCCGGATCGAGGAGTTCAACGCGCTCGCCGGGCACGAGCACGTGCACAAGGGCATGACGTCGCGTGACCTCACCGAGAACGTCGAGCAGCTGCAGTTGCTGCGCTCGCTGGAACTGATGCGCAGCCGGGTCGGCGCGGTGCTCGCCAGGCTCGCCGCGATCGCGGTGGAGCACTCCGACACGGTGATGGCAGGCCGTTCCCACAACGTCGCCGCGCAGGCGACGACGCTGGGCAAGCGCTTCGCCACCGCCGCCGACGAACTGCTGGTCGCCTTCGACCGGCTCGACAACCTGATCGGCCGGTACCCGCTGCGCGGGATCAAGGGCCCGGTCGGTACCGCGCAGGACATGCTCGACCTGCTCGGCGACGAGTCCACTTTGGACGAACTGGAGACGCGGGTCGCGGCGCACCTCGGGTTCGAGAACGTGTTCACCAGCGTCGGCCAGGTGTACCCGCGCTCACTCGACTTCGACGTACTGTCCACTGTGGTCCAGATCGCCGCGGCGCCGTCGAGCCTGGCCAAGACGATCCGCCTGATGGCGGGCAACGAGCTGGTCACCGAGGGCTTCAAACCGGGCCAGGTCGGCTCGTCGGCGATGCCGCACAAGATGAACACGCGGTCGTGCGAGCGGGTCAACGGGCTCGCCGTGGTGCTGCGCGGCTACCTGTCGATGATCGGCGAGCTCGCCGGCGACCAGTGGAACGAAGGCGACGTCTCCGATTCCGTCGTCCGCCGGGTCGCGCTGCCCGACGCGTTCTTCGCGCTCGACGGCCTGCTGGAGACCTTCCTCACCGTGCTGGCCGAGTTCGGTGCCTTCCCGGCGGTCATCGAGCGTGAGCTCGATCGCTATCTGCCGTTCCTCGCGACGACCAAGGTGCTCATGGCCTCGATCCGCGCGGGTGTCGGGCGTGAGACCGCTCACGAGGCGATCAAGGAGAACGCCGTCTCCGTCGCGCTGGCGATGCGGGAGCAGGGGCTCGTGCAGAACGACCTTCTCGACCGCCTCGCCGCCGACGAGCGGATCCCGCTCGACCGCGGTGAGCTGGACGAACTCCTCGCCGACCGGATCTCGTTCACCGGCGTCGCACCTCGTCAGGTGGCGGCCGTCGCTTCGCGCGTCGAGGACGTCCTCAAGCGTTTCCCCGAGGCTGCCGCCTACTCGCCCGCACCCATTCTCTGATAGCGCGTGAAGGCCCCCTTCCCTCGGCTCAGCCGAGGGAAGGGGGCCTTCACGCGCTTTGTGAGCAAACCCACCGCGGGACGTTCACAGAGTGAGATGGCGTTACTCGATCGGGCGAAATGCCTAATCTCGATCGCTGAACCCGGAGCGCCAGGCCGCCCATGAGGCGGCCTGGCGTGTTTGTATCGCGCCTTGGCGCCGAAACCCTGGAAGAAGCGATGAGATCCACGCTGTCGAAGTTCGCCGCCGTCGTCACGGCGGGAGTGGTCACCCTTGCCCTCGCCGCTTGTGGCTCTGGTGATCCCGCCGCGAGCGGTCAGAAGCTGAGGGTCGGCACCCTGACCGACGCGCCGCCGTCGATCTACCTGGAGAACGGCACCTTCACCGGCTACGACAACGAACTGCTGCGCGACATCGCGAAGCGTGAAGGGTTCGAGGTCGAGTTCGTCGGGACCGAGTTCGCCGGTCTGCTGGCAAGCGTTTCGACCAACAAGTTCGACATCGGCAGTTCCACGATCTCCACCACCGAGGCCCGCAAGAAGACCGTGGCGTTCAGCAACGGCTACAGCACCGGGTTCACCACGATCCTGACCAAAAAGGACGCCGGCCTGAAGGACGTCGCCGCGTTCACCGGCAAGCGGCTCGGCGTCGTGCAGGCGTCGGTACAGGACGACTTCGCCAGTGGCAAGGTCCCTGGCGCCAACGTCGTGCGTTTCCCCGACTACAACGCGGGTTTCGCGCAGCTGAAGTCCGGCAGCCTCGACGGCTGGGTCGTGCCGAAGGACATCGGGCAGAAGTACATCGACCAGAACCCGGCCGTGCCGCTGGAATTCGGCTACACCGTCGAGACCAAGGACACGCCGTCCGCGTTCGCCGTCCGCAAGGGCAACACGGATCTGCTGAAGAAGCTCAACGACGGCCTCGCGAAGGCCATCGCGGACGGCACCGTCGCCCGCCTGCACGCTCAGTTCTTCAAGACCGAGCCGCTGCCGAAGGAACTCGAGCAGGGCGGCCCCGGCCTCCCCGTGCAGAACCCGGGGGTCTGACCATCATGAAGAAAACCCTGATCGCGACGCTCGCCGCCGGTCTCGTGGCCGTGCTCGCCGCCTGCGGTGGCGGGGACGCCGCCGCGGACAAGACCCTGCGGGTCGGGACGCTGAGCGACGCGCCCCCGAACATCTACGTCGAGAACGGCACCTTCACCGGCTTCGACAACGAACTGCTCAAGGCCGCCGCGGTCAAGCAGAACCTGAAGCTCGAGTTCGCCTCCACCGACTTCTCCTCGCTGCTCGGCCAGGTCGCGAACAACCAGTTCGACATCGGCTCCTCGGCCATCGCGCAGACCGAAGAGCGCAAGAAGAACGTCGACTTCTCGAACCCGTACAACTTCGAAGTGATGAGCATCCAGACCAAGGACGGCTCGCCGATCACCGACGAGAAGGCCTTGTCCGGCAAGCGGGTCGCGGTCATCCAGGCGACCGTCGGCGACAAGTGGCTCACCTCGACCGTGCCGGACGCGCAGGCCGTGCGCTTCCCCGGGTACGCCCCGGCCTTGGCCGCGCTCAAGAGCGGCGCCGTCGACGCCTACGTCCTCGACCAGGCGATCGCCGAAACGAACGTCAAGGACAGCACCGACACCAAGCTCAAGGTCGTGAAGTCCTTCACCACCGACGTCCCGCACGGGTTCGCGGTGAAGAAGGGCAACACCGAACTGCTCACCAAGATCAACGAAGGCCTGAAGCAGGTCATCGCCGACGGCACCTGGGTCAAGCTGCACGAGCGGTTCCTGCCCACGGCGCCGGTCCCGGACCAGTTCAAGGCGTGAGGAACTCCATGAAGAAAACACTCGCCGCCGTCGTTGGCGCTGCCCTCCTGGCAGTGCTGGCGGCGTGTGGCGGCAGTGAGAGCGCCGGCGGTGACACACTGCGCGTCGGCACCCTCAGCGACTCGAAACCCAATGCCTACCAAGAAAACGGCGTCTTCACCGGGTTCGACAACGAACTGCTGAAGGCCATCGCCGCGAACCAGAACCTGAAACTGGAGTTCGTCTCCACCGAGTTCGCGACCCTGCTGAGCCAGGTCGCCACCGGCAAGTTCGACATCGGCAGTTCGGGGATCTCCCAGACCGACGAGCGCCGCAAGACCGTCGACTTCTCGGCGCCGTACAACTACCAGTCGCTCGGTATCGAAGCCCGCGAAGGCACCGGCATCACCGACGAGAACTCGTTGACGGGCAAGCGGATCGGTGTCGTGCAGGGGACCGTGTCCGACAGCTGGCTCGCCTCCAACGCGCCTGCCGCGCAAGCCGTCCGGTTCCCGCAGGACGCCGCCGCCCTCGCCGCGCTGAAGACCGGCGCCATCGACGGCGCGATCTTCGACCAGGCGACCGCCGAGGACTACGCGGCGAAGAACCCCGACGCGAAACTCAAGGTGGTCAAGGCGATCACCACGACCATCCCGCACGGTTTCGCCGTCAAGAAGGGCAACACCGAACTGGCGGGCAAGATCAACGCGGGACTGAAGGCGGTCATCGCCGACGGAACCTGGGAAAAGGTGCACCAGCGCTTCGAACCGAACGCGCCGGTGCCCGCGGAATTCAAGGCCGGGCAGCGGTAAGTGGACGACTTCCTCAAGACCTTTCTGAACTGGGACTACATCTGGGAGGTCTTCCCGGACCTGCTCAAGACGGGCCTGCTGAACACGCTGATCATGTCGGTGTTCTCGGCACTGATCGGCACCGTGCTCGGCATGGTGCTGGCCACCATGGGCCTGTCCACCAAGGCGTGGCTGCGGTGGCCTGCCCGGGTGTACACGGACATCTTCCGTGGCCTGCCGGCGATCCTGACCATCCTGGTGATCGGGCAGGGCGGCGGGATCCTCATCCCGTCGATGGCCAGGAACACCTACCCGCTGGGCATTCTGGCGCTCAGCCTGATCGCGGCCGCCTACATCGGCGAGATCTTCCGCGCCGGCATCCAGAGTGTCGAAAAAGGACAGATGGAGGCCAGCCGCGCGCTGGGCATGAGCTACACCAGGGCGATGCTGCTCGTCGTCATCCCGCAGGGGGTGCGGCGGGTGCTGCCCGCGCTGGTGAACCAGTTCATCGCGCTGATCAAGGACTCCAGCCTGGTGTACTTCCTCGGCTTCCTGTCCGAGCAGCGCGACCTGTTCCGCATCGGGCAGGACCTCGCGGCCAACACCGGGAACCTGTCGCCGCTGGTCGCGGCCGGTTTCTTCTATCTGGTGATCACCGTGCCGCTGACGCATCTGGTGAACTACATCGACAAGAAGCTGCGCACCGGCAAGAAGGTCCGCGCTGATGACGACAATGGCGAACTCGGCCTGCTGAACGCCGGAAAGGTGCCGATGTCATGACCACTGCCGACGTGCGCTCATCGAGCGTCGAACTCCGTGACGTCCACGTTTCCTTCGGCACTCTCGAAGTCCTGAAGGGCGTCAATCTCAAGGTCGAAAAGGGCCGCACGACCTGCATCATCGGGCCGTCGGGTTCCGGCAAGTCGACGCTGCTGCGCTGTGTGAACCGGCTGCAGGAGCCCGACTCGGGCGACCTGCTGCTCGGCGGGGAGAGCGTCATCTCCTCCGACCCGGACGCGCTGCGTCAGCGGGTCGGGATGGTGTTCCAGCACTTCAACCTGTTCGGGCACCGCAGTGTGCTGGACAACATCACGCTGCCGCTGCGCAGTGTGCGGAGGCTCGGCAAGGAAGAAGCCACCGAGATCGCCCATGCCCGGCTCGCCGAGGTCGGCCTCGCCGACAAGGCGCCGTACCGGCCGAGTGCGCTTTCGGGCGGGCAGCAGCAGCGGGTCGCGATCGCGCGAGCGCTCGCGATGGAGCCCGAGGTCATGCTGTTCGACGAGGCGACCAGCGCGCTCGACCCGGAACTGGTCAAGGGCGTCCTCAACCTGATGGCGGGCCTGGCCGAGCGCGGGCTGACGCTGCTCGTGGTCACCCACGAGATGGGGTTCGCGCGCGGCGTCGCGGACGAGGTCGCGTTCATGGACGCCGGGAAGATCGTCGAACATGACGCTCCGGAGGCGATCTTCGACGCTCCGCAGAGCGACCGGCTGCAGCGGTTCCTTTCTCAGGTGCTCTGACGCCGATGAGTGGCTAACCTGCGGACATGGCGAGAGTCGCGAGGCTGGTCTATTACCCCGTCAAGGGCTGCGCGGGGACGTCGGTCGACACGGCCTGCGTCACCCCGGCGGGCCTGAAGTTCGACCGTGCCTGGATGGTCGTGTCCCCGGAAGGAGACTTCCGCAGCCAGCGGAAGCATCCGGTGATGGCCTCGATCCGGGCCGACGTGCTGGACGACGGCGCCCGCCTGCGGCTGGCCGCTCCCGGCGTCGAGGAACTCCTGCTCGACGTCGTGCAGGACGGGCCGCGGCACCCGGCGTCGACGTTCACCTGGCAGGGCAAGGGCATCCACCAGGGTGACGTCGCCGCGGACTGGTTCTCCACCGTCCTGGGTCTTCCGTCCGTGTTCGTCGGGCTCGCGCCGGAGCACGAGCGCGTCACCAACGGCGAGATCCCGGGCACCGCGGCGTTCGCCGACGCGCATGCCGTCCTGCTCACCTCCGAGTCCTCTTTGGACGGTCTGAACGAGCGGATCGCGTCCCGCGGGGCCGAGGCCGTGCCGATGGACCGCTTCCGCCCCAACATCGTCGTCCGCGGCTGGCCGGTGCCGCACCGGGAGGACGACGTCCGCGTGCTCACCACAGGCGACGTCGAACTGGGCTACGCCAAGGTCTGCATCCGCTGCACGGTCCCCATGGTCGACCAGGAGACCGGCAAGAAGGCGGGCCCCGAGCCGATCCGCTCGCTCGCGGACTACCGCCGCGAACCCGAGGGCGGCGTCTCGTTCGGCATCAAGATGGCGGTCACGCGGCCGGGTCAGCTGGCCGTCGGCGACGAGGTGATCGTGCACTCCTGACCGGAGCCGAGCCGGAGCACGTCGGCGGCCGAACCGCCGTTCACCGCGACCGCGAGCCGCCCGGCCGAGTCGGTGTAGAGCACGTTCGAACCCGGCGGTACCGCGCCGAAGGTGCCGCCGACCAGAGCCTTCACCAGGACTTGCTCGCTGCTGACCGAGACCATGCCGGACAGCCCGGACAGCGCGAGGTCGGCCGGGCTCGCGGCCAGCTGGATATTGCCGAAGTGGTCGACGGTGAGCACTTCGGCCACCAGCTTCCCCGGGAACACCGCGACGAACGGATCCGGTAGCCGTACGAGGTCGTCGACCGGCGGGCCGAACTCTTCCGGAGCCACTCCGAGCGCCAGATGCGCGGCGGCGGGGGCGAAGATGTCGCGCCCGTGGAACGTCGACGACGTCACCGGAAGGCGGTAATGCTCGGCGGTCACTTCGAAGGCGGCTTTCACTCCGCCGAGTGCATCCGCCGCCGGCAGGAGAAGTCCGTTGTCGGGCCCGACGAGGATTCCGCGCTCCGCGACCACCACGACACCGCGCCGCGCGGTGCCGACTCCCGGGTCCACGACGGCGAGATGCACCGCGTCCGGCAGGAAGGGCGCGGTCTGCGCGAGCACTTCGGCGCCGGTCCTGACCTGCTGCGGAGGGACGTCGTGGGTCACGTCGATCAGCCGGACGGCGGGTGCGATCCGCGCGATCACGCCGCGGCAAGCGGCCACGAATCCGTCGCTGAGCCCGTAGTCGGTCGTGAGGGAGATCCAGTGGATCGGCATGATCAGGCATCATCCTTGATCGCTAGGGTGCAGCCGTGACGACGCTCGAATACCCGAAGATCGCCGCAGGCAAGGTCCGTGAGCTCTACGCCGTCGACGACGAGCATCTGCTGCTCGTCACGTCCGACCGGATCTCGGCCTACGACGTCATCTTCACCACGCCCATCCCCGACAAGGGGCGGGTGCTCACCGCGATGAGCGTGTTCTGGTTCTCCCAGCTCTCCGATGTCCTCCCCAACCACCTGGTCTCCTACGACGACGAACGTATCCCCGCCGAGGTGCGCGGCCGCGCGCTGCTGGTGCGCCGGCTGGCGATGCTGCCGGTCGAAGCCGTCGCCCGCGGCTATCTCACCGGCACCGGCCTCGCCGATTATCGCGCGCGCGGCACCGTCTGTGGTGTCGATCTGCCGCCCGGCCTGACCGAGTCCTGCCGGCTCCCCGAGCCGATCTTCACCCCGGCGACCAAGGCCGACCGCGGTTCGCACGACGAGAACATCGCGTTCTCCGACGTCGTCGGGCAGCTCGGCCGTGAACGAGCCGAAGAGGTCCGCGAAGCGACGCTGGCGGTCTACCGGCGCGGCGCGGAATTCGCCGCCGAGCGCGGCATCCTGCTCGCCGACACGAAGCTCGAATTCGGCGTCGACCCCGAGGGGAACCTCGTGCTCGCCGACGAGGTCCTGACCCCGGATTCGTCCCGCTACTGGCTCGCCGGCGGTCACGCCCCGGGCAGCCCGCAGCCGTCGTTCGACAAGCAGCCGCTCCGCGACTGGCTGACCGGGCCGGCGTCGGGCTGGCACCGCTTGGAGAGACCGGAGCCGCCACCGTTGCCCGAGGACATCGTCGCCGCCACACGGGCGAGGTACATCGAGGCGTATGAACGCATCACGGGCTGCTCGCTCGACGACTGGCCCGCCTGATCCGCCCACCTGATTCGCCCGGCTGACCTGCGGCGTTTACTCCATCGTCAGACCGACGCAAGCGGAGTCTGGCCCAATGGGAACCGTGGACGCACGTTTGCTGGTTTCCCTGTCCGGCGTGACCTCCCGGACGTTGCATCGCTGTGCCGACCTCGCCGCCGAACTCGATCGGCGCAAGGTCCCGTTGTCCGTGCTCTACGCCGCTCGTACCGGCGAGGGCCCGGTGACCGAGTGGGTCCGGGCCCGCCGCACCAGCGGTGACTCCGTCCTCCTCCATGGGTACGACCACCAGATCACCCCCCACCATCGCGCCGTCTACCTGGGTAAACGCGCCGAGTTCGCGGCCTTGCCCGCGCACGAGGCGCGGCTGCGGCTGATCGCGGCGAAGGCGGCGCTCGACGCCAACGGCATGCCCGTCGACGGCTTCGCGCCGCCGCGCTGGATCGCGTCGGAGGGCACCGTGCAGGCCCTGCGTGAGCACGGGTTCGCGCTGTGCGCGGACCTGGTCTCGGTGCGGGACCTGGTGACCGGCCAGGTCCAGCGGGCGCGGGTGCAGGAGTTCACCGGCCCGTCGCAGCGGACGGAGACCGTCCGGTGCTTCGCGCTGGTGCTGGCCGCCGCCCGCGCCGCGCGCCGGGGCGGCCTGGTGCGGCTCGGTATCGACGCCGCCGACCTCGCCCGGCCGGGGCTGCGGCAGGCGTTCCTCGACGCCGTCGACGTCTCGCTGGAGAACCGCGCCTTCGGCACCACTTACGGCTCGCTGCGCCTCACCGTTTCCTGACGCTCGCCAGCTCGGCGAAGGCGGATTCGACCGCCGGGATCAACGCGGCCGGGTCCGTCCCGGCGATCCGGCGTCCCGTGTAGTAGCAGGCGAGGGCCAGCTGCGGGGCCAGGACCGCGATGGTCCGGCCGGCGCCGTCGCCGATGAGGATGTCCGTCATTTCGTCGGCGAATCGCTGGAGTTTGCGCACGCTGCGGTCGTACAGCTCGCTGTTGCGCGCCAGCAGCTTCTCATGCCGTTCGTAGTGCGCGGCATCCTTCGTGACCTCTTGGCACAACAGGACGACGAGGTCGCGGAGCCGCACCAGCGCCGCGTCGAGGTCCGCCGGAGCGGCCGTGTGCCGCTCGCTCGCCAGCGTCTCCAGCATCCGCTGTTCGTCGGCGAACACGACTTCCTGTTTGTCGCCGAAGTAGCGGAAGAACGTCGTGCGGCCGACTTCGGCCCGGGTGGCGATGTCGGTGACCGTGACCTCGGAGAAGCTCCGTTCCTCGAACAGGTCGAAGGCCGCTTCGACGATCTTTTCGCGTGCTCGTCGCTGTTTGCGGGCGAGCAGGGGGAGGTCATCCGGCATGGCCCGATCCTAGCGGGAGTGGCATCGAGTTCTGTATGGTACTCAGTACCATTTAATACTCGGCACCAAGGAGGTCGCCGTGCCGACCCATACCCTTCTGATGACCGGCGCGAGCCGCGGGATCGGCCGGATCGCCGCCGAGCGGTTGCGCGAGGATCCGGACCGGCACCTGCTGGTCCTCGGCCGCGACACCGGATCGGCCGAGAACACGATCCCCTGCGATCTGGCGTCGCTCGACGAGGTCCGCACGGCCGCCCGGACCGTTGAGCAGTTGCTGGACGCGGGGGAAATCCCGCCCTTGCGCGGGTTTCTCGGCAATGCCGGGGTACAGATGACCTCGGTGACCGCGACGACCGCCGACGGTTTCGAGCGGACCTTCGGGATCAACGTCCTGGCGAACCAGTTACTGCTCGGCCTGCTGATGGACAGGTTCGCCGCGCCTTCGCGCATCGTCATCACGGCCAGCGACGTCCACTTCGGCGACTTCAAGCACAACCTGGGCCTGGTGCCGGCGCCCCGCTGGGCCGAGGCGGGCGAACTCGCCCGTCCGGGGACGGACCGTCGGGCGAGTGGCACTCAGGAAGGCCGAAGGGCCTATGCCACCAGCAAACTCGGTGTCCTCTACCAGGTCCACGCGCTCGCGCGGCGGCTGCCGACCGGGGTCGACGCCTATGCGTACAACCCCGGCCTGGTACCCGGCACCGGCCTGGCCCGCGACGCCGGGCCCGTCGCGCGATGGGCGTTCCGCGCCATGGTGCCGGTGCTGAGCAGGACTCCGCTGGCGACCACGGCCGAGACCGCCGGGCGCCTGCTCGCGGACGTCTTTTCGGGGCCACGTCCCGGCGAATCGGGTGCGTACCTCGACCGGGGCCACGTCGTGCCGTCGTCCCCGGAGTCCTATGACGAAGCCCGCGAGGAGGCGCTGTGGCACGACGCGTCCCGGCTTTGCGGGCTGCTCAAAGCTTGACGGGGTCGCCGACGTCGAGAACCTTGACCTCGGTGCCTTCCGGGGCGAGGTTGGCGAACAGGCCGTAGTGCATCTGCGGCCGCGCGAGCACGGCTTCGTGGATCGGCACGGCGAGACGCGGGGAGACCGCGCGCAGGTAATCGACGGCCTCGCCGGCCTTGAGCCACGGGGCGCCTGTCGGCAGCCCGAGGATGTCGATCTGCTGCTCGGGCACGAAGAACGAGTCGCCCGGGTGGTAGAAGGCGCCGTGGTCGACGATGTAGCCGACGTTCGGGACCGCCGGGATGTCCTCGTGGATCACCGCGTGCTCGCCGCCGACGACGTTGATTCCGCTGGACCCGATACCGAAGGCGTCACCGGGGCTCGCGATCTGGAACTCGGCGCCGAGCTTCCGGACGGCCTCGGCGGAACCCGGGTCGACGATCAGTTGCGCGCCGGGGTTCGCCTCCAGCAGCGCGGGCAACCTTTCGACGTCGAGATGGTCGAAATGCTGGTGGGTGATCAGGACGGCGTTCAGTTCACGCTCGCCCTCGAAACCCACCGAGAAGGCACCGGGGTCGATCAGGATCCGCGCGCCCTCGGTCTCCAGCAGTACGCAAGCGTGTCCAAAATGGACAATACGCATCGGTTTCTCCTTCACCCGTGGTCGGTTTCCACCCTAGGCTCGGGAACTGTGGGGTGCCAAGCCGCGGCGGGCCGGGTGGGCATGCCGATCGGCATGATCCGGAGCTCTCCGCCGCCGCGCCGGTGTTCCAGGCAGACGGCGAGCCAGCGGTCGTCCGGTGACCAAGCGAGTCCGCCGACGAGCGCTCCCGGCCAGTGGTGGATCACGATCTCGCCGTCGCTGCCCCGTCGGACACAGATCTCCTCGCCCCTTTCGAGCCGCGGATTCGAGCCGGGCTCTCCCGCGGTGACCAGGTAATCACCGCCGGGGCTCACCGCCACCACGCCGACCCTCGGTGCGACATCGGGGATGGTGCCGACGACGGAGGCGCTCGCCGCGTCGATCACGAACACGTCCGACGTCATCCCACCCGCGAACAGCCGGGACTCGTCGCCGGTGAAGGCCACCGACTCGATGGCGATCTCCTCGATGCCGGGCACCTGAACCGCATCACCGCCTCGGACCAGGAAGCCGACCCCGGGGCGGTTCCCGAACTCGATCCGATGGCGACCGGTCCGCGATCGCCCGTGGCCCAGCTCCAGGTGGACGTCGACGGCGTCGCCCGTGTGCACGTCGTACGCCTCTTGTCGGAGCTGTCGCGTGTCCAGTTCGGTGAACACGATGATGTGCTGTCCGGGGACCCAGGCCATCCGCCAGGTGATGCGGCCTGCTCGCACCTCGATACGGGAGTGTTCCGACCAGCCGGAGCAGTCGTACACCACCAGTTCACCGTCGTAGCCGAAGGCGGCCAGGAACCTGCCGTCGTCGGAGAACACCATGCTGTTCGTCTCGGATTCGAACGGTTCGAGCACGATCGGGCGGTGCACGTACGGGAGCCGTGGGAGGTCCTCGGCTCGCGGGTTGTCGGCGTCCATCGGGTAGTAGGCGTCGCCCCAGTCCATACCCGGCTCAAGGTGCCGGATCCAGGCGGGATCGGTGACCCGGACGACGTAATCGGCTTGGACGAGCAGATCTTCGTCGGCCCAGCAGCCGGCGTGCGCGTGGGGGAAGTCCTTGGGCCGAGCCCAGATCTCGTCCGGCGGAGGGTCGTTCTCGACAGCGGTCCTTTCGACGTGGTCGACGAACCAGCGTGCATTTTCGGCGACCCAAGGCCGTTCGAGGATTTGATCGACGGTGATGGCCATGCCGATGGGGGCGTCCCGGCGCCCCGATCGCCAAAGCAGGCCGAGGAAGAAACCGGGGTCCCGCTCGGGCGGTGACAGGTAGGTCCGAGAGGCGAAGTCGTAGTAGACAACGAAAACTCGAAGCTCCACTTCGCGCCGAGCGAGGTCGACGCCGAGGACTCGGACGCCGAAGAGATCGGTAGACATGGTGGCGGACCGTAACGGCGTTCACTTTGTTCTCGACCGTTCGAGCCATCCTGCCGCTACTATGCGCCGCTCCTACGCCCGCAAGAGCGCGTCGCCGAGTTCAGTGCGCAGGTAGCGCACTTCGCGGCCGCGACGGCGTGTGTCGAGCAGGCCGGCCGCGCGCATCGCGGTCAGGTGCTGCGACACCGTCGGTGCCGAGAAGTCCAGCCGTCGCGCCAATTCGGTGGTGCTCGCGGGTTCGTTCAACGTCGTGAGCAGCGCGGCCTTCGTCCGCCCGAGCACGCCCGCGAGCGCGCCGGACGGGCGTTCCGGGTCCGACCACAGTTCGGCGACGCCGCGGGCCGGGTAGAGCAGCGACGGCTGCCACGGTGCCATCGTGATCACCCCGACCGACGGCCACGCGAAGACACCCGGGATCAGCAACAGCCCGCGCCGGTCGAGGTGGACGCGGCTGCGGTCCTTCATCTCGATCACCAGGACGTCGTCGACGAGCCGCACGCGCGGGTGGATGTCCTCCAGCACCAGCGCGATACCGCCCGCGGCCAGCCGTCGCGAGCGCTCCTCGATATCGGCGACGAGGAACCGGCGCATCCGCGGCCAGTGCGGTTCGACCAGTTCGGTCCAGGCGATCTCCATCTGGCCGGCCAGCAGGTCTCTGGCCTCGGCGGGGTCTTCGGGGAGTCCGCTCAGGTCAGCGTCCACTTTGGATAGTTCGTGGGCGACCTGCTCCGGTGGCGTGCGGCGGATTTCGGCGAACTGGGTGGCCGCGGTGGTCTCCGGTCCGCTCGGCGGCGGACTGAGGAAGTCGGTGATGTAGTGCCGCGCGCTCATCACTTTGGCGAAGCCGTCGACGGGCAGCGAAGGCAGCTTCGCCGCGGCCTCGCGCAGCCACGGCAGGTGGCTCGGGTGCCCGCGCCGCCCGAGGAGGGTCTGCATCGCGCCCATGGTCTCGTCGAGCGGCGAGATGCCGAAGCGGACGCGGTTGGCACTCTCGGCGGTCAGGACCAGCTCGATCACAGGATTAGGCTAGTCCCTAATCAATGTCGTTGCCAGGCTGCGCCCGGCAGTGTTCGGGACATGACCTTGCTTCGCAATTCCGGGTATTGGCGCTGGTCGGTGGGGGCACAGCTGAACCGCTTGCCCGCCACGATGGCTCCGCTGGCCTTCACCGTCCTGACCACCGCGACGACCGGTTCGTACCGGCTCGGCGGCGTGATGATGGCCGTCTTCGTCGCCGCCGAGATGGTCGGCGCCGTGCCCATCGGACGGCTGCTCGACCGCGTCGGGCCCGCACGCGGCCTGGTCGTGATGCTGACCCTGGTCGCCGCCGGCCTGTTCGCGCTCGCCGCGGTCGCCTCCGCCGGCGTCCCGGACCTGGTGCTGCTGGCCCTCGCGGTCCCGCCGGGCCTGGTCGCGGGCGGGCTGAGCGGCGGGTTCCGGTCGCTGCTCGCGGGGACGGTGACCGAGGACGACCTGCCGAGGGCGATTTCGGTCGACGCGATGATCCTCGAAGGCGTCATCGTCGGCGGGCCGCTGCTGGTCGCGCTGCTGGCCACGTCCGGCCCTGCCGTTCCCGTGCTCGCGATGGCCGTCGTCGCCCTGCTCGCGGCGCTGCTCGTGCCGCGACGTGCGGTCACGCCGAGTCCACAAAGGACGATTGAACATCAGTCGATCCCGGTCGCCGCGTGCGTCCCGTGGCTGATGGGGCTGTTCACCGTCGGTCTGCTGCTTTCGACCATCGAGGTCGGGCTGCTTCCCCTGGTCCAGAGGCTCGGCGCCGACGATTCCGCGACGGCGATCGTCATCGTCGTGCTGTGCGCGGCCAGCATCATCGGAAGCGGGCTGTACGCGGCGCGAGGCAAGGTCGGCGACCCGCGGCTGTTCCTGGCCGGATTCGTGCTCGGCGGGATCGTGGTGTCGGTGGACCTCGGCTGGGCCGGGCTGCTCGGCGGGGTCGCGCTGATCGGCGTCTGCACCGGCCCGCTGATGGCCGTTTCGTCGGTCAACCTGCAGAAACTGCTGCCGGAACGACGTCGGTCGGAGGGGTTCTCGCTGGCCTTCACGGTGCAGGCGTCGGGGTTCGGGCTGGGCTCGCTGGCGATCGGGGTGCTGCCGGTGTGGCTGGCGCCGCTTCTCGGTGTGGGGGCCGCGGTGGTGGCGGGAGCTCTGCAGGTGAGGCAGGCGTCGAAAGCCGTGAAGGACTCCTTGAGGGACTCAGAGTCCCCCAAGGTTCCCCTCATCAATCCGCAGGGCTGACGATGAAGGAACTAGGACACTCAACGTCCCAATTCCTTCATCGTCGCCTGGTGGCTCCTGTGGAATGCTGGTGGCACGCCCCAGGCGAGCTATTGGCACGCCGTCAGTAACGCCGTAGCCTGGGCTTTGAGCCGAGACACACGGGAGAAGTCGATGACCGCAGTCCAGCCGAAGCCGACCGCGCACAGCGTGGGGGAGACCTTCGATTCGCTCAGCCCGGCGACCGACGAGGTCGTCGGCACGTACCCGGTGCACACCAGGGAGGACGTCCTCGCCGCTGTCGCCCGCGCGAGGGACGCCGCCGAATGGTGGGTGGGGCTCGGCTTCGACGGTCGCGCGGAACGGCTGCGCCGTTGGAAGGGCGTCGTCACGCGGCGGCTGCCCCAGCTTTGCCAGGTGGTCCGCGACGAGACCGGCAAGCCGATCGCCGACGCGCAGCTGGAGAGCGTCCTCGCCATCGAGCACATCGCGTGGGCGGGCAAGCACGCGCGCAAGGTGCTCGGCAAGCAGCGCCGCGCGGCCGGGCTGATGATGTCGAACCAGGCGGCGACGGTCGAGTACCAGCCGCTCGGCGTCGTCGGCGTGATCGGCCCCTGGAACTACCCGGTGTTCACCCCGCTCGGCTCCATCGCCTACGCCCTCGCCGCCGGCAACACCGTCGTCTTCAAGCCCAGCGAGTACACGCCGGGCGTCGGAAAGTGGCTGGTCGACGCCTTCAACGAGGTCGTCCCGGAGTGGCCGGTGCTGCAGCTGATCACCGGTTTCGGGGAGACGGGCGCGTCGTTGGTCGGCGCGGGCGTCAACAAGATCGCGTTCACCGGCTCGACCGGCACGGGCAAGAAGATCATGGCCGCGGCCGCCGACACGCTGACGCCGGTGATCATCGAGGCCGGCGGCAAGGACGCCGTCCTGGTCGATGAGGACGCCGACCTCGAGGCCGCCGCCGACGCGACCGTCTGGGGCGCGTTCTCCAACTCGGGCCAGACCTGCATCGGCATCGAGCGCGTGTACGTCCACGAGCGCGTGCACGACGAGTTCGTCGCGAAGGTCGTCGAGAAGGCGAAGGACGTGCGGGCCGGTTCGGACGCGGCCGCTCAATACGGCCCGGTGACGATGCCTTCGCAGCTTTCGGTGATCAAGCGCCACATCACGGACGCGATCGAGCGCGGCGGCAAGGCGCTGGTCGGCGGCGTCGACGCGGTCGGTGACCGCTACGTGCAGCCGACGGTGCTGGTCGAGGTGCCGGAGGACTCGTCCGCGGTCCAGGAGGAGACGTTCGGCCCGACAGTCACCATCGCCAAGGTCCGCGACATGGACGAGGCCGTCGAGAAGGCCAACGACACCAGGTACGGCCTCGGGTCGACGGTGTTCTCGAAGTCACGCGGCCTGGAACTGGCCGCACGCCTGCGCACCGGCATGACGTCGATCAACGCGCCGCTTTCCTTCGCCGGTATCGCTTCGCTGCCGTTCGGTGGCGTCGGCGACTCGGGCTTCGGCCGGATCCACGGCCCCGAGGGACTGCGCGAATTCGCCCGGTCGAAGGCCATCGCGCGGCAGCGGTTCACCGCGCCGCTCGTGCTGACCACGTTCTCCCGCAAGGAAAAGACCGACGCCCTGGTGGCGAAGCTGATCACCGTGCTGCACGGGAAGCGTTAGTCGACCCCGAACGCTATGAACGACTCGTTCCTTGCAAAATTTGCAAGGAACGAGTCGTTCATAGCGTTCCGGGGGGCGTGAAAGGGAAGGTCAAGCGCCTCGGATGAGGTCCGCCGCCTTCTCCGCCACCATGATCGTCGGCGCGTTCGTGTTCCCGCGCGGCACCACGGGCATGACCGACGCGTCCACCACGCGCAGCCCTTCCACCCCGCGCACCTTCAGCGTGTGGTCGACGACGGCGTTCTCGCCCGTTCCCATCGCGCAGGTACCCACCGGGTGATAGAGCGTCTGCGTCTTCTCGCGGACGTAGTCGGCCAGTTCGGTGTCGGTCAGGTCGTGGCGCTCCGGCAGGAAAGGCTTGTCGAGGAACCGCGCCAGCGGACCGGACTTCCCGATCTCCACCAAAGATCGCAGCCCGGCCAGCATCTTGTCCATGTCGCGGGAATCGGCGTAGTAGGCCGGGTCGATTTCGGGCTTCCACAAGGGATTTCCCGACTTCAGCCGCAGCCGGCCGCGGCTCGCGACGTCGACCAGCGTCGCCGCCGACGTGAAGCCGGGTACCGTCGGCTCGCGCATCCCGTTGTCGTAGAACAACGTCGGCGCGACGTGGATCTGCATGTCCGGCGGGGAAACGCCGTCCGCGGCCGGGAAGAACGCGCCCGTCTCGCCGATGTTCGAGGCCAGCGGACCACGTTTGGTGAGCTGGTAGCGCATCAGCCCGGCCGGTGTCGCCGCGTCGACCAGGTCGGTGGTGTCGCGGGTCGACCAAATGATCCCGCAGGCCGGGTGGTCGTGCAGGTTCTCGCCGACGCCCGGAAGCGCGGCCACGACGTCGATTCCGTGTTCTCGCAGGTGTTCCGACGGTCCGACGCCGGAAAGCATCAGCAGTTGCGGCGAGTTCACCGCGCCGCCGCTGAGCAGGACCTCGGTGGTGGCCCGCGCCGTCGTCTCGACGCCTTTGTCCAAATAGGACACACCGACCGCGCGGGTGCCTTCGAAGACGATGCGCGTCGCCTGCGCGTGCGTTCGCACGGTGAGGTTGGGGCGCGTCAAAGCGGGCCGCAGGTACGCGTCGGCCGTCGACCAGCGGCGGCCCTTCTTGCACGTCACCTGGTAGACGCCGGCGCCTTCCTGCGTCTCGCCGTTGAAGTCCTCGGTGCGTTTGAGGCCCCAGGCGACCGCGGAATCCACCCAGGCGTGGGAAAGCTCGTGGGTGAAGCGGCGGTCCTCGACGTGCAGCGGCCCCTCGGTGCCGTGCAGCGGCCCACCGAGCCGCTGATTGCCCTCGGCCCGCTTGAAGTACGGCAGGACGTCGTCGAAACCCCAGCCCTCGGCGCCGTGCTCGTCACGCCAGCCGTCGTAGTCCGCGCGGTTGCCGCGGATGTAGATCATCGCGTTGATCGAGGAGCACCCGCCGAGCGTCTTGCCTCGCGGCCAGTACGTGGTCTTGCCGGTGTGCTTCTGCTCGACCGTCTCGTAGTTCCAGTCGAACTTCGTCTTGAACAGCCCGGGGAAGGCGGCCGGGATGTGGATCTCGTCGGCGTCGTCCTCCCCGCCCGCTTCCAGCAGGAGGACCCGCGCGGACGGATCCTCGGTCAGCCGGTTGGCGAGCACGCACCCCGCGCTGCCCGCTCCGACGATGACGTAGTCGAAGGAGTCCTGATCGGCCACGGTGCCTCCTGGTGCTCACCCGGTGTTGGCGTCCTGCCAATGGGCTCATCTTGGCCCAGCGTCGCGCTCCGAGCATCCCCCAGTCGAAGGATTGCGGCGAGCTCAGTCGGAGTCGGGTGAAAAAGAAGTCACGCAGGGGCCGCCCTCGGCGCTGTCGTCGGTCTCGACCCGGCCAGGCGCCTGTGTCCCGTCGAGGTCGCCCGCGAGGTGCAAGATCGTCTGCTCGGCGGTGGTCAGCACGTCGGCCTTCTCGACGGTGTACCTCGCTTCGCCGTTGATGATCTGCTGCACGCCGTCGCGGGTCGAGTCGGGCACCTTCTCGCAGAGCACGGACAACGCGGCGGGGATGTCGCGGGCGTTGATCGCGTCGACGAACTTGTTCCCCGCCTCTTCGCCGGTCTTGACGTCGGGCCGGGGCGCGGGCTTCGTGTCGATGCCCGGCAGCGGCTCGGGCTCGCCGCCGATCTTGGCGTCGCGCACGCACCAGCCGCCCGCGCCGGGGATCATCGCGATCCCGACGGTGAGGCCCGCGGACGTGAACGCGGCCGAGTACTCCTTCTCCGCACGCTGATGCGCGGGTGTGCTCAGCTGTGCGCCGTCCGAGACGGCCATGGTCTGTTCGAAGCTGTAAGTCCGCTTCGAGCGGATCTGGCACCAAAGCTGGCTCACGCGATCGTCGGTGACGCCGTTCACAAAGGACTGGCTCAGCTGCTCCGGCGTCGCGCGGGAATCGGCGTCGAGCTTGCTCTTGAAGAACCCCGGCGTCACGAAACCGGTGAACGCGACCCCGCCCGCGACCAGGACGAAGACCAGCACGAGCGTGACCCAGAGCCACGTCTTCGACTTCTTCGGCGGCGCGTACTGCCCGTACTGCGGTTGCCCGTAGGTCATGCGGCAACCCTAGTGAAGTAGGCTCGGGCGGTACCCACGACCTGCGTGAATAAGGAGCAGCCTGCCGTGGCCCGAGTCGTTGTCGACGTCATGCCCAAGCCCGAAATCCTCGACCCGCAGGGGCAGGCCGCGCTCGGCGCCGCCGGTCGTCTCGGCTTCTCCGGGATCGTTGAGATCCGCCAGGGCAAGCACTTCGAGATCGAGGTCGACGATTCCGTCGACGACGCGACTCTCGAAAAGATCGCGGAAGGCTTCCTCGCCAACCCGGTCATCGAGCAGTGGACCATCACCCGGGTCGGAGCGTGAGCGCCCGGATCGGGGTCATCACCTTCCCCGGCACGCTCGATGACGGCGACGCGGCCCGCGCGGTCCGCTACGCTGACGCCGAAGCCGTCCCGCTGTGGCACGCCGACGAGGACCTCAAGGGTGTCGACGCGGTCGTCATCCCGGGCGGCTTCTCCTACGGCGACTACCTGCGCGCCGGCGTCATCGCCCGGTTCGCGCCGGTGATGTCCTCGGTGATCGCGGCGGCCCACCAGGGCATGCCGGTGCTGGGCATCTGCAACGGCTTCCAGATCCTGTGCGAGGCCGGGCTGCTGCCGGGCGCGATGATCCGCAACGCGGGCCTGCACTTCATCTGCCGTGACCAGTGGCTGCGTGTCGAGAACAACGACACCGCGTGGACCACCCGGTACGACAAGGACGCCGAGATCCTCATCCCGATGAAGAACATCGACGGATGCTTCGTCGCCGAGCAGGCCACCCTCGACGAGCTGGAGGGAGAGGGTCGCGTGGTGTTCCGCTACGTCGGCGGCAACCCGAACGGCTCGCGCAACGACATCGCCGGGATCCGCAGCGAGAACGGCCGCGTGGTCGGTCTCATGCCGCACCCGGAGCACGCCATCGACGCCCTCACCGGGCCTTCCGATGACGGCCTCGGCATGTTCTACAGCGCCGTCGACGCTCTCGTTTCTGCTTAAGCGCGTGCTATGAACGGCCCGTTACTTGCAAAATTTGCAAGTAACGGGCCGTTCATAGCACTTCAGGAAGCTGCGGCCACCAGCGCCGCGTAAGGCCCACCGGCCGCCAGCAGTTCCGCGTGCGACCCCAGCTCGGTGACCAGGCCGCCCTCGATGACGGCGACCCGGTCCGCCGCGGCCGCGGTGTGCAGCCGGTGCGCGATCGCGATCACCGTCCGGCCCTCGAGCACCGCGCTCAACGACCGCTCCAGGTCCCGTGCCGAACCCGTGTCCAGCAGCGACGTCGCTTCGTCCAGCACCAGCGTGTGCGGGTCCGCGAGCACCACCCGGGCCAGTGCCAGCTGCTGGGCCATCGCCGCCGGGACGGCCGGCGCACCGGCGCCGACGCGCGTGTCCAGCCCCTCCGGCAGGCCGGCGATCCACTCCGAAGCGCCCACCGAGGCCAGCGCGTCCAACAGCCGGGCGTCGGCCCAGTCACCCGCGGGCAGCGTCAGGTTGTCCCGCAGGGTCCCCGCGAACACGTGGTGCTCCTGGGTCAGCAGCAGCACCTCGCCACGCAGGACGTCGTCCGGCAGTGTCGATACCTCGGCCCCGCCGATCCGCACCGAACCCGACGTCGGCGCGGACATCCCGGCCAGCAGCCTGCCCAGGGTCGACTTGCCGGCACCGGACGGGCCGACGATCGCCAGCCGCTCGCCGCGCGGCACCCGCAGGTCGATTCCGTGCAGCACTTCGCGGCCTTCGGTGTACCCGAACCGCACGCCGCTGACCTCGATGTCCTGGCCGCGAGGAGGCTCCGAGACCACGGCCGCGGACGACGCCGGGCGCACGCCCAGCAGCCGTCGCAGCGAAGCCCCGGCGACCTGGATGTCCGCGAGCCAGAACAGCGCCTCGTTCAGCGGGCCGGCCATGACCTGCGAATACAGCAGCATCGCGGTGATCGTGCCGAGCCCTTCCCAGCCGTTCGAGTAGGCGAGCAGGCCCAGCCCGAGCATCACCGGCACGGGCAGCACGTAGCTGATCTCCAGCGACGGGATCCACCGCATCTGCAGCGCGCGGATCTTGCGCTCGCCGAGCATCGACTGGTCGAGGCCGTCCTGGCCGGTCCGGATACGCCGCCCGGTCAGGCTCAACGCCTCGGCCGTCCGCGCGCCTTCGGCGGTCTCGTGGGTGGTGGACTGCATCTCGGACCACTTGTCCAGCATCCGCCGCATCACGTCGGGGATCCGCCGCTGGTACCAGATGTTCACCGGCACCAGCAGCGGCAGCGCGATCAGCAGGCCCAGTGAGAGGAACGGCGACGTGATCACCATCGCCACCACCGTGAACACCACCGTGACGGCGGCGATCAGGATCTCCGGCGCGCCGAACCGCACCGCGTGGTCGATCCGGCTGACGTCGGTGGTCGCCCGGCTGAGCAGATCACCGGTGCCCGCCGCTTCGACCGTGCCCAGCGGCAGGTTCAGCGCGTTGCCGACGAACTCCTCACGGTTCTGCGCCAGGATCCGCTCGCCGAACACCCGGGCCCGCAGCCGCGCCAGGCCCTTGAGCCAGGCCTGCGTGGCCAGGACGACCACGAAGGCGATCGCGAGCACGGTGATCGCGGTGGTCGTGGTTCCCCCGACGACCTCGTCCACCAGCGCGCCCAGCAGTTGCGGCCCGGCCAGCCCGATCGCGGTCGCGACGCAGAACAGGCCGAGCATCACGGAGAACTCGCGCTTGTTGTCCCGCGCGGTCTCCTTGATCCATCTCCGTACGTCCCTGGTATCCGCCAAGGGCAACTTTTTCATGCCGGCACTTTCAAGCTCACGACCTCGTCGGCCACGTGAGTCCACAGTGGACTCTGGCTGAACACGACGGTGGTCTTGCCGCGCCGCAGTTTCGCGACGCGTTCGGTTATGCGTGCTTCGGTGTGCGCGTCGACGGCCGAAGTCGGCTCGTCGAGCAGCAGGACGTCGGCGCCGGTGGCCAGGGCGCGGGCCAGGTTCAGCCGCTGCCGCTGTCCGCCGGAAACCTCACGTCCGCGTTCGCCGATCACTTCGTCGACGCCGTCGGGCAGCGCGTCCACGATGTCATCGGCGTCCGCCGCGTACAGGGCCTCGGTGATGCTGACATCGCTCGGTTCCGCGGGGCTGACCTGTTCGCTCAGCACTCCGGAGAACCAGATGTCCTGGTTGTGCGCGAACACGATCCGCCGTCGCAGCTCGCCGAGGGCGACCCGGTTCACCGGGACACCGCCCGCCAGGGCAGGTTCATCCGGATCGGTGAACCGCGCCATCCGCGAAGCCACCGCATCGGCGTCGGGGCCGACGTCGATGACGGTCAGTTTCCCGGCTTCGGCCTTGATCCCGGACGTCTCGTCGTACAGCTCCAGAGCGCCTTCCGGTAGCGGCACCGGGTTCTCCGGCTCGGCGAGCGTGCGTTCGGTGGACAGCAGTTTGCACACCTTCCTCGCCGAGACCAGCGCGGCGCTCAGCACGCCCGCGAACTCGGTCGCCGTCGTCACCGGCACCACCAGGAACACCGAGACGCCGTAGAACGTGATCAGCTCGCCAACGCCGATGGTGCCGTTGATCGCCAGCTGCGCGCCCAGCCAGGTGATGACCACCGTGACCAGGCCCGGCAGCGCGATCTCCGCCGCCGAAAGCCACGCCTCGCTGCGCCCGACCTGCACGCCGGCCATCCGGACCCGCTGGCTGGAGCGGCGGAACCGGTCGAGGAACTGCTTCTCGCCGCCGACACCGCGAAGGATCCGCAGGCCGGAGACGATGTCCGCGGCGAGCGAGTTGACCTCGGTCTTCTCCTCGCGCTGTTTCGTCTGGCGCTTCTCCAGCGGTTTCAGCATCGGGCCGATCCCCAGCACCGCCAGCGGCACACCGACCAGCGCGACCACGCCGAGCAGCGGCGACGTCGTCAGCAACGCCGTCGCGCACACGATGAACGCGATCAGCGAGCCGAAGGCCCGGCCGAGTACCTCGAAGGAATCACCGATCGGGTTGATGTCGCTGGTGGTGATGGCCACGACGTCACCCGTGGTGGTCGTGTCCCGCAGGTTCGCGCCCAGCTTCGCCGCGTGTTCCGTGGCGAGTCTCTGCGTCACCCCGGCGCCGTGGATCCAGCACCCGTACGACGCGAAGTGATGGACGGTGCCCGCGAGCGTCTGCGCGATCCCCAGCCCGGCCGCGGCCAGGCCCCACAGCCATACGGAGTCGCCGTCGCCGCGCCCGATCGCGTCGATGCCCTGGCCGATCGCGACCGGCAGGAGCGCGATCGGCAGCGACCACAGCGCACCGCTGATCGCCGAGACGGCCAGGAGACCCGGGCGCGCCAAGATCATCGCGAGCAGGTAGCGCCAGGCCGTCGGCTTCGCGGGCAGCCGCAGTCGCGGAAAGGGATATGTGGCGGAAAGCACGATTATCGACGGTAAGCGGATCACCACCGTCGGCGCGACCGATTTATGGCCGGGCGACCGCGAGGTGAACAACCCTCTCCCTTATTCTGGCGGCCGTGGCGAACCCTGATGTGGACACCGTGACCAGCACCGTTGACATCCCAGTCGACACCACCGCACTTGCCGAAGCGACCCCTGGGCAGACCCAGCCGTACGTCGAACTCGGCCTCGCCGAAGACGAGTACGCCCGGATCCGGGAGATCCTCGGCCGTCGTCCCACCGACGCCGAACTGGCGATGTACTCGGTGATGTGGAGCGAGCATTGCTCGTACAAGTCCTCGAAGAAGCACCTGCGCTACTTCGGTGAGACCGCCACTCCCGAGATGAAGGAGAAGATGCTCGCCGGCATCGGCGAGAACGCCGGCGTCGTCGACATCGGCGAGGGCTGGGCCGTCACCTTCAAGGTCGAGAGCCACAACCACCCGTCCTATGTGGAGCCGTACCAGGGCGCCGCGACCGGCGTCGGCGGCATCGTGCGCGACATCATGGCGATGGGCGCGCGCCCGCTGGCCGTGGCCGACGCGCTGCGGTTCGGCCCGGCCGACGCCCCCGACACCCGCCGCGTGCTGCCCGGTGTGGTCGCCGGCGTCGGCGGCTACGGCAACTGCCTCGGCCTGCCGAATATCGGCGGCGAGCTGGTGTTCGACCCCAGCTACTCCGGTAACCCGCTGGTCAACGCCCTGTGCGTCGGCGCGATGCGCGTCGAGGACCTGCACCTGGCGTTCGCCTCCGGCAAGGGCAACAAGATCATCCTGTTCGGCGCGCGGACCGGCCTCGACGGCATCGGCGGCGTCTCCGTGCTGGCGAGCGACACGTTCTCCGGGGACGAATCTTCGGGGGGCCGCAAGAAGCTCCCCAGCGTCCAGGTCGGCGACCCGTTCACCGAGAAGGTGCTCATCGAGTGCTGCCTCGAACTGTTCGCGCAGAAGCTCGTCGTCGGCATCCAGGACCTCGGCGGCGCCGGACTGTCCTGCGCGACGTCGGAACTCGCGGCGGCCGGTGACGGCGGCATGCAGATCTACCTCGACCGGGTTCCGTTGCGCGCCAAGGGAATGACTCCGGCGGAGGTGCTCTCCAGCGAGTCGCAGGAGCGGATGTGCGCGGTCGTCTCGCCCGATAACGTCGAGGCCTTCATGAAGGTCTGCGAGAAGTGGGACGTCATCGCCACCGACATCGGCGAGGTCACCGACGGCGAGCACCTGGTGATCACCTGGAACGACGAGATCGTCGTCGACGTCCCGGCGCACACCGTGGCGCACCAGGGACCGGTGTACGACCGGCCGATCCAGCGACCGTCCACTCAGGATGCTCTGCAGGCCGACACCTCCGCCTCGCTCCCGCGACCGTCCACTTCGGACGAACTCCGTGCCGACGTCCTCAAGCTGATCGCTTCGCCGAACCAGGCGTCGAAGGAATGGGTGACCTCCCAGTACGACCGTTACGTGCGCGGCAACACCGTGCTCTCGCAGCCGTCGGACTCCGGCGTCATCCGGATCGACGAGTCGTCCGGCCTCGGTGTCGCCGTGTCGACCGACTGCAATAGCAAGTTCGTCTTCCTCGACCCGTACGAGGGCGCGAAGCTCGCGCTGGCCGAGGCGTACCGCAACGTCGCCACCAGTGGCGCGAAGCCGGTCGCCGTGTCGGACTGCCTGAACTTCGGCGCCCCGACCGACCCGGGTGTGATGTGGCAGTTCGAGCAGGCCGTGCACGGTCTCGCGGACGGCTGTGTCGAACTCGGCATCCCGGTCACCGGCGGCAACGTCAGCTTCTTCAACCAGACCGGTGACACGGCCATCCTGCCGACCCCGGTGGTCGGCGTGCTCGGCGTGATCGACGACGTCACCCGCCGCATCCCGACCGGCGTCGGCGCGGAGGCCGGGGAAACCCTGCTGCTGCTGGGCGAGACCCACGACGAGCTGGACGGCTCCGCGTGGGCGCGCGAACTGCACGGCCACCTCGGCGGCCGTCCGCCGAAGGTCGACCTCGCCCGCGAGAAGCTGCTCGCCGACGTCCTCATCGCCGGTTCGCGCGACGGCATGATCTCCGCCGCGCACGACCTCTCCGACGGCGGCCTCATCCAGACGCTCGTCGAGACCGTCCTCATCGGACAGTGCGGCGCCCGGGTCTTCCTCGACGCGGACCAGGACCCGTTCGTGCAGCTGTTCTCGGAGTCCTCGGGCCGGGTGCTGGTCGCCGTGCCGCGCACCGAAGAACTCCGGTTCACCGAGATGCTCACCGCGCGCGGCCTGCCCTGGCGCAAGACCGGTGTGGTGGACCCGGAGTCGGGCACGCTCGAACTCCAGGACATCACCGAGTTCACCCTCGACGAGCTTCGGGAGCCTTGGGAGCGCACGCTTCCCGCGCTGTTCGACTGATCCTCACGTGCAATGAACGGGCCTTTCCTTGCAAATTTTGCAAGGAAAGGCCCGTTCATTGCGTGCGAGAAGGTGTCCTTCAGGTCCGTGAGACCTTGAGCCGAGCCCGGCCGTCGGGCATGGTCTCGGCGACCCAGCCTGCCGGGAGTTCGTTCTCCTTGGCCGGTTCGACCGTCGTGTTGTACAGGTCCACCCTGTCTGGCAACTTTCGGAAACGCAGGTCGCTGGAGCCCTCGAACCGGGCGCGCCGCAGGTCCAGTGAATCCTCGAACTCGGTTTCGGCGAAGTCCGCGTCCTTCGCGAAGAAGCTGTCCTTGAAGGATGTCTCGCCCGCGAAAACGGTGCCGTGGAGGTCGGCGTCCTCGGCGAACCGCACCCCGCTGAACCACGCGCGCCGCTCGAATTTGGCGCCGGTGCAACGGAAGTAGCCGATCAGCTTCTTCTCGATCGTGCCCGCTCCGGTCAGGTAGACCGGTCCGAGGAACACACAGCCGGACAGATTCGTGCTGCTGTACAAACCGGCGTAGCGCAGCAGGAGTTTGCCGATCTTCCGGTCCGAAAGGTCGAAATACTCCAGTACCGCCCCGGTCAGGTCGAGGTCGTACCCGGTCGTGTCCTCGGAATCCGCGGCGGGCAACAGCTCCCCGATGAGCCGCTGCGCGGTCTGCCGCACCTGGAGTTCCCGATCCTGCTCCGCCGACCCCTCTTGGGGATGGGTGTTCCCCTGCCGTTTCGCGGTGTCCTTATAACGTGGATGCGTGAACGGCCGCCGCAGGTACGAACACAAGATGTCCAGCACGGTCTGCGTGTAGGCCTCACGCCCGCGAGCCAGGCCGGCCAGTGCGTGCAGGGCCCCCACCCGCACCTGGTCGGCGTCGTGCCCGAGCAGCTCGATGGCCTTCGCGAACCGTTCGTCCGAGATCCGCTCCCGGTCGAAATCCGTTCGCTGGGATTCGAGTTCCTGCCGCTGGCGCTCGGTCTCCTGCCGTCGTTCCTCGACGCGCCGCCGCCGGTCGTTGAGCCACAGCGCGTACAGCGCGACGACGGCGCCGGCGGCGAGGCCGCCGGTCTTCAACGCGTCGCTGCGGCTGGTCGCCGGATCACTCAGCAACCAGCCGCCGACGGCGATCAACAGCACGACCGCCGTCACGAACGTCCACAGCAGCGGCGACCGGATCAACCGCTTCACCGGATCAGAAGACGAAGAAGTTGCGGACGCAGAAGGACTTGTCCGGGTTGTCGTCGGAAGAGATCCCCGAGCCGCTGACCTTCTTGCCCTTGACCGTGCCCTCGATGTCGCCGGTGACGAAGCCGTCGCCGATGCCGGAGGTCGTGGTGATCTTCAGGTCCGCCGGCGCCGGGGCCATGATGTCGATCGAGTCGCCCATGGTCGCCTTCATGTCCTCGCAGACCAGCGACAACGCGCCCGCCTTGTCACCGGCGCTCACCTTGGCCATGAAGTCCTTGAGGGACTGGACGCCCTTCGGGTTGCCTTCGGAACCGGAGCCACCGCTTTCGGTGCTCCTCGGGCTGCTCCTGGATGTGCTCGACTTCGGGCTGCTCTTGGGCGCGGAGCTCGGGGCCTTGCTGGACGACGACGACGCCGGCGGCGGCGCGGCCGTGCTCCCGTCGTCCTTGCCGAGCAGGAAGCCCGGCGCGACGAAACCGGTGACACCGAAGGCGATCAGCACGACGACGCCGATCACGATCCCGATGATCAGGCCGGTCTTGCTCTTCGACGGCGGCGCGGGCGGGCCCCCGTATCCCTGCTGGTAGCCGGGGTTGTTCGGGTCCCAGCCCTGCTGCTGGGCGTTCGGGTCCCAGGCGCCCTGCTGCGGTTGCTGCGGATACTGCTGGGTCTGGTCCCACCCCTGCTGCGGCTGCTGCTGGTACTGCTGGGTCTGGTCCCAGCCCTGCTGTTGTCCGTACTGCTGCGGCTGTCCGTACTGCTGGGTCTGGTCCCATCCACCCTGCTGCGGGTTTCCGCCGGGCTGCTGTCCCTGGGGATCCTGGCCGTAGGGCTGGCCTGGCTGGGGTGGGTAGGTCATCGGTTTCGCCTTCCGTACTGGGGCCTGAGGCTCCGATCAGACGGCCGCCGGTCAGCGGTGGTTCCGGATCCGCCCGTACCAGGAGTTTCAGGGGGCATTCTGCTCGGAAGGTACCTCGCGCGCGAAAGCGGCTCCCGGCCGAGGCCGGGAGCCGCTTTCTCACGAAATGCGCAGCTCAGCCGTTGGCCAGTGCCTGCAAACGGTCATAAGCACCGTTGAAGGTGTTCTGGTCGAGCGGGCTCGAGGTGTACTGCCACACGGTGTAGAAGCCCCAGCCGTTCGGGAGCGCGCCCACCGACGACGAGTAGCGCGCGATCCACAGCGGGACCGTGCCACCGAAGTTCTGCGACGTTCCGACGCAGGTGTTCCACCAGCTCGTCGAGGTGTAGATGACGGGCCAGCGGCCGGTGCGTGCCTGGTAGCGGTCGTGGAACGCCCGGATCCACGCGCCCATGGACGCCTGGCTCAAGCCGTAACACGTGGCGCCGTAGGGGTTGTACTCCATGTCGAGCGCGCCCGGCAGCGTCTTGCCGTCCTTCGACCAGCCTCCACCGTTGTTGACCATGAAGTCGGCCTGCGCCGCGCCGCCCGAGACGTTCGGCAGGGCGAAGTGATAGGCGCCGCGGATGAAGCCCTGGCTGTAGGAACCGTTGTACTGCTGGGCGAAGTACGGGTTCTTGTAGCTCGTGCCTTCGGTGGTCTTCGTCCACACGAAGCGTTTGCCCTGTCCCCACCAATGGGCCCAGTCGACGTTTCCCTGGTAGCTGGCGACATCCATCCCCGCCACGGTGGCGAGCACGCCGGCCTCAGGCTGCGGCTTCGACGCCTTGTCCCTGGACTCGGGGGTGGAGGTCTCCCCTTCCACCCGCTGGATCTGCGATCCGATCGTGTGGTTGTTCTGCTGGAGATCCTGGTCGATCGACATGATCTCCGGGGACGGCGCTGCCGACGCCTGGACCGTGCTGCTGAGCAGGAGCAGCGCGGAACCGACGGCGATGGCGACTCTTCGGGAAGTGCGCATACGACAATCCCTTCACGGATAACCCTCGCTTAGGACGACTAACTGCAGGTAGCCGTCCGGCCACGATTGTTGACGACCGTGTCGGGTTTGTCACTAACTTCCGTGAAATTGATACTTCGCGTGGGTGATTTTCATCTGCAAGTCGACGATGCTCTGTGATCTTGTAACACCCACAAGTGTCATCCCAAGGACAGCGCGTGCACCCGATCCTGCGTCCCGTTGAACCAGTTCTGATCACCGGGCAGAGAGCCCTTGTTGGAGAACTGCCAGATCGTCTGGGTCTTCCAGCTGGCGGGCAGCTCACCGATTTCCGTGTGGTAGCGCGCGATCCACAGCGGGTTCTGCCAGAACACGGAACTGTTGCCGGTGCAGCGCTTCCACCAGCTCGTCGACGTGTAGATCGCCGGATGCCGCCCGGTCCGCCACAGATAGGTCTCGGCGAAGGACGCCATCCACGCCACCATCTGCGCGGGTGTCTTGCCGTAACAGGTTTCGCCGTACGGGTTGTACTCGACGTCCAGCGCACCGGGCAGCGTTTTGCCGTCCTTGGACCAGCCGCCGCCGTGGTCGACGAAGTAGTGCGCCTGCGCGGCGCCGTCGGAGATGTCGGGCCGCGCGAAGTGGTACGACCCGCGGATCATGCCGACACCGTAGGAACCGTTGTACTGCTGGGGGAACCGGGGATTGACGAAACCGGTGCCCTCGGTGGCCTTCACGTAGACGAAGCGCGCACCGGTTCTGGCGGCGGCGGGCCAGTCGACGTCGCCCTGATGTCCGCTGACGTCGTGGCCGAGGGTCTGGGCTTCGCCCCCGTAAAGCGGGCCCACCGACACGTCGACGCCTTCGTGCAACGCGATCTGTGAGCCGGCGTAATGCTCCTCGGCCCCGTCGTATCTGGGCCCGGCTTCCTGTGCGACGGCGGGGGTCTGCGCGATCAGCATGACCCCCGCCGCGAGGACGGCCCCCCAGCCTTTCCAACACGCTCTGCGACTCTTCACGTCGCCACGATCCCCCGCGAAAAGAGAATCAGCGACTTGGAGATCACTCGAAAGAGTTGGTTTTGGCCGAAAAAAATTGGGCCGAGTGGGTTACCGCTGCTCCTCTAGAAGGGCTTTTTCGAGGTGCTCCGAAGGGACGATCGCGGTGAGCCGATCGTGCGGATTGATCGTCACCGGGTGGCCGGCGAGCAGCGGGACCATGTCCCGGCCCAGCACCGCGCGGGCATGCGGCCATTCGCTCGGAACCAGCGCTTTCGCCGTGTACGCCGGCACGAGCACCTGGCCGTCGGTGTTGTGGAAACCGATGACCGTGCGCTGCACGGGGGACAGGGCGTAGACGAACAGCGTCGAGTCGAGGAACACCCGAGGCAGGTCGGCGACCGGACGATGATTGGTCCGGACAAGCTGGAGCAACTGCTCGAGTTCGTTGCGCGGATCCGGGAAGCCGAGGGCCTTGGGCGAGGGGCGGTAGCGGTCGTTCGGGTGGAAGTCCTCGACGATGTCGCCCGCGCCGTTCACCGGGTACGCGCCGACGACCGCCCAGGACGGCACCGGGCCATTGGGGTCGAAGGCCTCGTCGATGACGTACAGCCAGCTGTTCGGGTTGGCCTTGGCGTTGGCCCGCATCTCTTCGGTGATCTTCGGCTTGTGCGGTTTTCCGCGCTTGCCCGCAGGGCTCGACGCCAACCGATCCGCCTCGTCCCGCTGCGCCATCGCCATCCCCACGTTCCGGGTGCCTGAAGGTTTGTTCGCGCTCACTCTACTGTTCTCCCATGGCCTCTTCGCGTTCGGTCGACCCCGCTGAGTTACGTGCCGCGATCACGGCGATTTCCCCCTGGTTGAGCGGATCCGGAGCGGAACCGGCCCGTCCGGAGCTGGCCGCGGCGGTCCGGCTGAGCCTGCGGACACTGGCCTCGGACGCGCCAGGGAAGAGTGTCGAAGTGCGGGTGCCGCCGTTCGCGGCGGTGCAGTGCGTCGAAGGATTGCGGCACACGCGCGGGACGCCGCCGAACATCGTCGAAACGGATCCGCGCACGTGGCTTGAACTGGCGACCGGACGGCTGGCCTGGGCCGATGCCGTCGAGTCGGGGCGGGTCACCGCCTCCGGGACACGGGCCGACCTGGACCACTGGCTGCCACTGGTCCGCCTCTGATCTCGGTCCCGGATGTCATGAAAGGGTCTTTCAGGACCGTTTTTGTCTTGAAAGACCCTTTCATGACACGCGAGTGACCAGGGATTAGGCCTTGCGGCCGACGCCGCCCGAGATCGTCCGCTGCGCGGTGTTCAGCGCCTTGATCCGCGGGCCGTCCGGCCACCAGTCGGCGCACAGGGTGACGCCGGGGTCGACCATCTCGAGGTCGTGGAACAGCTCCTCGACCTCGGCCTTGGTGCGGAAGGTGCCCGAACCCATCGGGCTGTGGAGGAAGAAGTCCTCCATCTTGCGGGCGGTGTCGGACAGCTCGTCCTGCGGGTCGGAGAAGTGCGAGATCGCCACGTACGAACCCGAGGGCAGCGCGTCGATGTACTTCTTCATGATCTGGGCCGGCGCTTCCTTCGGCCCGTTGAAGTGGTGCAGGGTCCCGAGCTGCAGGAACGCGAGCGGCTGCGTGAAGTCGATGTGCTTGCGGATGTCCTCGTTGGCGAGGATCCGCTCCGGCTCGAAGATGTCGGCCGAGACGAAGTGGGTGTTCTCGTTCTCTTCGAGCAGGGCGCGCCCGTGGGCGAGCACCACCGGGTCGTTGTCGACGTAGACGACCTTGATCTCGGGGTTGATCCGCTGCACGACCTGGTGCGTGTTCTCCGCGGTCGGGAGACCGGAGCCGCAGTCGAGGAACTGGGTGATGCCCGTCTGGCTGGCGAGGAACCGGCACGCCCGGATGAGGAAGCCGCGGTTCTCGGTCGCCAGGTCCTGCGCCTCGGGAGCGGCCTGCTGGACCTTGCGCAGCACCTCCCGGTCGATCTCGTAGTTGTCCTTGCCGAGAAGGAAGGCGTCGTAAACCCGGGCGATGCTGGCCCGGTTCGGGTCGACACCCACGGGCACTCGTTCCGTCCGGGGCGGGGCGTCGGGCATCTTGAACCTCACAAAACTGTGTCGGAAGTCTCGGGCTCTACGTAGAGTAGAACGACGTACGCGACCGGTAAACCGAGCCATCCCTGTGATGTCGAGGCCCAAACGTGTACTTTGAGTAATCGGGCTTGTTCCCCTGGTGAGTAGCGGCGTACGGAAGGTCCCGGTCAATGAACGCGGTCAACCCGCCCGGTGGTGAGCAGAACCTGGGTCCCACCGCGCGTCGGATGATCCTCGGCTCACAGCTTCGCCGGATGCGTGAAGACGCCGGTATCACCCGCCAAGAGGCCGGTTACAGCATCCGCGGGTCCGAATCGAAGATCAGCCGTCTCGAGCTGGGCCGCGTCGGTTTCAAGGAACGCGACGTCGCCGACCTGCTGACGATGTACGGGATGACCGACGGCGACGCCCGGCAGCAGTTCCTCGACATGGTCAAGGAGTCGAACGAGCCGGGTTGGTGGCGCCGCTACGGCGACCTGATGCCGAGCTGGTTCAACGACCTGGTCGGCCTGGAAGAGGCCGCGGCCCGGATCCAGATCTGGGAGCCGCTGTACGTCACCGGCCTGCTGCAGACCGAGTCGTACGCGCGGTCCATCGCGAGCCACGGTCGTCCGGACATGGTCAACGAGCAGGTGGATCGCCGCGTCGCGCTGCGGATGCGGCGGCAGAAGATGCTCTCGCGGCCGGACGCGCCGCGCCTGTGGCTGGTCCTCGACGAGTCGGTGCTGCACCGGCCGATCGGCGGCCGTGAGGTCCTGCGCGACCAGATCGACTACCTCCTCGAGATGATCCAGCAGCCGAACATCTCGGTGCAGATCCTCCCGTTCGACCGGAGCGGTTACTCCGCGGACAGCGCGTTCTCGCTGCTCAGGTTCGCGGAAGAAGAACTGCCGAACATCGCGTACACCGAATACCTGACCGGCGCGCACTACATCGACAAGCGCGACGAGATCGAAAAATACAGCCGGGCGCTCGACATGCTCGCGGTCGACGCGGATACGCCGGACCGAAGCCGCCAGACGCTCATGAAGCGCCGCGCGGAACTCTGACCCGTCACCGTTGTGGGGTTCCCGGCCGTTTCTCGTGCCGGCCGGGGTTTCCTTGCGGGCGTCCAAAAAGTCGATGACGACCGGTAGTTGTTCACCCGATAGGGGCAGCCACCCTCACGCTTTGGTGGCCCACTGAGGGACTTAAGTCATCACGGCAAGCGAATTCTGCAGAAACTTCTGCACGTGCATTTACCGCTGCAGGCACACGTGCTAACTTCAGATCACAGGCAAATGCACATGCAGATGCATCACCTAAAGTCTTCTGTCGGGGAAGGTGGGGACCATGGCTGAACAGTTCGACAACGGCATTCCGGCCGATCGTCTTACCGGTGCGCATTGGCGCAAGGCGAGCTACAGCAACGCCATCGGCAACTGTGTCGAGGTCGCTCCGCTCGCTTCCGGAGAGATCGCGATGCGCAACTCGCGCTTCCCGACGGGACCCGCCCTCATTTACACCCAGGCCGAGATGGCCGCGTTCCTCGCGGGTGCCAAGGACGGCGAATTCGATGATGTTCTCGGGTGACACCATCACCGCGGAAATCACCGACATCGAAAGCGGCCTGCAGGAACTGATCCACCGCGGGTACCAGTTCGTGCACCCGTGCGACGCGAACGGCGAGGTCATGGCCGTGGTCGGCGTGCGAGTCCACGACAACGTGGTCGACGTGGTCCGGCTCAACGCCGAGGACGACGTCGTGGCGACCCGTATGCCCGGTACCGAGGAGGACATCCTCGAGCCGGAAGTGTGGCTGTGGCGATCCGCCGGCGACGCGGCGACGGTGCTGACGGCACTGCTCGCGCTCCCAGACGAGCGGACACCCGGCTCGCTGTACCTCCCGGAGACCAGCTCCAAGGGCTGCTGGGTCTCGGGTGGCGGCGGCACTTCCAAGTGGCTCGCCGCGAGCTGACTTTCGCCATCATCACCACCAAGCACAGTCGACCGCCTCTGTCGAGGGGGAGCGGTCGGCTGGTCGGGGGTCGTGAGTGCCGGGTCTTGACACCCGCCCGTCACTCACGGTCATCGTCCGAAGCGTGTCCAGTGCCACGTCGCTCAACGCGTTGATCGATAGCCCACCGTTTACACTGGTGGTGGCCTGCCCTCTTCTCCCTGGGAGCACCTCGGTGGTTTCCGACCCGTCCTTCACCGGACAGCCCGTGACCGACCAGCCCGATCCGGAACCCCGCGAGGAATGCGGTGTCTTCGGCGTATGGGCACCCGGAGAAGAGGTCGCGAAGCTGACCTACTACGGGCTCTACGCACTTCAGCACCGCGGCCAGGAAGCGGCCGGCATCTCGGTCTCCGACGGCTCGCAGATCGTCGTCTTCAAGGACCTCGGCCTGGTCAGCCAGGTGTTCGACGAGCAGGTCCTGCAGTCGCTGCAGGGACATATCGCCGTCGGCCACTGCCGCTACTCGACCACCGGCGCGACCATCTGGGAGAACGCTCAGCCGATCTTCCGCACCACCGCCACCGGCAGCGGTCTGTCGTTCGCGCACAACGGAAACCTCGTCAACACCTCCGAACTGCGCGACCGCACGGTCGCGGCCGGGCTCAAGCCGCACCTCGGCCTGACCGGTTCTTCGAGCGACTCCGACCTGGTGTGCGGGCTGCTCGCGGCCAACGCCGCCGACAAGGGCATCGAAGCCGCCGCCCTGGAACTGCTGCCCACCCTCAAGGGCGCGTTCTGCCTGGTCTTCGCCGACGAGTCCACCCTCTACGCCGCCCGCGACCCGCACGGCGTGCACCCGCTGGTGCTCGGCAGGCTCGAACGCGGCTGGGTGGTCGCGAGCGAGACGGCCGCGCTGGACATCTGCGGCGCGTCGTTCGTCCGTGAGGTCGAGCCCGGTGAGCTCATCGCGATCAACGCCGAGGGCCTGCGCTCCTCGCGGTTCGCCAACCCCGAGCCCAAGGGCTGCGTCTTCGAGTACGTCTACCTCGCGCGCCCGGACACCTCCATCGCCGGCCGCAGCGTGCACGCCACCCGCGTCGAGATCGGCCGCAAACTGGCCGGCGAGCACCCGGCCGAAGCCGACCTGGTCATGCCGGTGCCCGAATCCGGCACCCCGGCCGCGATCGGCTACGCCCAGGGCTCCGGCATTCCCTACGGCACCGGCCTGGTGAAGAACGCCTACGTCGGCCGCACCTTCATCCAGCCGTCGCAGACCATCCGCCAGCTGGGCATCCGGCTCAAGCTGAACCCGCTGCGCGACGTCATCCGCGGCAAACGGCTCGTCGTGGTGGACGACTCCATCGTCCGCGGCAACACCCAGCGCGCGCTCGTCCGCATGCTGCGGGAGGCCGGCGCGCTCGAGGTACACGTACGGATCGCTTCGCCGCCGGTCCGCTGGCCGTGTTTCTACGGCATCGACTTCGCCTCTCGCGCCGAACTGGTGGCCAACGGCGTCGACCTCGACGGCATCCGCCGCTCGATCGGGGCCGACACCCTGGGGTACATCTCCCTGGACGGGCTGGTCGCGGCGTCGGAGCAGCCCAAGTCGCGGCTGTGCACGGCCTGCTTCTCCGGCGAGTACCCGATCGCGCTCCCCGAGGACGCGCTGATCGGCAAGCACCTGCTGGAGAGCCTGGACTCGGTCAATGGCGCGGCGAAGCCCGTCACCCCTGCCGGGTACGGTGCTGAAGACGCCGTCCGGCGTCCTTAGTCTTGAACCCAGATGGGGAGTCCGCTTCCGTGAGCGAGTCCACGAGCGCCACGTACGCCGCCGCCGGAGTCAGTATCGACGCCGGTGACAAAGCCGTTGAGCTGCTCAAACCGCACGCCGCGAGGGCCAGCAGGCCCGAGGTGCTGGGCGGGGTCGGCGGTTTCGCCGGACTCTTCTCCCTGAAACTGGACAAGTGGAAAGAGCCGGTACTGGCCTCGTCCACCGACGGCGTCGGCACCAAGATCGCCATCGCGCAGGCACTCGACAAGCACGACACCGTCGGCATCGACCTGGTCGCGATGGTCGTCGACGACCTGGTCGTCACCGGTGCCGAGCCGCTGTTCATGCAGGACTACATCGCCATCGGCAAGGTCGTGCCGGAGAAGATCGCCGCGCTGGTCGGCGGCATCGCCGAAGGCTGCGTCCGCGCGGGCTGCGCGCTGCTCGGCGGCGAGACGGCCGAGCACCCCGGCCTGATGGGCGAGCACGACTACGACATCTCGGGCACCGGCATCGGCGTGGTCGAAGCGTCGAAGGTGCTCGGCCCGGAGCGGGTCCGCCCCGGCGACGTCGTGCTGGCGCTCGGCTCGTCCGGCCTGCACTCCAACGGCTACTCGCTCGCCCGGCACGTGCTGCTGGACATCGCGCGCATGCCGCTCGACGGGCACGTCGAAGAGTTCGGCCGTTCGCTCGGCGAGGAGATGCTCGAGCCGACCAAGATCTACGCGAAGGACTGCCTGGCGCTGGTCGCCGAGGCCGACGTCCGCACGTTCGCGCACATCACCGGTGGCGGTCTCGAAGCGAACCTCGCCCGCGTCATGCCGCGCGGCCTGGTCGCGAAGCTCGAACGCGGTACCTGGACCCCGGCGCCGGTGTTCGCGCTGATCGGGCACCGCGGCAAGGTCGAGCGCGCCGAACTGGAGAAGACGTTCAACATGGGCATCGGCATGGTCGCGATCGTCGGTCCCGACGACGTCGACCGCGCGCTCGCGATGCTGACCGCGCGGCACGTGCCGGCGTGGATCCTCGGCGACGTGCAGCCCGCGGAAGACCCGGACGGCCCGCGCGCCGTGCTCTCCGGTGACCACCCGCGCTTCTGAACTCCGCGCATTCACAAACAGTTTGGCGCGGATGGAACACTGGGTTCGTGGCTGATGACGTGGTGATCGGCACCCGGTTCGTGATCCCGGGTGCCGAATTGAGCGAACGGTTCTCCCGGTCGTCGGGTCCGGGTGGGCAGGGTGTGAACACCACGGACTCGCGGGTGGAACTGTCCTTCGACGTCGCCGGATCGCCTTCGATCCCGGACCATCTCCGGGCCAGGATGCTGGAGCGGCTCGTGTCGCGCATGGTCGACGGCGTCGTCACGATCGCCGCTTCCGAACATCGCTCGCAGCTGATGAACCGGGAAGCCGCCCGGGCGAGGCTGGTGATGCTGCTGACGGACGCGTCGGCGCCGCCGTCCGCCAAACGGCGTCCCACCAAACCCTCGAGGGGTTCGAAGGAACGCCGCCTGGCCTCGAAGAAGCGCCGCGGCGAGGTCAAACGAACTCGCCGCGGTGGTTACTCAGACGACTGACAGGTGCACGCACTCGGCCGCGGTCTTGAAGCCGACCCGGCCGTAGACGCGTTCGGCCTGCCCGGCGCCCGGTGTCAGGAACACCGAGTGCCCGCCACGGGCATGGGCCTCACGAGTCAGGTATTCCGTCATCGCCGCGGCGATCCCGCGGCTCCGGTACTCCTCGATCACGCCGATCCCGGCGACCTCGGTCGCACCGTCGAGGATCGGGGTCGCGACCCCGCCGCCGACCGGTTTCCCGTCGTCGAGCGCCAGCACCGAGATGGTCTCGCCGCTCAGCTGGTCGGGTGACGGGTCGAGGTGCTGGTCGGGATCGGTCTCCCCGAACGCCAGGTTCTGCACGCGGATCATCATCCGGAGCTCATCGACGGTTTTCGGGGTGACCAAGGTGATCCCGGCGAGTTTCGGCTGCTCGACGATCTGCTCCGGAGTGCAGATCATCAACGGAACCCGCCGTTCCAGCGTGTAGCCGCCCTCGACGAGCACGGCCTCGGCGGCCGGAACCGCCTCGGTCAGGAACTCCAGCCGCGGCGTGAGCCCGCGCTTGCGGAACGCTTCGGTGAGGGCGGCGACGTCATCCGAGGTGGGGACGACGCCGTCGTCGGGGATGGCGTAGTTGAGGAAGGGGCTGCTGGCCTCGAGGTAATAGGTGGCCAGGAACGGCCCGATCCGCTCGGTTTCGCGGAACTTCGCCGCGGTGGTGCGGATGTAGGACTGCAGAGAACGAATCGTCTCGGAAAGCACTGTTCGGGTTTGCCTTTCGGGCAAGAGGAAGAGACGCACGGGAGGACCCCGCGTGCGCTGTGGAGCTGGCGTAGGCGCCGGCTAGCTCGTGCCGACGCCGCTGAAGGCGTCAGGCATGAGGCATCCCTCTTTCCCGTTCATCAAAGCTTTCGTGACCACTATCGCAGGGCGGGCAAGTGCTTTACCGCCGTTGCGGGTGCACGACGCCCGAGTACCGCTCGTCCCACACCGACCTCGGCACCCGCAGCCGGACGGGCGCGCTGCACACCCGCCTGACCTGCGCCGGGATCGGCGCCGGGACCCGTTGCGGTGGCCGGACGTCGAGGCGATGCCACAGACGTCTGCTCAACGCCGCGCCGATCACGGCGCCCAGCGTGTTCAGCAGGATGTCGTCGGCGGAGGTCACCCGGCCCGCTTGGATCAGATACTGAGTGCCCTCCACCAGCACCGATACGGTCAGCGCGCCGAGCGCGATCCGGCCCAGCGAGCGCAGCCGCCGGGTACGCAAAGGGAGCAGGGCGCCGAGCGGGCTCAGGATGAGGACGTTGCCCAGTACCTGCCACAGGTTGGCGCTGTCGCTCAGGGCGAGCCGCAGGTCGGTGCCCGGTTCGAGGCTCAGCCTGCTGCCGTGTGCGCCGGTCACCGGCATCGTGACCAGGCAGAACACCAGGACGCAGGCCAGGACCAGCGTGATGTCGACGGCCGCCGTCGCCGACGCGGTGAAGCGGTCGGCTTGTCTTCGCCGCCGGTGTGCCGCGAGCAGCGGCCAGCCGAGTAAGGCATACGGAATCGCGGTGATCGTCAAAGGGATCATCGCGCCGAAAGCGCGGAGCAGCTCTCCCATTGGCCTTCCTTTCCGGAGCGCTCAAGATCACCTTCGCATTACAAGATCGACTCGGCATGACAGAGCGACCGCTCTAAAAGGTGATCTTTTCCGGTGGCGGAAAGGGCTTTCCCATGCTTGGGTTCAGCTGGCGTCTGTCCACAATGGAGCCTGTGGACAACCCTGTGGATGACCGCGAAAGGATCTGAAGAAGGCCTTATCGCACAAGGAAAAGCCTTGTGGGTGACCTGTGTACTACTTGCCGTGTCCGGCGAGTTCGCGCGCGCGTTCGATCAGCTTTTGCAGGTGCAGTCCGCGACGTACGTCACAGGGATGCGTTGTCGTTCCGCACGCGGCCATCGCGGCGAAATCGTCCAATAGCGCGGTGAACGATTCATTCGCGGAACCCGGTTTCCGGCCCAGAGTCCGGTAACCGTGCTCGCCGTAAACGGCCACTTCGACGACCGTCGGCTGGATCGGCAACCGCAAGGACAGCGTCGCCGTACTGGTCGCACCACCCGCGTGGGCGAACAGGACCTGCCACAGATCGTCATCGGTCCGGTTCGCGGCGAGCACCTCGGTGATCTCGCCGAGCGCGGCGTCCAGCAGATCGAAGGCGTGCGGCCCGATGTCGAAGAGCGCGCCGGAGTCGTGCCGCCACGCCGACGCCTGGTACTGCCCGCCGAGCAACGCGCCCGAAAGCCAGCGCGCGCCGCCGCCACGCCAGTCGCCCACCTCTTTGATCCCGTCGAGCCAGTCGCGGGTCAACGGCGAGAAACGCAAGGTCAGGACCACCAGAGCGGCCACGCCGGCCGCGTCGACGGCGTCCACGAGCCGCTGCGCGCCGTCGAGGTCCGCGGCGATCGGCTTCTCCAGGATCAGGTGCTTGCCCGCCTCGGCGGCCTTGACCGCCAGCTCGGCCTGGATGGCGGGCGGGACGGCGAACGCGACGGCGTCCACTTGGTCGAGCAGCTCCTCGAAGCTGCCGACGGCCTCGGCGCCGTGCGCCTCGGCCAGCTCCTTCGCGGCTTCGGGACGCCTGGCCCAGACGGCGCTCAACGTCGTCCCGGGATGGTCGGCGAGTCCCGGCGCGTGCACCGTTTTCGCCCACGGACCGGCACCGATCAGGCCTGCGCGAAGCTGTCCCTGTCCCACGACACCGAGTCTAGGTGTGGCGTCGATCGCTCTGGCGCTGGCCCATCCCGCAATTAGTCCTCTAGTTGCGGTAGTTGCACGTGCAAGGACCGCAACTAGAGGACTAATTGCGGAGGGTGGGGCGACCGACGCGACGCGTCAGTGGTCAGAGAGAGCGGGCCAAGCGGTCGTAGAGGGCGAGGAGTTCGCTCATCTTGGCCGCGGCCGGGACATGCGCGGCGTCCAGGTCGAAGACCCGGAACCGGTTGCGCGGGGTGCGCTTGTCCGCCTCCCGGATCATCCGGTCCTGCAGTCCGATCGGATTGATGTTGTCGCGCAGGTGCCGGATGTAGACACGCGGGATGCGGCCCCAGGTGCCCCGGTCACCCCGGGAATCGACGGCACCCTTCCCGGGTAGCTCGTCCGGCATCATCGAGTTCAGGAACAGGTGGAACTCGGCGTCGGTGCTGTCGCCCATGAAGGCCTCTTTCGCCTTCGCCAGCCGGACCGGGTCGGCGACGCGCCAGTTCGAGCGGTACGCCCCGATCACCCGCGGGTCCCCGGCCATGAACTCCAGCAGCACCGCCGCGTGCGTCGCCTTTCCCTCTTCGGTGGTCAGGTACTGGTCAGGAGTGGGGAGTTCGCTGCAGCAGAACGCGGTGTCGTAGATCAGCAGGTCGATCAGCCGCGGCACCTGGTTCGCGACCAGGCTGATCGCCGCGCCGCCGATGCTGGCGCCGACGAGGACGACCGGGCCGTGCGCGGCGGCCCGGCGGACTGTGTCCACGGTCGCGGCGATGTGGTCGGCCACGGTCACCCCGGCCAGCGGGGACTCCTCGGTGGCGAACGCTTCGAGGTTCTGCGGTGCCTGGTACGACAGCCGGAACTGGGCATCGGTCGTCCGCTGGCCCGGCAGGTCGACGCCGACGCAGCGATAGCCACGCAGGACGAGTTCGTTCGGGACGCCGGAGACGCCATTGGCGCCCGCCGCGAACACGAACGTCGGCACGCCACGGCGTTCACCCGCGGACGCCGAACCCGCGGTGGCGAGTCCGGTGAGGCCGGTCAGCCCGGCGACAGTGATTGCCTTGCGACGCGTGTGCTTGTTCATACCGTCCATGCAACCGGGCACGCCGGTTGCATGGACAGCCGAAGAAGTGGTCGCCCGCCGCTACGAAAGTTGCGGGTCAGGAGTAGCTGTAGAAACCGCGGCCGGTCTTCTTGCCGAGCAGGCCGGCGTCGACCATGCGCAGCAAAAGCGGCGGCGAGGAGTACAGCGGCTCCTTGAACTCCGCGTACATCGAGTCCGCGATCGCCTTGATGGTGTCCAGGCCGATCAGGTCCGAAAGCCGCAGCGGGCCCATCGGGTGCGCGGTGCCCAGCTCCATACCGCGGTCGATGTCCTCCGCCGAGGCGAAGCCCGACTCGATCATCCGGATCGCCGAAAGCAGGTACGGCACGAGCAGCGAGTTCACGATGAACCCGGCGCGGTCCTGCGACCGGATCACCGTCTTGTTCAGCGCCGACGTCGCGTGCTCCTCCGCACGGCGAGCGGTGTCGTCGCTGGTCAGCAGCGAAGGCACCAGTTCGACCAGCGGAAGCACCGGAACCGGGTTGAAGAAGTGGATGCCGACCACCTGCTGCGGACGGCCGGTGGCCATGCCGAGCTTCATGATCGGGATCGACGACGTGTTGGACGCGAACACCGCGTCCTCACGCTCGACGATCTTGTCCAGCGACCGGAACACCTCGACCTTGGCCTGCTCCTGCTCAAGGATGGCCTCGATGACGAGGTCGCGGTCGGCGAACTCGCCCATCTCGGTGGTGAAGCGGATCCGCCCGAGCGCCGCGTCGGCGTCTTCCTGCGAGAGCTTCCCGTTCTTGACGCCGCGTTGCAGCGACTTCATCGATCCGCGCCCGCCCGGAGTCCAGCGCCGGCTGGTTCACCTCGGTGATGATCACGTCCAGACCGGCACGTGCGTGCACCTCGGCGATACCCGAACCCATGAGCCCGGCTCCGATGACACCTACCCGCGTTACGTCCGACACGGCACCCTCCTCGTATTTTGGGCAGCACGCGACACGCGAGGGTGGACCACGGGGTTCAACCCGTGCCACCCTCGCGTGTCACGCCTGCTCAGCGGCGGTATTCGTCGTACCCGTCGTACGGGTCGTCGTCGTCCCGCTTGTCGTCCTCGTGCCCGTAATCCGAGGAACTACTGGACAGCTCGCGCTGCAAAGCATCGAAGTCGGTTTCGTGCGAGCTGTACTTGAGCTCGCGCGCCACCTTCGTCTGCTTGGCCTTAGCCCGGCCGCGCCCCATGGCTCGACCCCCTCGCACAGGGGCGGGGCGGCCGGGGGAATCGGCGGCCCCGCATCGTCTCGACAATTCTTTCCTGGTCACACCGTACCGTGTCCGGGGGGTTGGATGCGACGTGGCACGGTGTGCCGGTGGCGACAGTGTTCCCCCGACGCCGGTTACCGGCCGGTCGGTGGCGATAGTTGCAGGTCGGCGTGCCACGATGCTCTTGTGCCCCGTCCGTTCGCGGCTTATCTCCGCGTCTATGAGCCCTTGCTCGCGCTGGGCGATCCACCGGACGAACGCCTGCTGGAAGCCGTCGAAGCGGCCCGGCTCGATCGTTCGGCCGCAGGGACGCGCGAGCAGGCGTTGTGGCTCAAGTCACAACACGTCGGACGTCTGCTGCCCGCCGAGCTCGCCGACGGCCGCGCGGCTCCCAGCCTCGTCACCGACGTCCTCGTGCTGGACCCCGAAGATGTACCGGAGGGTGAGCACGGTGACGCCGGACCGGGGCCGCTGATCTGCCCGATGGAGATCCGCGCGCGCTCGGCCGCGGCGTTGGTGACTTTCCTCGCCGACGCGCATCCGGCACTGCAGAACGCGGTGCTCGACGCGGGCGGAGCCCCGATGGACGTCATCCGTTCGCGGGCGAAGTCCGCCATCGACGATCTGTCCGCTTCGGCCTCGCACACGCTTTCGACGACGTGGACGATCCCGCTTCCCTGGTTCGTGTTGTTCGACCCCGGGATGCGCCGGATCAAACTGGGCAAGGGCCGCGCCGACCCGGAGCGCGAGGTGTCGTGGCGGGTCTCGATCGCCGACGCGCGCCATCGCGCTCGCGACATCGGCGATCTGCTCGAAGCGACCTTCGGCGATTCAGGGCCTGGGCGGGTTCTTCGCGAAACGCGGCGTTGGCTCGACAGCTTCCACTCCGGCTCCGCCGTCGAACTCGACTACGGCGGTCTCGTCCAGCTCTTCGACGACGCGATCCTGCAAGCCGACACGACCGCGGAAGAGGTGCACGACATCCTCGACGCGCTCCGCACCGGCAACGTCGACGAGCTGGCCGAGCTGTTCGCCGACCTGCGGGATTTCTGGGGCGAGCTGGCCTCGCGGGAACGCGCGAACTAGCCGAAGAGACCGGCGGTCACGCGAAGCTCGCCGACCGGCTTCCCGCCGCCGAGGACTGCTCCTCTGGAGAGTTGTTCGGCGTCGATGCCCGCATCGATGCCGAGGTGGCGCAGGGTCGCGAGCAGCAGCGGGATCCGCGCCCGCGCCGCTCCGTCGTCGATCTTCAGCGCCAACGAGGTGCCGTCCGGTAGGGCGAACGCGTGCACGCCCTCGGCGCCGCCCTTCGAGAGCAGGCCGTCGACACCCTTCATCAGCACGGTGTCCTCACGGCCGGTGCCCGCGACCAGCCACGGATACGTGCGGACGGCGACGGCGACCCGGTGCTCCGGCCCGCCCATGGCGGTGGCCAGCCTGCCGAAGGACCGCGCGAGACCGGTGAGGGAGAACGCGAACAGCGGCGCGCCGCAGCCGTCGACGCCGACGGTCTCGATCGTCTCGCTGGTGAGGTCGGCGATGGTGCTCTGGATGATCTTCTGCAGCGGATGCGTCGCGGCCACGTAGTCCGAGGTGGGCCAGCCGAGCTGGGCGCAGGTGGTGAGCATCGCGGCGTGCTTGCCCGAACAGTTCATGGCGGCGCGGCGTTTTCCGGCCGCGGCCACGGCGAGCATGCTCGGCTCGTGCAGCGGGAACGCGGGCGGGCAGGCCAGCGCGTCCTCGGTCAGGCCGGCGCGGGAAAGCATCGAGAGGGCGCCTTCGACGTGGCCGGGTTCGCCGTTGTGCGATCCGCAGCCCAGGGCGAGCTCTTCGTCGCCGATGGTGAGGCCGGCGCGCAGCATCCCGACCGCTTGGAGCGGTTTGTTCGACGAGCGTGGGTAGACCGGCCGCCCGATGTCGCCCGCGGAGAACCGCACCGACCCGTCCGGGGCCGTGATCACCAGTGCGCCGCGGTGCACGCTTTCCACGAAACCGGACCGGACGACCTCGACCAGGACGGGATTCGTCACGTGGGGCCGCCGCGTTCGGTGTCCAGCAGATCGTCGACCGACGCCGTGCCCTTGCGGTAGCGCGTCGCGATCTCGGCGTTGATCGTGTCCATCACGCCCTGCACCTCGCGGCGGTACGACGAGACGGAGACCTCTTCGTCGGCGTAGTTGTTGAGGGCCTTGGCCAGCTTCTCGTCCGAGAGGGTGCTGACGTCGGAAAGGTCCGTGTCGCCGATGAGCGCCTCGGCGAACCGGCGGTGCTCACCCGCCCGCGACGGCTCCAGCCGCTGGTGCCTGCCCGAACCCGTGGCCGGGCCGATCGCGTTGTCCGCCAGGATCGCGGCCAGCTGATCGACGACGCTGTGCTCCCCGCCCGAACTGCGACGCCCCTGCTCGGCACGCACGATGTCGATCCGCGCGTGCAGCAGCCGCCGCAGGTACGACAGGTCGGTCTCCTCCTGCGCGGCCTCGTCACGGCGCTCGCGCAGCACGGAAAGGGGCAGCTCGCCGAGGTCGCTGAGATACCCAGGGCCGAGCACGCGGTCGATACGACGGCGACCACCGGGCCGGACTTCGATCACCCCGCTAGCTTATCGCGCGCCGGGGCAAAAGTTCCGCAGGGCGCGATACCACAGAGATCTTCGCCCCACCCGAACGGCCTTCCATGACCTGCCGCTCCTTCGGTCCAGTCCAGAGCACACCCCCCACCCGTCCCGGGGGCGGCCCCTGGTCCAGTCTACCGGGGTGGGTGGGGGAAAAGGGCTGGTCAGTGGAGTTGTCCACAGGGGACGGACATTGTGGATAACTCGGCTGCGGCGCGCGAAGCGGGCTGGGGCGGACCGGGGTGGACCGGGGTGGGGTGGGGTGTGTCAGGAAAGGGGCTTTCAGGACGAAAATTGTCCTGAAAGCCCCTTTCATGACACTCGAAGAACAGGAAAATCAGCCCCGAAGCCGCTGCGCCGCTTCCCGTCCGGGAGCGGGAGCCTCGACGGGAACGGAATCCGGATCGATCGAGGCCTGCACGACGCGGTCCTCGGCACCCGCCAGCAGCTCGGCGCCGGGCTGCGTCGAGCGCTTCACCAGCGCCAGCGCGATCGGGCCCAGCTCGTGGTGCTGCACCACGCTGCCCACGCGCCCCACCTTCCGCTCGCCCAGCATCACCGGGTCGCCGGTCTCCGGGGTGATCGCCGGCGAACCGTCCAGGTGAAGCAACACCATGTACCGCGGCGGCCGCCCGACGTTGTGGACCTTCGAGACGGTCTCCTGCCCGCGGTAACAGCCCTTCGCCACGTGCGCGGCGGAGTCGACCCAGTTCACCTCGTGCGGGATCGTGCGCTCATCGGTGTCGAGGCCCAGCCGCGGCCGCAGCGACTCGACCCGCAGCGCGTCGAACGCCCAGCTGCCCGCCGGTCGTGCGCCCGCGTCGGTGAGACGGCGCCACCAGACGGCCAGCTCCGCGCGAGGCACGGCGAGGTCGACACTGTTCCGTCCAGGCCACGGCATCCGCCGCGCGAAACCGCCGGGGATCTGCACCACGGAGTACGCGTCCGAGCTCAGTGAGACGCCGGCGGTGGCCAGCACACGGTCCGCGTCCGGGCCGAGCACGGTCAGCAGTGCCAGCTCGTCGCTCACGTCGCGGATGTCCACTTTGGACCAGAACTTCATCGCTTCGAAGTACTCGTGCAGCGTCTGTTTCCCGCCCGAAGGAAACGCGCTGGTGGCCATCGCGCCCCTGTCGCTGTCCAGCCACACCGTGCCGTCCGCGTGCGCGACGACCATATGGGTCTCCACCCGGCCGTGGGTGTCCAGGACGAGCGCTTCGGTGCCGGTGCCTTCGGCGAGCCCGGTCACATGCTGCGAGATCACCAAATGCAGCCAGGACAGCCGTTCTTCCCCGGTCACGGCCAGGATTTCGCGGTGCGAACGGTCGATCACGACCGCGCCGCGGGTCGCCGTCCGCTGCTCGGCGAACGGGTCGCCCCAGTGCCACGGGACACCCTCTTCAGGATGCCCGTCGGGTGCCGCGATCGGTCCGGGAAGGTCGAGCAAGGGGGAGCGGTAGGGCATAAAACCCATGGTAGTGAGTACCGTGTCGGTATGCGCGTGCTTGCCTTTCTCGACGGGACCCTGGCCGACCCCGAAGCCGCTCACCTGCGAGTCGACGATCTCGGACTGCTCCGCGGTGACGGCGTGTTCGAGACGATCCTCGTGGTCGACGGGCGACCTCGTGAGCTGCACCCTCACCTCGACAGGCTGGCCCGCTCGGCCGCCATGCTCGACCTGCCGGCGCTGGACCTGAAGGCCTGGGAACGAGCCGCGCGGGTCGTCATCGAGAACTGGTCCGGCAGCACCGAGATCGCCCTGAAACTGGTCTACACCAGGGGAATCGACGGCGACCCGGAAGCGAAGCCGTTCGGTTTCGCGCTCGGGGTGGAGATCGACGAGAAGGTCCTCCGCGCCCGTGTCGACGGTGTCGCGGCGGTCACCCTGGAACGCGGGATCGAGCCCGAACTCGCCGACCGCGCACCGTGGCTGCTGCTGGGCGCGAAGTCCATTTCCTACGGCGTCAACATGGCCGCGCTGCGGGAGGCCGCCCGCCGTGGAGCGAGCGATGTGATTTTCACCGCCGCCGACGGCGCGGTCTTCGAAGGACCGACTTCGACGGTCGTCCTGGCGAAGGACAAGACGCTCTACACGCCGCCGGCGAGCATCGGCATCCTGCCGGGGACGACGCAGGCGGCGCTGTTCCGCGGCGCCGAGAGCGCGGGCTGGTCGGTCAAGGTCGAGCCGCTTCGCGTGCCGGATCTCAGCGAGGGCGACGGCCTGTTCCTGGCCTCATCGGTACGGAAGCTGACCAGGGTGCACACCCTCGACGGCGCCGCGCTGAACGATTCCAGCGCGATCCACGCCGAGCTGATCGCCGCCTACGAACGCGAATATCTGGTCAGCTGAGCGAACTGATGATCAGCAGGTGCGGCAGGATCGCTTCTTCGCGATAGGCCGCGATCTTGTGGTGCCCGTCGAGGATCACCGCCGCGTCCCCTGTTTCCAGCACGATCGCCACCGGCCGGTGCCCGCTCTTGATCGCCGTCCGGTAGTAGCCGACCCGCGAGACGTCGGCGGGCGGCCAGTCGGCGCTCGGGGTCAGAAAGCGATCCTCGGCCAGCCGTTCCGGTCCGGAGACCTGGTACTTGCCGTCGGCGAAGAGATCGAGAAGCGGGCGGAGCGTGTCACCGAGAGGACGTCGCATCTGCCCGGTGGCGAGCGCGATCCGTAAGGACTGAGGTAGTTCCGGCTGGGCTGGTACCGAATTCGTGTCGATGACACCTGTGCCACCGTCGACCTTTACCTGTTCCACACCCTCGTGGACGAGTGGAAGCGGAGAAGGGTTCCGGGACGGGCCTGCGCGAGGGCCTGGAGTGACGCCTGTCTCACCACGGCCGCCACAGGATAACCACCGGTAGTTGGATGATCCGCCAAGAACACGACCGGCAGGCCGTTCGGCGGCACCTGTACGGCACCGGTCAGCAGGCCTTCGCTCGGCAGTTCCTGCTCGGCGTATTCACGCTCGCGCGCCAGCGGGGTCCCGTCGAGCCGGAGGCCGACGCGGTTCGACTCCGCCGTCACCGTCCAGGTCTTCGCGAGCCCGGATTCCAGACCGTCGAACCAGTGCGCCCGCGGACCTGGCTCGATCGGCACGACCAGTTCCGCCGGGGCCACCGAAGGCAGCACGACGTCGGCGCCGCCCGGGACTCCGGACGGTGTGCCGATCGGGAGGACGTCGCCCGCTCGCAACGGCGCGGGCCCGATCTCGGAGAGGACGTCCCGAGAGCGGCTGCCGAGTTCGGAGTCGGCCGCGATCCCGCCGGAAACGGCCAGGTAGCACCGCAATCCGGTGGCCGGCATGCCCATCGTCACGAGCTGACCCGCGGCCAGGTGGATCGGCGCGTGCGAGCCGACGCCGCGGCCGTCGACGCCGACAGCGACGGCCGGGCCGGTCACGGCGACCGTGCACGACGTCTTCGCGCGCAGCTTCAGCCCGCCGAACAGGCTCTCGATCCCCGCGGCGGCTTCGTCGTTGCCCACGAGCCGGTTGGCCAGCTTCAGCGCGGGGACGTCCAGCGCGCCGGACGGCGGGACACCGAGATGCGCGTACCCGGGCCTGCCGAGGTCCTGGATCAGTGCGAGCGGACCGGTCTCGACGACTTCGAAGGCCCTCATCCGGCACTCCGGAACCGGACCCGGTCGCCGGGCGCGAACAACGCCGGCGGATCGGCGCGCGGGTCGAACAGGACGGTCCGGGTATGGCCGATCAACCGCCAGCCGCCGGGCGAGACGCGCGGGTAGACGCCGGTGAATTCCCCTGCGATACCCACGGATCCTGGCGGGACGCGGGTGCGGGGCGTCGCCAGCCGCGGTTGGCGGAGCGGCTCGGGAAGTCCTGTCAGGTAACCGAAACCGGGCGCGAACCCGGTGAACGCGACGGTGTAGACGGCTTCGGTGTGCAGCCGCACGATGTCCTCAATGGACACTCCGGCGTCCTGCGCGACGAGTTCGAGGTCTTCACCGTCGTAAGTGACGTCCAGGGTGATCTCGCTGGGTTCGCCTTCGGGCGGGTGTTCGAGATCGGCGTCCGCCAGCAGGTCGCGGACGGCCGCGAGCGCGCCCGAACCCGGCGTCTCCACCACGAGCAGGCTGCGGGCGCCGGGGACGAGTTCGGTGATCCCGGCCGGGCGTGCCGCCGCGACCGTGGCGTGCGCCGCGATCGTCTGGGCGAGGGAATCGCAGTCGAGCAGGGCGGCGTGCTCGCCGTAGGCACGCCACCGCACGGGATACGTTCCGGTCAGCCCACCACGCGACGCAGCAGCGCCGACGTGTGCGGCTGCAGTTCCTGGCCCATCATGGCGCGTTCCTCGACGAAGCCGAGATCGCCGTTGTTGACGATGCCGTACAGCCGCTGCGAGGCCGTGACGTCCTTGGCCGTCGACGTGCGGACGACCGCGTCGGTGCCCAGCTCCCAGGCCGGGACCGCGGCCTTGCCGCGCGGCTTGCCGTAGAAGAGTTCGATGATGCCGGTGTTGTGGGCCAGCAGCAGTTCGATCGTGTCGTCCGCCTGCGGGCGCCAGAACCCGGATTCGCGCGCCGCCGGACGGATGACGTTGCCGTCTTCGTCGAGCAGCCAGGCGCGGGACTCGTGGGTGAGGAACGGGCGGCCGTCGTGCGCGATGGTCAGCTGCATGGCGAACCGGCGCGGGCCCTCGATGGTCGGGTAGTCGACCTCGCCTTCACCACGCCAGACGCCGACGAGCGGCAGCAGCGCGAGACAGGCGTCGTTGAGGTTCGGCCCTTCGCGGAGGTTCGCGGTGTCGGCCGGGATGGGCAGGTCAGGAAGGGTGCCGTATGGAGGGAGGTTGCGCTCGCGGGTGTCTTCCGCGCGCTTCTCCGCTGCCTGGATGGCCTCGTCGCCACTAGCCGTCATGGGTCAGCGCTGGTCCGCGTAAAGCCGGTAGACGACGTACACGGCGAACCACGTGATCGCGACGCCGGCGAGCACCAGCAAAGTCGTAAACAGGATCTCCACGCCACGCACTTTAGTCGCTGCTCGCCGAGACGGCCCTGTTGAGGGTGCGTGGCCGTGCCCACAAGTACGTGAAGGCCCCCTTCCCTCGGCTGAGTCGAGGGAAGGGGGCCTTCACGCGCGTTCTTGTCAGGCGACCGAGATGGCGAGGTTGTGGAGTCCGGGTCCCTGAGCGGTCACGGTGGCTTCGCCGTTCCCGCTCTTGTGGAGCGCGCGCACCGTCCAGTCGCCCGGAGCCGCGTAGAAGCGGAAGTCACCGTCGGCCGACGAGACGACCTCGCCGGTGAAGTCGCCGCCGCCGTCCAGCAACCGCACGAAGGCGCCGCCGATGGGCCCTTCGGTACCGGTCACCTTGCCGGCCAGCACGACCTGGCCGCGGGTGTCGTAATCGGCGGGCGTGGCCTCTTGGACCGGCGCGCCGCAGCTGTCGTCTGCCGCCATTACTTCGCTCCCAACTCGACCGGCACGCCGACGAGCGAGCCGTATTCCGTCCACGAACCGTCGTAGTTCTTCACCTGGTCGTAGCCGAGGAGTTCGTGCAGCGCGAACCACGCGATGGACGAACGCTCACCGATCCGGCAGTACGCGATCGTGGACTTCGACTCGTCGAGGCCCTCGTCGGAGTACAGCTCCTTGATCTCGTCCTCGGTCTTGAAGGTGCCGTCCTCGTTGGCGACCTTCGCCCACGGAACGTTCAGGGCGCCCGGGATGTGACCCGGCACCTGGGACTGCTCCTGCGGGAGGTGCGCCGGGGCGAGCAGCTTGCCGGAGAACTCGTCGGGCGAGCGCACGTCGACGAAGTTGCTGCCGCCGATGGCCTGGACGACCTCGTCGCGGAACGCGCGGATCGAGAGGTCCTGCTCATTGGCCTTGTAGCTGGTGGCTTCGCGCTTGACGTCCTCGGAGTTCAGCTCGCGGCCGTCGAGCTCCCACTTCTTACGGCCGCCGTCGAGCAGCTGTACGTTGTCGTGGCCGTAAAGCTTGAAGTACCAGTAGGCGTACGCCGCGAACCAGTTGTTGTTGCCGCCGTAGAGGACCACGCGGTCGTCGTTCGAGACGCCCTTCTCGGACAGGAGCTTCTCGAAGCCTTCCTTGTCGACGAAGTCGCGGCGAACCCCGTCCTGCAGGTCCTTGCGCCAGTCGAACTTCACCGCACCACGGATGTGGCCGTTGTCGTACGCGGTCGTGTCCTCGTCGACCTCGATGAAAACGACACCGGGGGTGTCCAGGTTCTCCTCGGCCCACTGGGTGGTGACCAGGACGTCTTCACGGCTCATGGAGCTGACTCTCTTTCTGGGTTAGGACGCGCGCGGGCTGGGGCTGAAACGCTTGATGAGCAGGAACATCTCGCAACCGAGACAGAAGTTGAACGCCGCGTTGAGGAAGGCCGCGAACAGCGCGAACGCCGTCGCCACGAGCCCGAGCACGGTCAGGCCGGCGGCGAAGCCGATGGTGCCGGCGACGGCGAACACGAAGCCGACGGCCTGGGCGAACCGCAGCGGCGCGGCGTCTTCGCGTTCGGTCGTCGGACCGAGGCGAGGAGCGACCAGGTAGCGGTAGACCAGCGAGTACGGCGCCGGTTTGAGGCCGACGAAGGCCCCGATCGCGAACACCACCGCCTGCGCCGCGAGCAGTGGCCACCACTGGGTGATGAGCACGATCGCGAGCACGATCGTCGTCAGGATGGCGGCGAAACGCGGACCTCGGGGGTCTACGGCCGGTCCTGCGGACATGGATCCTCCTGCAGATGCGAAGGGAAGAAAGGTGCGTGCCGGACGGGCACGCGCAGGCATGAAGGCGTGGTTCAGCGAACGCCGGGCCGAGCCGGACACAGGCTGCTGCGAACGCGGCACAGATCCACTGCGCGGCGCTGGGTCAGCAAGGTTCGGGGCAGCCTGTTCACGGGTGCGAGGGTACGCAGAGCTCCCTCAGGTTGGGAACCGTGTTCACACCTTGGGACGCGTCTCAAATTTCGGGATCAGACGTTCGTCAGGTGGGGCTTGAGCGCTTCGAGAAGCTCCTGACCTCGGGGAACGCCACCGACCCGGAGCAGCTCCCGGCCGTCCGCGGCCAAGGCCAGCGTCGTCGGAGTACGCAAGACGGACAGCGCCTGGGCGACTTCCGGAGTCTCGGTGACGTCGAGATCGACGTGGGTGAGCCCGTCGGTCTTCTCGGCGAGGGCGGACAGGATCGCGCGGGTATGGCGGCACGGCGCGCAGAACGTCGTGGAGATCTGGACCAGGGTGACGCCTTCGGGCGCGAGCGCGGCCGAGACGCGGGCGGGCAAGGTGGGCCGGGCCGCGCTGGACCTGGCGGCCCGGATGCGGCCGTTGCGCGCCTGAAGCAGCGCGCCGGCCACCCCGCCGAGGACCAAGACGCCCAGCAGCACCCACACCCCGGTCAAATCAGATCACCCCTGTGGCGTCATTCCGCTGAAGGCGACGTTCTTGCCTTCGCCCTTGATGGTCACGGTGCCGCTGTTCACCCGCACCGCCGTCGGCGTCACCGCGAACGGCAATGCGCCGGTGTCGATGCTCGCGTTGAAGTTCGGCAGCAGCGCGTTCTGCACTGCCTGGGGAACGACGGTGGTCTCCTTGTCATTCCCGAACTGCAGCCGCTTCGGCTCGATGCTGATCTTCTGGCCGCTCAGTTCGATCATCGCGAAGCAGAAGATCTCCACCTTCTGACCGGCGATCTGCACGTTGCCCGAAAGCCGGATCCCCGCGCTGGAGCTGTCGATCGTCTCGCCCTGGGCGTTGGTCGTCGGCGGGGCCGTCTCGCCCTGGCCGCTTTCGCCGTTGCGGACGTAGTCCTCGGTGACGGGCTCGATCTTCAGGTTCTCGATCTTGTCCAGCGGCGCCTGGCGCGCGATGTCCGCGGCCTTGATGGTCACCTCGCCCTTGAGCGTGCCGATGATGATCGACTTCGTGTTGCCGGAAGTCAGGTCCGAAAGCGGCGCCGTGACGTCACTCATGTCGGCGTTGAAGTCGACATCGCGCAGTTTCGGCGGAACGGCGACGCCCTGGGCGTTCACGGTGATGTGACCGTAGTCACCGGAAAGGGCCTGGGTCAGGAACGGGAAACCGTGCACCGTGACCGACGGATCGTTGGTCAGGCTCAGCTGTTCACGGGCCTTCTGGGAGATCGTGTGCTCGGCGAACGCCGCCGCCCCGAAATCGGCCCCGACCAGCAGCACCAGCAGCACAACGAGGGCGATGAGCCAACCCCGGCCACGCCGCTTCGGTCGCTTGGCGGACCGGCCGGGGGACGGTCGGTCGTCACGCGCCACGGGCCTGCTCACCATTGCGTCAAATCTCCTTCGCGTACCTCTTTGGCCAGGTGTGATCGATCCAGCACGGGGTAGGTGTCCGGCTGTTCACCCGCTATTCTCACTAAGCACCGGCTGTAGCCACGATCGAGGCGACTACAAGTGAGGGCGGTGCGGCGATGAGCCTGGACCTTTTGGTGTTGACGGCGGAGGCCGATGCGACCGCTGTGTTGCCCGCCCTGGAACTGCTGCCCCACACCGTACGCGTACGTGCTCCCGAGGTGACGGCACTGCTCGACGCCGGCCACCGCGACGTGATCGTGCTCGACGCGCGCAGCGATCTGGCCTCCGCGAAGAGCCTCTGCCGTCTGCTCAAGGGCACCGGTGAGGACGAGGGCAGCACTCCGATCATCGCCGTCGTCGGCGAAGGCGGCCTGGTCGCGGTCAGCGCGGAATGGCGCACCGACGACATCCTGCTCCCGACGGCCGGACCCGCCGAGGTCGATGCCCGGCTGCGGCTGGTCACCACCCGCGACGGCGGTTCCTCGCAGGTCGAGGCCGAGCTGCGGGTCGGTGAACTCGTCATCGACGAAGCGACGTACACCGCCAAGCTCCGCAAGCGCACCCTCGAACTCACCTACAAGGAGTTCGAGCTCCTCAAGTATCTCGCCCAGCACGCCGGCCGGGTGTTCACCCGCGCGCAGCTGCTGCAGGAGGTCTGGGGTTACGACTTCTTCGGTGGCACCCGCACGGTCGACGTCCACGTGCGGCGCCTGCGCGCCAAGCTGGGCCCCGAGCACGAGCAGATGATCGGGACCGTGCGCAACGTCGGCTACAAGTTCGAGCGGCCTGCCAAGGGGACTGCCAAGCACCACGTCATCGCCCCGGACGCGAGCGTCTACGAGCCGACCGAGCTTTCCGCGCACTGAGTCCCTTCCCTTCTGCCTGACAAGACGTCCAGGCGGGTACGGGGTTCCCCGGTAGGGTCGATTTCATGCTCGATCTGCTGTGGACCGGTGAACCGGAAACGGAAGAGATCCGCGCCTTTCTGCTCGCCGTGCGCGAGGCTGACGGCCGTCCCGAGGACACCGGTTTCGCCGGTGGGCAACACCTCCTGGGTCACGTCGACGGCGAACTGGTCGCGTACGCGCACCTGGACACCGGCGGCGATTCGCACGGCAACCAGGTCGCCGAACTGTTCGTCCATCCCGATCACCGGAGGTCCGGTCACGGCAGAGCGCTGGTCAAGGCGCTCGCCGAGCGCGTCGCCGGGAAGCAGTTGCGCGCCTGGGCGCACGGCGATCACCCCGCCGCCGTCCATCTCGCCGAGACCGAAGGCTTCGAGCGGGCGAGGGAACTGCTGATCCTGCATGCCGACGTCTCCGCCGCGGACTGGCCGGAACCCGAGCCGCGCGAAGGGGTCACGCTGCGCACGTTCGTCCCCGGTCAGGACGAAGAGGCGATGGTCCGCGTCAACGCGCGCGCCTTCGACTGGCATCCCGAACAGGGCGCGCTGACCGCCGACGAGGTCCGTGCGACCGAGGCCGACTCCTGGTTCGACCCCGAAGGCTTCTTCCTCGCGGAAAAGGACGGCGAGGTCATCGGCTTCCACTGGACGAAGATCCACGAAGCCGTCCCAGGCCGCTTCGGCGGTGAGCCCACCGGCGAGGTCTACGTCGTCGGCATCGACCCGGACGCCCAGGGCGGCGGACTCGGGAAGGCACTCACGCTCGCCGGCCTGCGGTATCTCCGCGACCGCGGACTGGGCCAGGTGATCTTGTACGTCGAGGGCGACAACGCCCCCGCGCTGGCGGTTTATTCGAAGCTCGGCTTCACCCGCTACGAGGTCGACGTCCAATACTCTCGGTAACCGCATTCCCACGTGCGGCACTTGACCGGTCACGGAGAGCAGACGCGCAGGTCACGGCTGGGACACGGACCCCGATCGGGCTAGTCGCGCTGCTCACATCGGGCGCCTTGTTCACTTTTCGTTCATCCTCTGAGGGCCGCCCGTCCACTGTCGGTGCCTAGTGTCCGGATCCGGCAGGAACGTTCCCGTTCCACCGATCCGGCGAAAGTCTCCCAGTGGAGGAAATGCAGTGAAGATCATGCGGACCGCGGGCGCGATCGGCATCGTGGCTAGCGCCGCCCTCGTGCTCAGTGCCTGTGGATCCGACCCGGCGGCGACCAAGCCTGCGAGCTCGGGCGGCGTCGCCGCACCCAGTGGCACGGCCGGCGTCGACTGCGGCGGCAAGAGCCCTCTTTCGGCCGAGGGTTCGTCCGCGCAGAAGACCGCGATCGACATCTTCGTGCAGGCCTACGCCGCCAAGTGCGCCGGCCAGAAGGTGAACTACAACCCCAGCGGTTCCGGTGCCGGCGTCAAGCAGTTCAACGGCAACCAGGTCGACTTCGCCGGTTCGGACTCGCCGCTCAAGTCCGGCGAGGAGGCCGACAAGGCCAAGGCTCGCTGCGCTTCGGACGCTTGGAACCTCCCGCTCGTCATCGGCCCGGTCGCCGTCGCCTACAAGGTTTCCGGTGTCGACAAGCTGACCCTGACCCCCGAGGTCACCGCCAAGATCTTCAACGGCGGCATCACCAAGTGGAACGACCCGGCCATCAAGGCCCTCAAGGGCAACGAGAGCGTCACCCTGCCCGACAAGGCCATCCAGGTCATCTCGCGCACCGACGAGTCGGGCACCACCGACAACTTCCAGAAGTACCTGAAGGTCGCGTCCAAGGGCGCCTGGACCCAGGGTGACGGCAAGAAGTTCAACGGCGGTGTCGGCAACGGCGCGGAGAAGTCCAACGGTGTCGCCAACGCGGTGAAGTCCACCGACGGTGCCATCACCTACGTCGAGTCCGCCTTCGCGAAGGACGGCCTCAACGCCGCCCTCATCGACAGCGGCTCCGGTGGTGTCGAGCTGACCGCGGCGAATGTCGCCAAGTCCCTCGACGCGGCGAAGTTCAAGAAGGAGGGCACGAACGACCTGGCCCTCGACCTGGACTCGATCTACTCCAGCAACGTCGCCGGTGCCTACCCGGTCATCCTCGCCACCTACGAGATCGTCTGCTCGAAGTACGCCGACGCCGAGGTCGCCAAGGCCGTCAAGGCCTTCCTGACCGTCGCCGCCACCGATGGCCAGAAGCCGCTGTCGGACAAGGGCTACGTGCCGATCCCGCAGAGCCTGCAGGACAAGGTCCTGACCGCCGTCAAGGCCATCGCCTGACCCTGTTGCCAACCCCCAGGTTGACTAGTAAAGACAGGCTGGACAGAAGTAGTCGATGAGCGATTCATCTTCGACCAGAACGCCCACCGGCGACCCCGGTGGGCGTTCTGCCGTCCGCGAGACCTTCCCGGAGGACCAGATTTCGGAGCAATCTGCCGCGTCACCGCCCGAGAAGTCCTCGGTGCAACTCGCGAGCCCCAAGTCCAGGAAGGTGCGGCCCGGTGACCGCATCTTCCAGCTCTTGACCACCGGAGCCGGCGTCTTCGTCGTCTCGCTGATCGGCCTCATCGGACTGTTCCTGCTGGTGCAGGCCATTCCGGCACTCCAGGCCGACAATGTGAACTTCCTGACCAGCCAGGTCTGGCAGACCGAGCCGGGCGACATGCGGTTCGGCATCATGGGCCTGCTGCTGGTCACGGTCTATTCCGCGGTGCTGGCGCTGGTCATCGCGATGCCGATCTCCCTCGGTATCGCCCTCTTCCTCACGAACTACGCGCCGAAACGGCTGGCGCGGCCGTTCGCCTACGTGATCGACCTGCTCGCCGCAGTCCCCTCGATCATCTACGGCCTGTGGGGCCTGATGGTCTTCGCGCCGACGATCGAGCCCTTCTCCCAGTGGATCAACGAAACCTTCTCGTGGATCCCGATCTTCGCGGCGGGCAACGTCTCGCCGGACATGCGCGGCACGATCTTCACCGCGGGCGTCGTGCTCGCCGTGATGATCCTGCCGATCATCACCTCCCTCTCGCGCGAGGTGTTCGAGCGGACCCCGATCCCGCATATCGAAGGCGCGCTGGCGCTGGGCGCAACGCGCTGGGAGGTCATCCGCACCACGGTGCTGCCGTTCGGCAAGGCGGGCTACATCGGCGCCTCGATGCTGGGTCTCGGCCGCGCGCTCGGCGAGACGATCGCCCTCGCGATCATCCTGACCGGCACCGTCGGCCGCGAGTTCACTTTCAGCCTCTTCGACGGCGGCGCCACGTTCGCCTCGAAGATCGCGGCCGACTACGCGGAACTCAACAACGAGATCTCGGCGGGCGCCTACATCGCGGCCGGCCTGGTGCTGTTCCTGCTGACGTTCATCGTCAACTTCGTCGCGCGATCCATCATCGCCAAGAAGGGGGACTGAGCATGTCCACCACGCTCGAGAAGACCCCCGCCATCACCCCGGCCTTCCAGCAGGTCAGCCTGGCCAGGAAGAGCAAGAACGGGCTCGCGACCGTCCTGATCTGGCTGTCGTTCCTGATCGCCGTCGTGCCGCTCGTGTGGCTGCTCGCGACGGTGGTCATCAACGGCGTCAAGCGGATCCCGTTCAGCAACTGGTGGACCGAGGACTTCGGGTCGGTGCTGTCCGACGAGGTCGGTGGCGGCGTGCTGCACGCGGTCATCGGTTCGGTCCTGCAGGGCCTGGTGTGCGCGATCATCGCGGTACCGATCGGCCTGCTGGTCGCGATCTACCTGGTCGAGTACGGCCGCGGCAAGCTCGCGAAGACCACGACGTTCATGGTGGACATCCTTTCCGGTGTCCCCTCGATCGTCGCGGCGTTGTTCATCTACGCGCTGTGGATCACCACCCTCGGCCTGCCGCGCAGCGGTTTCGCCGTGTCGCTGGCCCTGGTGCTGCTGATGATCCCGGTGGTCGTCCGCTCGTCGGAGGAGATGCTGCGGATCGTCCCGGACGACCTGCGCGAGGCCTCCTACGCGCTGGGCGTGCCCAAGTGGAAGACGATCATGAAGATCGTCCTGCCGACCGCGCTGTCCGGCATCGTCGGCGGCGTGATGATGGCGCTCGCCCGGGTCATGGGCGAGACCGCGCCGCTGCTGGTCCTGGTGGGTTACTCGGCCTACGTGAACTGGGACATCTTCGGTGGCGAGCAGGCCGCTCTGCCGCTCCTGATGAACAACGAACGGGTCAGCAACCCGTTCACCGAAGGGACCGTCGCGTTCGACCGGATCTGGGGAGCCGCGCTCACCCTGGTGCTGATCATCGCGATCGTGAACCTCCTCGCCATGCTCTTCGCCCGTCTTGTCGCCCCGAAGAAGAAGTGAGCTGTTCGAAATGGCCAAACGAATCGACGTCAAGGACGTGGACATCTACTACGGCAAGTTCCATGCCGTGGACGGCGCCACCCTCTCGGTGCCGCCGCGTAACGTCACCGCGTTCATCGGTCCTTCCGGTTGCGGCAAGTCGACGGTGCTTCGCACGCTGAACCGCATGCACGAGGTCATCCCCGGCGCCCGCGTCGAGGGCGAGGTGCTGCTCGACGGCGAGGACATCTACGGCGCCGGGGTCGACCCGGTGCAGGTCCGCCGCACCATCGGCATGGTGTTCCAGCGGCCCAACCCGTTCCCGACGATGTCCATCAAGGACAACGTCGTCGCCGGACTGCGGCTCGGCGGGGCGAAGGGCAAGAAGGAACTCGACGAGGTCGCCGAGCGCGCGCTGCGCGGCGCGAACCTGTGGAACGAGGTCAAGGACCGGCTGAACAAGCCCGGCGGCAGCCTCTCCGGTGGTCAGCAGCAGCGGCTCTGCATCGCGCGGGCCATCGCCGTGCGGCCGGACGTGCTCCTGATGGACGAGCCGTGCTCCGCGCTCGACCCGATCTCGACCCTCGCCATCGAGGACCTGATCGGTGAGCTCAAGAAGGAGTACACGATCGTCATCGTGACTCACAACATGCAGCAGGCCGCGCGGGTCTCGGACCAGACCGCGTTCTTCAACCTGGCGGGCGTCGGGCAGCCGGGTCGCCTGGTGGAGCTCAACGACACCGAGAAGATCTTCTCGAACCCGGACGAGAAGGCGACCGAGGACTACATCTCAGGCCGCTTCGGATAGTCGCGCGCTGACGGACGAGCGCTCGGTGGGGTCGTGGTCGTGAGTGATTTGGGTTGTTAGGGCCAAGAGTGTTTGAGGTACCTACGTCGGGTGGCGGTTCTGCCGGCCGGTGCGCAGGCGGCGGTTTCGCGTGATTGGAGAGACGACACGCGTGTTCAGAGGGACGACACCCCAGCCGCGGACGTGTCGTCCATCCAGTCACAGGTGTCGTCCGCTCAGTCACACATGTCGTCCGTCCGGTCACGTCCGGGGAGGCTGCGGTATCGCATGGCACGGGACTCGTGAGTGATTTGGGTTGTTAGAACGACCCAAATCACTCACAACCCCTCTCGCGTGTCCCGCATCGTCGAGCGGCCGAGGTTCGTGTGCCGGTACGGCATGAGGCGAGCGGCACCCGGCCCGGCAAGCGCCACACGCACCGCCCAGTGGGTCCACAAATCAAGGTCCACCAGAACCCGAATCGCCCTCACGACCAGCCCCCGACCCCAGCGCACGGAAGGGCCGCTTCGGATAGTCCCTACTGCGCGTGAAGGCCCCCTTCCCTCGGCTGAGCCGAGGGAAGGGGGCCTTCACGCGCTTAGGACTACTTGCGGAGTTTAGAGTTCGTCCGGGCCGTAGCCGGGCATTTTGCCGGTCACGACGAAGATCATCCGGCGGGCGACCGACACGGCGTGGTCGGCGAAGCGCTCGTAGAAGCGGCCCAGCAGGGTGACGTCGACGGCCGCGGCGACGCCGTGGTCCCAGTCACGGTCCATGATGACCGTGAACAGGTGCTTGTGGATCTCGTCGACCTCGTCGTCGTCGGCCTCGATGTTGCGGGCCGCCTGGACGTCCTTCGACTTGATGACCTCTTCGGCCTGCCGGGCCAGCTTCACCGCGACCTCGCCCATCTTGGCGAAGTACGGCCGCACGGCCTCGGGCAGCACCGGCTCGGGGTGCCGTCGCCGCGCGGCCTTGGCCACGTGCAGGGCCAGATCGCCCATCCGTTCCAGGCTTTCCGCCGCGTGGATCGCGGCGAGGACGGTCCGGAGGTCGGTGGCGACGGGTGCCTGCAGGGCGAGCAGCGCGTACGCCTGCTCTTCGCACTCAGCGCGCGCGTCGTCGACCTTCGCGTCGTCGCTGATCACCTGCTCGGCGAGTCCGAGATCGACCTCGAGCAGCGCCCGGGTCGCCCGCTCCATCGCGTCGGCGACCTGGAGCGACATGCCCGCTAGGTTCTCGGCGAGCTGTTCGAGTTCGACATGGTAAGCCTCACGCATGGCCCAACCCTACGGGGAACAAGGACCAAAAGCCGCATCCCAGGGTGAACCCGACGTGAACCCGGACTAACGAATGATCCTCGGCCCGATTTTCAGCCTGAGCTGCTGCTCTTCTTGCTGTTCGACGACTTGCTCGAGCTCGTCGGAGCGGACGCCGTGCTGTTCGCCGGCGCCTCCGCGGCCTTCTCGTCCGGCAGCGGGGTGTTGTTGATCAGCGCCTCGAAAACGGATTTCGACCTGCTCTGCAGCAGCACCTCGTTGCCGCGCCCGTTCGCCTCGCCGGTGGTGGGCACGGTGAGGAACTTGACCTTGCCCGAGTCCGTCCCGCGCATCGACTTCGCCAGCGTCATCATCTGGTTGAGGCCGAGGTTCTCGCCGAAGGTGGCCTTGGCGAACGCGTCGATGAAGCCGCTCAGCTTGCCGGTGTCGAGGACGACGTCCTTGGACATCACCGTCTTCAGCAGCGCGCCGAGGAAGGCCTGCTGCCGCTTGATCCGGCCGTAGTCCGAGGTCGGGTCGCCCTTGACGTGCCGCGCCCTGACGAAGTTCAGCGCCTGGTCGCCGGAGATCCGGACGTCGCCCGCCTGCGGGATGATCATGCCGAGGACGCCGTCGTCGACCGGCTTCTCGGTGTGCACGGTGACGCCTTGGACGGCGTCCACCATGGACTTGAACCCGTTGAAGTCGATGCCGACGAAGTGGTTCATCTTCATGCCGGTGATCTGCTGGATCACCTTCGTGACGCACTGCGGGCCGCCGACCGCGTAGGCGGTGTTCAGCTTCGCGATCTTCTGCGCGGGAGACGACTGGTCGGTGTACGACGACGTCGCAGGGTCCCAGCGCTTGCACTCCGGCCGGTTGACCTCGAGGTCGCGGGGGAAGGACACCATCACGACGCGCTGCCGGTCGGCGGGCACGTGCGCGATCATGATCGTGTCGGACCGGGCGCCCGGCGTGCCGTCCGCGTCACCGACGCCGTCTTCGGCGGCCGCGCCGTCCCGGGTGTCGGAACCGACCATCAGGAAGTTCTCGTCGCCGGTCTGGCCCGCCGCGTCCTGGATGTCGGCGGAGTCCTCGTCGAGGGCGGCGACGGTGTTGAACTTCGCGTCGAACCAGGTCTGCGCGCCCCATACGGTGCCGGTGGAGAGGAAGACGAGCGCGGCGACCACGGCGGCGGCGATCCGGCCGGCCTTGACGGCCTGCCTGGTCTTGCGTTCCTTCTTCTCCTGCAAGCGGGTCTGCGGTGACTGCTCGGCCTCGGTGGTGGCAGCGGCCTCGGCTTCGTTGTTCGTGACCACGCGCTGCAGAGCGGTGCGGGTCTGCTCCAGCAGCGCCGCCGGGCGGGCGGCCCGCCGTTCGCGGCGCTCGCGCTTCTTGGCCTCTTCGGCCGCCAGCTCGTCGTGCGCGGCGGAGAACCGGGCGAGGGTGTGGTCGATCTTGCGCTTGGTGATCGTCGCGTCGTCGATCGCTTCGAGCTCGTCGGTCATCGTCATCCGGTCCATCTCGGACCGGGGCGGGACGGCGGACGGCGCCTGCTGGGCGGGCCGCTGCGCGGGGCGGCGGGGACGACGCGGGAGCGCCGGTACCGCGGGCTGCTGCTGCGCGCCCGGGTTCACCACCGGCGGACGGCGCTGCGTGGGCGCCTCGGGGCTCGGAGCGGCCTGAGTGGTGCGGCGCGGCTGGCGCGCCCGAGGCGGCCGCTGCGGCAGAGGCGCCTGCGCGGACGGAGCAGGGTGGGCCGCGCGAGGCTCTTCGGCGGGTGCGGCCGGTGCCGGCGGGCGAGGACGGCGAGGTGCGGGCGGTTCCGAGCGGGCGGCGCGGGCCCCGGGTCTCGGAGGTTCCGGCGACGGCTCGGCCTGCCGGAGACGGCGGGGCGGCGGTGCCGGGGACTCGGCGTTCGGGTCGAAGACGGGGCGTTCGCCGGTGTGACGTGCGACGACGTCGGAGACGCTGATCCCGCCGTGGGTCTCCATCGACCGGCGGCGGCCACTGCGGCCTCGCTCGCCGTCGCCCCTGTTCGGCTGGCTGTGGCGACCGGTCCCCGGGTTGTGGTGCTCGTCGGGCACTCGGTCTCCTCTCGCGATTGTTCGAAGCTTTTTCGTTATCGTACGGACACCTGTGGTTCGTGACGACAACCATCCCGGACTTTTCTTCACCCAAGGTACCGAGAAGCGCCGAGCGGTCCATGCGATCGGGTGAGCGGTCCCGGTTAAAGGGGCGTTAAAAAGAGTGAACCCGCTACACAGAGTGTGTCGTTAACCGATCGGGTGCCTAAGCCTCCGCGGGCTCCGCGTAGTCAGTGCGGCCGGTGTTCTCGGTGCGATCATCGGAACCGGGAATTACCTGCGACGATTCCTTTTCGTCATAGGCCACTTTGTTCCGGCCGGCCCGTTTCGCGGCATACAGCAAAGTGTCGGCGCGCCGCAACTGCCGTTCCGGTTCCCCCGCCCGATCCGGCCCCTCGCCGCTTTCGTGCGCGAGCCCCACGCTGATCGTCACCGCCAGGCCGGGCCGGATCCGCTCCCACGGATGCCGGGAAACCCGGACGCGGGCGGTGTCGGCGATCCGCACCGCCCGGGCGGCGTCGACGTCCGGGATGACGAGCGCGAACTCCTCGCCGCCGTAGCGGGCACAGAACGCCTCGGGCGGGAGACCCTGTTGCAGCAGTTCAGCGACCTCGCGCAACACCCTGTCGCCGACCAGATGGCCGAAGGTGTCGTTGACCTCTTTGAACAGGTCGAGGTCGACCAGCGCGATCGCGATCCCCGGCGGGCGGCGGTGTTCGGTGGCCGGGCCGTGCAGCCACTGGTCGAGATAGCGGCGGTTGTAGCTGGACGTCAGCGTGTCCCGCAGGCTGCCGGCACGGGCGAGGTCGAAGGCGGACTTGAGGTGGTGGTAGGCGCGGCGCCAGTCGCCCTGGGTGGCGAGCACCAAGGCGATCGACTCGTGAAGACCGAGCAGATCGGTGCTCGGCGGGCCCGCCGGGAGCGCGGCCTCGTCGTCGGCAGCCACGCTCACCTCCGTCACGAATTGGTTTTCGTCGTAAAGGAGGGATCTCTTGAGGTATCGGTACGGGCCGAAGTGAATATCGCTCAAGTGGACGACGGTTCGGCGCCATTGTCACGCACCGAAGTGCCGCTCAGTAAGCCCGAAAACGGCTCTACGTCTTTGAGCTGCGAAAACTGATCCTTGGCCCAGTAACTCACGTCAGTCACATCGTCTTTCAGCAACTGCGCGTAATCGTGCCAGCTCAGCCAGCGCCACTCGCCGACCTCGTCCGGATGCGGTTCCGGGTCGTCGTCGACCCACGCGACGAACACCGGGCAGAACTCGTTCTCGACCACGCCCTCGAACGGCGGCGTCCGGTAGCGGTACGCCGGAAGGACGCAGCGGAGACCGTTCAAGCGGGGCAGTCCGAGTTCGAAGGCGGCCCGACGGCGGACGGCCTCCTCGATGGGTTCACCCGGTGCGGGGTGCCCGCAGACACTGTTGGTCCATACCCCCGGCCAGACCTTTTTGGCCGCGGCACGGCTGGTGATCAGCAGTGCCTGGTCGCTGCTGCGCAGCAGGTAACAGGAGAACGCCAGGTGCAGCCTGGTGTTCTCATGGTGGCCGGCCAGTTTGGGCGCGGTCTCGCCGGTCGGCACACCGTCCTCGGTGACATAGACGATGCGTTCCGTGTCCACTTCGGTCGTGTTGTTCACCGGACCCACTGAACTACACGGCTCGCTGTAACCGGTACCGCGTTCAGGGTTACCCCTGTTAGTGGGATGAAAGGTGCTCCACGAGCAAAGAAGTGACGGCCTCGGGAGCCTCCTCCACCACCCAGTGGGAGGCGTCCTCGATCATCTCGAAGCGATACGGGCCGGTGACCCGGTTCCCGGTGTCGAGCGCGGCAGTCGAACCGAAGGCGGCGTCCTCGGTGCTCCAGATGTAGAGCGTCGGCACCTCGATCGGGCCGATCTTCCCGCCCGGCCGGCCGGCGCGGTACCAGTTGAGCGCGGCGGTCAGCGCGCCCGGTTCGGACAGCCGCCGAACGTACTCATCGATCTTGCTGGGCGGCACTTTCCAGTCGAATATGCGGCGCAGCGCGTCGGCGTTGTCGTCGAGCATCCGCCGTTCGGTGACGCGGGTCTGCCGCCATTCGGTCATGTAGCCCGAACGGAGATGCTGGTCCTCGTCGGTCTTCATGGCTTCCGCCAGCGCCGCCGGATGCGGTGTCGAAACGACGGCGAGACTGCGGAGCCTGCCGGGGTGCGCGTCGGCCGTCCACCACGCCACCGCGCCGCCCCAGTCGTGCCCGACGAGGTCGAATTCGTTCCACCCCAGGCGATCCGCGATCGCGATGACGTCACCGACGAGGTTGTCGATACCGTATTCGGATGCCTGTTCCGGCCGGGCTCCGGGCGAGTAGCCACGCTGATCCGGTGCCACCGCGCGATAACCGAGCACGCCGAGCGTCGCGACCTGGTGCTCCCATTCCACCGCGGCTTCGGGAAACCCGTGCAGCAGAAGAACAGGGCGGCCGTCCTCGGGTCCGGCCGCGATGGCGTCGAAGGCCCCGGCTTCGGTGGTAATGCTCAGCTGCTCGATCACGACGCCGACTCTACGGGGCTCCCGTTTCGGTCGGCGGCAAGGGATTGACGGCGGGTGTCCGATTCCCTTCTAATGATCACCGCAACCGATAGCCGGTTGACTGGGGAACTGGGGTAATACATGTCGAAGAGTTGGAAGCGCCGGCTGTCCGCCGTCGCTGTTTCCGTCGCGCTCGCGGGCGGAATCGCCGTCACGGCGGCGAATGTCGCGGTGGCCGAAGACGCGCCGGTTTCGGTCGCCGGAGTCTGTGACGGAAATCCGGGCTGTCAGCTCGGGCCGTATTCGAGCCTGAGCAGTTGTCAGATCGAGCAGAGCAACATGGCCCGGTACTACACGATCACCATGCGGTGCTTCGAGGTCGACCACGGCCAGTGGAAGTTCGCCTACAAGACCAGGGGCACCTGAGTCCCGGATCGGAACGCTCCCGCCGGGTTTCCGGCGGGAGCGTTTTTCGATCAGGCCAGGGCCGGTTTCACCGCGGAGAACCGGAGAACGTTGCCGATCAGTTCGTCCTCCGGCCAGTCGACCACGCTGCTTTCGGAGAGCCCCGGCAGTTTCAGCGAAACCGCCGACGGGACGACCCCGCCTTCCCAGCCGTGTTCCACGGTCCAATGCAGTGCGATGACGGCGGGCTGCTCCGCGGTCAAGACCGTGTACGGCGTTTCGGTGCCTTCGTAGCGTGGTTCCGTGCCGAGGGAGGCACCTTCTTCGTCGAGGAAGGTGACGTCGGCCGGTGCTCCCTGCAGGGAACAGCTCCCGGCCGTGACGCTGATCTTCAAGTCCGCGTAGCGGTGGCCGAGGGCCCGATCGGCCTCTCCGAAGGTGAAGGACAGGTCGCTCGCCTCGCAGGTCGGGATTTCGGCCGCCGTCGCGGGTACGGCGAAGTTGTCCGGCTCAGCCGCCGGAGTGCATGTCCTCGGCCTCGGGGACGCAGTCGTCGTCCGGGTCGTTGAGCCAGCCGTGCGGCAGCGTGACCTTGCCCGGCGAACCCTGACGCCCACGCGGACCGTCGGCGTTGTCGGGGAAGGGTGCGCTGTGGTCGAGCTGGGCGATGAGGTCGTCCAGCTCGGTCAGGCTGGACACCATGGCGAACCCGCGGCGCAGCTCGGAGCCGACCGGGAAGTTCATGAAGTACCAGGCCATGTGCTTGCGCAGGTCACGCAATGCCTTGGTGTGGCCGTCGTGCTCGACGAGCAGCTCCGCGTGCCGGCGCAGCACCTTCGCGACCTCGCCGAGGTTCGGCGGCGTGGGCAGCTCACGCCCGGCGAACGCGGCTTCCAGCTCGCCGAACAGCCACGGCCGTCCGAGGCAGCCGCGGCCGACGACGACGCCGTCGCAGCCGGTCTCGGCGACCATGCGAAGAGCGTCGTCCGCGCAGAAGATGTCACCGTTGCCGAGCACCGGGATACCGGTGACGGCCTCCTTGAGCGCGGCGATCTTCGTCCAGTCGGCCTGACCGGAGTAGCGCTGAGCGGCGGTGCGCGCGTGCAGGCTGACCGCCGCGGCGCCCTCGGCCTCGGCGATCCGCCCGGCGTCGAGGTAGGTCAGGTGGTCGTCGTCGATGCCGACGCGGAACTTGACCGTGAACGGCACGTCCGCCTCGGCCGCGGCCTTCGCCGACTCGCGCACGATGTCGGCGAACAACTTCCGCTTGAACGGCAGCGCCGCCCCGCCGCCCTTGCGCGTCACCTTCGCCACCGGACAGCCGAAGTTGCTGTCGATATGGTCGGCGAGGCCTTCGCCGGTGATGATGCGGATGGCCTCGGCCATGGTCTTCGGGTCGACCCCGTAAAGCTGCATGGACCTGGGCTTTTCGTTCTCGCCGAAGGTCATCATGTGCATGGTGGCGGGGTGCCGTTCGACCACCGCGCGGGCGGTGATCATTTCGCAGACGTAGATACCGGCGCCGTACTCCTGGCACAGCTGCCGGAAGGCGACGTTGGTGATGCCGGCCATGGGAGCGAGCACGACCGGCGGATCGACCTCGTAGGGGCCGATCTTCAGGCTGGGCTTGCGTAGGGTGGCGGTCACGTCCTCCATTGTCGCCTGTGGTGTCCATCACCCGCAGGTGGGCTCGAACTCCAGGTGCACTTCGAACTGGTCCGGCGGGATCTTCTTCATGATCTCGATGAGATCCAGGGCCATGTCCCGGGCTTCGGATCTCGACCGGCCCTGCGTTATGCCGACTCCAGCGATCTTGACGGCCCAGAACCGGCCGTCACGCACCGCGGTTCCCTGATAGGTCTTCATTCGGTCCGATCGGTGAGGCTTCCACTATGACTGTGTGGATTTTGGGACATCTGACGTCCCTAAATCCACACAGTGATCGAGCGTTCACCTGGTCTTGCGACTCGTGCGACTCCCTTGCCGCGACCGCATCGTCATCACGATTGAGTAGTGCTACGGATCCATCCGGGCCCTCGAGGATTCATGCTGGTCGCCATGACCACCGATGGGGATGTGCTCCTCAGGCTCGCCGGGGAGATCGACGATCTTGGGCGCCGTCTGGCGCATGTCGGCACCGAGTTGCGGACCGTCCAGTCCGGGACCACGCCGGAGCAGCCGCAGACAGAGCAGACGCCCGAGCAGGCACCCCAGGAGCAGGCGGCACAGCAGGCTCCTCAGCCGCAGGTGCCGCAGCAGCAGGCACCCCAGCCGCAGCCGGCCGCACCCCAGCCGACACCCCAACCACCGCAGCAGCCGGTGTACCCCCAGCCCCCGCAGTACTTCCCCCACCCCCACTACCAGCAGGCCCAGTACGCGCAGCAGCAGTACGCGCAGGCCCAGTACCAGCAGCACTACCGCCAGCAGCAGTACCAGCAGCCGCGCCCGCCGCAGCAGCCGTACCGGCCCTACCAGCCGGCCCCGAAGGTGTCGCTGGCCGAGAGGCTGACCAAGGAAGGCGCCGGAAGCAGGCTGCTGGCCTGGGTCGGTGGCGCGGTCACGCTGCTCGGCATCGTCCTGTTGCTCGTGCTCGCCATCCAGCGCGGCTGGTTCGGCCCGCTGCCGCGGGTGATCGTGGGTGCCGCTCTCGGGCTCACGCTCGTCGGGATCGGCTTGCGGCTGCACCGCACTCCGGCAGGTCGCACGGGGGCGTTCGCGCTCGCCGCGACCGGTATCGCGACGCTGTACCTCGACGCCATCGCCGCGACGACGATTTTCGAGTACCTCCCGGCCTACGCCGGTCTCGCGCTCGGGCTTCTGATCGCGGTCGGCGGGTTGCTGCTGGCCGTGCGGTGGAAGTCGTCGCTGCTCGGGACGGCCGTCGTGCTCGGCTCCGTGGTCTGCGCGCCGTTGATCACCCAGGGTTTCACTCCCGAGCTGGTCGCGTTCCTGCTGGTGGTCCAGGCCGCCTCGACGCCGGTGCAGTTGCGCCAGTCGTGGCCGTCGGTCGCGGTCGCCGCGGGGATCCCGCCGCTGGTCGCGTCGGTCTTCAGTACCGCGTTCACCGGTCTCGGCGGCAGTGCCGCGAACACTGCCGCCGCGCTGGCCGCGGGCGGTCTCGGCCTCGCGCTCGCCGTGGTCGTCACCATCAAACGTCCCGGGGACGCCGCCGCGCTCGCCCTGCTCGGCGCCGCACCCGCGCCTGCCCTGCTCGCCGCGTTGTTCCTGCCGAAGACCCAGGCCGTGATCGTGACCGCGTCGGTCGCGCTGGTGCTGCTCGGGGTGTGGGCCGCCGGTCAGTGGCTCAACGGCTGGACGGGCGACCTCGCCGGTGCCGCCGGTCTCCTGGCGGCGCTGCAGACGACGATGACCCTGTTCGACGGCAGTGCCCGGTCGGCGATCCTGATCGGCGAAGGTGTCCTGCTGGCGCTCGTCGCCTTGTGGACCAAGAAGCATGTCGCGCTGTTCGGCGGGCTCGGGTTCGCCGTCATCGGCGGGATCATCGCGCTGGCCTTCGACGTTCCGCCGACGCTGTTCTTCCTGGTCAAGAACCGCGCGGACGGCGACCTCGCCGCCGCCTTGCTGGTGGCCGTCGCGATCCTGGTCGTCTCGATCACGCTTCCGTGGGTCGCGCACCGGCTCGGGCTGTTCAAGGCGGCGTCGGAGAACGTGGTCCCGTGGCTCTTCGCCGGCGTCTGCGCGCTCTACGGCGCGGGTGCGATGGTGCTGTGCGGCGCGCTCCTGGCCGTCCCGGGCCGTTCGGGCTTCCTGCTCGGCCACGTGGTGATCACGGTGTCCTGGACGGTCGCCGCACTGGTGCTGCTCATCCGTGGCATCTCGGTGGTCGGCCTGCGGGTGATCGGGCTGGTGCTGGTCGGCGCGGCCGTGCTGAAGCTGGTCCTGTTCGACCTCGCCGCGCTCGACGGCCTCGCCAGGGTCGCCGCCTTCCTCTGCGCCGGTCTGGTCCTGCTCGGCGCGGGTACGCGCTACGCCAAGCTCGTCGCGTCTCGCTGAGCGGTTCAGGAAGAAAAGCCGGCGGGTCGTGGTTGGTTCGGGCAGAGCGTCCGATATGCGATGGGGGTCAACGACTCATGAGCTACCAACCCGACCCGCGGCTGGCCGTCCGGGCGAAGGAGAAGGTCGCCTGGCTGACCACGATCAGCCCCAAGGGCCGTCCCTCTCCCCGCCCGGTGTGGTTCGTGCTCGACGGTGACGACGTCATCGTCTTCAGCCGGCCGGACACCGCCAAGACCCGGCACATCGAAGGCAACGCCGAGGTCAGCATCCACTTCAACAGCGACGAGTACGGCGGCTCGATCCTGGTGATCGGCGGCCGCGCCGAGATCCTGCCGGACGGCCTTCCCTCGGAGCAGCCGGGTTTCCTCGACAAGTACGAGGAGAACTACCCGGCGATCGACTACGACGCCGCGAAGTTCGACAAGGAGTACCACGTCCGGATCAGGATCCGGCCGGAACGCACCTGGGGCTTCTGAGGTTCTAGAAGCCGACGGTCACACAGGCCAGCCGGGCCCCGGCGGTCCCGGCGTGACCCGGGTGGGTGTGCGTATGGGTTTCGTGGATCACGATCGAATTCGCCCGCCGCTCACCGAATGTCCAGTCCACTTTGGACACGGCGACGCCGCGGCCGGTGGCGTCGGAGGTGAGGTCCAGCCAGATCTCGTTGCGGGGGTTGGCATAGGCCGGATCCACCGACGGCTTCACCGGGTCTTCGATGTTCTGGTAGTGCGGGCCGGCGAGGTCGCCGGTGGCGCCACACATCTTCGAGTGCGCGTGCGCGCCGTATTCACGGTTGGGCAGCAGACCGGTCACGAGGACGGCGACGGAGGTTCCGAAAGCCTTCGAGGTCAACCCGAAGACGTGTGCGCGAGCGCCGGGCGGGACCAGTTCCGGTTTGTAGCTCGTCAGGCCGCTCTTGGCGGTGATGACGTGCACCCGGGAATCGGGGGCGGCGGCGGTAGCCGGTCCGGCTCCGGAACTGAGGGCCAGTGCGGCGGTGGACACAACGAGGGCGAGTGCGGGGACGGGGCGCATACCCCTTGCCTAGCCTGCTCGATGCCGGACCCGCCAGAACTACCACTCGAACGGATCAGCAATTTCAATCTGATGGAACTAGAAAGTCCGCGCCATAACGTCTAAGAGGGCGGTGGCGGGGCATGGATGGCAGGTCAAGTGAGTTCCAATCCTCCCGACCGCACCTGGCTGGTCGCGGTCGCCGCGGCCTTGTGGGGCACCGACGGTCTCTTGCGCCTCCCGCTCGCCGAGGCGCTCCCCGCGGCCACGGTCGTCTTCTGGGAGCACCTGCTGGTGGTGCTCGTCCTCAGCCCGCTCATCCCGGGCGCTTTCCGTGCGCTGCGCCGGTGCGGCCCGAGGGAATGGCTGGCCGTGCTCGCCATCGGCGGCGGCTCGTCCGCGCTCGCGACGGCGATGTTCACCGCGGCCTTCAAACTCGGCGACCCGGTGACGCCGTTGGTGCTGCAGAAGCTGCAGCCTGTGTTCGCCGTCCTCGCCGCGTTCTTCGTACTCGGTGAGCGCGTGCGCGCGGGCTACGCGTTCTTCGTGATCCCCGCGCTGCTGGGTGCGTGGCTGCTGGCGTTCAAGAATCCGCTAGACATCCAGTTCGCCGCGGCGAAGGCGGCGCTGCTCGCGATCGGCGCGGCCGTGTTGTGGGCCGCGGGTACGGTGCTCGGCCGGATGGTTTCCACCGAACTGGCGCCGAAAGAGGTCACCACACTCCGGTTCACCGTCGGTCTTCCGGTCGCGGCGGGCATCGTGGCCTACCAGGGCGGCGCGTTCGCGGTCGGCTGGGACAACGCGCTCGGACTCGGACTTCTCGCGCTGGTCCCCGGTTTGCTGGCGCTCAGCCTGTACTACTGGGGACTGCGATCGACCCCGGCCGCCAGGGCTACGTTGGCGGAGCTGGCTTTCCCCGTCACAGCGGCCGTTATCGGCGTATCGTTCCTGAACGCGCATTTGTCCGGTACACAGTGGCTGGGCCTGGCCGTCGTGGTCGTCACCGTGACCTCGCTCGGCTGGCACGAGAAGGTCCGGCGTCAACCGATGGTCTTGGAGCCGCTGAGTGGTCGAGCACACCGGAGAGTCGAAGAACGAACGCCTGACCCGCAACGTCAATGAGCTCCTGCAAGAACTCCGCGTCGCGCAGGCCGGTGTCCAGATCCTCTTCGGGTTCCTGCTCACGGTGGTGTTCACCGACGAGTTCCACGAGGCGAGCGGGTTCGAGAAGGCCGTCCACTTGTCGGCCGTCGTGCTCACGGTCAGTTCGACCGTGCTGCTGACGGCGCCCGCCGCGTGGCACCGGCTGCTGTTCCGCACCGGTGCCCGCGAGCAGATCCTCACCGTCGGCAACCGTTCGGTCCTGGCCGGGCTCGGCTGCTTGGCCGCCGCGATCACCACGACCGTCACGCTCATCGGCAAGGTCGTCTACGGCCCGATCGCGATGATCGTCCTCGGGGTGGTGTCGGCGTCGCTGTTCGTCGTCATGTGGTTCCTCGTGCCGAGGCGGATCGGCCGCGAAATGGACGACGACACGGCCTAGCGCCAAACGCGGACAGGAGTCCCGTCCGGCAGGCCGAACGCGGCGGGCGCGACCGTCGCCGGATCTTCCGGGCTCATGCCGTCGAGCACGCGCCGGGAGCCGATCCACGAGAACATCGCCTTGACCGAAGGCGAGTAGGCGGCGCCGTCCTTCGCGACTTCGCGTTCGAGCACGCGGTAGCCCTGTTCCGCGCGTTCGACCAGGTAGACCATCGGCTGCCGGAACCCGCTGCCCGTGACGAGACCTCCGCCGTTCTCGCGCGCGACCTCGTCGCAGGTCGCGACGAGACCGACCTTGACCCGTTCGCCGTCCGGCCGGGTCTCGATCACCTTCTGCGTGCACACCCAGCGGACGTCGGCGAGGCCGGAGTTCGACGCGAGGATCCCGGACCACGCGTTCGCGCGCAGGTGCTCGTCGATCGACGGCAGTGCCTCGCGGACCACGGTGTCGTCCACGGACGGCATCTCGGCCACGATCCACCAGGCCGCCGCGGCCACGACCACGCCGACCCCGGCGAGTACCGGCCAGCGTTTGACCCGTTTCGGCGTTTCGATGACCGCCGGAGCGTTCCCCATGGGACGAAGCTACCGACCGGGGCAAGTGTTCATCCGCGGTTCGGGACACGTTGCCTCCGCGAACGTAGGTTGCGGCCGTGAACGACTCTTCCAGACGGACTTTCCTGCGCGGTGCCGGCGTGCTCGGCGCCGGTGCGGCGATGTCCGCGTTGCCCACGCTCGGCGCCCCGGCGGCGTCCGCGACCTTCGGCCATCACGGTCCGGACGCCGACGACGGCCGCTTCACCCTCGCGGTCCTGCCGGACACCCAGTACCTCTTCGACGCCGACCGCGGTGACCCCGCGCCGTTGGACGCCACCCTGCGGTACGTGACGGGAGGCGACGAGAACATCGTCTTCCTGGCGCACCTCGGCGACCTCACCGAGAACGGGCAGCCGGGCGAGTTCGACCAGATCAGCCGCTCGTTCCAGCACCTGGATCGCCGCCGGTTCCCCTACAGCACGCTGGCGGGCAACCACGACATCAAGTCCTCGACCGACGACCAGCGCGGGCGTACGCCGTACCTCGACGCGTTCGGCCCGCAGCGCCAACGCGGTTCCAGGACGTTCCGCGGCGCGAGCCCGGACGGCTACAACAGCCACCACGTGTTCCGCGCGGGCGGGCGCGAGTGGCTGCTGCTGGCGCTCGACTGGCGGCCGTCCGCGGGCGGGCTGGAGTGGGCGCGGTCGGTGCTCGCGCGGAATCCGCGTCTCCCGGCGATCCTGACCATCCACGAACTGGTGTGGGCCGACGAAGCGGGCCAGGCGCAGCTCTCCGAGTTCGGGCAGAAGGTGTGGGACGAACTGATCGCCGGGAACGACCAGATCTTCCTGACGCTCAACGGGCACTACTGGCCGCCGGGCCGCGCGGTGAAGCAGAACAAGGCCGGTCACGACGTCCACCTGCACATCGCCAACTACCAGGACCGCTACTACGGCGGCAGCGCGATGATCCGGCTCTACCGGTTCGACCTCGCGCGGAACATGATCGACGTCCGCACGTTCTCGCCGTGGCTGGCCGAACAGGCACCGCGGCTGAACGAGTTGCAGCGGCAGGAGATCGAACGCACCGGCGCGGCGGACTACTTCAGCATGGAGATCGACTTCGAGCGCCGGTTCGCCGCCTTCGCGCCGGTGCCGGTCCCGCCCGCGCGGCCCGCCGGACGGCAGGTGATCCGCGGAACCGTGGCGTACTGGCGGTTCGAGGGACAGGACGGCGCGCCGGTCTCCGGTGTCCGCGACCTGTCCGGCCGCGGCAACGACCTGGTCCGGGTGACCGTGCCCGGCAGCCCCGAAGAAACCCTGCGGTTCTCGGCGGAGTTCTCCGGGCGGCAGCCGTCGCGGTCGAGCCTGCGGTTCGAGGGCGGCAAGAAACCGGCTCGCGGGGCCTATCTGCGCACGGCGGACTCCGCGCCGATGAACGCGGAGACGTTCTCGCGCGGCTACACGGTCGAGGCGTTCGTGAAACTGCCAGCGGATTTCAAGGACGGCAAGCATTCCTGGGCCGCGCTCTTCGGCAGGCAGGGGTCCGGCGGCAAGGCGGGCAAGACCGGCGACGATCCGGGCGAGCCGGCCGCGACACTGTCCCTTTCGGACGGTGCCGCGTTCCAATGGGCGGTGTTCCCGGTGAACCAGAATGGGATCTCCACCTGCTGGGGGCACGAACTCGCGCTGGAGGAATGGCTGCACGTCGCCGCGGTCAACGACGGCAGGCGGACGACGCTGTACGTCGACGGCTGCCCGGTGCTGCGGAACCCCGAGACGCCGGCGGCGGGGATCGCGAATCCCGGCGGCTCTTGGCTGATCGGCGCCTACGCCTACGACTCGATCGTCGAGCAGGCGTTCCACGGCTGGCTGGGCGACGTCCGGGTGGTGGGGCGAGCGCTGGAACCCCGCGAGTTCATGCTCGGCTGAGTCGCCACTCGGCCGAACGGCACAGGGCAGTACATCGTGGCAGTACATCGTGCGCGGTAATGGTGGGTTCCGGCCCCCATTATCGCGCACGATCATTTCCGGGTGAATGCCGGGTCCCTCTTGACAAGGGGTGGACAATAAAAAATCGGCGCCCGATCAGAAATGCCTGATCGTAACGCCGAACCTGTTAGCAGTCTAAACGCTGTGAGGGAACTTGTCAAATCAGGGGTACGACGAGGAATTGCGATCCGAAGGGGAGTACATCGCCTCGCTCTACGGACGGCTGGACGCCGAACGAGTGCGGGTGAACGGTGCGTATGCGGACGCACTACGGGGAGAAGGGCTCGCGCTGTCGGACCGTGAAGTCTCCGTCAGCACGAAGGCCCGGGAGATGGCCCGGCTGAAGATCGCCGACGAGGGTCTTTGTTTCGGTCGTTTGGACGCCCTTTCGGGCGACCGGACCTACATCGGCCGAATCGGCCTTTTCGACGACGAGAACGACTACGAACCCTTACTGGTGGATTGGCGGGCGCCGGCGTCGCGCGCGTTCTATTGCGCGACCGGTGCGTCCCCGGACGGAATGTCTCGGCGCCGCCAGTTCCGCACTCTCGGCCGCCGGATCCTCGATTTCACCGACGAGGTGCTCGGCCGTCCGGATTCGGGGGAGGAACGGGGTGACGCGGCGCTGCTGGCCGCGGTCAACGCGCCGCGCGGTGAGGGAATGCGGGACATCGTCGCGACGATCCAGGCCGAGCAGGACGAGATCATCCGCCTGGAGCACGCCGGGGTGGTGGTCGTGGAGGGCGGACCGGGGACCGGCAAGACGGTGGTGGCGCTGCACCGGGTCGCGTACCTGCTGTACACGAAACGCGAGCGCATGGAGCGGCGTGGCGTGCTCGTGGTCGGGCCGAGCAGCGGCTTCCTCGACCACATCGGCCGGGTCCTGCCGTCGCTCGGCGAGACCAGCGTCGTTTTCGCGACGCCGGGTGACCTCGTCCCCGGCCTGCACACCGAACGCGAGGACCCGCCGCCGGTCCAGCGGCTCAAGGGCTCCCTGGCGATGCTGGACGTGCTCGCGGCGGCGGTGGCGGACCGCCAGGAACTGCCGGCGGGACCGGAGGCGATCGAACTCGACGACATCACCGTCCCGCTCGACGCCGAGGTCGTGGCGGCCGCGCGGCAGGTGGCCCGGGACACCGGTCTCGTGCACAACGAGGCCAAGGCCGTCTTCGAAGGCGAGGTGGTCGCCGCGCTCACCGAGCGCGCGGTAGGCCTCATCGGCAAGGGCTGGCTGCCCGAGAACGACACGCACGCCCGTCCGGACCTGGAGAAGAACGTCCGGCGCGAACTCGAGGCCAGCCTGCGGCTCGGGGCGGTACTCGACGGCCTGTGGCCGGTGCTGACGCCGCAACGGCTGCTCTCCGGTCTCTACGGCTCTCCGGAACGGCTGCGGGCGGCCGGCGCCGATCCGGCGCTGTTCCGCGAGGACGCGGCGGCGTGGACGGTCTCCGACGTGCCGCTGCTGGACGAGGCCGTCGAACTGCTCGGCTGGGACCGCACCGCGGAACGCCGGGTGGAGGCGCGGCGGAAGCGGGCCCTGGAGGAGTACGCGGAGCGCGTGCTGGACCTCATCGAGGTCGAGGAGGACCACGACGACTACGAGTTCGCGCTCCGGCCGACGGACGTGCTGAAGGCGGAGGACCTGGCGGAACGCTTCGCGGAGCGCGACGAACGGGATCTGGCCGAACGCGCGGCGGCGGACCGGGACTGGACCTACGGCCACGTCGTGGTCGACGAGGCGCAGGAACTGTCCGAAATGGACTGGCGGGTGCTGATGCGGCGCTGCCCCAGCCGGTCGTTCACCGTGGTCGGGGATCTGGTGCAGCGCCGGTCCCCGGCGGGCGCGCGATCGTGGGACGCGATGCTTTCCCGCTATGTCGCCGATCGGTGGGCGTACCGGAAACTGACCGTCAACTACCGGACGCCGTCGGAGATCATGGCGGTGGCGGCCTCGTTGCTCGCGAGCTTCGCGCCTGGCGCCGAGCCGCCGGATTCGGTGCGCTCCTGCGGAGTCCGGCCTTGGGCCCGTCGAGTGTCCGAAGTGGACATCGAAGAGTCCGTCGCGAAATTCGTTCGAGAGGAATCGGGACGCGAAGGGACCTCGGTGGTCATCGGGCCGCCGGGAGTGGCGGGCGCGATCGCGCCTTCGGCGGCCAAGGGACTGGAGTACGACGCCGTCCTGGTGGTGGCGCCGGAACGGATCCTCGCGGAGGGTCCGAGCGGTGAGGCGGAACTGTACGTCGCGCTGACGCGGGCGACTCAGCGGCTCGGCGTGCTGCACACCGGCCCGTTGCCGAAAGTGCTTCGCGGGCTCGACACCGGGCAGCGGACTCCGGACGCGTACCTGCGCTGCGTCTGACTCGCCGCGTGTCCGGCTCCGTGAATGCCATGAACGGGTCGTTCCTTGCGAAATTTGCAAGGAACGACCCGTTCATGGCCTTGGACCGGGGGCGTTATCGAGTCAAGTTACCCCAGGCGTATGTCTGTTTTGCGAGCTTCAAGTACACGAAGGTCTCGGTGCTGACGACACCCGGGATGGGCCGGATGTCGTCGTTCAGCACACTCAACAGGTGTTCGTCGTCCCGGCAGGCGACCTCGGCGAGCAGGTCGTAAGTTCCCGCGGTGAGCACGACGTAATGGACGTCCGGCAACCCGGTGAGCTGGTCGGAGACCGCTCGTGGATCGCCTTGGACCTTGATCCCGACCATCGCCTGGCGGCCGAGTCCGACATTCGTCGGATCCGTGACCGCGACGATCTGCATCGTCTCGTCCCGCAACAGCCGCTGAACACGCTGGCGTACAGCGCCTTCCGACAGCCCGACGGCTTTGGCGAGCGCCGTGAACGAGGCCCGCCCGTCGACTTGTAGCAGAGCGATCAGAGTGCGATCGGTATTGTCCAAACCTCTTGGCGTGCGCTGCTCCATCTGCGCGCGTGGTTCGTCACCCATGCCGTCCCTCCCTTTGTTTCGGCATGCGATTCTTGTCGCGCAGCGTATCGATCAATGTCCAGAATGCTACCGCCGTTAAGTTGTTTGTCGCGTTTCACTTTTCCGGCACCGCCACACGATGGAATCTGCTGCCGGGATGCGGATGCGCCGAGGTTTCCGTCAGCGCCTCAGCCGAGGTCGCGTTTCAGCAGGTCTTCCTCGGTTTCGCGCCGGACGAGCAGGGTGGCGATGCCCCGCGAGACGCCGATCACCGGCGGCCTGCCGACGAGGTTGTAGTTCGAAGCGAGTGAATGGTGGTAAGCCCCGGTGCATGGCACGGCGAGCAGGTCGCCGGGGTGGACGTCGTCGGGGAGGGCGAGCGCGTCGGCGAGGACGTCGCCCGATTCGCAGTGCCGCCCGACCACCGTCATCGGCCGTCGGACCGCGCGGCTGCGCCTTCCTATCAAGCGAGCGATATACACCGCCCCGTAGAGCGCCGGCCGGGCGTTGTCGCTCATCCCGCCGTCCACGGCCACGAACGTGCGCGAGCCGCGTTTCACCGCGCAGACGCGGTACACGGTGATGCCGGCGGGCCCGACGATCGCGCGGCCGGGTTCGATTGTCAACCGTGGCAACGGGAAGCCGTGGGAAGTGCATTCGTAGGCGAGGGCGACCCGCAGACGGCGCACGTAGCCGTCGATGTCGAAGCCGGCATCGCCGGGCAGATAGCGGACGGCGTGGCCGCCGCCGAGGTCCAGTTCCCGCAGCGTGATGCCGTGGGTCTCCCGGATCCGGACGAGTACCCCGGCCATCTTGCGGGCGGCCAGTTCGTAGAAGTCCACACGGGACACTTGCGAGCCGATGTGGCAGTGCAGCCCGGCCAGCCGCAGTCCCGGTTGGGCGAGCACGGCCGAGACCGCGCGGTCCAGGTTGTCGCGGACTTCTTCGCGCAGCGAGAAACCGAACTTCTGTCCCTCGGTCCCGGTGGTGATCGCCGCGTGTGTGCCGGCCGCGACGTCCGGCGTCACGCGGATCAGCACCTGCTGCGCGCCGGTGGCGAGCGCGCCCAGCTGCTCGATCTCGTCGAGCGAGTCCACGACGATCCGGCGGACACCGTAGGAGAGCGCGGCTTTGAGGTCCTCGGGCGTTTTCGCGTTGCCGTGCAGCAGGATTCGTTCGGGGGGAAAACCGACCGACCGCGCCACGGTGATCTCGCCCGCCGAGCAGGTGTCGAGGGAAAGCCCTTCCTCGGCGACCCAGCGCAGCACCGCCCGCGTGCACAACGCCTTGCTCGCGTACGCGACTTCGGCGTCCGGCAGCGCCCGCCGGTACGCGCGGGCGTTCTGCCGGACCTCGTCCTCGTCGAGCAGGTACGCCGGTGTCCCGAACTTCGCGGCGAGGTGGGACACCGGCGCGCCCGCGAACAGCAGTTCCCCGCCCGGGCCGAGCTTGGTGCTCCTGGGCCAGACCCCGGGTTCGAGGTGGTCTGCGGCTTCACAGCCGAGGCTGGGCAGGAACTCGCTGAGCGTCACGGTTACCTCCGCGTCGATCGGTCAGTGCACTGCCAGCACAACTCCGATCGGCCCGGCCCGGCCGCTCCGCAGACACGTCTCTGACGTCGTGAGTGGCCTCACTGACGCGTTCTTGACGTGCGAGTAACCCCGGCCACAGTGTTCGGGTGGACCAGGGTCAGCGAACCGGCTCCGGGACGGTGTCCAGCGCCCGCACCATGTGCACGGCCAGGGAGAACGCCGCCTCGTTGTCGAGGGTGGTGTGTTCGTTGACGATCTTCTTCACGCTGTCGACCCGCATCTCGTAGCGGGAGACGGGGACGGTGTCGGCGTTCATGGTGATCCTCTATTCGGTTGTTTCGGGCTTCGTGGCGCAGGTGCAGCCACGGCTGAACCCGCCGGCCGCGGTCGCGGTGCAGAATCGCCGGGCGATCGCGTCGTGCGCGGACAGGGGGTGCGGGCAGTTCGGGCACCTGTCGTCGGCGGCGGGCTCGGCCGTATCGCCGAGTGAGTGGACGGCGGTCATCGCGCACCTGCCGTCGCCTGAGCGCGCAACGGCGCCCCGACTTCGTGAAGATGTCGAAGCACATACCCGTACGACGCGGCCCAGCCGCACTGCGCGTACTCGATGCCGTTCTTCGCGCAGAACTCTCGCACGATCACCTGCGCGTGCTTGAGGTTCGGCCGCGCCATGCTCGGGAAGAGGTGGTGCTCGATCTGGTAGTTGAGCCCGCCGAGCGCGAAGTCCACGACCGGCCCGCCGCGGACGTTGCGCGAGGTGAGCACCTGCTTGCGCAGGAAGTCGAGCTTGTGTCCGGCAGACAGGGTCGGCATGCCCTTGTGGTTCGGGGCGAACGAGCAGCCCATGTACACGCCCCAAAGGCCTTGGTGCACCGCGATGAACACGAAGCCGACGCCGGGCGAGAGGACCACGAACACCGCTGTCAGGTATGCGGCGACGTGGGCGAGGAACAGCGCGGACTCGAGCTTCCGCCGTTTGAAGCCGGGTTTGACGATCGCCACCACGCTTGACACGTGCAGGTTCAGGCCTTCCAACAACAGCAGCGGGAAGAACAGGTACGCCTGGTATTTCGCCATCCAGCGCAGGAAACCGCGCCGCTCGGCGCCCTGGGCCTTGGTGAAGATGAGCGCGCCGAGGTTGACGTCCGGGTCTTCGTCCTCGTGGTTGGGATTGGCGTGGTGGCGGTTGTGCGTCCCGATCCACCAGCCGTAGCTCAGCCCGGTCAGTCCACCGTGGACGAACCCGGTGGCGTCGTTCGCCTTGCGGCTACGGAAGATCTGCTTGTGCCCGGCATCGTGGCCGATGAAGGAGAGCTGTGTGAACATCATCGCGAAGAAGGCCGCGAGGAAGAGCTGCCACCAGGAATCACCGAGATGGACGAAGGCCACCCAGCCGCCCGCGAACGCGAGCAGGTTCAACGCGATCTTCACCGAGTAGTAGACGCGCCTGCGCTTGAGGAGGTCGGCGTCCTTGACCAATTTGGACAGTGTGGCGAAATCGCTGCCTTGGCTGGAGGGCGAAGCCGCCGGGTCCAGCGACGTCGTGGACGTCATGAGATCACACCGTTCTGGTTCGTGAGAGTTGTCAGTCCAGCAACGGGTTTCAGAACACCGAAGGGGTCTGGTTCGGTTGAGAAAGGCACTGGGGCCCACAACACGCCACGGTAGCTCCGTGGTCTTCGACCAGCGTCCCACGTGGGACCGCCGGAAGCAATTCACCAAAGCAGCACGATCTGGCGTACAGTCAAGGACATCGAGGGAAACTTCCCCCGGTTCCGTCCGATCGCGAGGTTTTCGATCGGAGACAGGAGCACCGGCCAGACATCGATCCCATCGCGCTCTTGGTCCCGCCGGCACCACCCGGCGAGCAGCCGCCCGCCGCGCCTCACGGCGCGCCCCGAGGCGCCCATCAGGGCCACGCCGCGATCGTCGATGGCCACGACCTCTGAGACTGTCACTGTGCTCACGCCCTCCCTTGGCGGGCGTGAGCACGGTCAGAAATCCTAGGCGAGCCCCCACTTTTCAAGCAGTCCGGTGACCTGCGCTCGTTCGTCACCGGTCAGCCGGCGGCTCGGCGGACGCACGTCCGGGCGGCACAGCCCGAGTTGAGCCAGCGCTTCTTTCACCACGCTCACGTTGTTGGCGTTGCCGTCGGCGGCCCGGAGTTCTTCGAAGGGCCGGACGCGCTCCCAGACATCCATCGCCGCGCGGAAGTCCCCGTCCCGCAGTGAGTGGAACATCTCAAGTGAGAGCCCCGGCGCGACGTTCACCAGTCCCGAGGTGAACCCGGTCGCGCCGACGGCGAAGTAGCCGGGTGCGGACAGCTCCGCCAGACCGGCGATCCACGTGAACCTGCCCGGCCCGGCATCCCGCGCGACCGACGCGAACCGCACCGGATCCCCGACGGCGTACTTCACGCCGATGACGTTGGGGGCGACGTTGGCCAGCCTCGACAGGCGCTCTCCGCCGATCTTCGGGTCGCGCACGTACAGCACGACACCCAGCTCCGGGACCGACGCCGCGATCGCCCGGTGGTACTCGACCCAGCCCTCGGCCGAGACGTACGGGTGCACCGGCTGATGGATCATGATCAGATCCGCGCCGACGTCCCGCGCGTGCCGCGCCGCGCGGATCGCCGTCGCGACGTCGTGCCCGACCCCGGCGACCACGCTCGCGCGCCCGGCGGCGGTCTTGACGGTCACTTCGAGGCACTGGCGGGCCTCGGCCTCGTCGAGCGCGTAGAACTCGCCGGTGTTCCCGTTCGGCGTCACGACGTCGATGCCGCCGGTGATCAGCCGGTCCACCAGGCGCGAGTACGTCTCCGGGTCGACGGCGCCGACTGTGCCGCTGACGTCGAACGGCGTGACGGGGATGGCCACGACCCCGGACAGTCGTCGCTTGCGCTGGTCGAACGCGGAAGTGGTCACCACTGGCATGTCCGATCTGATATATGATGTGACGACTTACGGTAGCACGCACTCCGTTTCGGGCCACCCGTCCTGAACCTTGGGACGGTCGGACTACCTCTCGGATCTTGATCAACGGAGGATTCGGGACACTTAAGTTGGTGTTGGCGCATTGGTGGGCCTGTGCGGGTACACGTCGATGGACGTCACACGTGATTGGACGGCGAACTCGCGTGATCAGAGGGCGAACTCGCGTGATCAGGCGGCGAACTCGCGCGTGGCCGGATTCCGCGGCGAGTTCCGTGTTCAATCACGCGTGTTCGCCGTTCAATCACGAGTGTTCGCCGTCTGGACACGCGTGTCCTCCCACGCTGGCGCCCTGCTGCTCCCCTCTGTCGCGACCTCCGGCCTCGGAAGTACGACGTGAAGTTCTTCGAGAACTCCCGGCCGTGCTTGTCGATGATCGCGCTCGCCGAACTGACGAACGCGTCCCACGCGGCGGCGGTGGTCAGCTGTACCTGGCCGTTCTGGCCGCCGACCGAGATGACCACCTTCTTGGGACTCCCTCGGGCGTGATTCACAGCGCGTCAGGGATTGGACTAGACCACTAGGGAGTTTGTCAGGACATAACCGGAACTCGTCCGGTTATGTCGCCCTCGCACAGAGTTCTCCACACGTGGACAACCTGTGGACAACTCCTATGCTGACCTCGCGCCCGAGCCGCACGCTCGACCTCCTGACCGGAAGCCCACGCCTTCCGGCACGGCGGAGGTAAAGGTGGCCTTCGCCGACCGTCGCGGACCGGCGAGTCGTATCTGACCGCGAGGCGGCAGCTGCTCGCCAAGTGCCCGCAGGAACCCGGTCGGGGCAACGACTTCGGCGTGCACCGCGAATCCGCTTTGATCAAGACGCTCATCGAGGACGCGCCCAGTGAGGCGATGATCGCCGGGCTCGCGGGCGGCATCGGCTTCGTGTACGTCGTCTTCGAATACGACGCGGGCACGCCGGCGTTCTGCGTCGTCGACCGTTCTCGCCTGCCGTGGCACGACATCGGCCCGGAGTACGCCCAGGATTCTTATTGGATCGGCGTCACCGGGCAGCTGCGGGATACGAAGACGAAAACGGGGTGGGCCAAGCGGTTCGGCACGCCGGAAGCGTTCGCCGTCGGCGCGGTGGAGATCCTCAGTTCTGCGCGCTGAGGAAGACTTCGAGCTGCTCGACGACGAACGCGTGGTCGTCGGCCTGGGGCAGGCCCGAGACACCGACGGTGCCGACCGGGCCGACCCCGGCGACGATCACCGGGAACACGCCGCCGTGCGCCGCGTACAGGTCCGGGTCGAGGCGTGAATCGGCCTCGAAGGTCGTGCCCCTCGCGCGGAACTGCTCGCCGATGAGGAACGAGCTGTGCCCGTAGCGGTCGACGACTCGGCTCTTGCGGTCGATCCACGCGTCGTTGTCGGCAGAGGTGCCCGGCAACGCCGCGTGGAACAGCCGCTGCCCGCCGCGGCGCACGGAAACCGTCACCGGGAGGAGGCGCTCCCGTGCCGCCGTCAGCAGGTGGATGCCCAGCTCCAGAGCCGTTTCGTTCTCGAACCGGTGGAAGACCAGGCGCTCCTCCTGTGCGGCCAGCGCGGCCAGGGTGTCATCGCTCATGGCACCCATTAAATCAACACTGTTGTTTAATCTCCAGTCACCGGAGGGCGTCCAGCGCGAAGGCGGCGTACATCGCGACGCCGTTGGCCATCGCGTCCTCGTCGAAGACCACCCGGTTCGAGTGGTTGGCCTCGACCGTGGCGAGGTCGGCCTCGGGCGGGCAGGCGCCGAGGAACGCGAACGCGCCCGGAACCCGTTGCAGGACATAGGAGAAGTCCTCCGCACCCATGACCGGGTCCGGCATGACGGCGGAGTTGCCCGCGCCGAGCACCTCGGCGGCCAGTTCCAGAACCCGGCTCGCGACCTGCGGATCGTTCACCGTGACGGGATAGCCGGAGGTGACTTCGGCGGACACCCGGACGCCGTGCGCGGCACCGATCGCCTCGCATACCTTCGGCAGCTCCTCGCGTACGAACGCCAGTGTCCGTTCGGACAGCGTGCGGATCGTGCCTTCCAGGAACGCCGTCTCCGGGATGATGTTCGTCGTGGTCCCGGCTTCGATGCGGGTGACCGAGACCACCGCGGGCTCGAACACGCTCACCTTGCGGGTCACCATCGTCTGCAGCGCGCTCACCATGGCGGCGGCCGCGGGCACCGGGTCGATCGCCTGGTGCGGCGCCGAACCGTGGCCGCCCCGGCCGGTGACCTTCACGTGGAAGCTGTTCGCCGACGCCATGATCGGGCCCGGCCGCGTCTGCAGGATGCCGGATTCCACCTGCGTGAAGATGTGGATGCCGAACGCCTTCTCGACCCGCTCGCCGGCGGCCTCGAGCACGCCTTCGTGAATCATGTGACGTGCGCCATGTTCGCCCTCTTCGCCGGGCTGGAACATGAAGACGACCGACCCGGCCAGTTCGTCGGCGTGCTCGGCCAGCAGCCGTGCGGCCGAGGCGAGCATCGCGACGTGGGTGTCGTGCCCGCACGCGTGCATGACGCCGTCGTCTTCGGACGCGAAGTCGAGGCCGGTGTCCTCCTGCAGGGGCAGCGCGTCCATGTCGCCGCGCAGGAGGATCGCCGGCCCGGGCTTCCCACCACGCAGAACGGCCGTGAGCGAGGTGGTCGATTTGCCCTCGGTGATCTCCAGTGGCAGCCCCTCCAGGGCCGCCTTGATCGAGGCCTGGGTCTTCGGCAGGTGCAGCCCGAGTTCCGGATTCCGGTGGATCTCCCGGCGGAGCTCTACGGTTTTCGCTTGGAGTGCGCGTGCCTCGTCCAGCAATCCGGCGAAGCGCGCATCGGGGAGAGTGGGCAAGTCGGTGGGTCCGGTCATGTCTCGATAGTGGCGCATGAGGCGCTTCGGGCGCACCGTGCGTGCGTTCCGAACACGGGCGGAATACGGTGTGCGCATGGCGGTGCAAGAGCCGATCACGGGGTTCGCGGTGGCCGTGGTGCGGGAGGACGGTCGGTGGCGGTGCAGCTCTCTTGATCCTGGGGCGCTCGCGGAACTCGACGCTGCGATCACAGAGCTCGGAAAACTGCGTTCGACCGGCGCCGCGTTCGGTCTGCTGGCGATCGACGACGAGTTCTTCGTGATCGTCCGGCCGAGTCCCAGAGGGCCTTCACTGCTGCTCTCCGACGCGGCCGCGGCGCTCGACTACGACATCGCCGCAGACGTCCTCGACGTGCTGAGAGTCGATCCGCCGGACGAGGACGACGACGCGGTCTGGCCGGAAGGCGATCTGGCGATCTTGGCCGATCTCGGGCTACCGGGGGCCGAACTCGAGGTCATCGTCGGCGAAGTCGATCTTTATCCGGACGAACAACTCCAGATGGTCGCCCAGCGGTGCGGATTCGCCGCCGAGTTCACCAAGATCTTGGACGAGATCTGAGCTCCTTCGCCTCTTCCGCCGACATCGCCGCCGTGAGGGCGGCGATCGAAGCGGCGCGGGGAGCGGGCGACGACGTGCCGATCGGAGCCGTTGTCCTGTCGCCGGACGGGACGCCGCTGGCTTCGGCGCGAAACGCCCGTGAAGAACTCGGAGACCCCACCGCGCACGCGGAGATCCTCGCGCTGAGGGCCGCGTCCGAGATCTACGGCGACGGCTGGCGGCTCGAAGGCTGCACGCTCGCCGTGACGCTGGAGCCGTGCACGATGTGCGCCGGCGCCCTCGTCATGGCCAGGGTCACGAAGCTGGTGTTCGGCGCCTGGGAGCCGAAGACGGGCGCCGTGGGCTCGCTGTGGGACGTCGTCCGCGACCGGCGGCTCAGCCACCGCGCGGAGGTCGTCGGCGGCGTGCTGGAGACCGAGTGCGCGGCCCTGCTCGAAGACTTCTTCCGTGGGCAGCGGAGTAACCGCACCGGGTGACAGATGTGTCGTCTCGCGTTCAGCGGGTATCCGAGACATAGGCGGCCGCAGCGTGTGGTCGCAGTCGAAGGAGGATCGTCCGCCATGAGCGTTTTCGACAAGGCGAAGGACAAGGCACAGCAGGCCATGGGCGCCGCCAAGGAGAAGCTCGGCGACAAGACCGACAACGAGGAGCTCGCGAACTCGGGCCGGGCGGACCAGACCGAGGGCGAGGTCAAGGAAGCCGGGCACGACCTGCGCGATCGCGCCGAGGGCGCGGTGCAGGACGTCAAGAACAAGTTCGACAAGAAGTAGTCGTCGAATATCGCGTGAAACAGAAGAGCCGGTCTCCTTGTGGGAGACCGGCTCTTCGCTGCGGTGGCGGTGGGATTTGAACCCACGGACGGTTATTAGCCGTCACACGATTTCGAGTCGTGCTCCTTCGGCCGCTCGGACACGCCACCGCCGAGAACAATACCGGAGGGCGTCGGAGGCCCTTCAGGGGGTCAAGAAATCTGCGCGGTGATCTCGTCGATCGCCGCCGTCTGGTTCTCGACGATCTCCTCGGCCAGCGCCTTCGTCTCGGCGTGCTCGCCCGCGGTCAGGACCGTTTTGGCCATCGTGACGCCGTTGCGCAGGTGTTCGGCCATCAGCGGCAGCCAGGTCTTGTCGAACTCCGCGCCGCTCAGGTTCTGCAGCGAAGCGACCTGGCCCTCGGTGATCATCCCGGGCATGGCGTGCCCGGCGTGGCCCGCCGCGGGCAGCACGGCGGCGTTCCACGACTGGAGCCAGCCGGTCATGGTCTGGACCTCGGCCGATTCGGCCTTGATGATCTTGGTCGCGGTGGCCTTCACGAACTCGGAAGCCGACCGTTCCGAGGCGAGGTTCGCGACCTGGATCGATTGCTGGTGGTGCGGGACCATCTGCTGGGAGAACGTGATGTCGGCCTGGTTGGTGCCGGGCGTGCCCTGCGGTCCCGCCGCCGGTGCGGCGCCCGTGGCCGTCGAGCACCCCGCGAGCACCCAGACGACCAGCCCGAGCAGTGCCATCGGCAGTCGCCGTCGCATAAGACCTCCGTTGTCTTGGGAGAAGCCGGACCCTCCTTTCTGTAATACGGCCGTGACCTTTGAGCGGTTCAAAATCACATCGCGCCGATCCGCGCGAAGAGGATTAGCCTCGGTGGACATGACGGATCCGAAGACCGTGGTGACCGGCTTCCTTCAGGCCCTCGAAGAGCTCGACATCGATCGCGCGCTGACCTTCGTGGCGATCGACATCGTCTATCAGAACGTCCCGCTTCCCCCTGCTCGCGGCCTCGCGGCGGTGGAGAAGCAGTTGCGCACGATGGCCCGCTACGGCAGCGGGTTCGAGGCGCGCACGCACCACATCGCCGCCGACGGCCCGATCGTGCTCACCGAACGCACCGACGTCCTGCGCCGGGGCTCCTGGGAGGCCGAGTTCTGGGTGTGCGGCACGTTCGAGGTGCGCGACGGCCGGATCGTGCTCTGGCGCGACTACTTCGACTGGACGACGTTCCTCGCCGCGAGCGCGAAGGGGGCGGGCAAGGTGGTGGTCGCCGGCGCGAAGTCGCTCATCGGCAAGTACCGCATGCGGCAGGATCTGGAGCAACGGCCTCGGACATGACACACCGCCGGTATACGGGCTCCGTCCTCCCTCGACGGGTCCCGTGCACCGGCGGTGCGCCCCCAGTCCCCCCGCTCGCCCTCCCCGGCGAGCGTCGGAAACCTGTGCTGTGTCCGGTTCGGTGAGCGGAAATGTGGCCCCGCTCACTGAACCCAAGGTAACTCCGGAAATGGCCGGTTGTACCCGGACTTGAGGTTCATTTAAGGCAGACGAACACCAATGGTCTATTTGCGCGGCGTTCCCGCGACATAAATGTCACCGTCGGCCACGGAGACGTCACGCGCACTGGAGGCACCCGTCGCGAGAATGCGGGCGGGATCCCGGAAGCCGCCGATGACCTCGACGCGCTGGACCGGTTTCGGCGTGGTGATCACGGTTTCCGGCTTCCAGGTGCGGCCGTTCTCGAGCAGGAACGTTTCGATGTTCGGCTGTCCGTCCCGGGTTCCGTAAACGCGCCAAGTGCCGTGCCCGAGCGGTTCGATCTCCCGCAGCCGCAATCCGCTCGCGACTTCACGGACTTCCCAGTTCCTGCCGTTCCACGCGCCCGCGAAATCGCGCGGCGAACCCGCCGCGTCGAACTGGAACCAGGTGACGAACGGCTTTCCGTCGCGCTGAGTGCCGACCTGCAGGATGTAGTCCGGCGATTTGAGCGCGCCCGGCAGTTCGAGCGGGGTTTCGACGACCTTCAGGTACCGCTCCTGCTCGGCGTCGTCGACCTGCGTACCGAGATCGCGTCCGTTCGCGGAGAAGAATCGCAGGGTGCGGACGTCGAAGGACAGGTAGTAGACGTTGCGGTGGTAGACGTCGTGTTTGTGCTGCGTCGGGCCGCCGCCCGCCAGCGTGTAGACGAACTGGATCCGCCCGGAGGCGGGCAGATACCGCAGCTGGCCGACGTAGACCTCGTCCATGTGGTCGGCCCGCCCCAGCGAACCGAACGCCCACTGCTTCCCGGTCAGCTGCACCGAGTTCTTCCACGTCTTCCCGTTGTCGCGGGAGACGATGTACTTCATCGGGCGGAAGTCGCTGTTGGCCGTGGGATCCAGCTCGTTGGTCGTCTCGCGGTAGAACATGAACAGCGTGCCGTCGGTCGTCTTGACGGGCATCGGGTAGCTGGCCGAGTCACCCTGGGCGACCTCGGTGTCGGTCCACGTCCCGTCCAGCGAATGGGCGCTCGGCGCGCGGCTGATCACGGTGCGCGTGTTGTGCATACCGCGGAAGATCAGCAGGTGGCCGTCGCCGGCGAGCAGCATCGTCGGGTAGTTGTGCGGATCGGACTCGCCGTCGGCGATCTTCTTCGGCTCGGTCCAGGTGTTGTCCCGGTGATCGAAGGCCTGCACGTAGGTGTCCGCGGCCTTGCCCGACCACGAGATGAAGGTCTTGCGCGCGACCGGGTCGTAGATCCCGCCCGCGTTCGGCCGCCGGTCGGTGCGCGAAGCGACCGTGCTCGCCGGGGTCATCACCTCGAACGAGGTCTTCTCCGGCGGTTCGGCCGCCGCTGGGGAAACGGGGGTCACGAGACCTGCCGCGATGAGGGGAATGAGCGCGTAAAGAAGTCCGCGCATGAAAACGCCTCCTGGTGCGTAGCAGGCGGCGGAGCTTGATCCTCTCACGTAAGAACACGGCAAAACCAGCCCTGAAAACGACGAAACCGGGGGTCCGAACGGCCTAGCGGTCACGAATCGTTGTCTTGTCGTCTTCCTCATTTCACTTGTTCGGGGGAGTATTCCTCGACCGATCTTGCGAAGAGGGGACTCAGCGTGACCACATCCCGCCGTGCTGCCAGGAGACGGGCCCTGACCGTGGCCGTCACCTCCGGGCTGGTCGTGAGCGGCGTCGCCGCTCCGGCCGCGCTCGCCGCGCCCAGCGCCGACGCCGTGATCGCCGAGGTCTACGGCGGTGGCGGCAACGCGGGGGCCACGCTGACCAACGACTTCGTCGAACTCGCCAACCGCGGCGCGGCCGCGGTGAGCCTCGACGGTTTCAGCGTGCAGTACGCGCCCGCGTCGGGGAACAGCTGGCAGGTCACGCCGCTGACCGGCAGCGTCGCGCCGGGCGCCCGGTACCTGATCGCGCAGGCGAAGGGCGCGGGCGGCAGTGTCGCCCTGCCCACCCCTGACGCCACCGGGTCGATCACGCTGTCCGCGAGCGCCGGCACCATCGCGCTGGTCCAGGGCACCTCGGCGCTCACCTGCAAGACCGCGGCCGACTGCGCGGCCGACGCCAGGATCAAGGACCTGGCCGGCTTCGGCGGCGCCACCATCCGCGAGGGTGCCGCGGCCGCCGCGCCGTCCAACACCACGTCGGTCGCGAGGGCGTCGGCGCTGGTGGACACCGACGACAACGCCGCCGACTTCACCCCCGGCGAGCCCACGCCGACCAACGGCAAGGGTGAGACGCCGGGCGAGACCGGCCCGCCGCCGGTCGACGCCAAGATCCACGACATCCAGGGCACGACCCGGATCTCGCCGTTCAAGGACCGTAAGGTCGCCGGGGTCACCGGCGTCGTGACCGCGATCCGGTCCTTCGGTTCGGCGCGCGGGTTCTGGCTCACCGACTCCGCTCCCGACGCCGACCCGCGGACGAGCGAGGGCCTGTTCGTCTTCACCGGCTCGACCACGCCCGCCGTGGCCGTCGGCGACGCGGTGACCGCCGCCGGCACCATCCGCGAGTTCTACCCGGACGCGCCCGCGACCTCGCCGTACCAGTCGCTCACCGAGCTGACTAGTGCACAGTGGACGGTCGGTTCCAGCGGAAACGCCCTGCCCGCACCGACTGTCGTCACGCCGGATTCGGTCCCGGACACCGTCGCCCCCGCGCCCGGCGGCTCCATCGAGCCGCTGCCGCTGGAGCCCGCGAAGTACTCGCTGGACTTCTGGGAGACACACGAAAGCGAGATCATCAGCGTTTCCGACGCGCGCGTCGTCGGCCCGTCGACGTCGTTCAACGAGCTTTACGTGACCACCAAACCGAAGCAGAACCCGAGCGTGCGCGGCGGCGCGGTGTACCTGGACTACGACCGGCTCAACACCGGCGTGCTCAAGGTCGCTTCGCTGATCCCCTTCGACCAGGTCCCGTTCCCGAAGGTCAACACCGGCGACCAGCTCCTCGGTGAGACCTCCGGCCCGGTCGAGTACACCAACTTCGGCGGCTACACCCTGTTCGCGACGAAACTGGGCGCCACCAAGGACAACAAGCTGCAGCGCGAGAGCACTCGCAAGCAGCGCGGCGGCGAGCTCTCCGTGGCGACCTACAACGTCGAGAACCTGTCCGCTTTGGACGGTGCGGAGAAGTTCGGCGAGCTGTCCAAGGCCATCGTCACCAATCTGGCGACGCCGGACATCCTGAACCTGGAAGAGATCCAGGACAACAACGGTCCGGCGAACGACGGCACCGTCGTCGCGGACCAGACGATGCAGAAGTTCGTCGACGCGATCGTCGCCGCCGGCGGCCCGCGCTACGAGTGGCGCCAGATCGACCCGCAGAACGGCAAGGACGGCGGCCAGCCGGGCGGCAACATCCGCGTCGGCTTCCTGTTCAACCCGGCCCGAGTGTCCTTTGTGGACCGCACGGGCGGTGACGCGACCACTCCGGTCGACGTCGTCAAGGAACGTGGCAAGACCCACCTGACCGTCTCGCCCGGCCGGGTCGACCCGGCGAACGAAGCGTGGGAGGCCAGCCGTAAGCCGCTGGTCGGCGAGTTCGTCTTCCTGGGCCGCACCGTGTTCGTCATCGCGAACCACTTCAACTCCAAGGGCGGCGACCAGCCGACCCACGGCCGCAACCAGCCGCCGGTGCGCAGTTCCGAGGTGCAGCGGGCGAAGCAGGCGACCGTGCTCCGCGGCTTCATCGACAAGGTGCTCGCGTCGGACAAGAACGCGAACATCGTCGTCGCCGGCGACCTGAACGACTATCCGTTCTCGCCCGCGGTGCAGACCCTGACGGCCGGTGGCGTACTGAAGGACCTCATCGCTTCGCTGCCGGAGAAGGAGCGGTACAGCTACGTCTTCGAGGGACAGTCGCAGGTGCTGGACCACATCCTGGCGTCGCGGGCGCCGCGCGGGACCGACTACGACGTCGTGCACCTGAACGCGGAATTCGCGCAGCAGGCGAGCGACCACGACCCGCAGGTGCTGCGGTTCCGGCCGAGCGCGGGCAACGCCGTCCAGGACGCGTTCTACGACCTGGCGGACTACCTGGAGAAGATCCTCGGCCCGTACTTCCCGAGGCCCTAACGCGTTTCGTCCTCTACTTGCGGTCCTTGCGTGTGCATGGACCGCGAGTAGAGGACTAATCGCGGACGTAGCAGGTGGCGACGGCGGCGGCGCGGTCGCGCAGGGACGTCCGCAACCACTCCGGGGACAGGGCTTCCGCGTTCGTCGCGAGCTGCCACAACGCCCATTCGGCGTGTCTCGAATCCTGGAAGGTCACCTCCAGCCGCAGCCGGCCGTCCGCGTCGGTTTCTTCGGCGAGGACGGCCAGCGCGGTCCCCACCAGATCCTCCCGCCGCGCCGGGTTCATCCGCACCAGCACGGTGACCTGGTCGCCGCCGGTCCGGAACCGCGTGCTGCGTTCCTGCCAGGCCCGGTCCAGATCGACCCGGTCCGGTCGCTGTGCGGGTTCGGCGAGTTCCTCGGCGGCCAAGACCCGGGACAGCCGGTAGGTGCGGTCTTCGCCGGATCTCGTGGCCAGCAGATAGCCCTGCTCTCGCACGGTGACCAGGCCGATCGGGTCCACCGTGCGCCACTTCGGCGCCTGGTCCACGGCCGCGTAGTGGATGCGCAGCTTGTGTCCGGCGAACACCGCGCGCCGGACCTCGGCCACGATGGTGTCCGGCACCTCTTCAGCGACCTGCTTGCGCGACAGAAGGTCTGTCCCCGGGTCGATGAGCAGGCGCTGGGCCGCGCCGGCCGCGGTGGCGCGAGAGCTTTCGGGCAGCGCGTCGACCACCTTGAGCATGGCCGAAGCGAGCGCCGAGCCGAGACCGAACACCTGCGCGCCGCGCCGCGACCCGGCGACCAGCAGGGCCAGTGCCTCGTCGTGGTTCAGCCCGGTGAGCTCGGTCTGGAAACCGGGCAGCAAGGCGAAACCGCCGAGCCTGCCGCGTTCGGCATAGACCGGGACGCCCGCCGCGGACAGCGCCTCGATGTCGCGCAGGACGGTGCGAGTGGACACCTCCAGCTCGCGGGCCAGCGCGGCCGCGGACAGCCGGCCGTGCCGGCGCAGCAGCAGCACGAGCGAGACCAGCCGGTCGGCGCGCATACGAAAACTTTACCGGAATACACGACACAGGATGTCGTGATTAGTTGGGAGGCTCATCGGCATGACAAGCAAGACAGTGGCCACTGAGCCGAACGACCTGGGCAGGTTCTTCATCGAGCGCGCCAACGCGGGCGACGTCGACGGGCTGGTGGCGTTGTACGAGCCGGACGCCGTGCTGGCGTTCCCGCCGGGCAACCTCGCGACCGGACACGCGGAGATCCGGAAGGTGTACGAGCAGTTCGTCGCGGCCGCGCCGGAACTCTTGCCGGGCAGGCAGCATCCGGCGCTGGTGGGCGACGACCTGGCGCTCACGGCGTCCACGCTGACCACCGGCGAGATGACCGTCGAGATCGCCCGGCGCCAGCCGGACGGATCCTGGCTGTGGTCCGTCGACCAGCCGGTGTTCGTGCCCTAGAGCGATGAGGAGCATCGCGACAGTCGGCGTCTACGGCTTCACGGCCGGATCCTTCGTCGAGAAGCTCACCGGCGCCGGCGTGGGGTTGCTGCTCGACCTCCGCCAGCGCCGCGGCGTCCGGGGCCCCGACTACTCCTGGGCGAACTCGGTGAGGCTCCAGCGCGCGCTCGCCGGGGCGGACATCGGCTACCGGCACGTGAAGGACCTGGCGCCGACGACCGAGCTGCGTGAGCTCCAGTACCGAGAGGACGACCGCCAGGGCGTGGGCAAGCGCAACCGCGTCGCGCTCGCGCCCGAGTACGCCGAGCGCTACACCCAGGAGGTCCTCGATCCGTTCGACCTCGGCACGCTGGTGGCCGAGCTCGCGAGCGATTCGGTGACCGCGTTCTTCTGCGTCGAGCGCGACCCGGAGGCATGTCACCGTTCACTCGTGGCCGCGCGCCTGCGTGCCGAACACGGCCTGGCGATCGCAGACCTCTGCCCGGCGTAAAACCCCTCGCAATTAGTCCTCTACTTGCGGTCCTTGCGTGTGCATGTACCGCAAGTAGAGGACTAAACGCGTGAGGGGTCAGGAGCGTTTTGCCCGCCAGCCGAGAGCGAGTACCGCTTGGACGAGTTCCTGGTAGCTCGGCTTGACCTCTTCCAGATACCGGTCCAGGTAGCTGGCGCGCGCGGTCGACACCGGCTGCGGGGCGTCCTCGTCCGGCAGCCAGGGGAGGCCTTCGACGTTGTGCTGCGCCATCTTCCACCAGCGGGTGGCGCGGTCGACCGCCCGCTGCTCGCGTTCGGCGGCGTCCGCGACGGCCTGGTGCGCCTCGGCGAGCCGGGCTTCCAGTTCGTCCGCGCGGGCGGTCTCCCAGCTGCGGAGGTTCTCCGCCGAAGCGCGGGCGAGACCGACGATTTCCTTGTACCGCATGGCCGCGGTGATGCCGTCATCCATCGAGAAGGCCCTCCGGACGCTGGAACGGGATGATCACCTCGGGCGCACCGTGCGTGGTGCGGTCGAAGAACAACGCGCGACCCGGGCGCGGTGACCAATGGACGACCTGCCCGGCGGCGAACGGCGACAGTTCGTTGCCCTGGACGTCCAGGGCCGCCCAGGTGCCGATGTCGTCGGTGCCCGCGAAGCCGAGGGTGTCCTTCAGTCGCGCGACGCTGCGCCACCAGCCGATGGTGTGGACGCCGTGCGTGGGGCCTTGTTTCAGCAGCACCCGCAACTGGTCCAGGCCGCTCTTCAGCTGACCGGGCGCTTTCGCTTCCAGTGCCGGGATCGAAGCGTCGACGCCGTACAGCAGCAGCACCTTCGCGCTGTCCGAAGAGGACAAATTTTCCGCGATATCGATTACCCGGGCGGGCAAATCGTCGACCAGTGACGCGCGGTGTCCCTCCGCTTGAAGCCGCCCGGCCAACTCCGTCACCGCCGGGACGGAAGCTTCGATGGGACACGAAAGCACGAACTCCACCGAACCGTGCGGATGCTGGCGTGCCAGCGACCGCGCGGCCGAGTCCATGATGGACAGTGCCTCCGCGGTGGCCGCGCCCAGCACCGCGATGTTCCGGCCCGGCGCCTTCGGCAGGTCGACCCCGCACGCCGCCTCGCCGACGTCGATCGACTGCCCCAGCAGCGCCCTCGGCTTCTTCGTCGGTTTCAGGTCGTTGAACGCCGGGAACTGTTCCAAGACCGGCGAATGCGCCCCGTCGAACAGCCGCGGCCGCTTGAAAGCCTCCGAATACCGTTCCCACAACCGGTGCTGCAGTTTGACGAAGACGTCCTTGCTGCTCGCGTCCGGTACGTGCGCCAGCTGGTTCCCGTGTGCGACACCGGAATCGTGGTTGATCACGGCGTGCCACTTCGGCGCCGACACCGCCGCGTTGTTCGTCTCGGACAGCACGCGCCGCGCCTTCGGCATCGCGATCCGCAGCGTGCACTGCTCGAACACTGCCGGCTTGCCCCAGAACGCTTCGATCCCGGCGACGTCCTGGCTCGCCAGCACCAGGTGGATGCCCTGGGATCGGCCGCGCCGCGCGATGTCCTCCAGCAGCTGGGTGGCCGTCGAGGTCACTCCGTCACGGCCGGCGAAGAGGTACTGGAATTCGTCGATCACCGCGACGATCCTCGGCCAGTGCCCGGCGGGATCCTGCTCGCGCAGGTCCGCGAGGTTGGTGACCTCGTGCTGTTTCGCCGCGGCCGACCGGCGGCGCAGTTCGTCGGCGAGGAACCGCAGCAGGGCCAGGCCGAACTCGCGGTCGGTGTTGACGTTGACCCCGATGAGCTTGGCGTGCGGCATCCAGCTGGCGTCCCGCCGCCCCGGCGCGAGCCCGGCGAACGAGACGCCTTCCTTGAAGTCCAGGAGATACAGCGCGAGTTCGTCCGGGGAGTACCTCGCCGCGAGACTGCCGAGCAGCGAGTACAGGAAGTTCGTCTTGCCCGAACCGCTCGGCCCGCCGATGAGCACGTGCGGGCTGGCGTCGCCGATGACGACCTCCACCGGCTCGCCCTCGAAGAACCCGACAGGCGCGCGCAGTTCCCGCGCCGAACTCTCCTTGCCCAGTTCGGTGGGCAGCAGGTCGGCGAACGCACGCGGGCCGCCTTGTTTGGCTATCAACGCTTCGGCGATCCGGCCGGCGGCGCGGACGACCTGTCCGGACGGCATCGGCGGATCGAGATCGACGACCAGGTCGGTGCCGGTCATGCTGCTGATCGCGCGGCGGTCGTCGAGCAGGCTCAACGTCTCCACCGACGTCGACAGCGTCGTCGGCATGTCGATCATGATCAGGCAGATCCCGGCGGCCAGGGCCCCGGTGGCGACGCGTTTCAGCTCGCGGGCCCGTTCCGGTTCGAGGGTCTCCCCGTTGCCGTAGAGCACCGCGATCCGGAACGGTTCGACGCGCTGGCCGGTCGCCTGCCGGATCTCCCGCAGCGACGTGTGGCCCGCCTGCATCCCGGTCGCGTGGATGCGGCGGATGTGCCCGGCCAGTTCGTCGAGGAGGTCTTCCAGCCGCCCGGGGTCGTACAGCGCGAGCGCGCTCGTGCGGCTCAGCGGGTAGAGGTCGGGCAGTACCGCGGTCAGCTGCCCGACGTCCCACAGGTGGATGCGCACCGCGCCGGGCTCGAACGTGCTCAGCACCCGCATCAGCAGGTTCTGCACGATCCCGTCGACCGCGGACCGGGTCTTCGGTGCCGACGTGATGGACAGATGCGACTCGTCCAGCAGCGGCATGGCGACGTCGAACGTGCGCGGGATGTCCTGGCCCGGCACGGTCGCCGAGCCGATGCGCCACAGCCCCGGCGCGGTGATCCCGGGGTTCTGCCCGACCCGGCCGAGCCAGTTGCCCGGCTGCTGCCCGGCGGGTCCCGGCGCGTTGCTCGTGACCAGGTCCCGCAGCGAGTTCGGGCCGGCCTCCCAGTCCGCGTAGAACTGACCGCGCACACTCCCGAGCATGCCGAACACCTCGGTCGCGGCGGGATGCCGCGACCATTCGGCGTGCTGGTCCGAAGTGGAGTTGTTCATCCCCACCCGGACTATGTGCTGTTCGAGTTCCAGTTTGGCCAGTTCCGCCTCGGCGGCTTGACGGGCGCCGGCAGCGGAGCCGAGGACGAGCCCGATCTGGTGCCGGACCCGCTCGAGCGCCGTAACGACGCGGTTGCGCTGTTCACTCGCTTTGCTGCCCATGCCCGGGTCGCCAATCTGGCTAGAGGCGTGATTGGTAGCCGCTGACCAGGTCGTCAGCGGCGGAAAGGCGCGTCAGGAGATTTTCGATTCCCTCGTCGGCCTGCGCCAGCTGCGGCGGTACCCAGGGAACGGCTTGCGCCTGTGGATCCACAATGGCGCGACGCGATTCCTCGAGCAGGCTTCTGGCGCGCTCGGCATGGGCGCGACCGTCGGCCAGGCCGGTTTGGACGGCCGTCAGCAGCTGGTGCAGTTCTTCGAGGTACATGCTCAAAGACGGGTCGAGTACGACTCGGCCGAGGAGATACCGGCCTGGATGGTGCTCTGCATACCGGTGATGCCCTGCAGCGCTTCGGCGAGCAGGCCGTGGGCCTGGCTCACCTCGTGCTGGGTACTGCCCTGGGTGGCCTGGGAAAGCGAAAGTTGCGCTTCTTCGAGAGACTGCGCTGCCTGCTGAAGTGCGGCAATGCCCGCGGATGCCTTCTCGTTCGCGAGCGCGATACCAGCGCGGATCTCTTCGACTCCGGCCATTTTGGCGGACTCCTTGGGACGTCGGGGGCTGGAACGACCACAACTAAACTTAGCGTGATCAACTGACTCTGTTAAGTGAAGGTGCGGCTAAGTAATCAACAAGGCCCCGGACGTCGGAACGTCCGGGGCCTTGCTGACGGCGGAGGATACAGGATTCGAACCTGCGAGGGCGTGAACCCAACACGCTTTCCAAGCGTGCGCCTTAGGCCGCTCGGCCAATCCTCCGTGGGGAACTTTACCGGATGCCCTTCGACCCTTTCGAAGGTGGGTCTGACCTGCGTTTCGGGCCTGGTGGGATCACGTGCGCGCCGACGCGAGAACGTCGGCGACGACGACGGTGATGTTGTCCGGTCCGCCGCCCTCGTTGGCAAGGTCGATCAGTCGCGGGACGATCTCGGCGGGATCTTGGTGGGCGGCCAGAACCTCTTTGATAACGGTTTCGACAACCGTTGCCGTTAACCCGTCCGAGCACAGCAGAACACGGTCCCCGGGGGCCGCGCCGAAGGTCCAGATGTCCGCTTCGCCGCTGCCGGTGCTCTGAAGGGCCTTCATGAGCAGAGAGCGTCGAGGATGGTCCTCGGCGTCGGCCGGGTCGATGCGCCCCTCGTCCACGAGAGCCTGGACGAGGGTGTGGTCGCGGGTGAACCGCTTGAGCTCGCCACCCCGCAGGAGGTACCCGCGAGAGTCGCCGATGTGGGCGGCGGCGAAGTACGAGCCGTCGAAGAGCAGTGCTGTCAGCGTCGTCCCCATGCCCCGCGTCTCCGGTTCGCGCTCGGCCGTCGAGGCCAGCCGCTCGTCGATCGCCCGGATGCCACCGGCGAGGACGTCCGGCAGGTCGACGTCGGCGAGGTCGAACGCGAGGAGGTCCGCGTCGAGCCGGGAGAGGACGCCGACCGCCTCGGCGCTCGCCACCTCGCCGTGGGGCTGGCCGCCGATGCCGTCGGCGACCGCCAGCAGTCTGGCGCTGGCGTAGACCGAGTCCTGGTTGACCTGACGGCGCTGCCCGATATGCGAGCCGGCGGCGTACCGGAGGGAGTACGTCATGACCCCAGTAAAGCAGTTGTGTACTGAGTTCACAAACAATGAGCTGGAAGCGTCAGCTGTCGGTTACGATGCGGTGATGGAGGAGCAAGCCACCGTCAGTGCCGCGGACATCGCGCGCATCGCCGACGTCGGCCGGGCCGCGGTCAGCAATTGGCGCCGCCGCCACGGCGATTTTCCCGCACCGGTCGGCGGCACCGCGTCGAGCCCCCTCTTTTCGCTGCCCGACATCGAAACCTGGCTACGGGAGCGCGGGAAGGCGTTCCAGGTGTCGCTCGGCGACCGGGTCTGGCAGCGGCTGCGCAACCTCGGCGACGACCTGACGCTGGGCCAGCGCGTCGGCCGCGCGGGTTCGTTCCTTTCCCGGCGCGGCTCCGAGGACTGGGGCCATTCCTCCCGCTACGACGATGCCGAGCTGCTCGAACTGCTGGAACGCTTCACTGTCGAGCAAGGGGCGCGCGATGCGTTCGAATTCCTTTGTGAGCGCTATGTCGAGGCGCATTCCCGGCAGCTGTCCGTCACGCCGGAACCGGTGGCGCGGCTGATGGCCCGGCTCGCCTGCCCCGAACCCGGCGTGGTGCTCGATCCCGCGTGCGGCCTCGGGACGCTGCTGCTCGCCGCCGGGGGAACCCGGCTGCTCGGCCAGACCGACGACCCGACCATCTCGTGCATCGCCGCGCACCGGCTGCTGCTCGCGGGCGCCGACATGGAGATGTACGGCGCGAACGCGCTGCCGATGGACTCCTTCGAGGGACTGCTCGCCGACGCCGTCATCTGCGATCCGCCGTTCAACGAACGGGAATGGGGCCACGACGAACTCGTCGGCGACCCGCGCTGGGAGTACGGCCAGCCGCCGCGCGGTGAACCGGAACTGGCCTGGCTGCAGCACTGCCTGGCGCATGTGAAACCCGGCGGCCTGGTCGCGATCCTCATGCCGCAGGTCGCCGCCGGGCGGCGCACCGGGCGCCGGATCCGCGGGAACCTGTTGCGGGCCGGGGCTTTGCGCGCGGTGGTCACGGTCGGCGGCTCGGATCTCTGGCTTCTGCGACGGCCGGAGCCCGGCGAGCGTCCGCCGTCCCGGCTGCTCCTGCTGGCCGATCCGTCCACTGTGGAGGAACAGTGGCCGGAACATCTGCGGGGCGCCGAGGTGCCGGGCGCGGTCCGGATCATCGACCTGCTCGACGAGGAGATCGACCTTTCCCCGGCGCGGCATCAGGCCCGTGACGAACATGCGGGCGAGGCGTTCCTCGCGGTACGCCGTCGGTTCGAGGGGGTCCGGTTCGCGCTGCCGTCCTTGGCGGCGTCCGACGAGAAGCCCGCGTTCACCACGATCGGCGAGCTGCTGAAGTCCGGTGTGCTGACCGTGCCGGAGGTGGTGGAGGAAGGAGACGTCGTCGCGTCGCCGTCCGTTCCGGCGTATGTCCACAGTGGAGTCAGCGAGACTGTCGAGCCGCCGATGTCGAAGTACCGCACCGACCCCGGCCGGCTCGATGCCGCCTTCCTCGCCGGCTGCCTGCGCGCGGCCGGGCAGGTCGCGCCGAGCACGTCGACCAGGATCGATCTGAAACGCACCCGGATCCCGCGCTATCCGATCGAGACGCAGCGGGCGTACGGGGAAGCCTTCACACGCCTCGCGGCGTTCGAGAATGCCCTGCGGGAGGCGGCGGAATCGGGCCTTGAGCTGGTGAGGCTAGGCTTGGCCGGGCTTACCGAAGGACAGCTGATCCCGGAGAACTGAGTGCTGATCGCGGACCGCTACGAACTCGACGAGCTACCGCTCGGCCGGGGTGGGATGGGCGCGGTCTACGCGGGCCACGACCGGCATCTGGGCCGTCGCGTGGCGGTGAAGTTCTTGGGCCTGCCCGGCGGGCCGGACGCCGAACTCGAACAGCGGTTCATCCGGGAAGCGCGGATCCTCGCCACCTTGGAACACGCGGGCGCGCCGACGTTGTACGACTTCGGCACCTACGACGAGCGGTTGTACCAGGTCATGCAGTTCATCGAGGGCGTGACCGTGGCCGATCTCGCCGCCGAGCACGGGCCGCTGCCCGTGCCGTGGGCGGCCGCGATCGCGGCACAGGCGTGCGCCGTGCTGTCCGCCGCGCACGCGCTTTCGATCTGTCACCGCGATCTCAAGCCCACCAACCTGATGCTGTGCCCGGACGGCAGCGTGAAGGTGCTCGACTTCGGGCTCGCGATGCTGCGCGAGACCGACGTCGCCCAGTTCACCCGCGCCGGCCAGATCCTCGGCACGCCCGCGTACATGGCGCCCGAACAGATCCAGCGCGGGATCGCGGGGCCGCGCAGTGATCTTTACGCGCTGGGTTGTGTCCTGCACGAAATGCTGACCGGCAGGCAGTTGTTCACCGGGCCGACCGCGTACGCCGTGTTCGAGAAGCAGGTCAAGGAGAACCCGGCCGCCGTGGCGGGTGTCCCGGACGAACTGAACGATCTGCTCGCCGATCTGCTGGAGAAGGATCCGGAGCGGCGCCCCGCGGATGTCAACGAGCTGTACGAGCGGCTGGGCGTTTTCGTGAAGGAACTGCCGCCGCTGCCCGGCTATCTGGACGAAGGCGCCAATCCGGGCCGCATGTACGCGCGGGTGGTCGGCCGCGTGATGTGATCGTGACCTCCAGATCAACAACCCCGGACGGGTGAGTTCCGTCTTTACCCATGTCAGACGGACTACGGACAAACGGGGGTAAGGGTCGTGAAGAGGTTCCTGGTGGGGGTGACCGCGCTGGCCACGGCGCTGGTGCTGACAGCGTGTTCCGGCAACGCCGGCGGCGGCGCGCCCGGTGGCGGCGCCGTCGCGCAGGGTGACCCGGTGGCCGAATCCACCGCGCCCGCCACGTCTTCCACGCCGGCCACGTCCTCGTCCTCGGCGACGCCTACGCCGAGCAGCAGCGCCAAGCCGACGTCGTCGAAGCCCAAGCCGCCGCCCAAACCGAAGCCGACCCCGAAGCCGGCGCCCAAGCCCGCTCCGAACGCCGCCAACGTCCCCTGCAAGACCGCGCTGGCGACGCCGGGTGTGAGCGCCTGCGTCGACCTCTCCTCGCTGAAGACGTGGCTGCTGCAGGACGGCAAGGTCATCTACGGCCCCGTCAAGCAACTGCCCGGCAAGAAGGGGCACGCGACGCCGACCGGTGTCTTCCGCGTTTCGGCCAAGGTCAAGAACTACCACTCCAGGGAGTTCGACGCGCCGATGCCGAACTCGGTGTTCTTCCTGCCGGGTATCGCTTTCCACACCGGCAGCCTTTCCGTGTACTCGCACGGCTGCATCCACCTTTCCACGGCGGCTTCGCAGAAGTACTTCTCGACGTTGCAGAACGGCAACGTGGTGCAGGTCGTCGCCTGATATTGCGGTTCGGTTGCTTTGAGGTAAAGGAAAGCTCCGAACGGCAATGACTTCGCCCTCTCCGCCGACGTGTCAGGACACGCCGGAAACGGGAGAAGTCGATGGGCGTTCGGGTACTTGCTCGCATAGTCGCCGTGCTGTCGGTTTCCCTCTTGCTGTTACCGGGATGGGTGGGCGCTCCGGAAGCGACCGGAGCGCCCACTCTGCCGTCCGGGTTCGTCCTGCGGGATCAGCCCAGCGGCCAGGCCGCGTTCGATCTGACCGATTTCGCTTACCTGCCCGACGGTTCGGTGCTCAGTACCGGAAAGGGCGGCAAGGTCGCGTGGGTGTCCACCACCGGTCAGCCGCGCACGATCGCGACGCTGCCGGTCCACAACCGCGGTGACCTCGGTCTGGTCGGCCTCGCGGTCGCCCCGGACTTCGCCACGTCGCGCCACATCTACCTCGCGCGGTCGTTCGGCACTACCGGCGGCGCGTTCACCATGCGGGTGGCGCGCTGGACGGTGACCGGCGCGGACGAGCCCACCGGTCTCGCGAACGAACGCGTGCTTCTCGATCTTCCCGGTATCCACGAAGTCCACGGCATCACCGGGATCGTCGCGGCGGCCGACGGCACGGTGTGGATCGCCGTCGGGGACGCGGCCGATTTCACCAGGATGGACCCGGGCGCGCTGCGCTCGCTCGACCTCGACCAGCTCTACGGCAAGATCCTGCACGTCACCGCGGACGGCGCCGGTGTCCCGGCCAACCCCTATTTCGCCGCCGGGACGCCGAATTCCGCGCGCTCCAAGGTCTTCTCCAGCGGCTACCGAAGCCCGTTCCGGTTCACCCTGGATCCCAGCACCGGCCTGCCGGTCGTCGGCGATGTCGGCTGGACCACCTGGGAAGAGGTCGACGTCGTGCAGCCGGGGGCCGACCACGGCTGGCCCTGTTGGGAAGGGAACCATCCGACACCCGGCTACTCCGGCCTCGCCGCCTGCGCCAACGTCGTGAACACCCCGCCGATCACCGAATACCACCACGGTTCAGGACCCGACGAAGGCAACAGCGTCACCGCCGGGATCGTCTACAGTGGATCGTCCTATCCGGACGAATACCGGGACGCGTTCTTCTTCGGGGACTACGTCACGCAGAAGATCTGGACGCTGAAGTACGACAGCCAGGGCAGGCTCGTCCAGGCGCCGCAACGGCCACCGAAGTTCACCGGCATCGGTGGTCCGGTCAAATTCGCGGCGGCGGCCAACGGTGACATCGTCTACGCCGACATCTACACCGGGAGTCTGCGGCGGCTCAGCTATCCGGGCACGAACGCGGAACCGGCCGCGGTGGCGACGTCGAGTACCGATCCGTCGACGAGGACGGTGACCTTCGACGGCGCCGGCTCGTACGACTTCGACGGAGATCTCCTTACCCACCACTGGGATTTCGGAGACGGCACGAGCCAGACCGGCGCCAGAGTGAGCCACGCCTACGCCGAGGGCGTGGAAAGGGCGACCGCGCGGCTCACCGTCACCGACGGACTCGGCGCCACCGGCAGCACGGATCTCGTCGTGGCGCCGGGAAACCATTCGCCGCAGGTGAACCTGACGGATCCCGGCGCGCGCACCTTCGCGGTCGGTGAAGCGGTCGGCGTCGGCGCGACGGCCTCCGACGTCGAGGACGGCGCCTTGGCGGTCACCTGGACCACCCTGATCCGGCATTGCCCCCAGGAAGCCACCTGCCACGCGCATCCCGGCACCTCCGGCACCGAGCCTGGATTCTCCCTCCCCTTCACCGATCACCAGGATTCCCGCGTCGAGATCACCGCGACGGTGACCGACAGCGCCGGGGTGAAGGCGAGCAGGACCTACGTCGCGATGCCGCGTGAACACCGGTTGACGCTGGTCGCGAACGTTCCCGCGGCGCTGGGCATCCCGGCCGAAGGCGGGGTCGCGACCGCCATGGTGACCGAGGGCGCGACGTTCGAGGTCGAGGCCGCCGCGGTCGCCGCGGACGGTGTCTCGACGTTCGCGAACTGGTCGGACGGACGGACCACGCGCACGGGCACCCTCACCGTCCCGGCGCACGACCTGACACTGACCGCGAACTACCTCACCCCGATCGACAAGCGCTACCAGGCCGAACCCGCGCTGCGGCAACGACTCGGCGCGCCCGTCGGGCCCGAGGTCGCCGACGGGACCGTGCGCTACCGGCCGTACGCGGGCGGCAGGCTGTACTGGAGCGTCGAGACCGGGGTGAAGCAGATCGAAGGCCAGATCCTGGCCAAGTACCTCGCGCAGGGCGGGCATCGGATGTTCGGCCCGCCCGGTACCGACGAGTCGCCGACCCCGGACGGCGTCGGCCGGTACAACCACTTCCCGCACCGGCCCGCCACGATGCTGTCGTCGATCTACTGGACGCCGTCGACGGGCGCGCATCCGGTGTACGGCCGCATCCGGGTGAAGTGGGCGGCGCTGGGCTGGGAACTCGGGCCGATGGGCTATCCGGCGACGGACGAGTTCGGGACGCCGGACGGGACCGGCCGGTACAACCACTTCAGCAAGAACGCGTCGATCTACTACACGGTGGCGACCGACGCCAAGGCGATCTGGGGCCGGATCCGCGTCCGCTGGCAGGAGCTCGGCTGGGAGAGCGGGCCGCTCGGCTACCCCGCCACCGACGAGTCGGTGACCCCGGACCGCGTCGGCCGCTACAACCACTTCACCAAGGCCGGCTCTCTCTACTGGACGCCGTCGACCGACGCGCGCGCCGTCTACGGGGCGGTCCGGCAGCGCTGGGCCGCGCTCGGCTGGGAGGGCTCCTACCTGCGCTATCCGACGACGGACGAGTTCAGCATCCCGATCGGCCGTCAGAGCACCTTCCAGGGCGGGTACGTCACCTGGAACCGGAGCACGGGGCAGGTGATCGACAGGCGCAGGTGATCACATTTCGGTAAAGCCACTCGAAGGAGTGAAATGCCCACCTCGACCCCGTCGATGAGACGTTCGACTGGGGAAAGGGGCCCTTCTTCATGCCTTCGAGAATTCGTGCACTCTGTCACGCCCTCGTGACCTTGATGGTGGCGGCGCTGCTCGTGCCGTTCATGACCACCGCCACGGCGTCCGCGGCGCCTACGCTGCCTCCCGGCTTCGTCCTTCGGGACCAGCCGAGTGGGCAGGCGCCATACGACCTGACCGATTTCGTGTACCTGCCCGACGGATCGATCCTGACCACCGGCAAGAGCGGCAAGGTCGCCTGGGTCTCCACCACCGGGCAGGTTCAGACCATTGCGACGCTGCCCACCCGCAGCACCGGTGACCTCGGCCTGGTCGGGATCGCGATCGCGCCCGACTTCGCCGCTTCGCGCCAGCTGTACACCACCCGCGCGGTCAACGTCGCCGGTGGCGGGTTCGTCCTGCGCGCCTCGCGCTGGACGGCGACCGGCACCGCGGAGCAGCCGACCGGGCTGACGGCGGAGAAGGTACTCGTCGAAGGTCCCGGCAACACCGGCATCCACGGCATGACCGGTGTCGTGGCCGCTCCCGACGGCACGGTGTGGGTCTCCATCGGGGACAACGCCAATTTCGAGGGGGGAGCGGACCCGTTCGCCCTGAACACCTACGACGTCGACAAGATCTACGGCAAGATCCTGCACATGACGGCGGACGGCGTCGGCCTCCCGGCCAACCCGTTCTACAACGCGGCGGCGCCGAACTCGCTGCGGTCCAAGGTCTTCGCGACCGGTTTCCGCAGCCCGTTCCGGTTCAGCATCGACTCCAGCACCGGCCTGCCGGTCGTCGGCGACGTCGGCTGGGGCACCTGGGAAGAGATCAACTTCGTCCAGAAGGGCTCGAACCAGGGCTGGCCGTGCTTCGAGGGCAACCAGCCCACCGACGGATTCTCCGCGATGGCCGCCTGCGGTTCGGCCGTGAACACGCCGCCGATGATCGCGGTCCCTCACGGCCAGGCCGTCGACAACGGCAACAGCATCACCGGCGGGATCGTCTACAGTGGATCCTCCTACCCGGAGGAGTACCAGGGCGCGTACTTCTTCGGCGACTACGCCACGCAGAAGATCTGGACGGCCAAGTACGACGCGCAGGGCCGGGTCGTCCGCGCGCAGGAGACCCCGCCGAAGTTCACCGGCGTCGGCGGCCCGGTCAAGTTCGCGGCCGCGGCCAACGGTGACGTCGTCTTCGCCGACCTCTACACCGGTGTGCTGCGCAGGCTCAGCTACGCCACCGGAAACCAGGCTCCGGTCGCGGTGGCGACCTCGGAGACCGACCCCGCGACCCGCACGGTTTCCTTCGACGGCACCGGTTCCTATGACTTCGACGGCGACCCGCTGACCTACGAATGGGACTTCGGCGACGGCACCACCGGCACCGGCGTCAAGGTCAGTCACTCCTACGCGGCGGGGACCGAGAAGTTCACCGCCAAGCTGACGGTGAAGGACGGGTTCCAGGCGTCCGGCAGCACGGACGTCGTCGTGGCGCCCGGAAACCACTCGCCGAAACTGACCATGACCGACCCCGGCGGGCAACTGTTCGCGGTCGGCGAGCAGGTCAAGGTCGGCGCGACGGTCACCGACACAGAGGACGGCGACCTCCCGGTCACCTGGACCACGCTGGTCCGGCACTGCCCGGAGAACGCGGTCTGCCACGCGCATCCGGACCACGGCGCCACCGGCCCCGAGTTCACGATGCCGTTCACCGATCACACGGACTCCAACCTGGAGTTCACCGCGACGGCGACCGACAGCGCCGGCGTCTCGGTTTCGAAGACCTATGTGGCGAAGCCGCGCGAGCACCGGCTCACGCTGACCGCCACCACCGCCGCCGCGCTCGGCATCACGCCCGAAGGCGGTGTCGCCTCGGCGATGGTGGTCGAAGGCGCGACGGTGGAGATCCAGGCCGCCGAAGTCGCCTCGGACGGCGCGTCGACCTTCACCGGCTGGTCGAACGGCGCGGCCGCGAGGCTGACCAAGGTCACCATGGGCACCACCGACCTGACGCTGACGGCGAAGTACATCACGCCGATCGACAAGCGCTACCGCGACGAACCCGCGCTGGCGCAACGACTCGGCGCGGCGACCGCACCCGAGGTGGTCGACGGCACGGTCCGCTTCCGCACCTACGAGCGTGGACGGCTGTACTGGTCGAAGGACACGGGCGTCAAGCAGATCGAGGGCAAGATCCTCGAGAAGTACCTCGCTTCGGGCGGCCACAAGGCCTTCGGCCCGCCCTCGACCGACGAGATGACCACGGCGGACACCACCGGGCGGTACAACAACTTCCCGTACTGGCCCGGCAAGATGGAGTCGTCGATCTACTACACGGTGAACACCGGCGCCCACCCGGTGTTCGGCCGGATCCGGGTGAAGTGGCTGGCACTGGGCGCGGAAGCCGGTGAACTCGGCTACCCGAGCACCGACGAAGCGGCCACCCCGGACGGCACCGGCCGGTACAACCACTTCAGCAAGGCCGCCTCGATCTACTACACCGCGGCGACCGACGCGAAGGCCATCTGGGGCCGGATCCGGGTGAAGTGGGCGGCGCTGGGCTGGGAAACCGGTCCGCTGGGCTACCCGTCGACCGACGAGACGGCGACCCCGAACGGTGTCGCCCGGTACAACCACTTCACCAAGAACGGGTCCATCTACTGGACGATGGCCACCGACGCCCGCGGCGTGTGGGGCGAGATCCGCAAGCGCTGGGCCGCGCTCGGCTGGGAGTACTCGTACCTGAAGTTCCCGACGACCGACGAGTTCGCCGTCACCGGCGGACGGCAGAACAACTTCCAGGGCGGCTATGTCACCTGGAACTCCACCACCGGTGGGGTCACCGACCGCCCCTGGTAGTCGGCTGAGTGCGTGAAAGGCCCCCTTCCCGAACCTGGGAAGGGGGCCTTTTTCCGTTGCTAGGCCGGGTCTCCTGAGCTTGTCGGTGCCGACTGGTCCTGTGCCATGCGATACCGCAGCGTCCCCGGACGTGACTGGACGGACGACACCTGTGACTGGACGGACGACACGCCCGCGGCCGGGCTCCACCCCGTGTCGTCCGTCTGAACACGCTCGCCGTCCGCCTGGACACGCGTGTCGTCTCTCCAATCACGCGAAACCGCCGCCTGCGCACAGGCCAGCAGAACCGCCAACGCCAAGCAAGCGGGATCACAAACTCGCCGACGTAGGCACCTCGAACACTCTTGGCCCTAACGACCCGAATCACTCACGACAACCCGACCCAAAACTCGCGTGACCTGCGGTGCCGCAGCCAGCCCGCGAACGCCTGTCCACAACATCTCACCGTCCGGCTTGCTACTGAAGAAGGTCCGCCGGTGACGTGCCGGTGGAGGTGAGCGGCAGGCCGAGCGCGACCCGCTCGGTGAGCCAGCCGCTCGGCCGGTAGCGCTGGTCGCCGGTGCTCGCGACAAGGCCGTGCAGGACCCGCAGGACGAGTTCCGCGCCCGCCTCCTGGCCCCAGGTCAGCGGGCCGCGCGGGTAGCCGAGGCCGAGCCGGACGGCGGTGTCGATGTCCTCGGGCGAGGCGAGCCGTTGCCCGGCGATGAAACAGGCGGTGTTGACGATCGAGGCCAGCAGCCGCTGCGCGATCGGGGCGGGGCCGTCGCGGACCACGGTCACCGGCAGCCCGGTCGCGGCGAGCGCGCCCCAGGCGGCGCGGCCCGCGGCCGGGTCGAGGGCGGGGTGGACCGAAAGCGTCAGGCGTTTCCCGTATCCGCCGAGCGGGTCGACGCCGACGACCCGTGACGCCGGCAGCCCGGCCGCGAGTGCGGTGTCCACAGTGGACACACCGGTCGGGGAGACGATCAGCACGGTGTCCGGGTACGCGGTGTGCACGACCTGGATCCCCGCCGCCGTGAGCATCGTGCCGAGGCGTTCGTCGTCGACCCACACCGGCGTCCGCGGCGGTTCCGGCGCGGTGGGCTCCGGCTCGACCTGCTGTGCGCCGTCGACGTAGGTATAGAAGCCCTCGCCGTTCTTGCGTCCGAACAGCCCGGCCGCGACGCGGGGCCGCGTCAGCCACGACGGCCTCAGCCTGGGCTCGCTGTGGAAACCGCTCCAGATGCTTTCCAGCACCGCGTGCGAGACGTCGAGACCGGTGAGGTCGAGCAGTTCGAACGGGCCGAGTTTCAGGCCGAGCACGTCGCGCGCGATCCGGTCGATCTCGGCCGGGGTCGCGATTCCTTCGGCGAGGATCTGCAGCGCCTCGGTACCCAGCCCGCGCCCGGCGTGGTTGACCAGGAAGCCCGGCGCGTCGCGGGCGAGCACGGGTTCGTGTCCCCAGCCGCGGACGAGGTCGGTCATGGCGGGCGGCAGCCAGCCGGCTGTCCGGGCGCCGGGGACGATCTCGACCAGCCGCATCAGCGGGACCGGGTTGAAGAAGTGGAGCCCGACGAGCCTGCCGGGATCGGTCAGCGCGGCGGCGATCTCGGTGACCGAGAGCGAGCTGGTGTTGGTGGCGAACACGGTGTCCGGTCCGCAGACGCGTTCCAGTTCGGCGAACAGCACGCGTTTGATCTCGAGGTCTTCACGGACCGCTTCGACGACGAGATCGACGCCGTCGGCCGGGGCCAGCGGGTCGTCGACCGCGATGAGGCGCCCCTTCGCGGCTTCGGCGGCGTCTTCGGTCAGCTTGCCCTTCGACGCGAGTTTGCCGAGCATCCCGCCGACGTGGTCGATGGCCTTGCCCACCGCGTCCGGCTGCGCGTCCGCGAGTTCGACCTCGAGTCCCGCGGTCACGGCGAGTTGGACGATGCCCCGGCCCATCACCCCGGTTCCGATGACCCGGATCCTGCCGACCTGCTCCGCCCACTTCTCCACCGCGAGCCGCCTTTCCCTCGATGTCGTCCCCGGCGTGACGTTAGCCGCCGTGCCGGTATCTCGCCCGGAAGGGTGATCTGTGCCCCAACCGGCGTAAGGCCACCGATCCGGCGCTGTCCCACCCGTGAAAACCGAGTGTTCCGCGCACCACGCCCGAAGGGAAACCTCCCATGGTCACCGTCCCCGCCGCCGCGTCCGTCCGCACCACCCCCTTGCTCCTCGTCGCAGTGCTCTTCGGCGCCGTCGCGGCCTTCTTCGCGAGCCAGACGCTGTGGCCGCTCGCCGCACTGGCCGTCGTGGTCGCGGCCGGCGTCTTGGCCGGTGGCGTGTGGCTGACCGGCCGTCGCGGGAGCCGCGAACTCTAAGCACGTTTTCCCGCCGAGAGCTGATTCAGCACAGCTCTAAGATCGCCCTGTGACGGCGAGACGGTTGACTCGGGAAGAGAGTCGCGAGCAGACCAAACAGCGCCTGCTCGCGGCGGCTGCCGAGCTGTTCGCCGAACGCGGCGTCAACGGCACTTCGGTCGAGCAGATCGCCGAACGGGCCGGCTTCACCCGAGGCGCGTTCTACGGGAACTTCGATGGCAAGCACGAACTGGTCGTCGAGTTGCTCCGCCGCCGAACCGTGCGCGAGGCCGAAGAGGTCGCCGCGTTGCGGGAGGGCGTGGGCTCCTTCGCCGAGCTGATGGACCGGTTGCGCGTGTGGAACGTCGAGCGCGCCGAGCACCTCGCGGGCTGGCTGACCCTGCGCACCGAACTGACCCTCTACGCCCTGCGGAATCCCGAGGCGCGGCCGCTCGTCGGCGAAGGCGAGAAGTCGACAAGGGCGCTGCTGGAGACGTCGGTCAAGACCGAACTCGCGGCGCGCGGCGCGGAACCGCCCGCCGACCCGGCCTTTCTCGCGCTGATCCTGCACGCGCTCGAAGACGGCCTTCTGCTCCAACGTTTCCTCAGTCCCGAGGGGACCGGTGACGAGGACGTGGTCGACGCCGTCCAGTTGCTGATGCGCTCGTGGACCGCGCTCAGCCGGTCATCTTGATCCCGGTGAATTCGGCCATCTGACGGGTTCCGTGCGCGAAGAACGCGTCCGACGGGTCGACACTGCCGACGTACTGGCCGAAAAGCTCGAAGTTGATCATCCCGAACAGCTGGGTCCAGGCCATGATCAGCCGGGACCCCGTTTCCGGGCCCAGGTTCACCTTGAGGATCTGAGTGACGGCGTCCAGCTGATCGAGCAGCTCGACGGGCATTTCGCCGACCTCGGTTTCGACCCGCAGATCTGCGTCGCGCAGGACCGCGACCAGGGCGAACGCCACCCGCCCCGCCGGCGTGATGGTGTCCTGCGGGGCCTGGTAGCCGGGGATCGGCGAGCCGTAGATCAGCGCGTACTCGTGGGGATGCGCCTTCGCCCAGGCGCGGACCGCGCGCCAGATCGCCTCCCACCGTTCGAGTGGGCTCGCCTTCGGGTCGCCGGCGGCTTCCGCGGCCTCGCCGACTGCGTCGTAGGCGTCGATGATCAGCGCGGTCAGCAGCTGCTCACGGCTGGCGAAGTAGCGGTAGAGCGCCGACGAGACCATGCCCAGCTCGCGCGCGACGGCGCGGAGTGAGAGACCGAGTGCGCCGACCTCGGCGAGCTGGCGGCGGGCTTCGTCCTTGATCTCGCGGGTGAGTTCGGCACGGGCGCGTTCACGTGCGGTCTGGGTGGCGGCCATGCTCTCACTGTAGAGCATCGCACCAAAACGAGAGCACTGCTCTTGACAGCGACTGGCGCTCTGGTGTTCACTGCTCTTAACAGAGAGCACTGCTCTCCCGAACTTCAGGAGCCGAGATGACCACCACGCGCTACATCAAGCCGGCGAAGGCGACCAACGCGTTCAACGAAATGGTGCTCAAGCTGACGAAGCTCGGTGTCAGCGTGGTCGGCAGCCGGGTGCTCTCGGTGCGCGGACGGAAGAGCGGCGAGCTGCGGTCGGTCCCGGTCAACCTGCTGAAGCTCGACGGCGAGCGCTACCTGGTGGCGCCGCGGGGTGTCACGCAGTGGGTGCGCAACCTGCGGGTCGCCGGTGAAGGTCAGCTCAGCGTCGGGCGCCGCACGGAGACGTTCACCTACACCGAGCTGACCGACGACGAGAAGCCCGTGATCCTGCGCGCCTACCTCAAGCGCTGGAAGTTCGAGGTCGGCGTGTTCTTCGACGGGGTCGACGCCAAGGCTTCCGACGAGAAGCTCCTGGAGATCGCGCCCGGCTACCCGATCTTCAAGATCAGCTGACGTCTTCTCTTCGCGAGGTTCAGCGGTGAGCGAGCTAGTGTCCTGCGCCGGAGACTCGCGCGATGCTGCCTGGACCCTCTTGCGTCGCCGAATGGCTCCCCGGGCGTGATCAGGCGCCGCACTCACGTGATCAGAGGCGTATCTCGCGTGATCAGGCGCCGCACACTAGGACTCGTCCGAAGGTGCCTTCCGCGAGCGGCGCGCGGTGGCCGCCACCAGCACCACTCCGACCAGGAACGCGACGAGCCCGATCAGGAACCACAATTTCTGCCCCGTCATGAAACTGCCGGTCAGCACGCCGGCGCCCTGGAGCACCCAGACGCCGCCCACCAGCAGGAAGACCAGCCCGATCGTGAGCGTGACCCAGCGCTTCATGTCCTGCTCCCCGCCTCGACGTGTCTCCCGGGAATTCTGTCACCGGGAGCGGTGTCCGGCGAACTGATCATCGGCCGCCCACCAGACCGTTACGGTAGGCGTAGACGACGGCGTGCACCCTGTCGCGCAGCCCGAGTTTCGCCAGGACACGGGAAACGTGGGTCTTCACCGTCTCTTCGCCCACATGCAGATGCGCGGCGATCTCCGCGTTGCTGGAGGCGTCCGCGACCAGCAGGAGGACCTCCCGTTCGCGGGAGGTGAGCCGTTCCAGCTCCGCGGGTGCGGCGGCCACCGGCTCGATGCTGGTGGCGAAGGTGGACACCAGCCGCCGGGTCACCGTCGGGTCGATCAGCGCGTCGCCGCGCGCGGCCACCCGCATGGCCGAAACGAGTTCTTCGGGCGCGAGGCTCTTCAGCAGGAACCCGCTGGCACCGGCCCGGAGCGCGCGGTAGACGTACTCGTCAGAGTCGTACGTGGTCAGCACGAGGACGCGGGTGTCGTTGCCGGGCGCGGACATGATCGCCTCGGTGGCGGCGAGACCGTCCAATTTGGGCATCCGGACGTCGAGCACCGCGACGTCCGGGCGCAGGGCGGCCGCCTGCGCCACCGCCTCCCGGCCGTCCGCCGCTTCGCCGACGCATTCGAAGTCGGCCTGCGTGTCCAGTACCGCGCGCATCCCGGACCGGAACATCGCGTGGTCGTCGGCCAACAGAACCCGGATCACGCGACCTCCAAGGGAAAACCGACTCGTACCCGCCAATGCCGCCCGTCGTCCATCGGCCCGCATTCCGCCTGGCCGCCGAACAACGCGACCCGCTGCCGGATGCCGGCGAGCCCGCGTTTCGTCGATTCGGCGGACGCGTTCCGGTGCGGGCGGCCGATCTGGTTCGTGATCGTGAGGACGACCTCGGTCTGCCGGTAGTCGAGGTCGATCTCCACGGTTCTTTCGGAGCCGTGCCGGAGCGCGTTGGTCAGCGCCTCCTGCGCGATCCGGTACAGCGCGATGTCCACCGAGCCCGGCAGTTCCCGCGGCCCGCCGTGAGTGGTCAGCCGCGCGGGAAGCCCCGCGGTGCGGAGGTTGTCGAGCAGCTCGTCGAGGTTGTCCAGCCCCGGTTGCCGCTGCGCGTCCCCGTTCTCCTTGCCGTGTAACAGATCCAGCAGCCGGCGAAGGTCGGCCATCGCGGCCCGGCTCGACGACTCGACGGCCGAGAGCGAACGCCGCACGGCGGATTCTCCTTCGGGCAAGCCAAGTCTCGCGGCACCGGCGTGCACGCCGATCGCGCTGACATGGTGGGAGATCACGTCGTGCAGATCGCGGGCGATCGTGGTCCGTTCCTCGGTGACGGCCCGGCGCACCGCTTCGGCCTCGTGCTGCTGCTGTTGTTCCTCCGCGCGCTGAAGATCGGCGATGTAGGCGCGCCGCGCGGTCGTGTACCGGCCGACCATCCAGGGCAGCAGGCCCGAGACGCCGACGTCGATGAGCAGCAGCCGCCAGTCCCGGTCGCCCCGGTCGGACGGAATGAGGTTGCAGCCGAACAGGCCGACGACCATCACGCCCAGCGCGGCCAGCGCGGGTTTCGTCGAAAGCCACGCGCCCGCGCGGTATCCGGCGATCAGCACACCCGCGTTGGTGGACTGGAGGTAACTGTCGTAGGGGAACAGCAGGAGCGGCGAGGCGATGAGCAGGGTCGCGTGCGCGGCCGAAACCCAGCCGGAATACCGCGACGGCCCGGCGAGCGCGAGGTTCACGAGGATGCCGCCGAGCAGCACCACCCACACCTGCCAGCCGATCGAGAGCGGCGGCCCGGCGATGAGGAAGATGCCGGCGTCGGCGACGAGACAGACGGCGGCGACCGCCCAGGCCTGCCGCGCCAGCGAACCACTGATGTCCCGCACCCGACCAACTCTGCCCTATTTCGCTGGACAGGGGTTCTTAAGATCAAAAGTGATGGGGACCGCGAAGACGCCCGTGCTCTGGACGACCGGGGCACCGGGAACAGGGAAATCGACCACCGGCTGGGGTTTGTACACGCGCGTCGCGGCGCTGGGCGGGAGCGTGGCGTACGTCGACATCGATCAGCTCGGGCTGATCGGCCCGCCGCCCGGCGGTGGCGAGCACGCGCACGCGATCAAGGCGGGCAACCTGCTGCGGGTGCTGGACATCCTGCGCCGCCGGGGTGTCCGGCAGATCGTCGTGTCCGGTGTGGTGGATCCGGAGAACGGGACCGAGCCGTACTTCGAGGGCCGCGACGAAGGTTTCGAACTCACGCTCGTCCGCCTGCGGTGCGATCGCGACGAGCTGCGAAGCCGGTTCCTCGGCCGCGGTTCACTCGCCGAAGCGCTGCCGGATCTCTTCACCGTGGCGGACGACTACGACCGCACCGGCTTCGGCGAGCTGCTGGACACGAGCGGGCAGCTGCCCGAAGAAACGGTGGAAGCCTTGCTCTCGCGGTGTGTCGTGGCAGGCGGGCCCGTGCATCCGCTACCCGACGTGGAGCCGCGGCCCGGACACGTGATCGTGGTGACCGGGCCGACGGCGGCCGGCAAGTCGACAGCGGCGTGGAGCGTGCTGCGGGATCTCTGGCAGCGCGAAGTGCCGGTCGCCTACGTCGACCTCGCCCAGCTCGCCTTCGTGCGTCCCGGTCCGGATCCGGCCGTGGAAGCGGCGAACCTCGCCGCGGTCTGGCGGGGCTATCGCGACGCAGGGGCGCGGACGCTGCTCATCGCGGCCCGGGAATTCGGTCGCGGGCACTCACGCGCCTTCGGTGAGGTCACCGTCGTCCACCTCGACGCGGACGCCGCGACGCTCGCCGAGCGCGTCCGGCGCCGGGCCGGCGGTGAGTCGGCGCTGCTGGCGGGCGACGAGTTGCGCGGCGCGTCACCCGACGTGCGGGACCGGGTGACCGCCCGCGCGGTCGCCGAAGCCGAGGAGATGCGGCGTTCCCCCGGCGACCGCGTAGTACTCGACACGTCCGGCCAGGAGCCCGCCGAGACGGCCGCCGCGCTGCTGAGCGTCGTGGGTCAGTAGCCGCGGCGAGGCGCGTCCTGGCCGCCCTGTCCGGGAGGACCGCCCTGACCGCCTTGCCCGGGCTGGCCGCCGTTCTGGCCGCGCTGCTGCCCGGCCTTCCCGAGCGTCATCGCCGTCGCGGTGTCCCCGGTGACCTTCGCGGTCACCGTCACCGTCTCGCCGACCTGGGGATCGCCGGTCTTCTGCGTCGACGAGGTGATCGCGTAGACCTGCTTGTAGCCGTCCTTGCTGGTCAGGCTGACGGACGTCGCGCTGATCTCGGTGATCTCCCCGGTCTGCATCCGCTCGGTGCTGAAGTCGTTCCCGTCGGAAACGACGAAGTCGCCGTGCAGCGCGTCGCGCTGGATCATCGTTCCGGGCCCGCCGAGGATCCGGCCGCCGCCCGGTCCGCCCATCATCATCCCGTTCTGGCCCTGTTCGGAGCCGTTCGCGGCGGTCCCGGCCCAGATCGCGGCCCCGCCACCGGCGGCGATCACCACGGCCACCCCGGCCGCGATCGCGGTCTTGCGGCCGGACCAGGCCTTCTTGGGTTCACCGGCCGGAGCGGGCGCGCCCCAGGCGGCGGTTTCCCCCGCCGCGGGCACGGCGGGCCCAGTGGGTTCGCTCGGTTTGGTCGGTTCGGTCATCGGTCGCCTCCGTGTACTCGGTTGCGGCCATGCTCTGCGCCGTCGCTGTGCGGAAGCTGTGCCGGCGGTGGGCACATGCTGTGACCTTCTCCGGGGACCCGTCCCGCCCGGGATCGGGCACGATGCCCGGTGTGGGTGGGCGAGCGGTGCCCCGCATCCGCTGCTCGTCTTCGACGTCTTCCAGCGTGAGCCGAAGCAGACCGACGACCTCCGGATCGACGGCGACATGGAGGACGTGACCGGCGGGATCGGCGGCCTGCCCGACGGCTGGCGGGCGGCGCGCGGAACCGAACCGGGGATCCAGCTGATCGTCTGCCAGTACCGCCACGGAGTCGGTGACGGCGCCGAGATCGGCAGATGCCGCAACGCCCTCTTCAGCACGTCGCCGGTGCTCGCCACCACCTTCACCTACCGGGTCTACGAGGCGGCGACGGCCGAGCTCGTCGGCACGTTCGAGCTGCCCGGCACCGTCTACACCTGTCCGGAGTGGATGAACCGGCGTCCCGAACAGATCCCGGACTCGGTGCTGCCGTCACCGGATCCCGCCGCACTGGTCGAGCGGTTGCGCCCGTTCGCCGAACCGGCCACGGCCGGGTGATCGTTCACAGGAAACGCACAGGCGGGACACAGGGAAGCCTCAACGGGGCCGCTCAGGATGGCACCATGACCAGTGTGAACGTCCCTTCGTCCGGTTCCGCGAAGGCGGGCCTGCGCCGTGCCGACGGCAGCCCCGTGCGGGTGCTGGTCGTCGACGACGAGTCGACCTTGTCCGAACTCGTGTCGATGGCCTTGCGCATGGAGGGCTGGGACATCCGCACGGCCGGTGACGGCACCGAGGCCGTCCGCGTCTCGCGCGAATTCCGGCCGGACGCGGTGGTGCTGGACGTCATGCTGCCGGATATGAACGGCCTGGAAGTGCTGCGCCGCATGCGATCCGAGGCGCCGAACCTGCCGGTGCTGTTCCTGACCGCCAAGGACGCGGTGGAAGACCGTATCGCCGGGCTCACCGCGGGCGGCGACGACTACGTCACCAAACCGTTCAGCCTGGAGGAGGTCGCGCTGCGGTTGCGCGCGCTGTTGCGCCGCGCGGGCGGGGTCAGCGGGCAGAGCGGTTCGGCGCTGGTCGTCGGCGATCTCACGCTGGACGAGGACAGCCGCGAGGTCCACCGCGGCGGCGATCTGGTGCCGCTGACGGCGACCGAGTTCGAACTGCTGCGCTACCTCATGCGCAATCCGAAGCGCGTGCTGTCGAAGGCACAGATCCTCGACCGCGTCTGGAGCTACGACTTCGGCGGCCAGGCCAACATCGTCGAGCTGTACATTTCCTACCTCCGCAAGAAGATCGACGCCGACAGGGAACCGATGATCCACACGATGCGCGGTGCCGGGTATGTCCTCAAGCCCGCGGGCTAGGCGGCCGTGGTCGCTGCGACGACGGCTGATCGCGCAGGTCGCGGGGCTGCTCGCGCTCGTCTGCCTGGTGGTGGGCGTGGTGACCCAGCTGGCGTTGCGGGACTTCCTGATGGACCAGCTCGACGCGCGGATCGCCGAGACCAGTGAACGCGCCGGCCGTCCGCAGCCCGGACGTCCCGGCGGGGACCGGGTTCCGGACGGGTTGCGCGCGTACGGGCAGAGCACCGGATCGCTGTTCGTGAACGTGTTCCCGGACGGGCGCGTGCTCGCGGCGGTGCTGCGGTCCAGCTACGACGCCAAGGTCACCGACCCGTTCCCGCACGACGAGATCACGCACACCCAGATCACCACCCTGTTGAAGTCGGGGCTGAGCGACAAGCCGAGCAGTGTGGACCTCGGTCCGGCGCTCGGGGAATACCGCTTGGTGGCGAAGACGACACCCGGCGGCGGGGTCGCGATCACCGGACTGCCCACAAAGGACGTCTCGGAAACATTGTGGAACCTGGGTCTCATCTTCGGCGGTGTCGCCATCGGCGGCATCGTGCTCGCGGGCGCGGTCGGCGCGATGACCGTCCGGCGCACCATGAAACCCCTCGACCGCCTGGCCGCCACCGCGACCAGGGTCGCCGAACTGCCGCTGGACCGCGGTGAGGTCGCACTGTCCGAACGAGTGTCCGAAGTGGACACCGACCCGCGGACCGAGGTCGGCAAGGTCGGGTTCGCGCTCAACCGCATGCTCGGCCACATCTCCGAAGCGCTTTCCGCGCGGCAAGCCAGTGAAAGCCGGGTGCGGCGGTTCGTCGCCGACGCCAGCCACGAACTGCGGACCCCGCTCGCGGCCATCCGCGGTTACGCCGAGCTGACCCGGCGATCCGGGTCCGAGGTGCCGCCGGACATCGCCTTCGCGATGGGCCGGGTGGAGTCGGAATCGACGCGGATGACCGGCCTGGTCGAGGATCTGCTGCTGCTCGCGCGGCTCGATTCGGGTCGCCCCGTGGTGCACGAGCAGGTCGACCTCTCCCGGCTCGTCGCGGACGCCGTCGCCGACGCGCACGTGGCCGGACCGGAGCACAAGTGGCGCCTGGAGGTCCCGCCCGAGCCGATCATCGTGCGCGGTGACGGCGATCAGCTGCACCAGGTGGTGATCAACCTGCTGGGCAACGCGCGCACGCACACCCCGGCGGGTACCGAGGTCACCACCTCACTGTCCATAGTGGACCAAGTGGTGACACTGTCCATTGTCGACGGAGGCCCCGGGATTTCGCCCGCGATCCTCCCGGACGTCTTCGAACGGTTCGCCCGCGGCGACGATTCGCGGTCACGGGCGGCGGGCAGCACCGGCCTCGGCCTGGCCATCGTCGCGGCCGTGGTCGCCGCGCACGGCGGTCACGTCGGCGTGAGCAGCCGTCCGGGCCTGACCGAGTTCCAGGTGCGCTTCCGGGCGGGGTGAGTCAGGGCGTCCACTCGCTGTTCGCGCCGCACAGGATTACGCACGGCAGGTCGCCTTCGGTCCGCCCGGCCAGCCAGGCGGCGAACGGGACGGCGGCCGCCGGTTCCACGGCGAGCCGGAACTCTTCCCAGAGCCGGTCCCGCGCGGCGAGCAGTTCGGCGTCGCTGACCAGCACGGACGTCACCCGCGACGACCGGAGAATCTCGAACGGGACGCTCCCGGTCCTGGTCGCGCCCAGCGCGGAGGCGGCCACGGAGTCGATCTCGACGTCCACCGGTTCGCCCGCCGCCAGCGCGGCGTTGAGCGCGCGGCACCGCTCCGGTTCGACGGCGAACGTCGGCAACCCGGCCAGCGACGTCCCGGCGACCAGCCCGCCACCGCCGACCGCCACCAGGATCGCGTCGACGTCCGGCGCGTCCTCCACGATCTCCGCCGCCACAGTGCCCTGACCGGCGACGACGGCGGGATCGTCGTACGCGTGCAGGTACCGCGTACCCGGCTCTGTCGCCGCTTCGAGCGCCTTCGCGGCCGCCTCGGCGTAGGTCGCTCCATGGCGGATCAGCTTCGCGCCGGCGGCTTCGATTCGTGCCGCCTTCGCCTGCGGAGCCGACTCAGGCACGTACACGGTCGCCGGCAGATCCAACAGCGAAGCCGCCGTCGCCACGCCCAGCCCGTGGTTACCGCCGGACGCGGTCAGCACCCGCTCCGGCAACGGCCTGCTCACCAGCGCGTTCACCGCGCCCCGCAGCTTGAACGACCCGCTCCGCTGCAGATGCTCCAGCTTCAGGACCAGCGGACGCCCGTCGACCTCGACGCGCAGCAACGGCGTCCGTCGCACGAAAGGGCGAACGGCGGCCACGGCTTCGCAGACGTCTTCCCAGGTCGGAGCGGTGATCGAAGTACTCATACCCCCACTGTCCTCCACCGCCGGGCGGTAGTGACTACACTGGTCCTCGGACCCCGCGCGGCGTCCATCTTGTGAACCTCCCCAGGGCCGGAAGGCAGCAAGGATAAGCAAGCTCTGACGGGTGCGCGGGGTCCCCTGAATTTTGTGGGGTCCAACCCCACGCCCGGCCGGTGGGGCTTCGCCCCCCGGACCCCCACCGTTGGTCGCCTGGGTGACCGCGTGGCTGTTTAAAAGATTCCGAAGACGTCTTTTGGTGGGATCGGTGACGGTAAGGCTTCGGCGTCTGTGATGGGTTTTGCGTTTCCTTGTAGTTGGAGCAGGTCCTCGTTCGCTACGCAGCGGGCTGGGTAGGTGGCTGAGGCTGCTCGTCGGGTTAGGGCGGTTACGGGGAGTTCTTGGCGTGCGGCGGTGACGACGATGTTGCCGAAGCGGCGGCCTCGTAGGACGCCTGGTTCGGCTAGGAGGGCTACGTGGGGGAACGACGTGGCCAGGGTGGCGAGGAACCGCCTTAGGAAGGGCAGGTTGGGGCCGTCGGAGATGTTGGCGATGTAGGTTCCGGCCGGTCGCAGGACTCGTGCGATCTCGGTGGTGAATTCGGTGGTGGCCAGTCCGCCTGCCAGGACTCCGCGTTCGAAGGCGTCGACGATCACTAGGTCGGCGGAGTCGTCGTACCTGGCGGAGACACCTTCGCGGCCGTCGCCGACGCGGACTTTCAGGCCCTTGAGGCCCAGTTGCTCGCGGACCAGAGTGACCAGTTCGCCGTCGGCGTCGAAGATCAGTTGACGTGAGCCCGGGCGGGTCGCCGCGAGGTAGCGGGGGAGCGTGCAGGCCGCGCCGCCGACGTGAAGTGCGTCGAGCGGGCCTTCGGCGAGGCAGTCGATGACGTCGCCGATCCGGCGGATGTAGTCGAACTCGAGATCCGTGGGGTCGTCGAGGTCGACGTGCGACTGGGCGACGCCGTCGACGGAGATCGTCCAGGCGTTCGGGCGGTCGGCGTCGCGCTGGAGTTCGGCGGTGCCGAACCGGACCGGATACCGGCCCGCTGTCGGTGCTGCTGTCGGTGCTGGTGTCGGTGCTGGTCTCACCCTGTCGGCCCTTCCCGGTAGTCTCGCGCCCGTGGCATTAGCGCTGTACCGAAAGTACCGTCCGGCTACCTTCGCCGAGGTCGTCGGTCAGGAGCATGTGACCGATCCCCTGCGTATCGCGCTCGCGGCCGGGCGCATCAACCACGCCTACCTCTTCTCCGGCCCTCGCGGTTGCGGCAAGACGTCGAGTGCGCGGATCATGGCGCGCTCCCTGAACTGCGCCAAGGGCCCGACGCCGGATCCGTGCGGCGAGTGCAACTCGTGCCGGAACCTCGCCCCCGAGGGCCCCGGCAGCGTCGACGTCACCGAACTCGACGCGGCCAGCCACGGTGGTGTCGACGACGCCCGTGAGCTGCGGGACAGGGCCTTCTACGCCCCGGCCGACTCGCGCTATCGCGTGTTCATCATCGACGAGGCGCACATGGTCACCACGCAGGGCTTCAACGCCCTGCTGAAGATCGTGGAAGAGCCGCCCGAGCACCTGATCTTCATTTTCGCGACCACCGAACCGGACAAGGTGCTGCCCACCATCCGGTCGCGGACGCACCACTACCCCTTCCGGCTGATCCCGCCCAGCGCGATGCGGGACCTGCTCGAACGCAACGTCGCCGCCGAGGGCGCGCAGGTCGAGCCCGCGGTGTATCCGCTGGTCATCCGCGCGGGCGGCGGTTCGGCGCGGGACACGCAGTCGGTGCTCGACCAGCTGCTGGCGGGTGCCGGGCCGGACGGCGTCGACTACCCGCGCGCGGTGTCCCTGCTGGGCGTCACCGACGTCGCGCTCATCGACGGCATGGTCGACGCGCTGGCCGACGACGACGCGGCCGCCGTGTTCAGCACCGTCGAGCAGCTCGCCGAGGCCGGGCACGACCCGCGCCGGTTCGCCACCGACCTGCTCGACCGCCTGCGGGACCTGGTGCTGCTGCGCTCGGTGCCGGACGCGGGCGAGCGCAGTCTGGTGTCCGCGCCGGAGGAAGAGCTCAAGAAGATGAAGGAGCAGGCGGGGAGACTGGAGCCCGCCACGCTCTCGCGGTACGCCGACATCGTCCACAATGGACTTCTGGAGATGCGGGGCGCGACCTCGCCGCGGCTGGTGCTGGAACTGCTGACCGCGCGGATGCTGCTGCCGTCGGTCGCCGAGGGCACCGACGCGCTGTTGGCCCGTCTGGAACGACTTGAGCGTCGCGCCGCCGCCGCACCGGCCCCCGCCGCCCAAGCCGTCCCGGCGGTCCAGGCCGCTCCCGCCGCTCCCGTCGCCGCCGCACCGGCCGTCTCGGCCCCTGCTCCCGCTCCGGCCGCCGCCGCGCCGGGCGAAGCCGGCCGCGAGTTCCAGCGGCCGTCGCGACGACCGGCCACCGCACCCGAACCCGCACAGTCGTCCGCACCGGCTCCCCAGCCGGCCGCGCGGCCCGAGCCCGCCGTCGAACGGCCCGCCCCCCAGCGACCCCCCGCCCCGGCCCCGGCGGCGGCGTCCTCGGGCGAGGAGGACACGGACGGGATCCGCGGCCGCTGGCCGCACGTGCTGGCCGCGATCCGCAAGGCCCCTGGCGGAACGGTGACCGCGTCGATGCTCACGCAGGCGAGCGTGGCGAGCGTCGAAGGCCATGCCGTCACGCTCACGCACAACGCGGAACCGTTGGCGCGCAGGATTTCCGAGCCGCACAACGCCGAACGCGTCGCCGCCGCCTTCAAGGAGGTCTTCGGCGGCGACTGGCAGGTGCGGTGCGTCCACGGTGCCGCCGCGTCGGTCCGGCAGGCCGCCGCGCCCAAGGCCGCGGCGCCGTCCGCGCCCGAGCGGTCGTTCACCCGCCGCTCCGCCGAGACACCTGGTGCGGCGCCCTCGGCGCCGCCGCCCAAGCCGGAGCCTCAGCGGCCGAAGGTGGCGACCGCCGAACCCGACATCCCGCTCCCGCCCGAACCGGTCGAGGACGACGAAGAGCTGTACTCCGAGGACGCGAGCCCCGCTCCGCCGCCTCCGCCTCTCCCGCCCGAGAAGGACCCGGAAGAGATCGCCCGGAAACTGCTCACCGACCACCTCAACGCGCGCCCGCTCGAAGAGCGCTGACCCCGACCTCCCGCGTTTCGTCCTCTAGTTGCGGTCCTTGCACGCGCAACTACCGCAACCAGAGGACTAAACGCAGCCGGTCAGCAGGGTCAGCGGGTCAGGGTGACGCGCCAGGCTGGGTGGTCCGTGCCCGGGATCGTGGTCTTGCCGGAGCTTCCGAAGCCGAAGGCGCCGCCGGCGATGATGTGCTGGACGCTGCCGTCGCCCTTCCGGAACGAGCCCGGCGGCACGCACGCCTGCGCGCTCGGATCCCCGGGGTAGCGCAGGTTCAGGTCTCCGCCGAACACGGTCCCCGAGCCGTACTTCGCCAGCAGCGCCTTCAGATCCTGGCACTGCTGCTCGACGGCGGGCCGTTTCGTCGAAAGGTGCGTGGTGCACGCGTTGACCGTGCCGAACTTCGCGCACAGGTAGGCCCGCTGTTCGGACCCGCCGTCCTGCGGCCCGTAGTACCCGCCTTCGCGCGCCTTCACCGCGCCGAGGTCCTGTCTGGCCAGCACCGCGATGCTGTACTCGCCCCGGCCGCCGGTGCACAGCAGCGGTTTGGTCTGGCCGTCCACCCGCTTCCCGACGGCCTGCCGGACCAGCGTGTACACCCGGCCGGATTGCGCCTTCACGTCGTTGACCAGCTTCGTCGTCTCCGACGAGCAGGCCTCGTTGATCGTCACGACCGCCGGGTTCGCCGAAACGATCGTGCTCGCCGCCTTCGCCATCGGATTGTTCCCGCCCTGGTCGAAGCACTGGGCGACACCGCTGCGGCAGAGGTTCAGCTGCAGCACGGTGAAGTTCGTGGCCGCGGCGGCGGCCGGTGCGCTCGTGCCCAGGATCAGGGCGACGGCTGCGAGTACCGACTTCATGTCCAGTTCCCTTCGTGGATATCGGCGGTGAGGAGCGCCATGCCGAGGCGGGTGAGGTGGTGCAGGATGGCGCCGCCCTGGCGGACGCTGGTGACGAGCCCGGCCTCGCGCAGCACGGCGGCCTGTTTGCTGGCCGTGCCGATCGAGGTGCCGAGACAGGACGCCAGCTTGCTGGTCGTGCGCGGTACACGCAGCGCGCCGAGGCTCTCGGCGCGGGTCCGGCCGAGCAGTGCCACCAGTTCGGGTGTGGTGACGGCGTGCCGGGTGGCGGCTCGCCGGGCGGGATAGATCAGCACCGGTGGCAGCGCGGGGTCGATGAGCGTGACCGGTCTGCCCGCGCAGAAATGGCTCGGGACCAGGATCAGCCCCCGGCCGTCGAGCCGGACGGTTCGTGTCGTGGGATACGCGATCTCGAGCACGTCGCCGTCCCAGCCGCGAACGCCGGGGATACCGCCCAGCAGCGCGCCCGCTCCCTCTCCGGCAAGCGTGCGGATCCGTTTCGCGCGGTCGATGGCGACGGTTTCGCGCACGCTGTGCCAGACCGGCGCGATCATCAGGTCGTAGGCGTCGCGCAGGGCGCCGACGACCCGATGGACCTCCTCACGATCGCCATCGGCGAACCGGTTCACCCACGGTGGGGCGGCCCCGGTGAACACGGTCCGGAGTTCGGTGCGCAGCCGGCCACGAGGCGTGCAAGCCACCGCTTCGCATCCGCTTTCGAGTGAACCCGGCAGGCCGGCCGGGGTGAGGAAATCCGGGAAGTTTCCTTTCGGTGGAACCAGCGTGAACAACGTCTTCAGTGCTCGCGCCGAGTGTTCGTCCTGGCGTGTGCTCAGCTGGACCCGCTGCCGCCAGTGCGACGTCCGGTGCTCTCTCAGCCGGTGCGAACTCAGGACCAGTTCCCACATCGGGTCCGGTGTTTCGGCGACCCGGATCCGTTGGAGATCATCCCGGTCGAAGACCATGCGCAAAGTCATGCCTCGTCCCCCTCAGAACGGCAGTCCATTCCCCGGGGCAACCCAAACGCCCTTGGTACGACGGAGCAAGCGGTTCGGCTCGATCCGGGACGCTGGGATGAGATCCCGACCCTGACCTGCGGAGACGTAGCCGCCTGGGATGCCGGTGTGCTGCCCGGAGGCACGCGGGTTTTCGTCACGGGGAAAAGGCATGTCGCGTCGTTCGCCCATCGATGACGCTTCTCAGGCCACCCGGGAACGCCCGGAGGCGCCGGAAGAATCGAAGGGGAGACGATGAAATCGGTAATCATGAAGCGGGTCGGTGCGATCACGGCCTTGCCGGTCACCGCGGTACTGGCGTTCGGCGGGACGAGCGTGGCCGACACGGCGCCGTCCTTCACTCCGGCGGGGATCTCGGTGATGGGCGGGACCTGCGACGCGGAGCACCACAACTACGACTCCGGCAGCGGCACGCTGGCGGAGGACGCGGCGAGGCGCCCCGGCCCGGGCACGAACTGCGGCACGTTCGGCACGATCAAGAAGGGCAAGCACATCCAGTACCACTGCGAATGGGCCAGCTGGACGCACGGCAGGGTCGACGGCACGAACCAGAACGGCTGGTTCTACTCGGCCAAGCTCGACGACGGCGGCTCCAACGAGAAGTGCGCTCGGTAGCACTGCCGGGAGGGGGAGGACATGCGAGGGAAAGTGACCTTGCTGGCCGCCGTGCTGACGGCGCTGGCACTCGGGGGAGGCACGGCGACGGCCGCACCGGACGTCGCCGTGAGCGAGGCGGAGATACAGGCGGCCAAGCCGAAGTTCCAGTTGCCCTTCACCTGTAAGACCCACGTGCGGGTGGACACCTGGGACGGCGGCCACGACCCGGCGCTGGACATCACCCATCTGCCGATCGGCGAGACCGAGGGCCTGTGGGTCCGCGCTTCCGCGGCGGGGACGGTGGTCCAGTCCTACAGCAATCCCGAGGGAGCGGGGAACATCATCCAGGTCCGGCACAGCGGGAACTGGTTCACCACCTACATCCACCTCAAGTACCGCTCGGTGAAGAAGGGCGACAAGATCCAGCAGGGCAAGAAGATCGGGGCCGTCGGGCATACCGGCGAGACCTCGAACGGACGGCCGCACCTGCACTACGAGCAGAACTACTCCACCGGCACGACCGCCACGTGGGGTTATGAGGGCTCGCAGCGCAAGGCCGCCCACTTCAACGGCACCAAGTACACCGGGTCGGGCAAGACGTGGAAGCTGTACAGCCACAACGTCGGCAGTCAGGACGGCTGCGGCTGACCCGGTGAGACGCCCTCTCTTGCGCCCCATGGGATTATCGGGGCCGGGGAGGGCACATATGGCAGGGGGAGAACACGACAAGGCCTTGGCGGAGACGCTCGAGGAGCTGAAACGGAGTAGCGGCTACAGCTACGAACGGATCGGCGCCAAGGCCCATTTGAGCCGCTCGACGGTGCACCGCTATTGCACCGGTGGCAGCGTTCCGGCCGCTTTCGGGCCGCTGGAACGGATCGCGACGGTCTGCGGTGCCGACCGTGACGATCTGTCGAGGCTCTACCGGTTGTGGGAACGCGCGGACGTGGCACGCGGTGACGCCGCCACGTCCGCGCCTTCCGTGCCCGGGCAGGCCCCGGCGCCGCTTCCCGAGCGGGAACCGGTCATCGCCGCGGCCCCACGGACGCGATGGTGGCCGTTGCTCGCCACCTTGGCCCTGGTCACGCTGGTCGGCGCGAGCGCCTTGCCCGTGGTGAGCGCCGAAGCCCCGTCGTCGCGGCGGATCCAGGCTCCGATGTGGACGGTCCGGCCGGGTCCGGTCGCGGCGGAACTGTTCGGAATGACGGTGAACAGCGCGACCGGCCTGATGCCCACGTTCGGCGTCGGCTCCGTCCGGTTGTGGGATTCACGCACTCGTTGGCAGAACATCGAACCGGAGCGGGGGCGGTTCGAGTGGTCGACCCTCGACGGGTTGGTCGAAGGCGCGGGCAAGGCGGGATTCCCGGTGCTGTTCGTCTTCGGTGGCACTCCCGGCTGGGCCAGCCCGGGCGGGCCGCCGACGGCCTATTCGGACGGCTCGAAGGCCGCGCCTCCCGACGATCTGGCGGAGTGGGACAGGTTCGTCGGGAGGGTGGTCGAGCGCTACCGCGGTCGTATCGAGGCGTACGAACTGTGGGACATGGCCAACCACCCGAAGTTCTTCAACGGCCCGGTCGAGCGCCTGGTGGAGATGACCCGGCGGGCGAGCGGGATCATCAAGGCCGGTGATCCCGAGGCCCTGGTCGCCTGCCCGTCGATGGGACATCTGGCCGAACCCGCCTACCGCCGGATTCTCGAACGGTTCGGCGAACTGCGGGGCTACGAAAGCTGTGACGCGGCGGCCGTGAAACTGCACGCCAGGCGCGCGGCCGACCCGCCCGAGACCATGCTCGCCACCGCCGACGAGATCGAACAGGTCTTCCACCGGGCCGGCGGGCACGCGAACGTGTGGAGCACCGGCACCGATTTCGAAACCCCGTACCAGCCGCCGGTCGCTCCGGACCTCGCCGCCGACTACGCGGCCCGGTTCTATCTGACCGGTCTCTACGCCCGCTACCAGCGGATGTACTTCTACAGCTGGGGTGGCGCGCGAGTGCCGATCGTGGTGCAACCGGTCGGCGGCCCGCCGACGAAAGCGGCCGCGTTCGTCGAACGGCTCGGCCAGTGGCTCGCCGATGCGCGGATCAGCTCGTGCCGCCAGGGAACGCAGGCCGGTCTGCCGGAGAACCTGTGGCAGTGCGAATTCGAGCGGGAAGGCGAGAGGTTCCGGATCCTCTGGACCCACGAAGGCACCGCCCGCCTCGCCTCGCCAGCGCCCGCCGAGCGCCTCGACGGCACCCGTGTCGACGCCGGTGCCCTCGAGATCACCGGGACGCCGGTGTTGTTGCGGGCTTAAGAGCCTCAGCCCGCGAGGTAGTCCTCGATGGCCTTCGCGATGACGGCGGCGTAGCGCTGACGGCCTTCTGCGCTGGCCATCGCGGCCGCCTCGCCGGAGTTGCGCATGTTGCCGCATTCGACGAGCGCGGCAGGCCGGGTCGAGAGGTTGAGCCCGGCGAGGTCGGCCCGCGGCGCGAGCCCGTTCGAGCCGATGTAGTTCGCCGTCGTGAAACCCCCGGCGCGGAGGCCGTCCCGCAACGTCGTCGCCAATTTCGTCGAGGGCGCGCCCTGCTGCGCGTTCAGCGGCGGAGCCGAGTAGGCGACGTGGAATCCGTTGGACCCGGCGGAATTCGAGCCGTCGGCGTGGATCGACACGACGGCGTCCGCGCCTGCCTCGTTCCCGATCGCGGCGCGTTCGTCGACGCACGGCCCGATCCCGCTGTCGTTCTGCCGGGTGAGCACGACCCGGACCCCCTTGGCGCTCAACGCTTCGGCGACCCGCTGGGCGACGTCGAAGGTGAACGCGTGCTCGGGATAGCCGGAATTCGTCGACGTTCCGGTGGTGTTGCACGGTTTAGTCTTGCCGCGGCCCGCGGGCACCTTGCGGTTGATCTCCCCGGGATTGCCGGAGTTGCCGCCGTTGTGCCCGGGATCGAGCACCACGACCTTGCCGGCCTTCGGCGGCTGCTGCGTCGAAGGCGGGGGCTTCGGGGCACTCGACGGTGGCGTGCTCGGCGCGGAACTCGCCGAAGGGGAGGAAAGGGAGGGCGGCGCGGGCGGATTCCGCGGCTCTGGCGCGGGGGTGTCCACGCCACAGGCCGTGAACAGCACCAATCCGATCGCCACCAGGAGGCTCAGCCGTCGTCGCACGGCGACCACGGTGCCATACGAGTGACGGCTAGGCTGGTAGGCGGCACAGGATTTTCCAGGAGAGGACCGATCGGATCATGGTGCAACCCGGTGGCGGCTTCGACCTGTCGCAGATCATGCAGCAGGCCCAGCAGATGCAGCAGAAGCTGGTCGAGGCCCAGGAAGAGCTGGCCAACACGGAGGTGACCGGCACCTCCGGCGGTGGCCTGGTCACCGCGACCGTGTCCGGTGACAGCCAGCTCAAGTCTTTGTCCATCGACCCCAAGGTGGTCGACCCCGACGACGTCGAGACCCTGTCCGACCTGGTCGTCGCGGCCGTGCGGGACGCTTCGGCCAACGCGCAGAAGCTCACCGAACAGAAGCTGGGCCCCCTCGCGGGTGGCCTCGGCGGCGGGATGCCGGATCTCGGCGGCTTCCCCGGGCTCGGCGGCTAGCTTGTACGAGGGTGTCGTCCAGGACCTGATCGACGAGCTCGGGCGACTGCCCGGCGTCGGTCCCAAAAGCGCGCAGCGGATCGCCTTCCATTTGCTGGCGGCGGATCCCGCGGATATTTCGCGCTTGCAGGAAGTACTCGGCAAGGTCAAGGAAGGCGTGCAGTTCTGCGAGATCTGCGGCAACGTCTCCGAGCAGGAGACCTGCCGGATCTGCCGCGACACCCGCCGCGACCTCACGGTCATCTGCGTGGTCGAGGAGCCCAAGGACGTCCTCGCCGTCGAGCGGACGCGCGAGTTCAAGGGCCGGTACCACGTGCTCGGCGGTGCGCTGGACCCGTTGTCCGGCATCGGCCCCGAGCAGCTGCGGATGCGGGAACTGCTCGCGCGGATCGGTGGCGCGGAGATCAGCGAGATCATCATCGCGACCGACCCGAACACCGAGGGCGAGGCGACCGCGACGTACCTCGTCCGGATGCTTCGCGACTTCCCCGGCCTGTCGGTGACCCGGCTCGCGTCGGGGCTGCCGATGGGCGGGGACCTGGAGTTCGCGGACGAGCTCACGCTGGGCCGGGCACTCTCGGGCCGGCGGGTTCTCTAGGTTCCGGATGCTATGAACGACTCGTTACTTGCAAAATTTGCAAGTAACGAGTCGTTCATAGCACGCCGTGGCCGGGAACCTCAGCAGTAGCCGAGGCGCGCCAGGGTGTCGACGATGATCTCCGACGGGTGGAACTTCTCGACCCAGGACTCGCCGCGGCGGTTCTGGTAGGTGTCGAGGAAGTTCTGCAGCTTGTCCCCGCGCATCTCGGTCAGCACGACGGTCTCGCCGAGGTGCTGCGGAGTCTCGGTGCGCTCGCGGTGCACGGCGCACGGCAGGCCGAGGTAGTAGCACTCGGCGGACAGGCCACCCGAGTCGGTGACGACGTATTCGGCGCGCGCGACCAGCGGCAGGAACTTCAGGTACCGCATCTTCGGCTGGATGATGAAGTTCTTCTCGTCGAAGAGGTTCGCCAGGCCCAGTGCGCGGATCTTCTCGCGCTCGGGCGCGCCGGCCATGTAGAGGATCGGCATCTGCTTGCTCTGCTCGCGCAGGATCTCCAGCGCCTCGCGGTACTTGTCCGCGCGCGAGACCAGCTCGAAGCGGTGCAGGGTGGCGAGGCCGAACTTCTCCGGCAGCCCCTCGATGTCGAGCGGCCCGTTGATGGCCAGCCGCATCGCGTCGATCGCGGTGTTCGCCTCGGTGTCGACGACGACGCCGCGGGCGTTGCGGAGGTTGTTCACCTCACGTGCGCTCGGCGCGAAGTGCATGTCGACGATCTTCGCGGCGATCTTCCGGTTCAGTTCCTCCGGCAGCGGCGACATGATGCTGCCCGACCGCGCCCCCGCCTCGACGTGCCCGACCCGCGACTTGAGGATCCGCTTCCCGATGAGCGAGCCGTACGGCGTGGTGAAGGTGTCGCCGTGCACCAGCACCAGCGGCGGGCGGCCGTCCTCGACCAGTGCGGCCTTCAGCTCGGCGCGGCGGCTCCACGCGGTGCGCAGTACCTGCGCGGCCCAGCCCGGCACCTGCGCGGGCGACTCCAGGTTGTGCGCCTTCTCCTTCGGGACCAGCCAGACGTCGGGCTCCGGGAGGTTCAGGTCGGCGAGCACGTCGGAGACCTCGTCGACGTGCTGGGCGGTGAACCAGATCTTCGGCCGGACACCCCGCTCGAGGATGCCGTGGTAGACCGGCGCGATTTTGATCAGTTCCGCCGTGGTGCCGAGAATGAAGGAAATCACCGGAGAGCCATTCTGTCGGGGGACTGCAAGTCTGCGGTGCCCGAAGGATACTGGTCGGCCGCGCAAGGTAGCCTCGCCGGGGTGAGTGCGAATTCGCTCCTCCCGGCCCTGTCCGTGGTGATCCCGGTCTACAACGAGCAGAACTGGATCGATCGCAGTGTGGGCGCGCTGATCGCGTCGGCACAGGCGGCGAACTGGCCGGTCGAGGTCGTCGTGGTGGACGACGGCAGCACCGACGCCACCCCGGAAAAGCTCGCCAAGCTGCAGGAGCTGTACGGGATCACGGTCCTCTTCCAGGCGAACAGCGGCCGGTTCGAGGCACGCCGGGCGGGGATCGCGAAGGCGTCCGGGCGGCAGATCCTGCTGCTGGACAGCCGCGTGATCGTGGACGCGGATTCGCTCACCTTCCTGCGGGACCAGCTCGTGGACCACCCGGAGCGCACGGTGTGGAACGGCCACGTCAACGTCGCGTCGGAACACAATCCCTATGCGGGATTCATGGCGGGACTGGTCAAGATCCCGTGGCGCCGTTATTGCGCGAACCCGCGGTTGATGTCGTTCGGTATCGAAGAGTTCGACGTGTTCCCGAAAGGCACCGGATTCTTTTCCGCGCCCAAGGACGTTCTCGAGGATTCGTCCGACGCGTTCGTCTCGCTCTTCGAAGACGTCCGATTCGCCAGTGACGACACCGGTGTTCTGCGCTGGATCGCCGAACGTCACCGCATCTTCCTGTCGCCGGAGTTCTCCGCGACCTACCACGGCCGCGATTCCTTCAAGAAGTTCCTCGGGCAGTCGTATTTCCGCGGCACCACGTTCGTCGATTCCTATCTCGCGTCCCCCGGCCCCGCGCGCAACGGCCTGTTCGCCGCGATGGCCGTCGGCACGGTCGGTCTCGTCGTCGCCGCGAAGCGCCCGAAGACCGCCGTCACGCTGGCCGCCGTGGGTTCGACGGCCGCCGGTTTCGCGGTGACGAAGTTCGGCGCGACCAAGGCCGAGGCCAACGCCGTCGCCCGGCTCACGCCGGTGTTCGCCGCCGGCTTCGGGGCCGGTGCGCTCCGGGGCCTCTTCATGGCGCTGCGAGCCCGGCTGAGTCGGCAACAGCAGGGTCGATGAGCGCGGAGCCGATGAGCAGCGAAAAACTGGCCAAGGACACCGGGAAATCCGCCGGGCGGATCGGCGTCTACCTGCTGGTCGCCATCGCGCTCGGCTATGTCCTCACCGTCGTCTGGGGCCGGACGCTGTCGAAGCCCGACAACGCCGTCCTGCTCTCCTTCTGGGGTGTGCTGATGGGACTGGGCGCCGCCCTGTCCCCGCTCGAACAGGAGCTTTCCCGCCAGTCCGCGCACGCCGCGCTCGAAGGCCGCAAGGCCGGACGTCCCGCGGTGATCGCCTTCGTCACCAGCCTCGTCGCGGTCACGGTCGCGGCCCTGTTCACGCTGATCCCGGCGGTGACCGACAAGGTCTACGGCGGCCAGTTCGCGCTCGCGGTGATCGTGCTCGCCGGCGGGGTCTCGTTCGCCTTCCAGTTCGCCGCGCGCGGCCTGCTCATCGGCCAGGACCACGTCCGGTCCTACTCGTGGCTGATCCTGGTCGAGGCCGCCGTGCGGATCCTCGTGGTCGCCGCGCTGGTGGTCGCCGGGCTCACCCAGGTGTTCTGGTTCGCCATCGCCGCCGCGACCGGGTCGTTCGCCTGGCTGCTGTTCGCCCGCGGCGCCGTCCGATTGGTCGACCCCAGGCTCGACGCCGCCGAGCCCGCGAAGCCGATCGTCGCGAACATGCTGATGCTGCTCGCGGGCGCGGGGCTCACCGCGAGTGTCATCACCGGCTACCCGGCCCTGGTCAGCCTGCTCACGCCCGGTGGCGACAAGGAAAAGCTCGGCGTGCTCTTCCTGGCCCTTTTCGTGGCCAGGACGCCGCTCACGCTGCTGTCCCCGGTCCAGGCGCTCGCGGTGCCGACCGTGGTGCGCCTGTCCAGCACCGATGAGGGCAAGCACCGGCTTCGCAGGCTGCTCGCGCTCGGTTCGGTGGGTGCGCTGGCGCTCGCGGCCCTCGGCGCCCTGGTCGGCTACCTGATCGGCCCGTGGGCCGTCCGGCTGGTCTACGGCGCCAAGAACGACCCGGAGGCCTGGTGGATGGCCGGGCTGGTCTGGTCGTCGGTCCTGCTGGCCGCGATGCAACTGCTCGCCGCCGTGCTGGTCGCGCAGGCCAAGGCCGTCAAGGTGCTGATCACCTGGGCCGCCGTCGTCGTGGCGACCGCCCTGGTGCTGCTGTTCTTCCCGGGCGACACCATCGTGCGCGCCGTCGTCGGCCTCGCGGCCGGCCCGACGGTCGGGCTCCTGGTGGTCATGGCCTTCGTGGTCCGCGGCCCTGCCGAGACCACGCGTTAGGTATCCGCCAGTCCGTGAAGGCCTCCTTGAGGGACTCTGAGTCCCTCAAGGAGGCCTTCACGGACTGATTCGCGGTCAGCCCTGGGTCGGGGGCCGCGGCGGAAGGTCGAGCCGGTAGACGCTGACGCTGCCCGAGGTGAACGTCTTCGTCAGACCGGGCAGCCCCGCGAGGTCACTCAGCCCCGGTGCCAGGTCGAAGGACCATTCGCCGCTCCAGTGGCGGCCGTCGGTCCCGACCGTCGGCGCGACGGTGTCGACGTAGACCCAGCGCACGTTCTTGCGCCGCAGGATCTCCTGCACCTGGGGATTGCCCGGGAAGGTGTTGAACTGCGCGAGCAGCTGCTCGTTCTCCTTGATCGGGCTGTGCCCGTCCGGGACGATGTTGACGATCGGCAGGTCGTAGTCGACATAGAGCAGCGTCGAGCCGTCGTTCGCGTTGTTGAGGATGGTCTCGCCCGGTGCCGCGTGGTCTTTCAGCCACTTCGCGGCGGCGTCGTCCTGGTCGGAGTACCGGACGAACTGCGGGGCGGCGTAGCGCTGGCTGAGCGAGTACGCGGCGGTGTTCATGTAGTCGCGGAACGTCGTCACGGTGAGCGCGCCGAGCAGCACCACGGTCAGCGCGAAGGCGATCGTGGGCCGGGCGCGGACCGGGATCGGGTTCCGCAGCTTGCCCGAGACCAGCACCAGCCCGATCACCGCGAACGTGACGCCGACCAGCGACGGGATCAGCAGGTAGAGGTGGCTGTCGATCCGGCTCGCGACCCGGTAGTAGTAGCGGCCGATCATCGCGCCGAAGCCCGCGTTGGGCGAGTTGTGGAAGGTCACCACGACGGCGGCCCAGAACACCCAGGCGGTCACCAGCGTCCACGCGCGGCGAGAGAGCACCGCGAACACCACGCCGACCAGGCCGAGCACGCCGAGTGCCAGCTGTCCCAGCGTGCCGGCGGGATCGAAGTAGCCGCCGTAGGGCAGCTTGGCGAGCAGGGCGAAGGCGTCGCCGATCGGGACGCCGCGGATGTTCGCCGGCGCGTCGGACACGGTGCCGCCGCCGAGGCGCAGCAGCGCCAGCACACTCGGGACCAGCAGGACCACCGTGACCACGGCGGCCAGCACCAGCGGCAGCAGCGAGCGGACGAAGGCGAGCCTGCCGTGCCGCGTGACCAGCAGGCCGAGCATGGCCGCGACGGTGGTGAACGCGATCGAGGTCAGCGCGCTCGGGTGCAGGTTGAACGCGCCGGCCATGGCGACGCCGATCAGCACGGCCCGGCCCCAGTGGCGTTTGCCGATCACCAGCATGACGGCGACGAGGCCGGGGGTGAGCGCCAGCGCGGCCGCGTTCGGCAGGACCCCGCCGTCGTGCGCGAAGGCGATGGCCGGGCGGTACAGCTGCACGGCGACGAGCGCGGAGACACCGGCGGCGAGTTCGACCCAGCCGCGGCCGACCCGGCCGTGCCGGAGGACGGCGGCGGTGAAGGCGGCGACCGAAAGCGGTAGCACGATCACGGTGAACACGACGGTCGTCAGGTTGATGGCCATCATCGTGTCGCCGAAGATGTCCGTCAGCAGCGCGGCGATGTCGGTGAAGCCCGGCGGGTAGTACTGGATGACGGTGTCGTTCACGACGTCGATCGGCAGCACCTGCCAGGGCGCGGCATGCCCGGTGAAGTGCGTGTACGCCGTCAGCACCGCGTGCGTGACGGTGTCGTGCTCCTGGGCCGGGGTGGCCCACGAGCCCAGGCCCTTGTGCCACATCCGGACGCCGAGGCCGACCCCGGCGAGCGCGATCAGGGCGCCGATGACCTGCGCGAACCGTCCGGTCCGGCCGGTCAGCTCCCGGAGCCGCTCGTCGGTGACCTCGGCGGGCTCGGTGGACGGCCTCCCGCGCCGGATCAGCAGGCGCGCGCCACCGGCGAGGACCAGCACCACCACTAGGGCGATCAGGACGGTGAGCAGCCCGAAGTGAAGGCCCGTGACGCCGGTGAAGAGCGACACCACCAGCACGAAGCCCATCGTGAGCGGAGCCGACAGACCGGCGAGCCACAGACGCTCGCGGAGGCCGACGGCGAGCAGGATCGCGAGCCCGGGGACAAGGACGACGAGAACGCCGACTGCAAGCCGGGCAGCTTCGGACAGCATGCCTTCTCCGATCGAAAAATGCCGCTAACGCGGCGAGTCTATGAGGAGTACCGATAGGTCTTGGATGCGGGTAAGAAGCCCTGGACGTGCCCCGGTAGCGTGCTCGGAATCATGACCAACGGTCATCGCCGCAAACCGTGGTCGATTCTGGGACGGATGCCGGCGGAAATGGTGTGCGAATGAGTTTCTTGCTCGTTCTGGCCGCCTTTTGGCTGCCGGGTGTCGTTTTCGGTCTGGCGATCGGCCTTCGGGGGTGGACGCTGGCCGCGGCCTCGCCGCTGCTCGGGTTCGGGGTCGTGGCGATCGGTATCCCGCTGCTGGGCGGGGCGGGGATCCCCTGGACGCTGGCGAACGTCGCGCTGTGGACCTTGGTCATCTCGGCGGCCGGTTTCGCGGTGGCCTGGGGCGTGAGCCGGTTCACCGGGCGGGAGACGGACGTCGACCGCCTGCGGTGGTCCTGGCGCGCGCACGCGCTGACCGCGGCCGGGGTCGCGACCGGAATGGGTATCGGCGCCTTCACCACGCTGCGCGGCATCGGCCCCGTGAGCACGGTGAACCAGGACTGGGACGCCGCCTTCCACGCGAACCTGGTGCGCTGGATCGCCGAACGCGGGGACGCGCGCCCGAGCACCATCGGCGCCGTCGCGAACAAGGCGGGCGAGACCCAGTACTTCTACCCGGACACCTATCACGCGCTGCTTTCGCTGCTCTTCGGCAAGGGCGGCCTCGCGATCATGCCGATCATGAACCTGGCGTCGGTGGCGGTCGTCCTCTCGCTGCCGCTCGGGATCGCCGCGCTGTGCCGCGCGTGGCGGTTGTCCCCGGTCGCCGCCGCTTCGGCCGCGGCGGTTTCCACCTGCTTCACGGCCTTCCCCTCGGACCTCTTCTGGCACGGCCCCTTGTGGCCGTACGCCGCCGGGATCGCGCTGATCCCCGCGATGCTCGCGCTCGTGCGTCTCCTGCTGGATCAGGGCGGGGCGGCGGCGCCGCTCGCGATCGGCGTGGGCACCGCGGGCCTGGCGGCCCTGCACACGAGCATCGTCTTCGTCGTGGTCGTGTACTGCGCACTGATCCTCGTCGCCCTGCTCTTCAAGTCCGAGACGATCGACTGGCGGCGGGCCTGGCCGTCATTGGCCGCCGCCGCGGTGCTCGCCGCCGTGCTCGGCCTGACCCAGGTGCTGCCTTCGCTCTACAACGTCAAGGGCGTCACGGGAACCGTGTGGCCGACGGCCGCGACCATGTCCGGCGCGGTCGGCCAGACCGCCTTGTTCTCGCCGATGGCGGACTTCCCCCAGTGGTGGATCGGCCTGCCCGCGCTCTGCGGGCTGGTCCTGCTGGTGCGGCAACGGCGGATGCTCTGGCTAGTCGGGTCCTACGTCGTCCTGGGCGGCCTCTTCGCGGCCACGGTGTCGCTGGAAAACCGGCTCGTCCATTTGCTGAGCGGCCCGTTCTACAACGACCATCACCGGCTCGCCGCGCTTCTCCCGTTGGCCGGAGCGGTGTTCTTCGGGGTGTTCGCCGACTCCGCGTCGGCCTGGTTCGCGGCGAAGGTGCGGCATCGGCTGCCGAAGCTCAACCCCGCCGTTCCCGTGCTGGCCGGCCTCGCGCTGCTCGCCGTCGTGCTCGGCGGGCTCAGCGGAGGCGGCTACATCCGGCTCAACTCCGTCCACGTGAACATCGCCTACCGGGGCTTCCCCTCGGTGAGCGCGGACGAAGAGGTGGCGTTCGGCTGGCTGGCCCGGCACACCGTGCCGGGGGAGCGCGTGCTCAACGACCGCATCGACGGATCGGTCTGGATGTACGCGCTGCAGGGCGTCGAGCCGCTCCAGTGGAGCTACTACGGCGCCGAACCGGAAACCGACGTGGGTTACGTCAGCAAGCACGCGAACGCGGTGCGCACCGATCCCCGGGTGCGGGAGATCCTCACCGGGCTCAAGGTCCGATACGTCTTCGTGGGCAAGGGCAACGCGATGCCGAACCGCCCGAACGACCCGGGTCTGATGGGGCTCGACGAGAGCCCGGAGTTCAAGCTCGTCTACCGCAACGAGGGCGCCTCGATCTACGAGATCGAGGGACAGCGGGGAGTGATCGAGCGGGGCGCGGCCGCTCACGGCCGGTGAGACGATAGGCTGATCGAGTGTCCAGCACGTCCGTGACCACCCGCCGCGTCCTCATCGTGATGCCCGCATTGAACGAGCAGGCCAGCGTCGGTTCGGTCATTTCCCAGGTCAAGCAGTCCTTGCCGGGCATAGACGTGCTGGTGGTGGACGACGGTTCCGCCGACGACACGGCCAAGCTCGCCCGCGCGGCGGGCGCGGAGGTGGCCCGCCTGTCGGTCAACCTCGGCGTCGGCGGGGCGATGCGCACCGGCTTCCGGTACGCCGCCGCCCGCGGCTACGACGTCGTCGTCCAGGTGGACGCGGACGGCCAGCACGACCCCGATGAGGTCAGTGCCCTGCTGGACGCGCTCGACGACGCGGACATCGCGATCGGCTCGCGGTTCGCGGGCAAGGGTTCGTACAAGGCGAGCGGCCCGCGCAAATACGCGATGGTCGTGCTCTCGCTCGTGTTCTCCCGGCTCGGGAAGACCAAGCTCACCGACGTCACCTCCGGGTTCAAGGCGATGGGCCCGCGCGCGATCAAGCTCTTCGCTTCGTACTACCCGGCCGAATACCTCGGCGACACGGTCGAATCGCTGGTGATGGCGATCCGCGCCGATATGAAGATCAAGGAAATCCCGGTGATCATGCGGGAGCGGGCGGGCGGGACACCGAGTCATTCTCCGGTGAAATCGGCCGTCTATCTCGGCCGCGCCGGGCTCGCCCTGCTGCTGGCGCTGGTGCGCCGCCGTCCCGCCGTCGACTCGTCGGATTCGGCGTAAAAGGAGCCCTTCATGGATGGCTGGCGCATTCTCAGCATCGTCGTCGCCTGTCTGGTGCTGTTCGTCGTCCTCGAGATGATGCGACGCCGGAAACTGCGTGAGAAGTACGCGGGTGTGTGGCTCGTCCTCGCCATCGGCGTGATGGTGCTCGCGCTCGTTCCGCAGGCCGCCGACTTCCTGGCTCGGATAACCGGCGTGCAGACGCCGTCGAACTTCGTGTTCCTTTTGGCAGGCGTGGTTCTGGCGCTGGTCGCGCTGCACCTGTCCACCGAGGTCGGGCACCTCGAAGAAGAGGTCCGGACCTCTGTCGAGGAGATCGCGCTGCTCCGCTGCGAACTCGCCGACGCCCAGCGTGACCTGGAGAAGCGGGTCGCCGCGCTGGAAGCCGCAGTGCATGATCCAAAAATGGCTGCCCCCGACAACGTCAAAGGGCTCTCCGAAGTGAGCGCCGCACGCGCACGCTGATCGACGCCGTTCTGGCGGCCCCGCCGAGGCTGGGTGCCGTCCGCGTGCTCGCCGTCGACGGCCCGTCCGGGGCCGGGAAGTCCACGCTGGCCAGGCAGATCGCCGCCGAACTCGTCGAGCGCGGTGTCCGGGCCGAGTGCGTGAGCACCGACGAATTCGCCACCTGGGACGAACCCGTTTCGTGGTGGCCGCGGCTGGAGACCGGGGTCCTGGAGCCGTTGCGCGCCGGCCGGCCCGGGGTCTACCGCCGGGTGAGCTGGTCCGACGGCGTCCCCGGACCGGGTGAAGAAGTCGAGATCGCCGTCCCCGACGTTTTGGTGCTGGAAGGCGTTTCCAGCGGCCGGGCGCGGATCCGGCCGTCCCTGTCCCTGCTCCTGTGGCTGGACGGCGGGACCGAAACCGAGCGGCTGGAACGAACCGTCGGCCGGGACGGCGAGGAATCCCGTGCGGAACTGCGTCGCTGGCAGCTCTTCGAACGCGGTTGGTTCGCTGTCGACGGGACTCGGAAAGCCGCGGATGTCCGTTCTTGTCAGTGACCCGAAGAGCCTAGTGGTGGACACCCATTTGTGTTAGTGACCCGGCACTCTACGCGTTAGTGGTCGGGAATTGATTACGCTCCGTCCGGAATTGCGGACACTTTGCGGTCGTATTGGCCTTCGCGTAGCGCGATCGTAACCTCACGTGCTTAAGTGCGAGCCGAGTTCCCGCTAGTGTCGGCGGGCACACCGATCGTCCGCGGAGTTCGAGTTTCCGACCGACCGGACGGTGACTAAAACACCGAAAATTCTCCTCAAGGGGTGCCAGATGCAGCAACTGCGGGTGACCCGAGCACGCCGTGTGGCCCTGATCGGGCTTGCCGGCGCACTCGCGGTCTCCATTTCCGCTTGTGCCGAATCGAAGCGTGAAGAAGGCGCAGGAGGTGGCTCGGGAGGAACCATGGTCTTCGGTGCCGCCGGTAACCCGAAGACCTTCGACCCGTTGTTCAACGACGACGGGGAGACGTTCCGCATCATCCGGCAGATGATGGACACCCTGATCATGAACAAGCCGGGCACCGCGGACCTCGAGCCCGGCCTCGCGGAGAAGTGGGAGGGCAGCAACGACGGTAAGACGTGGACCTTCAGCCTGAAGAAGGGCGTGAAGTTCCACGACGGCACCGCGTTCAACGCCGAAGCGGTCTGCTTCAACTTCAACCGCATGTTCAACATGAAGGGCGCCGCCGCCCAGAGCCAGATGATCTACTACGGCGACGTCTTCGAAGGCTTCGCCAAGAACGAGGGCGACGCCGGCGGCGACCCGGTGTACAAGGACTGCCAGGCCAAGGACGAGGCCACCGCGGTCCTGAACCTCAACAAGAACAAGGGTGCCTTCCCGGCGGCCTTCACGCTCCCGTCGTTCTCGATCCAGAGCCCGGACGCGCTGAAGAAGTACAACGCCGACGCCGTGACCCAGAGTGGTGACTCGTTCTCCTACCCGGAGTACGCCACCGCGCACCCGACCGGTACCGGCCCGTTCAAGTTCGACAGCTGGGACCAGGCCAAGGGTGAGATCACGCTCTCCAAGGCCACCGACGGGCCGACGCAGACAGCCAAGCTCGACAAGCTGATCTTCAAGGTCATCCCGGACGAGAACGCCCGTAAGCAGGCACTCAAGGCCGGTGACATCCAGGGCTACGACTACCCGTCGCCCGCGGACTACGGCCTGCTGCGCAACGACGGCGAGCAGGTGCTCATCCGCCCGTCGTTCAACATCCTGTACATGGGTATCAACCAGTCGGGTAACCCGAAGCTGAAGGACGTCAAGGTCCGTCAGGCGCTGGCCTACGGCATCAACCGCGAACAGTTCGTCAAGTCGAAGCTGTCCGAGGGTTCCGAGGTCGCGACCGAGTTCGTCCCCAAGGCGATCTCCGGCTACACCGACGACGTCACCAAGTACCCGTACGACCCGGAGAAGGCCAAGTCGCTTCTGAGGGAAGCCGGCGCCGAGGGTCTGACGCTGAAGTTCTACTACCCGACCGAGGTCACCCGGCCGTACATGCCGAACCCGGCCGACACTTACACCTCGATCTCCGAGGACCTGAAGAAGATCGGCATCAACATCGAGCCGGTCGCGAAGCCGTGGAACGGCGGCTACAAGGACGACGTGCAGAAGTTCGGCAAGCACGACCTGCACCTGCTCGGCTGGACCGGTGACTACAACGACGCCGGTAACTTCGTCGGCACGTTCTTCGGCCGTGAGAAGAAGGAGTTCGGCTTCAACAACGCCGAGCTGTTCAGCGCGCTCGGCGCGGCGGACGCCACTCCCGCCGGTGAAGAGCACGCGAAGGCCTACCAGGGCGTGAACAAGCAGATCATGGACTTCATGCCCGCCGTCCCGATCGCGTTCCCGACCCCGGCGATCGTCGTCGGGCCGAAGGTGAAGGGCCTGGTTGCCAGCCCGCTGACCGACGAGCGCTTCTACACCGTCACGGTCAACTGATCCACCACCACTAGCGGTCGCAGGGGGTGGGTGCTACCGCACCCGCCCCCTTCGGCCCATTCCCGGGCTGGCAACAAAGGAACGCACGTGCTCCGTTTTCTCGTGCGTCGGCTGCTACAAGCGATACCGACGCTCTTGATCCTGTCCATTTTGGTCTTCGCGTGGCTCCGGTCACTGCCTGGTGGCCCCGCCGGCGCACTGCTCGGCGACAAGGCAACGCCGGAGAAGATCGCCGACCTGAACCGCATTCTCGGCCTTGATCAGCCGATCTTCATCCAGTACTTCAAATTCCTCGGCCGGGCACTCACCGGCGACTTCGGCAGCTCGCTGGTCTCCGCCCAGCCGGTGATGTCGGAGATCGGGAACTTCCTTCCCGCCACCATCGAACTCGGCTTCTGCGCGATGCTCATCGCGGTGGGTCTCGGTATCCCGTTCGGATACCTGTCCGCCCGGTTCCGCGGCGGGCCCGTCGACAACGTGATCATCGTCCTCAGCCTGGTCGGCGTCGCCGTGCCGGTGTTCTTCCTCGGTTACATGATGCAGGACCTGCTGGCCGGGCCGCTGGGCCTTCCGTCGCAGGGCCGCCAGATGGCCGGGCTCGACGCCACCACCATCACCGGTTTCGCGGTCTTGGACGGCGTCATCACCCAGGAGTGGGACGCCGCCTGGGACGCGATCACCCACCTGATCCTCCCGGCGTTCGCGCTGGCCACCATCCCGCTCGCGGTGATCGTCCGGATCACCCGTGCGTCGGTGCTGGACGTGCTGAACGAGGACTTCATCCGCACGGCCAACTCCAAGGGCCTGACCCAGCCGGTCGTCCGGCGCCGTCACGTGCTCCGCAACGGCCTCCTGCCGGTGGTCACCACCATCGGCCTGCAGACCGGCGCGCTGCTCGGTGGCGCCGTGCTGACCGAGCGGGTGTTCAACTTCCGCGGCCTCGGTTTTCTGCTCGCCGAAGGCATCGAACGGCGTGACTATCCGCGGCTGCAGGCACTCCTGCTGTTCGGGGCACTGGTGTACGTGCTGGTGAACATGCTGGTCGACGTCTCGTACGGGCTCATCGACCCGAGGGTGCGTGTCCGATGAACACACTGCTGAACAAGAAGAAGGAGCCGATCGACAGGCTCGCCGCGTCGGCGGCCAAGGGGCACAGCCTCGGTGGCGAGGCGGTGCGCCGGATGCTGCGCAGCCCGGTCGCGATCACCGGTGCGGTGATCACCGGTCTGTTCCTGCTGGTGGCGATCTTCGCGCCGCTCCTCGCGCCGAAGGATCCCTACGAGCGGTACCTCCAGAGCGAGGTCATCCTCGGCCAGGGCATCATCCCCGGCGCGCAGGCCGGCTTCCCGCTGGGCGTGGACGACTTCGGCCGTGACTACCTTTCGCGGCTGCTGGTCGGTGCGCAGAACACGCTGCTGGTCGGTGTGCTCGCCACGATCATCGGTGTCGCGGTCGGCATGCTGATCGGCGGGCTCGCCGGGGCGTTCGGCGGCTGGGTCGACACCGCCCTGATGCGGCTGGTCGACGTCATGCTGTCGGTGCCGTCGCTGCTGCTGGCGATCTCGGTGGCCGCGCTGTTCCAGAAGCCGAGCCAGTGGACCGTGATCGTCGCGGTGTCGATGGTCAGCGTGCCGATCTTCGCGCGATTACTACGCGGTTCGATGCTGGTACAGAGAAACAGCGACCATGTGCTGGCCGCGACGTCTCTCGGCGTGAAGCGCGGGACGATCGTGATGCGGCATATGCTGCCGAACTCGCTCGGCCCGGTCATCGTGCAGGCCACGCTGACCCTGGCGACCGCGATCCTCGAAGCGGCGGCGCTGTCGTTCCTCGGTCTCGGCGACCCGGACCCGAACCGGGCGGAATGGGGCATCATGCTGAGCCGCGCCGCTCGGCAGTTCCTCGACATCCGCCCCGAGCTGGCGTACTACCCGGCCATCGCGATCATCGTGGTCGCGCTCGGGTTCTCGCTGCTCGGTGAGTCCTTGCGTGAAGCCCTCGATCCGAAGAACAGGCGGTGATCTCTCATCATGGCACTCCTCGAAGTTCGTGACCTCAAGGTCGTTTTCCAGCGGCGTGGCGAGAAGCCCTTCGCCGCGGTGGACGAGGTCAGTTTCGACGTCGAACCGGGCCAGACCGTCGGCCTCGTCGGCGAATCCGGTTGCGGCAAGTCCGTGACGTCGCTGGCGATCATGCGGCTGCTCGCGAAGCGCGGCAACAAGGTCAGCGGTTCGGTCTCGTTCGAAGGCACGGATCTGCTCGGCCTTTCGGACCGGGAAATGCGGGACCGCCGGGGTCGTGACCTCGGCATGGTGTTCCAGGACCCGCTGTCCTCGCTGAACCCGGTCATCCCGATCGGCCTGCAGATCACCGAGGTGCTGGAGCGCCACCGCGGGATGTCCCGCAAGGTGGCGTCGGTGGAAGCGGTGGGACTGCTGGAAAAGGTCGGCATCCCCGACCCGGCGCGGCGGCTTACCGAGTACCCGCACCAGCTTTCCGGCGGAATGCGGCAGCGCGCGCTCATCGCGATCGCGCTCGCGTGCCGTCCGCGGCTGCTCATCGCCGACGAGCCGACCACCGCGCTCGACGTGACGATCCAGGCGCAGATCCTCGCGCTGCTGCGGGAACTGGTGCAGGACACCGGGACCGCGCTGATCATGATCACGCACGACCTCGGTGTCGTCGCCGGTCTCTGCGACGAGGTCAACGTGCTCTACGGCGGCAAGATCGTCGAGCGGGCGGAGCGGCACGCGCTGTTCGCCGAGCCACGGCATCCGTACACGCACGGCCTGCTCGCCTCGATCCCGCGTCTCGACGCGGGCCGCGGCGAGAAACTGGTTCCCATCAAGGGATCCGTCGCCGACAACATCCCGTGGGACGGCGGTTGCGCCTTCGCGCCCCGCTGCCCGAACGCTCTCGGCGTGTGCCGGGAGGTTTCACCGCAGCTGACCCCTGATCGCGGCGGGCTGCTGCGCTGCCACAACCCGGTGATCCCGGCCGTGGCCGCACGAGGAGGGGCCCGATGACGAACACGGTACAGCCGCAGGAAGTGCTCCTGGAGGTCAACGACCTCAAGGTGCACTTCCCGATCAAGCGCGGCATCGTGGTCGACCGGACGGTCGGGCACGTGTACGCCGTCGACGGTGTCGACCTGGCCATCCGCAAGGGCGAAACCTATGGCCTGGTCGGGGAATCCGGTTGCGGAAAGTCCACTTTGGGCAGGGCGATCCTCCGGCTGACCGAGCTGACGAACGGCAACGTCGTCTTCGACGGCACCGATGTGGCCGGGCTCAAGGGCGAGGACCTGCGCAGGGCGCGCCGCCGGATGCAGATGGTCTTCCAGGACCCGATGTCCAGTTTGGACCCCCGGCAGTCGGTGGAATCCATTCTGACCGAAGGAATGAAGGCGCACGGCCTCGACAAGGACAAGGAAACGACGGCCCGGCGGCTGCGCGAACTCCTTTCCGCCGTCGGGCTTCCCGAGTCCTCGCTGCGGAAGTACCCGCACGAGTTCTCGGGCGGACAGCGTCAGCGCATCGGCATCGCGCGGGCACTGGCCGTCGAGCCGGACCTGATCGTCGCCGACGAACCGGTGTCCGCGCTGGACGTCTCGGTGCAGGCGCAGGTGGTCAACCTGCTCGAAGACCTGCAGCAGAAGCTCGGGCTCACGTACCTCGTGATCGCGCACGACCTCGCGGTGGTGCGGCACATCTCCGACCGGATCGGCGTGATGTACCTCGGCTCGCTGGTCGAGGAGGCCGACGCCGACGCGTTGTACGAGAACCCTCTGCACCCGTACACGCGGGCGCTGCTCTCGGCGATTCCCGTGCCGGACCCGGTGGTCGAGGACAGCCGCGAGCAGATCCTGCTCGCCGGCGACCTGCCCTCGCCGGCGCGGCCGCCGTCCGGGTGCCGCTTCCACACGCGATGCCCGTGGAAGCAGCAGAGCCTGTGCGACACCGACCGCCCGCAGCTGCGGGAGATCGGCGCCGGACATCGGGTCGCCTGCCACTATGCGGAAGACATCCGTGACGGCCGGATCCTGCCGCACGAGGTCAAGGCGGAACTCGTCGGTGCCGGGGAGCTGAACCCCGACGTCGGTGGCCTGCCGGATGTCGGCTCGGCCGCCGAGATCCTCTAGTTTCGCCGTTGGTCGTGAGTGATTTGGGTCGTTAGAACGACCCAAATCACTCACGACGACCAGGCGCCGCCCGCGGGTTTCGGGCAGACTCGCTGTCATGCGGGTCACAGTGCTGGGTGCTTCGGGGCGTACGGGGATTCACGTGGTCCGGCTTCTGCGAGGGCGGGGGCATCAGGTGCGGGCGGGCCTTCGCAGCCGTAGCCGCGCCGAGGAGGTCGCCGGTCTCGGCGCCGAGACCGTGGTCGCGGACGTCACCGCCGACGCCGACGATCTCGTCGAGGCGCTCGCCGGGTCCGAGGTCGTGATCAACACGATCGGCGCGCCCGATCCGGATCAGGCGTCGGTGAACCTCGTCGACCGCGATGGCGTGATCACCGCGATCCACGCCGCGGAGAAGGCGGGCGTCTCGCGGTTCGTGCAGCTTTCCGCCCAGTTCGCCGATTCGCCGGATCAGGGCGACCGGCTGGTGCGCTCGATCCTGATGGCGAAACAGATCTCCGACAGCAAGCTCCGCCGGTCCAGCCTGATCTGGACGATCGTCCGCCCCGGCACGCTCACCGACGACCAGCCCAGCGGCCGCGTCAAGATCGGCGGGCATCTCGAACCGGGCCGTGTCGCTCGCGCCGACGTCGCAGCCGTCCTGGTCGGCACCCTTGAGGAGCCGCTCACCGAGAATCAGGGCTTCGACGTCCTCGGCGGCGAGATCCCGATTCAGTCGGCCCTGGCTTCTTTCAGCTGAGAATCCTTCTTCCGTTCCCGCGATGCCCGCAGGTTCGCGACGTTCCCGCAGGTGCGGACGTCGTGCCAGACCCCGCTGTTATTGCGCGAGACGTCGTAGAACGCCGAGCGGCAGCCGTCGAGCCGGCACAGTTTCAGCCGCTGCCAGATCCCGGCCTGCTGCGCGAGCAGCGTCTCCGTCCACAGCGCCGAAGTGAGCCACTGCCGTCCGGCGCCGGAGGGGAACAGCCGGACGACGCCGTCCCGCAGCACCAGGTCCGCCTTGATCGGTTTCACGGCCGACGCGTCGCCGTCGTCGACGAGCGAAACGAACGACTCGCGCAGGTCGCGAAGGGCGCCTAAGTCTCCTGAGCCCACGGTGATCTCCGGCACTTCGGTGTCGCGTGCCCGCGACCATTCCGCCAATGCCTCCGTCACCCAGGGCCGCGCGAGGTCGGCGTCGCTGAGCAGGTCGAGGCCGTGGGCCTTGATCGCCTTCGTGTTGAGGAAGTCCTGAACGAGCGCCAGCCCCGAGGGGGCGGTGCGCAACCGGTACCGGTCCGTCGCGGTCCATGACATAGGTCAAGAGTACTTGACTCTGTCGTGTCGCGTCGGCATTCTGGCGACAGAGGTAAAAGCCAAACACTTCTGTCAAGAGGAGCACATCATGACCTCCATCGAGGGAGCCGTAGTCCTGGTCACCGGCGGACAGCGCGGACTGGGCAAGGCCTTCGTCGCCGAACTGCTCGAACGCGGCGCGGCCAAGGTCTACGCGACCGCCAGGGCGCCGCGCGAGGAGACCGATCCGCGGATCGTGCCGCTCCCGCTCGACGTCACCGACCCGGAGTCCGTCCGCGAACTGGCCGGGCGGGCGGGCGACGCGACGATCGTCTTCAACAACGCCGGCGTCCTCGGGCTCGGCTCGCTGCTGACCACGGACGTCGACGCGCACCGGCCGGTCTTCGAGACCAACGTCTTCGGTGCCGTGCGCATCGCGCAAGCGTTTGCGCCGCAGCTCAAGGACGGCGGAGCGCTGGTCAACATCCACTCGGTCCTGTCGTGGGCGGCTGGCTCGGGCTCGTACGGCGCGTCGAAGGCGGCCTTCTGGTCGCTCACCAACTCGCTCCGCATCGAGTTCGCCGAGCAGGGCACCCAGGTCGTCGGCGTCCACCTCGGCTACACCGACACCGACATGACCCAGGGCTTCGACGTCGAGAAGAACGACCCGCGCGACGTCGCTCGCCAGGTCGTCGAAGGACTGGAGAAGGGCGAGACCGAGGTGCTCACCGACGACCTCACCCGCGCGGTCAAGGCCGCGCTGTCCGGTCCGGTCGAGCACCTGGGCACCAGCCGGGTCGGCGCGTAAAACCGTTGGCGGGAGCTCATCGGCCGGGGTAGTTTCGCCGCCATGTGTGCTTCCGCCTTCACCCGGACCCGCCGCGCCTAGCGGCGGATCCCGCGCATTCAGCAAGGAACCGCCGCCCGAGCGAGTCATCGCCGGGCCTGCTTCAGGCTGCCCGGCTCACCTCGAAGCCGCGGAGATCCCTTGCGCACACACCGTCCTGGCCGTCATGAGCTCGGCCAGAACTTTCTCATCGACCGGACCATCATCGACACCGTCGTCGGGCTCGTCGCGGACACCGGCGGGCCGATCGTGGAGATCGGCGCCGGTGATGGCGCGCTGACCCTTCCGCTGCAGCGGTTGGGCAGGCGCCTGATCGCCGTCGAAATCGACGACCGGCGCGCCGTCCGGCTGGCGAGCCGCGTCCGGCCGCCGACGGAGATCGTCACCGAGGACTTCCTGCGGTTCATCCCTCCGCGGGCGCCGCACGTGCTGGTCGGCAATCTGCCGTTCCCTCTGACCACCGCGATGCTGCGCCGCGTCCTGCACGCGCCGGGCTGGACCGAGGCCGTGCTGCTCGTGCAGTGGGAGGTGGCGCGCCGCCGCGCGGGCGTCGGCGGCGCGACCATGATGACCGCTCAGTGGTGGCCGTGGTTCGATTTCCGGCTGGTCACCAGGGTTCCCGCGTCGGCGTTCTCCCCGAAGCCCGGCGTCGACGGCGGAGTGCTGACCATGACCCGCCGCGCGCTTCCGCTCGTCGAGCACCGGGATCGCGGGCGCTACCAGGCGTTCGTCCAGCGGGTGTTCACCGGTCGGGGCCGGGGAATCGACGAGATCCTGGCCGCACCTCGCGAGACGCGCCGCTGGCTCCGGGAAGAGGGGATCGCTCCCACCGCGTTGCCCAAGAGCCTCACCGCACGCCAGTGGGCTGAGGTGTTTCTGCTTCAGCGAGGAAGTCCGGCTCCCGTGCGCGGCGCTTCGTCGAGCCGAACAGCACGCCGCCGATGACCACGACCGCCGCGATGACTTCGAGCAGCGACGGCCGCTCGTCGAGCACGAGGAACGCCATCGACAGCCCGACCACCGGCACCAGAAGGGAGAACGGCGCGACCACGCCGACCGGGTTGCGGCGCATCAGCGACGTCCAGATCCCGGAGCCGACGATCGTGCCGAAGAGCACGACGTAGGTCAGGCCGCCGAGGCCGATCAGCCCGGTCGGCGTGCCCAAAGTGCTCAGCGAGTGGCCGATTTCCGCCGGGCCCTCCATGGCCAGCGACAGCGCGAACATCGGCAGCGGCGGCACCACGGACATCCAGAGGACGAAGTTCAGCGGGTTGTCCGGTGCCGCCTGTCGCGTGCTCAGGTTGCCGAACGCCCAGCTCAGCGCGCCGAGCAGGGTCAGGATCACCGGCAGCAGGGTGGCGTTCCCGGCCTGTTGCCAGGCGATCGTGGCCATCCCGGCGACGGCCAGCAGGATCCCGCCGAGCTGTCGCTTGGAGACGTGTTCCCGCAGGAAGACGGCGCCGAGCAGGACGGTGAACGGGGCCGAGGCCTGCAGCACCAGCGACGCCAGGCCGGTCGGCATGCCGGTGTCCATCGCGATGAAGAGGAACGCGAACTGCCCGGTGCCGAAGCCCAGCCCGTAGCCGAGCAGGTGGCGGATCTTCACCTTCGGCCAGGGGACGAACAGGATCGTCGGGATCGCGATGACCGCGAACCGCAGGCCGCCGGCGAACACGGGTGGGAACTGTTCGAGGGTGGCGTGGATGGCGAGGAAGTTGCAGCCCCAGAGGACGGCGACGAACAGGGCGAGCAAACGGTCGCGGACGGGCATACCTTCACTCTTACGGGTGCATACCGTGAAGGACAAGCGATAATATTTTCAGTGATCGTTCAGTTCTGCTTCACATATGCTGGCGGCATGGACATCGGCCGGTTGCGGACCCTGCGGGAGTTCGCCGACCGCGGCAGCGTGACGGCGGCCGCGAAAGCTCTGCACTGCACGCCCTCCGCGGTTTCCCAGCAGCTACGGGCCCTGCAGGGCGACGTTGGCCTCGCGCTGACCGAGCCGGCGGGCCGGGGCCTGCGGCTGACCGACGCGGGCCGCGCGCTGGTCGCCCGTGCCGACGACGTGCTCGCCGCGCTCGACCGCGCGGAGTCCGAATTGGACGTTTACCGGAGCGCGCCACGCGGACAGGTCCGGATGGCGATCTTCCAGTCGGCCGGGCTGATGCTGCTGCCCGGGCTGCTGCATCGGACGGCGGAGTTCGACGGGCTGGACATCATCGTGCGCGACATCGACATGACCCCGCCGGACGTCCCCGGGCTCGTCGCGGACTACGACATCGTGGTGGCGCACCGGGACGAGCACGCGCCGCCGCTCGGTTCGGAGCGGCTGGAGTCGCGGCACCTGTTGCGTGAGCCGCTCGACGTCGCGCTCCCGGCGGGCCACCGGCTGGCGAAGCGGCGCCGGATCGAACTGGCCGAACTCGCCGGCGAACGCTGGATCAGCGTCAACGCCGGGTTCCCGGTCGACGACATCCTCCAGTCGCTGATCATCCGCACCGGCATGCGCCCGCAGGTCGTCCAGCGCATCAACGATTTCCGTATCACCGAACGACTTGTCGCCGCCGGGCACGGGATCGCACTGCTGCCCCGGTACACAATGGACACTCGTCGCGGCAGCGGTCTGGTCTGCCGTCCGCTGGCCGGGATCAAGGCCGCGCGACACGTCGAGGCGGTCTGCCGACTCGGCGCGTCCTCGCGGCCCGCGGTGGCGAAGGTGCTCGACGCGCTGGCCGACGAGGTCGCCGCGCTCACCGGCGAGCGTGACTCTTCAGGTGATCCAGCGCGAGTTTGAGCGCGTCGGCGATCGGGGTGATGTCGTGCCGGAGGTGGGCCATCAGCAGGCCTCCCTGCACGCAGGCCATCGCGGTCTGCGCCAGCCGGGCCGGGTCGGCGTCCTTGGCCAGATTTCCCTTTTCCTGCAAGGACTTCAGGCCGTTTTCGAGGTGTGACTCCCACTCGCGGTAGGCGCCGTCGAGCAGCGGCGCGATCTTCGGGTCGTCCCCGAGTTCGCCGGTGAGGTTGCCGAGCGGGCAGGCGATCGGGCCCTTCGGCGTGCTCTGGATGGCCAGGATTTCCTGGGTCCACTGCTCGAAATCGGCCCAGGAGTGGAGTTCGAAGATGGTCGGCTGGTGGCCGAGGATCGACTCGAGATAGCGCTTGATGACCGCTTCGACGAGCTGATCCTTGTTCTTGAAGTAGTGGTACATCTGCGATTTCCCGGCCCCGCTCGCCGCGAGCACCTTGTCGACGCTCGTCCCGGCGACGCCGTTGACGTACATCAGTTCCGCCGCCGCGTCGACGATCGCGTCCCGCGTCAGGCGCCCGCGCGGGGTCGAAGCAGCCGGTTGACCATCCATGTACCGGATAGTACAGTCGGGCTCAATGTACCGATCAGTACAATCAAAGGAGCCGACCATGGGGGATCTCAACACCGACCTGGCCGAATTGCGGGGCAACGTCGCGAGCCACGTTCCGGCGGAGATCGCCGAAGTGCTCAAGGCCGACCGCGAAACGTTCGTCGGGGTGGTCGCCGAGGCGGCCGCGAAACCGGGGACGGTGATGCCGGACTTCACGCTGCCGGACGCGGGTGGCGCCCCCGTGTCGCTCGGCGACCTGGTCGCGGACGGGCCCGCCGTCGTGGTGTTCTACCGCGGGGCGTGGTGTCCGTACTGCAACCTGGCTCTGCGCACGTATCAGCAGGAAGTGCTGCCACAGCTGGAGAACCTGGGCGCGAAGCTGGTCGCCGTCAGCCCGCAGCTCCCGGACGACTCGCTGTCCACAAAGGACCTCGAGTTCGCCGTGCTGTCCGACACGGGCAGCAAGCTCGGGCGTGCGCTCGGCATCACGTTCCGGCTCGCCCCGGAGACGAAGCCGGCGTTCGACACGCTCATCGGCGACGTCGAGAAGATCAACGGCGAGCAGGACTGGGAGCTGCCGTACCCGACCGTCCTGGTCGTGGACCGCGAGCGCGTCATCCGCTACATCGACGTCCACCCGGACTACACCACCCGGACCGACCCGGCCGATGTCCTGGCCGCGGTGAAAGCTCTCTAGAAGTCCGTGAAGGACTCCTTGAGGGAATCTGATTCCCTCAAGGAGTCCTTCACGGACTACGCAGACCTAGCGGTTGGCGCGGTTCACGGCCGAGACGACGGCCCGCAGCGACGCGGTCACGATCGACGAGTCGATCCCGATGCCCCAGAACACCCGGTCGGAGATCGCGCACTCGATGTACGACGCCGCCCGCGCGTCGTCGCCCGGTGTCAGCGTGTGCTCGCTGTAGTCGAGCAGCCGCAGGTCGAACCCGACCGTCGACAGCGCGTCGAAGAACGCCGCGATCGGGCCGTTCCCGCGCCCGGTGACCTCGTGCTCGTCACCCTCGACCCGCACGGTCGCGGTGATGTCGTACTCGCCGTCCCCGTTGTCCCTGACGTGCTGGCGCACCAGCTCCAGCGGCGTCTTCGGCTCCAGGTACTCGGCCGAGAACGCGTTCCACATCGTCGTCGGGTCGACCTCGCCGCCCTCGGAGTCGGTGTGGCGCTGGACGACCTTGGAGAACTCGATCTGCAGGCGCCGGGGCAGGTCGAGCTGGTGCTCGGCCTTCATGATGTAGGCGACGCCGCCCTTGCCGGACTGCGAGTTCACCCGGATCACGGCCTCGTAGCTGCGGCCCAGGTCCTTCGGGTCGATGGGCAGGTACGGGACCTCCCACGGGTGCTCGTCCACCGGCGATCCCGCCTTGTCGGCGGCGGTCTTCATCGCGTCGAGGCCCTTGTTGATCGCGTCCTGGTGGCTGCCGGAGAAGGCGGTGAACACCAGGTCACCGGCCCACGGGCTGCGCTCGTGCACCGTCAGCTGGTTGCAGTACTCGACGGTCCGCTTGATCTCGTCCATGTCGGAGAAGTCGATCTGCGGGTCGATGCCCTGGCTGTAGAGGTTCATGCCCAGCGCGACCAGGTCGACGTTGCCGGTGCGCTCACCGTTGCCGAACAGGCAGCCTTCGATCCGGTCGGCGCCCGCCTGGTAGCCCAGTTCGGCGGCGGCGATACCGGTGCCGCGGTCGTTGTGCGGGTGCAGCGACAGGATCACCGAGTCGCGGCGCTCCAGGTTGCGGTGCATCCACTCGATCGAGTCGGCGTAGACGTTCGGCGTCGCCATCTCGACGGTGGCCGGCAGGTTCAGGATGACCGGCTTCTCCGGCGTCGGCTGCCAGATCTCGGTGATCGTGTTGCAGACTTCGAGCGCGTACGACAGCTCGGTGCCGGTGTAGGACTCCGGCGAGTACTGGAAGCGGAAGTCGGTGTCCGGCTGCTTCGCCGCGTAGTCGACGACCAGCTCGGCGGCCTGCGCGGCGATCTTCGTGATGCCGATGCGCTCCTCGCGGAACACGACGCGGCGCTGCAGGATCGACGTCGAGTTGTAGATGTGGACGATCGCGCGCGGCGCCCCTTCGAGCGACTTGAAGGTGCGCTCGATCAGCTCGGGGCGGCACTGGGTCAGCACCTGGATGCTGACGTCCTCCGGGATGGCGCCTTCCTCGATGATCTCGCGGACGAAGTCGAAGTCGGTCTGCGACGCCGCCGGAAAGCCGACCTCGATCTCCTTGTAGCCCATGCGGACCAGCAGGTCGAAGAACTTGCGCTTGCGCGCCGGCGACATCGGGTCGATCAGGGCCTGGTTGCCGTCACGCAGGTCCACCGCGCACCACAGCGGGGCGGTGTCGATGCGCTTGTCCGGCCAGGTGCGGTCGGGCAGGTCGATGTTCTCGACCACCTCGAACCAGGGGCGATAGCGGTGTACGGGCATCGAAGTGCCGCGCTGGGTGTTCCACGAAGGCTGTTCGGACGGGGCCGGGCGCGTGGGCTTGCGAATGCTCATGAGGGGTCGGTTCTCCTGAAGAATCGGGTGCGAACGACCGGCACCACGAAGCCCCGCGACGGGGAGCCGGTCCGATCAGGCCCCGTCGCGGCAGCGAAGCAGGAGAACTCGAGCCACGAGGCCACCTTAACCGCGTGATCTCCCGAAAGGAAACCCGGGCCGCGATCGAACTGTGACCACGGTGGCGCCCATTCGGGTTACTCGCGGGTAGCAATCGGACCTGGCGGCGTGCCACACTCCCCGGCATGGGCGAGCACGCTGAAGAGAAGGAAACCGCAGATCAGGAGACCAGGCGCAAGGTCGACTGGCGTGCGGGCGGCGGTCGGGCGGCCGGTGTGCTGGCCGGGATCGTCCGCTGGGTCGGCCTGATCTTCGCGGCCATCCTGGTCCTGCACGTCGTCTTCGTGATCGGTGAGGCGAACCCCGACAACGGCATCGTCTCGTTCGTGCGCGGCTGGGCCGACGGTCTCTTGCTGGGCTTCAAGGACCTGTTCATGCCCGAGGACGCCAAGCTGCGGGTGCTGATCAACTACGGCATCGCGGCGGTCTTCTGGATGGTGGTTTCGGCCATCATCGCCAAGATCATCCGCCGCGTGGGCGGCTCCGCCTAAGTCCTGGGGGCACTAGGCTTGGACCATGACCGGCCCGGCCCGCCTTGAGGTGACGGCGTACGAGATCGTCGCCATCGGCTCTTCGGCGGGCGGAGTCAAGGCGCTCTTGGCGATTCTCGGGAGCCTGCCCGCCGATTTCCCGGTGCCGATGGTCGTCGTCCAGCATCTCGACCCCAGACATGACACGCTCCTCGCCGAGATCCTCGACCGCCGGTCGCGTCTGCGGATCAAACTGGCCGAACTCGGCGAAGTCATCGTGCCCGGCGTCGTCTATGTGGCTCCGCCGAACCGTCATCTCCTGGTGAAAACCGGTGGCGAGCTCGATTTGTCGGAGACCGAACAGGTGCGCTTCGTCCGGCCGTCGGCCGACCTGCTCTTCCGGTCCGCCGCCGCCGTTTACGGTCCCGCCGTGCTCGCCTGTGTCCTGACCGGGACCGGTTCCGACGGTGCGGCGGGTGCCGGTGTCGTGAAGTCGCAGGGCGGTACCGTGGTGGCCGAAGATCCGGAAACCGCCGAATTCAAGGGCATGCCACAGGCCGTGGCGAGGGCCGTGGCGGTCGATCTGGTACTCCGGCTGGACGAAATCGCCGGTGCGCTCGTCGGCCTGGTGAAGGGAACAAGAACACTGTGAACGAGCCCGACGGCGAAGTCGAAGACGTTCGCGACCTCGAGGCCCTGCTGACGTTCATCAGGGATTCCCGTGGCTTCGATTTCACCGGCTACAAGAGGGCCTCGCTCGCTCGCCGGATCCGCAGGCGGATGCAGACCATGAAGATCGAGGGGTACGCGGAATACCGGGATTTCCTGGAGATCAATTCCGAGGAGTTCCTCAAACTCTTCAACACCATTCTGATCAATGTCACCAGTTTCTTCCGTGACATCGAAGCCTGGAATCACCTGCAGACGATCGTCGTGCCGGAACTGATCGAAAGGGTCAGCCCCGCCGACGAGATCCGGATCTGGAGCGCCGGATGTTCCAGCGGGGAGGAGGCCTACTCCCTCGCGATCATCTTCGCGGAGCACCTTGGCATCGAGGCGTGCGCCACCCGCATCAAGATCTACGGAACCGATGTCGACGATGAGGCCCTGCGAGAGGCGAGGGCGGGGGTGTACCCCATGAAAGCCCTGGAGCGGCTTCCCGAGGGAATCAAGGAGAAGTACTTCGAGCCGAGCGGTGAGCTGTTCGTCTTCCGCCGTGACCTCCGTCGCCGGGTGATCTTCGGCAGGCATGACATCACCCGCGACGCCTCCATTTCCCGGGTCGACCTGCTCACCTGCCGCAACACCTTGATGTACTTCAACGTCGAGGCGCAGACGAAGATCATCGAGCGCTTCCATTTCGCGCTCAACGAAGGCGGCTACCTGTTCCTTGGGAAAGCCGAGATGCTGCTTTCCGAAGGCGACAGGTTCGACGTCACCAATATGCGGAACCGGGTGTTCAAGCTTCGGTCGGGCGGCGTGATTCCGCCGAAGGCGCCGCGGTTCGACGTGCGGGCGGGCGCGGGGATGCGGGATGCCAACCGAAGGCGGCTCGTGAGCGAACTCGCCTTGGCGTCGTCTCCCGATTCGGTGCTGGGCATCGAACGCGACGGCACGGTCACCCTCATCAACGGCTCGGCGAGGCTGCAGTTCGGGCTCTCCTCACACGATGTGGGCAGGCCGTTCCACGACCTCGAGATCTCCTACCGCCCGATCGAACTCCGGTCGGTGATCGACCAGGCGCACAGTGAGCGCCGCAGCATCCGGATCAATTCCGTGCGGCGGCAGAAGCCCAACGACGAGGGGCAGTACTTCGACATCGTCGTCCGGCCCCTGCTGACCATCGACGGTGACGATATCGGCGCAGCGATCACGTTCATCGACACCACCGAGGCCACCCGCCTCCAGCACGAGGTCAAGCGAGTCCAGGAGGATCTCGCGACGGCCTACGCCGAAGTCCAGTCGACGAACGCGGAACTCGAAACGGTCAACGAGGAACTTCAGTCGAGCATCGAGGAACTCGAGACCACGAACGAGGAACTCCAGTCCACCAACGAGGAACTCGAGACCACCAACGAGGAACTCCAGTCGGGCAACGAAGAACTCGAAACGATGAACGAGGAGATGCGCATCCGCGGCGCGGAACTCGACGAGACGCGTATGTTCCTCGAAGGTGTGCTGTCCAGCGTCGAGGCCGGGGTGGTCGTGCTCGACGGCGATCTCCAGGTGCGCGGCTGGAACCGCGGCGCGGAAGAGCTGTGGGGCCTGCGCGCAGACGAGGTCTACGGGGAGGACTTCTTCTCCCTGGACTTCGGTCTGCTGACGGAAGACCTCCGTCCCTCCGTCGAAACCTGCAACGAGACCGGGCACCGGTCCGGCCGGGTCGAGATCGACGCGATAGACCGCAAGGGCAGGGCGGTCGTGTCCTCGGTCAGCTGTTCGCCGCTGCGCGGGCAGGGCGGCGGAGTCGTGCTGCTGATGGAGAAGCGACCGCGGAACTGATCATCTCCGGCGGCCCGTTTTCATCACGTGCGCCTGGAGCGAGGCCGCCAGAGCGGCCGCCGTCAGGTCGCGGCTGACCAGCTGTCCGGCGACCTCGCTGATCCGCTGGTTGTGTCCGCGTGCGTAGCGGCGCATTAGGAGGAACGCCTCGTCCAAGCCGATCTCCAGCCGGGCGGACACCAGGCCCTTCGCCTGTTCGATGATCACCCTGCTGCTGAGCGCTCCCTGCAGTTGCTCGGAGGTCGCGGTCAGCCCGGCGATCGCCCGGTGGTTGAGCATGCCGATCGTGGCCGCGTCGGCGAGTGCGGTCCCGATCCGTATGTCGGCGTCGGCCAGCGGTGTGGTCTCCGTGGTCAGGATGGTCACCGCGCCGAGTACGTGTTCGCGGCGGCGGAACGGAAACGCGTGCAGGGACCGGAAGCCGAGGGACAGCGCCGCCGGAGCCAGGTGTGGCCACCGGGTCGCCGCCTCGTCGAGGAGCACGTTGACGACCTGCTCGCCGTGGGATTCGGGGCCTTCTTCGGTGAGAAGTCCGCTCAGTGGCGGCATTTCGAGCCGCGCGTCGGTGTTCACCACGATCAGCGGGGCGTTGCCCGTCCCCGACGGCGGAGAGCCGGACCGAGGACGAAGAGATCAGAGGTGAGCTGACAACGCTAGCCCGTCGCGGAACGAAGTGAAACCCGATGCGCTCAGCCGTTCGGGTCTCTTCCTGTGGCGGTATCGCGGCGTACGCTCGGCCTATGAGGGATGGTGCCGACGGTCGATTCGACTCGTCCGCCATGCGTAAGTTCGTCGAGGCCGAAACCGGGCGTGAGGCCCGAGCGGCGGCCGTCGCCCAGCGGCATGAAGGCCTGGTCGACACGGCAGGTGAGCCGATGCGTGCCTTTCACCTGCGGATGGCCGAACTGCACCGGGCGACCGAGCGCCAGCACCGGGCCGCGGCCGAGTTGCACGCCGCCCACGCCGACGCCTTGAGCCTGTGGACGGAAAGGCAGCGGTACACGCGCACTCTCCCGCCGAAGTTCATGGCGGCGGTCGCCACGGCGACCGGCAGCCCGAGTATGGCCATGACCCTGCTCGGCCTGAAGCGGGACGAGGCCGCCGTCGCGGTATCCGACTCGGTCGCCGAAGCGGCTCACGACCTCGAGTACGTCTTCGGTGAAGGCCCGGCCCAGACGGCTCTTGATGCCTCCGGGACGTTGAACGTCTGCGGTGAGGAAGAGCTTTCGCGTCAGTGGCCCCAGTTCGGCCCGGCCCTGTACGGACTCGGGGTCCACGCGGTGGTTTCGGCTCGGCTGGGGAGGCCCGAGGCACCGCTGGGTGCCCTCACCGCCTACCGGCCCGACGCCGCCTCGGACCTCGTGGTGACCAGTTCGGTGGCGACGGTGGCCGGGGCGCTGACAGCCACCGCTCTGGACCTCTCGGTGGCTGTCGACGCCGAGGACGGGTTACCCGCGCATCCGCTGTTCGACGACGTGGATCTCCGCGCCGTGGTGCACCAGGCCACGGGAATGGTCATGACCTTGCAGGAGTGCTCCGCCTCGGACGCGCTGGCCCTCCTCCGCGCGCACGCCTTCGCCCGGAACAAGACAGTCACCGAAGTCGCCGTCGCGATCGTGAACCGGACCGCACGGTTCAGCTGACGTCGTGAGTGATTCGGGTCGTTCTAATGACCCGAATCACTCACGAGTCCCGTGCCACGCGATACCGCCGCCTCCCCGGACGTGACCGGACGGACGACACCTGTGACTGGACGGACGACACGCCCGCGGCCGGGCTTCCACCCCGTGTCGTCCATCTGAACACGCTCGCCGTCCGCCTGGACACGCGTGTCGTCCCTCCAATCACGCGAAACCGCCGCCTGCGCACCGACCAGCAGAACCGCCACCCGACGTAGGCACCTCACGACCCCGAATCACTCACGACCCGCAGGGTGTCGGCGGAACCCGGGTCGTTCGGCGTATAGATCTCGAGCCGGTGATCGGGGCTGTCGGGCTGCAGCCACACCTGATAGTCGACGCTCAGCGTGCCGGCGGTGGGGTGCAGCAGGTGCATGGCCCCGACGGTGCAGTCGGCGACGTCGCCAGTCGCCCACAGCGTCGCGAAGTCGTCGCTGCGCATCGACAGTTCGCCGATGAGCCCGGCCAGCCGGGCGTCCGTGGGATACCGGCCCGCGGTGAGCCGCAGGTAGGCGACGTGGATCCGGGCGAGCTCGGCCCAGTTGCGGTACAGGTCGCGGGTGAGCGGGTCGAGGAAGAACATCCGCGGCACGGACGGGCGCTCCTCGGCGTTCTGCGGCGCGTCGAAGTCGAGGTGTTCGGCCATGAGCGCGTGCCCGGAGTGGTTCCAGGCGAGGACGTCGCCACGCCGCCCGAGGACGAGGGCGGGCATGGCCTCGCCGAGGTTCTCCAGCAGCGCGAGAACGCGGGTGTGCGGCTGCTCCGGGCCCGGGTCGGACAGCCGGGGCATGGCGGGCTGCCGGGCGAGATTGTGCAGGTGGACGGTCTCGACCTGGTCGAGGTTCAGCGCCCGGGCCAGCGCGTCGAGTACCTGCTGGGAGGCCGTCTCGGCCAGGCCCTGCTCCAGACGCGTGTAGTAGCCGGCGCTCACCCCGGCGAGCTGGGCGAGTTCCTCCCGGCGCAGGCCCGGCACACGGCGTGAGGTGCCGTAGGTGCGCAGGCCGATCTCGGCCGGCGTCACCCGGTCACGCCGGCTCTTCAGGTACCCACCGAGACTCTCCACGCCACGAGCCTAAGTTCCCCGCATGGCTCGTGGGTGTACCTGCTGGGTCTACCCACGGCAAGGGGATGGTCGCCTGGCGCGCGGTGCCACACCGTCGACGTCATGACTTCTCGAACGCCCGGCCCGCGCGCCTGGTTCGGCCTCCTCGTGATCCTCTGCCCGGTCCTCCTGGTCTCCATGGACGGATCGATCCTGTTTCTCGCGATGCCCCGCATCGGCCAGGCGCTCACCCCGGGCGCCGACCAGGCGTTGTGGATCCTGGACGTCTACGGATTCGCCGTCGGCTCCCTGCTGATCGCGTTCGGTGCCCTCGGCGACCGGTACGGCAGGCTGAAACTGCTGATGATCGGCGCCACGCTCTTCGGCGTGGCCTCCGCGGGCGCGGCGTTCGCCCCGACTCCGGAACTGCTCATCGCGTTCCGCGCGCTCATGGGTCTGGCGGGCGCGACGCTGCTGCCGTCCGCGCTGGCCGTGCTGAGCGAACTCTTCCCCGACCCGCGGCGACGGGCACGGGCCATCGGCATCTTCGCCGCCGCGTTCGCCGCCGGTTTCGCGATCGGGCCGATCGTCGGCGGTGTCCTGCTGGAGCGGTTCTGGTGGGGCTCGGTGTTCCTGGTCAACCTGCCTGTCATCGCGGTGTTCCTGGTGCTCGCGCCGGTGTTGCTGCGGGAGGTCCGGCCCACCGGCTCGGGCCGCGTCGATGTGCCGAGCGTGGTGCTCTCCGCCGTCGGCCTGCTGCTCTCGATCTACTCCGTCAAGCACGCCGCCGCGGAGGGCCTGTCGTTCATCGCGGTGGCCGCGGGGATCGCCGGAGCCGGTCTGCTGGTGTGGTTCGTCCGGCGTCAGCGGAGTCTCGAACACCCGCTGATCGACTTCTCCCTGTTCCGCGACCGGGTCTTCACGATCGCGATCATCACCGGGCTGCTGCCGCTGGCGGCGTGGTCGGCGGCCGCCTACCTGGCGGGTATCCACCTGCAGTCCGTCCTCGGCCTTCCCGTCCTGCACGCGGCCCTGCTGGCACTGCCCGGGGCGGCCGTCTTGACGGTCATGTGCGTCGTCACCCCGGCGCTGGTCGAGCGCGTCGGCAAGCGCGCGGCGCTGGCCGGATGCCACTTCTCCATCGCCCTCGGCCTGCTGTTGCTGCTCATGACCGGCGTCGACGGCGGGGCAGGCTGGTACATCGCCTCCACGGTGGTCGCCGGTGTCGGCTACGGCATCTCGTTCAGCATCGTGGCCGACACGGCCGTCGCCGCGGTGCCGCCCGAGCGGGCGGGAGCCGCGGGCGCGATCGCCGAGACCAGCAACGAGATCGGCAACGCGCTGGGGATCGCGCTCATGGGCTCACTCGCCGCCCTGGTGTTCCGGCTGAGCGGCCCCGATCTCGCCCCCACCCTCGACGAGACGCTGAACCTCCCCGGCCTGGTGCCCGGAGTCGTGGCGCAGGCAAAGGAGGCCTTCGTCACCGGGCTGCACACCGTGGCCGGGGTGCTGAGCGTGCTGCACCTCGCCCTCGGGGGCCTCGCCCTGCGCTGGCTCTCCTACTCGGAGAAGGCGCTCGTGCCCCAGACGTCCGAGTAGGCGAACTTCGCCAGCGGGACCCGCTCCCGCGGTGCCTTCTCGCGCTCGATCCGCCAGTCCTCTTCGAGCACCGAGGGGTCCGCGGGCGAGCCGACGGCGATGGCGACCTTGGGGATCACGTCGTCGGGGAGCCCGAAGAAGTCCTTGGCCGCCTCGGCCGAGAAGCCGGCCATCTGATGCGCGATCAGGCCGAGATCGACGGCCTGGAGCACGAGGTTCTCGCTCGCCAGCCCCAGCCCGTACTCCGCGTAGGGGACGTCGCCCTTTTCGTTCGTGGTGACCATCACACCGATCAGCAGCAGACCGGCGCGCCGTGCCCACGCGCGGTTACCCGAGTTGAGCGTCGAGAGGATCCGGTCGAACGACGGCGTCCCCCGCAGGCCGACGAGGTAGCGGGCGGGCTGGGTGTTGCCGAACGAGGGCGCCCATCGAGCCGCCTCGAGCAGCGCGCGGAGCTGCTCCTCGGTGACGGTGGCTGACTCGTCGTAGGCGCGCGGGCTCCAGCGTGCGGCCATGATCGACGCGATCGGAGTACTCGTCCGGGCGGGTTTGTGCATTGGCGGACGATAACAAGGGGTGCTCTCCGTCACTAAAGTGAAAGGCCTCCGACTATTTCGTTGGTGTTAAGGAAGATTTACTTCCAGGAGTCCTCGAACTAGTGGTCAGGACCACTTACGAGGGTGGCGAGCGTGCGTGACCCCGGTAGGCTTTCGCCCAAATAAGGGACGCGGGGGCTCCTTTGGTGCCCACCATGGAGCCGCCCGGCCCGTCGAGGAGGTTCGGGCGTGGCCCTCGTGGTCCAGAAGTACGGCGGTTCGTCGCTGGAAAGTGCCGACCGGATCAAACGTGTCGCGGAACGCATCGTCGCCACCAAGAAGGCGGGCAACGACGTGGTCGTCGTCTGCTCCGCCATGGGCGACACGACGGACGAGCTGCTCGACCTGGCACAGCAGGTCAACCCGGCGCCGCCGGAGCGTGAGATGGACATGCTGCTCACCGCGGGTGAACGCATCTCCAACTCGCTCGTCGCCATGGCGATCTCGGCGCAGGGCGCGGAGGCGTGGTCGTTCACCGGTTCGCAGGCCGGTGTCGTGACGACGTCGGTGCACGGCAACGCGCGGATCATCGACGTCAGCCCCAGCCGCGTCACCGAAGCCCTCGACCAGGGCTACATCGCGCTGGTGGCGGGTTTCCAGGGCGTGTCCCAGGACACCAAGGACATCACCACGCTCGGCCGCGGCGGTTCGGACACCACCGCCGTCGCGCTGGCCGCGGCGCTGAACGCCGACGTCTGCGAGATCTATTCCGATGTGGACGGTGTGTACACCGCCGATCCCCGGGTCGTGCCCGACGCCCGCAAGCTCGACACCATCGCCTACGAGGAGATGCTGGAGCTCGCCGCGAGCGGTTCGAAGATCCTGCACCTGCGCTCGGTGGAATACGCGCGCCGCTACGGCGTCCCGATCCGAGTCCGTTCTTCCTACAGTGACAAGCCGGGCACCACGGTGACCGGTTCTATCGAGGAGATCCCCGTGGAACAAGCGTTGATCACCGGTGTGGCGCACGACCGCTCCGAAGCCAAGATCACGGTGACCGGCGTGCCGGACCACGCCGGTGCCGCGGCCAAGATCTTCCGGGTGATCGCCGACAACGAGATCGACATCGACATGGTGCTGCAGAACGTGTCGAGCACTTCCTCCGGCCGGACCGACATCACCTTCACGCTGTCGAAGGCCAACGGGGCGAAAGCCGTGCAGTCGCTGGAAAAGATCAAGGGCGACATCGGTTTCGAGTCGGTCCTCTACGACGACCACGTCGGCAAGGTGTCGCTCGTCGGCGCGGGGATGCGTTCGCACCCCGGTGTCACGGCGACCTTCTGCGAGGCGCTCGCCCAGTCGGGCGTGAACATCGAGATCATCAATACCTCGGAAATCCGGATCTCGGTCCTGATCCGGGACGCGCAGCTCGACGACGCGGTGCGCGCGATCCACGATGCATTCGAACTCGGCGGCGATGAAGAAGCCGTCGTCTACGCGGGGAGTGGGCGCTGATGGCCACGAACGGATTGCGGGTAGGAGTCGTCGGGGCGACCGGCCAGGTCGGTGGCGTGATGCGCCGTCTGCTGGCCGAACGGGGTTTCCCCGTCGCCGAGATGCGGTACTTCGCTTCGGCGCGGTCCGCCGGTTCGAAGCTTCCTTGGCAGGACGAGGAAATCGTTATCGAGGACGCGACGACCGCGGATCCGTCCGGTTTGGACATCGCGCTGTTCTCCGCCGGTGGCTCGACCTCGAAGGCGCAGGCCGAGCGGTTCGCCGCGGCCGGTGCCACGGTGATCGACAACTCTTCCGCGTGGCGGATGGACCCGGACGTCCCGCTGGTGGTCAGCGAGGTCAACCCGGAGGCGATCAAGGAAGCGCGCAAGGGGATCATCGCGAACCCCAACTGCACCACGATGGCCGCGATGCCGGTGCTCAAGCCGCTGCACGCCGAGGCCGGTCTGGTGCGGCTGATCGCCAGCACCTACCAGGCGGTCTCCGGCAGCGGGCTCGCCGGTGTCGAGGAGCTGGAAGGCCAGCTGGCCGCGGCGGCGCCGAACGCGGGCGCGCTGACCCACGACGGTGCGGCGGTGAAGTTCCCCGAGCCGCAGAAGTACGCGCGGCCCATCGCGCACAACGTGCTCCCGCTCGCCGGGTCCATTGTGGACGATGGCGAGTTCGAGACGGACGAAGAGAAGAAGTTCCGCAACGAGAGCCGCAAGATCCTGAGCATCCCGGAGCTTCGGGTGTCGTGCACCTGTGTGCGCGTGCCGGTGTTCTCAGGGCACTCGATCTCGATCAACGCCGAGTTCTCGCAGGCCCTTTCGGTCGCCCGCGCGACCGAACTGCTGACCGGCGCTCCCGGCGTGGAACTTTCGGACATCCCGACCCCGCTGCAGGCCGCCGGCCAGGACCCGTCCTACGTCGGTCGTCTGCGGACGGACCCGGGTGTCGAAGGCGGACGCGGCCTGGCGCTGTTCCTGTCGAACGACAACCTGCGCAAGGGCGCCGCCCTCAACGCCGTCCAGATCGCCGAACTCATCGCCGCGAACTCCTGACACCCGGGCTCCGCGCGTCACGACAGCAAAGTCCGTGAAGGCCTCCTTGAGGGACTCAGAGTCCCTCAAGGAGGCCTTCACGGACCGTCGGGTCCCACGCAATTAGAGGACTACTTGCGTCAGGGTTGGGTGGCGCCGAAGCAGGCCGCGTACCGCGTAGCGAGGAACTCGCCCTTCGCGTCTCCGCTGTAGGCCCACATCCCGCCGTCGGCCCGCGTCCCCAGGTGCCGGAACTGCTCGACGGCCTCGTCGAAGCGCCCGTTCTCCACAAGCGCTTTCGCCGCGTACGCGCGATCTGACCGCGTCGCCGGGTGGTCGCGCCCTTCGCCGTTGAGCCAGGCCACGATTCCGTCGAGTGCGCCGGCGACGCGAGGATCACGCCAGACGGGCACGTCCCGGTGCTCGGATTCGTGCGCGGCGATCAGCAGCAGCGGAGCCAGCTTCGGCGATTTCGCCGCGGCGGTCCCGGCGAACTCCCACATCAGCTCGTCCGAGCCGAACCACTTCGGGCACCAGTACTGCAGCGCCCGGGTGTGCGCCCCGCGGTGCTGCGGGTCGCGCGCGGCGAGTTCCGCCCAGATCTCGCGGTACTGGTCGTTCTCGTACTGCCGCCCCATCGCGATCGCGAGCGCGGTCACCCACGGCGTCGGGTCCTGGGGAGCGAGCGCGGACGCCTCACGCACGGCTTCTTCCGCCTGTTCGAGGACCCGGAAGAACGCGGCGAACTGCTCCTCGGTGACGTGTTTCGCCTGGAGCCCGCTGCGCACCTCCCACGCCACGTGCACCAGCGATTCGGCGTTGACGAGCGCCGCGCCCGGGTCGCCGGGGCGGGCCTTGCGCCACGCCCGCAGCCAGCCGTCTTCGTTCGCGGCCGCTTCGCCGAGCGCACCGTTCACCGTGCTGCGCCGGTCCCAGTTCCCCCAGGTCGACGCCAGCAGCGCCGCGGCGCCTTCCCACTCGCCGCGGGCGGTCGACTCCTGAACGGCCAGGACTTCCCGGTCCGTCCAGTAGCTCTCGGTCGACACCTCGCCGTCGGCGGGAAGACCCCACCGCGTGACGTCCGGGATCTTGCCCTTGAACTTGGACTTCTCCGGCGGCAGCATCGCGGCGAGCTCTTCCGGCGTCATCACGTCGGTGAGTTCGTCGACGCTGATGCCGCGTCGCTTCGCCTCCTTCATCAGGGCGAAGACGGCCTTCCGTTCACGGGATTTGAGCAGCCAAAGCATGAGAACTCCTAGTTTCGAACAAGAGTGGGAGACGGCCGGTAGCCGGTGGACACCCCGGCGGCCGTCAGCAGCGCGCGCAGCGGCGCGGTGTCGGATTCGGCCGAGGTGGCCTTGTCGAGCGCCGGCGAAAGCCGGTCCTTGAACGGCTCGTCCAGGGTGAACGGCGCCGGCCCGGACCAGGACAGCGACCACCGCGCCACCCCGACGTCGGTGAGCGCCGCGTAGACCACGACACCCAGCCGGCGGCGCACGGAGACGGCGGCGAACTCGCGCCGGGCACGGGCACCCGCTCCGGCGGGCGGCTGCTCGTCGGTGTCGGAGGGGTCGGCGAGCTCTTCGTGCCTGCCCGCGTCGAGCAGGTCGAGGGCCATGTCGAGGGTGCGTTCGCCGAGGATCTCGGCGGCCGCGCCGGACGCGACGTGACGGCGGCCGATCGCGACCAGCGATTCCCAGTCGGTCCGTCGCTTCGTGTGCGCCTCGTCGGAGAACACGGTGAACAACGCCTCGTCGAGCATCTTCTCGGCGCCGGTCAGCAACTCGGTCGCGGGACCTCCGCCGCCTTGACGGACCGGCACCCGCGGGGCGGCATCGAGCTTCGCGACGCGGTCCTGGGTGGCCGGGTGCGTGTCCCAGCGCGAGGTCGGCTCGTCCGACGGGTTCTGCCGCATCTCCTCCATCTGCCCGGCCCTGGTCGGGTCGGTGAGCAGCGCTCGGTAGCCCTCGCCGAACCGGTCGGGGAGGTAGCCCGCGTCCCAGCCCACAGCCGCGTAGTTGTTCATGAAGAACCGCCAGGTGACGGCCAGCGCTTCGATCTCACGCAGCGCCGAGGTCGCCGCTTCGGTACCGGCGAGACGCGCCGAAACCGTGTCGGCGGCGATTTCCTGAGCACGGCAGACACTCATCGAGACGGCGAAATACAGCTTCGCGTACAGCCCGAAAAGCCAGCCGACGAAGCGTTCGAAGTAGCCGTCGCGGCCGAGGCCGCTGACCACTCGCGCGATGGACTTGCGCCCGCGATAGGTCAGTGCGGAGAAGCGGGTGTCCTTGTTGCTGTAGTGCCCCAGTTCGTGGGCCAGCACCGCGCGGAACTGGTCCTGGCGCAGGCCCATGATCAGCGGGACGCCGATGACCATCCGGCGGCGCAGCACCCGCAGCCCGAGCCATGAGGTCCGCTCGGCGACCGCGGCGTTGACGTCCGCGTCGAGGTAGATCTCGTCCGGCGGCCTGGTGCCCGCCTCGTCCGCCAGTTCACGGACCAGCGCCCAGAGCGCGGGCTGGTTCTCCGGTGTCACCGCGACACCGGGTACGTCGTCATCGGTCGCCCGCTCGACCGTGAGCAGGGTCTTGAGCAGGATCCACCCGACCGGAACGGTGATGATGCCGAGCTTCACCGCCGCGAAGATGTTGTGCTGCAACGCCAGCACCTCGAGCGCCACGATCCCGCCCACGAACGCCAGCACGAGCAGCGGGAACCCGGCCAGCAGGACGGCAGCGAGCAGCCCACGAAAAGACTTCACTGTGAAACGGACCTTCCCCAGAGTTGGTGTACCCCCGACACCGAGCGCTCATTGTGCCCGAACCACCCGCCGCGACCGATCACTTTTCGAATACGATCGAAGGCATCGCGATGAACATCACCTCACGGACGATGGTCGCGTGTGGACTGTCCATTGTGGATAGCGGTAATTCCCTTGTCCGGAGTTGTCGCCGGGTGCATGCTCAGTGACGGCATAACGTAGTCCACGAAAGGGAAAGTCATGTACACGGCGGTCGAAGGCGCACGGGTTCCGATCCGGATGTGGGCAGACCCCGCATCGGTCGAGGATCAAGCCATGCGACAGCTGCACAACGTCGCCAACCTGCCGTGGGTGCACGGCGTCGCGGTCATGCCCGACGTCCACTACGGCAAGGGCGCGACCGTCGGCAGCGTGATCGCCATGCGTGACGCCGTCTCCCCGGCCGCCGTCGGCGTGGACATCGGCTGCGGGATGAGCGCGGTACGGACCTCGCTCACCGCCGCCGACCTGCCCGACGACCTGCTGAAGCTGCGCCGCCGGATCGAATCGGCCGTACCGGTCGGTTTCGGCCTGCACAAGACGCCGGTGAACCCGGCGAAGGTGCACGGTGTCGGTGGCTGGGACGCCTTCTGGAAGTCCTTCGGCGACCTGCACACCGGTGTCCAGGAATTGCACGACCGCGCGGCGCGCCAGATCGGGAGCCTCGGTGGCGGTAACCACTTCATCGAGGTCTGCCTCGAACAGGGCGGCGAAGACGAAGGCCGCGTCTGGCTGATGCTGCACTCGGGTTCGCGCAACATCGGCAAGGAACTCGCGGAACGCCATATGGCCGTCGCGCGGAAGCTGCCGCACAACGCGGACCTGCCGGATCCGGACCTCGCGGTGTTCGTCGCGGGCACGCCGGAAATGCAGGCGTACCGGCGAGACCTGTTCTGGGCGCAGGACTACGCGGCGCGTAACCGTGCCACGATGGTCGCGCTGGTGAAGCAGGCGCTCAAGGACGTCGTCCCGCAGACCACGTTCGGCGACGCGATCTCCTGCCACCACAACTACGTCGCCGAAGAGACCTACGACGACGTCGAACTGCTGGTGACCCGGAAGGGCGCGATCCGGGCGGGTTCGGGCGACCTCGGGATCATCCCGGGGAGCATGGGGACCGGTTCGTACATCGTGCGCGGGCTCGGGAACTCCGCGTCGTTCCAGTCCGCGTCGCACGGTGCGGGCCGCCGGATGTCGCGGAACAAGGCCAAGAAGCTGTTCACCGCCGACGACCTCGCCGCGCAGACCGCCGGCGTGGAATGCCGCAAGGACTCCGGTGTGGTGGACGAGATCCCGGCCGCGTACAAGGACATCGAAACGGTCATCAAGGCGCAGACCGACCTCGTCGAGGTGGTCGCTCATCTCAAGCAGGTCGTTTGTGTGAAGGGGTGATTCGGGGGTGGTGTGCCGGGGGAACCCGACATACCACCCGCGAAATCGCTACCCTGGATTTCATGAAGAGGTTGGGAATCGCGGCGCTGCTGGCGGCCGCCGGGCTGACGCTGGCGGGCTGCAGCGAGATCACGAACGCCGTCGACCAGACGGACAAGGCCGCGACCAAGGTCGGTGCGTGCGCCGAGGCACTCAGCCTCGTCGACCTCAACCCGGACCCGGCCACGCTCAAGGAGCGGGCCGCGGACAAGGAGAAGCGGCTGCGCGAGCTGGCGACCAGCGTCGGCGAGCAGAACGTGGCGGGCGCGCTCACCGGCATGGCCGACTCGTACCTGCAGGTCCAGAAGGAGAACATCAACGACGCGGGCAAGATCGCGGACTGGACCAAGCGCAACATCGACCGGGTCGACGCCCTCCGCAAGGTCTGCGCCTAACGCGTTTAGTCCTCTAGTTGCGCTAGATGCACACGCATTGACCGCAACTAGAGGACGAACGCATTCGGTCAGGACACCAGGGCCGGGACGCGCTCAGGGGTCCGCGACCGGCGCCAGAACAGGCCGATCGACGCGATCGCCAGCGCCCCCAGCCCGGAAGCGGCGAAACCCCAGCCCGGGCTCGAATGGTCGATGACGAACCCGATGATCGGGCTCCCGATCGCCAGCCCGATCCGCGAGGCCGCGTCCAGCAGGCCCATCGCCTCGCCCCGCACCCTCGCCGGAGCCGCGGCGCTGACCGTCTCGGTGCTCGCCGCGAGCGTCGGCGCGCACAGCAGGTTGCTGGGGAACAGCACGATCGCCAGCAGCCACCACGGCTGGTCGACCAGGCCGACCGGCAAGGTGAGCACCGCGAGCAGCACCATCAGCGCGCCCTGCGAGAGTGACCGTCGTACCGCGCCGTGGATCGCCCCGCCGATGACCGACGCGATGCACATCAACGTGATCAGCAGGCCGGACCAGGCGATGTCGCCACTCGCCCGCACCGTCGCCAGCGCCGCGAGTTCCATCCCGACCAGGCAGAACAACGCGCCCGCGCCGATGAACATCGCCATCACGAGCCGTCCGGTCAGCCAGCTCCGCACCTTCGGCCGCTCGCCGGTGAACACCTCGGTGTCGGCCTCGGCGCGGATCGGCGGGTTCGACCAGTAGATCAGCGTCGCGGACACCGCGAAGCAGACACCGATACCCGTGAGCGCGTAGACCGCGGGCAGCTGGGTGATCGCCATGATCCCGGCCGACGGCCCGATCATGAACGACGCCTCCACCAGGATGGTGTCCAGCGAGTACGCCGCCCGCCGTTGCTCCACCGGGACCAGCGCGGTGAGCACCAGCCGCGCGAGCGTGCCGGCCGGTACCGAGAGGATCCCGGCCGGGAGCGCGACCACCACGAGCGTCGCGTACGAGAGATGTGGCGAGCTGATCCAGAACGCCGTCGAGCCCAGTCCGCAGATCGCGACCACCGGCCGCAGCCCGTACCGGTCGACGAACCGGCCGACCAGCGGAGCGCCGAACGCGCTGCCGAGCGTGGTGGCGGCCCCGATCAGCCCGGCGGCGCCGTAGCCGCGGCCGAGGTCGTTGACCACGTACAGCGTCATCGTCACGCCCATGGCCGTCATCGGCAGCCGCGCCAGGAACATCAGCAGCATCGAGCCGCGGACTCCGGGCACGGCTAAGACGCGACGGTACGGAGCGAGGGCCATACCCCGATGAGAGCGCAACGTGGTACGCCCGTGCAACTTTATTTCCGGCGCGGGGCGTCACCCGACGCGGGGTCTTTCTTGACTCATTCCAGATAAGAGGGGAGGGTGGGTGTACCACCACGAAACAGGAGGCACCGGCGTGACCTTGCCGACCACGAACAACGTGGGCATCCCCGTCGCGAGCGACAACGACTCGCTGACGCTGGGGGCCAATGGCCCGATCCTGCTCCAGGACCACTACCTGATCGAGAAGAACGCCCAGTTCAACCGCGAGCGCGTGCCCGAGCGCGTCGTCCACGCCAAGGGCGGCGGCGCCTTCGGCTTCCTCGAGGTCACCGAGGACGTCAGCCAGTTCACGAAGGCCGCGCTGTTCCAGCCTGGCGTGCGCACCGAGAGCGTCGCCCGCTTCTCGTCCGTCGCCGGTGAGCACGGTTCGCCCGACACCTGGCGCGACCCGCGCGGTTTCGCGGTGAAGTTCTACACCAGCGAGGGCAACTACGACCTCGTCGGCAACAACACCCCGGTGTTCTTCATCCGCGACCCGATCAAGTTCCCGGACTTCATCCACTCGCAGAAGCGGCGCGCCGACAACCACCTGCGCGACCACGACATCCAGTGGGATTTCTGGACGCTGCGCCCGGAGTCGGCGCACCAGGTCACCTGGCTGATGGGCGACCGCGGTATCCCGTCGAACTGGCGCGAGATGAACGGCTACGGCTCGCACACCTACCTGTGGGAGAACGCAGGCGGCGAGAAGTTCTGGGTGAAGTACCACTTCAAGACCGACCAGGGCATCGGCTACCTGCCCCAGGCCGACGCGGACCGCATCGCCGGCGAGGACTCGGACTTCTACATCCGCGACCTGTTCAAGAACATCGAAAAGGGCAACCACCCCAGCTGGACGCTGCACGTCCAGGTGATGCCCTACACCGACGCCGCGGACTACCGCTTCAACCCGTTCGACCTGACCAAGGTGTGGCCCCAGGCCGACTACCCGCTCATCAAGGTCGGCCGCTGGGTGCTCGACCGGAACGCGGCGAACTACTTCGCGGAGATCGAGCAGGCCGCGTTCGAGCCGTCGAACCTGGTGCCGGGTATCGGCCCGTCGCCGGACAAGATGCTGCAGGGCCGCCTGTTCGCCTACCCGGACGCGCACCGCTACCGGATCGGCGCGAACTACACCCAGCTGCCGGTCAACGCGCCGAAGTCGCCGGTGAACAGCTACTCGCGCGACGGTGCGATGCGCTTCAGCAACCCGGGGAACCCGGTGTACGCGCCGAACTCCTTCGGCGGGCCGCACGCGAACGCGGAGATCGCCGCCGAGACCACGTCGGGCTACGGCGTCGAGGACGAGGTCATCCGGTCGGCGTACAAGCTGCACGCGGAGGACGACGACTTCGGCCAGCCGGGGACGCTGGTCCGCGACGTGCTGGACGACGAGCAGCGTGAGCGGCTCGCGAACAACATCATCGGCCACGCCTCCAACGACGTCTCGCGGCCCGTGCTCGAGCGCGTCTTCGAGTACTGGCGGAACGTCGACAAGGACCTCGGCGACAAGGTCGCGGACGCCTTCCCCAGGTAGACGTCTCTTTCTCCAGAGGCTGCTCCCACCACGAACGCACCCGGTGCGCGCCATCCCGGCGCACCGGGTGCGTTCCATGTCTCCACTCGCATGTGAAACGAGTTGCGCCATACAGGTGGCGGGGTGTGAGTGGGGGACAACCCGAGTGGAGCAGTGGCGACACGCGGTCCAACGGAGTGATGAAGGCGAAGAATCACCGGTTACACCGGTGTGAGTGAACGAACCGTCCTACCGTGTCCCTCGGTCACCCCCGGTCATAAAAAGAATCGATAATGATGATCTTCAGGGGGAAGGACAAGATTTCGACGTTAATCAATTGCGAGGGTCTTCCGGCAGAATGGATCCGGCACGTAAGGGTTAGAAATCTGTTCCAATCGGTGATCGGGTGGTGTTCGGCCGATACGGCGGGTATCGATTTACCTCGTCAGGTCTCAGAGGCCAGGAGGTAAGGGAATGAAAGGCAACATTGCCCGGACGATTGCCGCGGTCGCCGCAGGCAGTCTGTTGGCGGTGGCCTCAGCCGGCGCCGCAACGGCTAGCACCGAGGGTGGGAAGGGGTCGTCGAGTACACAGGCACTGGCTGCGCAGGTGCTGCAGATGCGAGATGGCCTGACCAAGGTGGCCTACGCCGGCGATGTCGGTCGCACGCGGGCTGACTTGGACAAGCTGAGCCCTGTGCTCGGGGACATCGCCGCCGGCAAGCGCTATCAGATCCAGACCGAAACCCAGAAGCTGGGCGACCTGGCCAAGGGCCGCTCCGACGAGTCCAGCAGGCTGCTGGCCGACCCGACGGCGAAGGCGCGGCAACTCCCGCCTCTGCCGTTGCCGATCCCCTCGCTCCCGGACCTGCCCGGACCGTTGAAGATCGTCAGTGACCTGGTGAAAGCCCTGTTGGCGGCCGTGACCGGCATCCTCGGCGGACTGCTCGGCGGGCTGCCCGTGCCGCCGCTGCCCCTGCCGCCGGTGCCACTGCCCACGCCCTAGACCGCGGGAGTCGCGAGTCCTGTATTCGTCTGGTTCCGCCGTGCAGGGCGGCGGGCCACAATATGGGGGCCGGAGCCCGAGTGGGGACATTTCTCCTCACTCGGGCTTTGGCCGTCACCGGGGTGCGAGGCCCAGCCGCAAGGCGCCCGCGGCTTCGGCGGTGGCTTCACGGAACCGCTGCCCGACACCCAGGAAATTGATGTATCCGTGGATCAGGTCCGGCTGGCGGCTGAGCGCGACCGGCACACCGGCCTTCCGCAATTTCTCCGCATAAGCCTCACCCTCATCGCGCAACGGGTCGAAACCGGCCGTCGCGATATATGCCGGAGGCAATCCGGAAACGTCGCCGTGCAGCGGCGAAAGTTTCGGGTTGTACAGATCGGTACCCTTCGGCACGTAATGCGCTTCGAACCAGCTCATGTCCGAGTCGGTCAGGAACAGGTCTTCGGCGAACAATTCTCGGGAACGGCGGCGCACGGTGAAATCGGTCGCCGGATAGAACAGCAGCTGGAACGCCGGGACCCCGGTGCCGCGTTTCACCGCCTGCTGCGCCGTCACCGCCGCCAGGTTGCCGCCCGCGCTGTCGCCGCCGACGGCGATGCGAGCCGGGTCGGCGCCCAGGTCCCGCGCCTTCGCGTAGGCGTACTCGAACGCTGTGATCGCGTCTTCGGTCGCAGCCGGGAACGGCACCTCGGGAGCGAGCCGGTACTCCACCGAAAGAACTCGCACGCCCGCCTGTTTCGCCAGGTAGCGAACGGTGTTGTCGTGGGATTCGCGGCTCCCGACCACCCAGCCGCCGCCGTGGAAGAACACCAGAAGCCCGGACGGATCCGGCAGCCCGGCCGGCGTGTAGAGCGTCGCGGGGAGGTCGCCGTCACCGGTCGGGATGATCACTTCCCGGGTGGCTACCGGTTCGATGGTCTTGCCGCTGACCAGGTGACGGCTCGCCAAAAGCAGGCTGCGCGACTCCTCGACGGTGCCCCGCACCAGGCTGGCCTTCGCCAGCTTCTGCAGGCGCAGCAGGAGCTGGGCGTCGAGGGCGAGTTCCTGTCCGTCCAGACGGAGCGGCGGTCCGGCGATGGCCCTTCTGACCGGCCTCGGGAGCCAGAACGCGAGCTGCGAAAACGCGGCCTCGGCACGGATCTGGAGCGGTATCGCCATGCTTCCTCCTGGGGGGCTTCTCGTCAGGTTACTTACGAGTAGGTAGCCCGTCCAGTCGTGACCAGCACACTTGCGACGAACGGGTGTGACGCAGACCTCGGTTCCAGATCGTGGTTCTCCACTTAAGTAGAGGGGTTAGCCTCGAAAGCGTGACTTCGACGAACGCGGTTCATGTCCTCGGTATCGGCGGCTCTCTTCGGGAGGGCTCGCAATCCGAGCGCGCGCTGCGCATCGCGCTGGGCGGTGCGGCCGAGGCCGGAGTCACCACCGAACTGATCACCGGCCCCGAACTGGTGCTGCCGTTCTACGACACGGCCTTGGGAGAGCGTCACGAACGGGCCGTGCGGCTGGTCGAGGCGATCCGCCGGGCCGACGGGATCATCGTCGTCTCGCCCGGCTATCACGGCGCCTTGTCCGGACTGGTCAAGAACGCCCTGGACTACGTCGAGGACCTGCGTGACGACGACCGCCCGTACCTCGACGGCCGCGCGGTGGGCCTCGCCGCCGTCGCGTTCGGCTGGCAGGCCGCGGTCACCACACTGGAGCAGCTGCGCACGATCACGCACGCGCTACGCGGCTGGGCCACCCCGCTCGGCGGTTCGATCAACTCCGCCGAGACCAAGTTCGACGAGGGCGGCGGCGCCTCCGACGACCGCACCGTCCGCACGCTCCGCCTGATCGGCGGCCAGGTCGCCGAGTTCGCGACCAACCGGGCCCGCGGCTAGCCGTTTGTTTCATCCATCCGCCGGGTATTCCCGGGCGTGATGCCTGCCATGGGGTGGCAAGGTTTCGTAGGTTCGAGACGTTGGCACCAGAGAGACGCTCAACGGGGCGTGTCTTGAATCCAGGAGGTAGGCGAAGAATGGCTGAGGCTCTGTACACCGCTGTTGCGACCGCTCGCGGCGATGGCCGCAACGGTGAGGTCACGTCCTCCGACGGCGTCATCGACGAGTCGTTGGCGATCCCGAAGGAGATGGGCGGACCGGGCGGTGACAAGACGAACCCCGAGCAGCTCTTCGCCGCCGGCTACTCCGCTTGTTTCCACTCCGCGCTCCAGCTCGTCGCGCGCCAGGCCAAGGTGACGCTGGACGGTTCGACCGTCACCGCCGAGGTCAGCGTGCTCAAGCAGGACGTCGGCTTCGGCCTCGGCGTCGCGCTCAACGTCTCGCTGCCCGGTCTCGACCAGGCGCAGGCCGACAAGCTCGTCGAGCAGGCGCACCAGGTGTGCCCCTACTCGAACGCGACCCGCGGGAACATCGAGGTCGCGCTGTCCGCGACGGTCTGACCCCGCACGCGGCAGGTCCACCCGTACCGGCAACCCTGAAAGGAACGACCATGGGCAAGTCCCCGATCAAGAGTCCGCTGTCCGACGCCGACAAGGAGATCACCGGTAACGCCTTGCAGGCCACGCTGGTCGATCTGGTGGATCTGTCGCTGATCGCGAAGCAGGCTCACTGGAACGTCGTCGGCGCGAACTTCCGCAGCGCGCACCTGCAGCTCGACGAACTGGTCGCCACCGCGCGCCAGTACACCGACGAGGTCGCCGAACGCGCCAACGCCATCGGTGTCTCGCCGAACGGACAGGCGAAGGCCGTTGTCGAGAGCTCCGGCCTGCCGGGCTACCCCGACAACTGGCAGTCCGTCGAGGCCACGGTGGGCGCGATCGTCGACATCCTCACGGCGCTGATCGAGCGGCTGCGCAAGCGCATCGACGAGACCGACAAGAGCGACCTGGTGACGCAGGACCTCCTCATCGCGATCACGCAGGAACTCGAGAAGGCGCACTGGATGTGGCAGGCGCAGCAGGCCTGACCCGCTCCGGTCCCGCGTGCCATGAACGACTCGTTACTTGCAAATTTTGCAAGTAACGAGTCGTTCATGGCACGTCCGGGCTAAGCGGCGTGCCCCCGGAAGCGACCGGGGATAGGTTCGGGCCATGGTGCTGCACAAGGGAAAAGCGACCGGCCAGGACCGCAAGGGCGGGGCCAATCCGCTGCACGCGGGCGCGTACCCGGCGCTCGCCGCGAGTATCCGTCTCCCACACGACAGCCTCGCCGAGGATCCGTTGCCGCCCGACACCGCGCTCCAGCTGGTGCGCGACGAACTGATGCTCGACGGCAATGCCCGGCTCAACCTCGCCACGTTCGTCACCACGTGGATGGAGCCGCAGGCCCGCGAGCTGATGGCCGAATGCGTCGACAAGAACATGATCGACAAGGACGAGTATCCGCAGACGGCGGAACTCGAGCGGCGCTGCGTGAACATCCTCGCCGACCTGTGGCACGCGCCCGATCCCACCGCGATCATGGGCTGCTCCACCACCGGCTCGTCCGAGGCCTGCATGCTCGCCGGAATGGCGTTCAAACGCCGCTGGTCGAAACTGGGGCGCACCGGCAAACCCAATCTGGTGATGGGCGCGAACGTCCAGGTCTGCTGGGAGAAGTTCTGCGAGTACTGGGAGGTCGAGCCGCGGCTGGTGCCGATGGACGGCGACCGCTTCCATCTCACGGCCGACGAGGCGATCGCCCGCTGCGACGAGAACACGATCGGCGTCGTCGCGATCCTCGGGTCCACTTTCGACGGTAGCTACGAGCCGGTCGCCGAGATCGCCGCCGCGCTCGACGGGCTGCGGGAACGGTCCGGCTGGGACATTCCCGTGCACGTCGACGGGGCTTCGGGCGCGATGATCGCGCCGTTCCTCGATCCGGAGCTGGTCTGGGACTTCCAGCTGCCGAGGGTGGCGTCGATCAACACCTCCGGGCACAAGTACGGGCTGGTCTACCCGGGTGTCGGCTGGGTGGTGTGGCGCGACAAGGAGGCGTTGCCGGAGGAGCTGGTGTTCAACGTCAACTACCTCGGTGGCGACATGCCGACATTCGCGCTGAACTTCTCGCGGCCCGGCGCCGAGGTGGCCGCGCAGTACTACACGTTCGTGCGGCTCGGGCGCGAAGGTTTCCGCGCTGTGCAACAGGCTTCTCGCGATGTGGCGACCCAGCTGGCGGACGGGATCGCCGGGCTCGGCCCGTTCGAGCTGCTGACGCGCGGCGATCAGCTGCCCGTGTTCGCTTTCACGACGAAGGTGGACGTCGAGAGCTTCGACGTTTTCGACGTGTCCCGGCGGCTTCGCGAGCGCGGCTGGCTGGTCCCGGCGTACACGTTCCCGGAGAACCGGACCGATCTCGCGGTGCTGAGGATCGTGGTGCGCAACGGTTTCACCCACGACCTCGCGGACCTGCTGCTCGCGGACCTGAAGCGGGTGCTGCCCGAGCTCGATCACCATCCGCGACGACGGACGGCGTTCCATCACTGAGCCGGGTGCCCTCCGTCACGCGGTTCGTCCGGGTGGCGTACCGGCGCGTAACGTCAAAGGGTATGGGAGTCGCCGGAGACGAACGTCGTGCGTTGAGCGAGCTTTTCGAAGAGGTCGGGCCGGACGCGCCGACCCTGTGCGCGGGCTGGAAGACACGGGACCTCGCGGCACATCTGCTGGTGCGTGAGCGCCGGCCGGACGCGGCGCCCGGGATCCTGGTGCCCGCGCTGGCCCCCTACACGCAGCGGGTGCAGGACTCCTACGCCGCGCGGCCGTGGGCCGAAGTCGTCGGCAAGGTGCGATCCGGTCCCGCGTGGTTCTGGCCGACCTCGATCGGCGCGCTCGACGAACTGACGAACAGCGCGGAATTCCTGGTGCACCACGAGGACGTCCGCCGCGGCCAGCCTGGCTGGGAGCCGCGGGAGGCCGACAACGCGCGCGACGCCGCAGCGTGGAAGTCAGTCAAGCAGGCGTCGAAGCTGAACCTGCGGAAATCGCCGGTCGGCGTGATCCTCAAGACCCCCGAAGGCCGCGAGGCCCACGTGAAGGAGGGGCCGGACACGGTGAGCGTGGTCGGTGCGCCGATCGAACTGTTGCTGTTCGTCTTCGGTCGCGACGCCGCCCGGCTCACCTTCGAGGGTGACGCCTACGCCGTCGACCGCCTGCGGAAGCACGACCGCGGCCTTTAGAGTTCCGCCCATGCCGATGATCAGTGTTTCGATGTTCCCCGGCCGGACGGCCGAACAGAAGCAGGCCCTCGTACGCGAGGTGACCGACGCCTTCGTCCGCACCTGCGGCGGTAACCCCGAGGGTATCTGGGTCACCATCAACGAGATTCCCGCCGAACACTGGGCGACCGGCGGGACTCTCCTCTCCGAGCGCTGACCCTGTTCGCCGGGGTCAGCTCAGCCCGACGGCGCGCTGCGCGAAGGCCACCTCGATCGCCGTCTGCTTGATGGTCTCGGCGATCACCAGCGAACCGTGGCCCGCGTCGAAGCGGTAGAACTCGAACGGGATCTCCCGCTTCGCGAGCCTGTCGAGGTAGTTCTCGACCTGCCGGATCGGGCATCGCGGGTCGTTGTCCCCGGCGAGCACCAGCACCGGCGCCGTCACGGCCTCGACGTAGGTGATCGGCGAACATTCCTTGTACACCGCCGGTACCGACTCGGGCGACCCGCCGAACAACGCCCGGTCGAACGAGCGGAGCTGCTCCATCTCGTCCTCGTACGCGGCGACGTAGTCCGCGACAGGCACCCCGGCGACCCCGGCCGCCCAGCGCGCGGGCTGCGTGCCCAACGCCAGCAACGTCAGGTAACCGCCCCAGGAAGCGCCGCTCACCACGCATTTCGCCGGATCGGTGAGTCCACTTTGGACAGCCCAGTCGTGCACGGCGGCGACGTCTTCGAGTTCGGTCAGGCCGGGACGGCCTTCGATGGCGTCACGCCACGCCGAGCCGTAGCCGGTCGAGCCGCGGTAGTTGACCTCCACGACGGCGAATCCCGCGTCGAGCCAGGTGGCGCGATACGCGGAGAACCGGTCCTCGTCGGCCGAGTGCGGTCCGCCGTGCAGGGAGAAGACCGTCGGAAGCGGGCCTTCCGGAGCGTCGGCCGGCCGGGAGACCAGCGCGTGGATCTGCCCGCCGATCCCGTCGACGAACGCGTCGGTGACCGGAGCGGACTCCGGCGCCCGGTCGCCCGGCGGTTCGAGCAGCACCGCGTCGGTGCCGTCCTCGGCCCGCACGCGCACCGCCGTCGGCTGCGCGGCACTGGACCACGAGTACTCGACACTGCCGTCGGGACGCACGCCGGCACCGCCGATCCGGCCCGGCGGAGTGTCCAAAGAGGACAACGTGCCGCTCGCGAGTTCGTACCGGTGAAGGGAACTGCGGCCCTGGTGGAAGTGCACGACCAGCAGAGCGCGCGCGTCCGGGTACCAGCCCGCGACGACCTCGCCGGGCAGGTCGAGTTCGATCTCCTGCTCGGTGTCCACGGCGGTGTCCCAGATCAGCAGTTCTTCGTGCCCGCGCCGCTCGTGCAGCACCAGCAGTCGCTGGTCGCCCGCGACCGGCGAGAACTCCAATGCGCCGAGGCCCTTGCCTTCGCCGTCCCACTTGTCGGCGACCGTCGTGAACCCGTCGGTGGAAAGGACTCGCAGCGCGGGGTGTCGTGAATCACCGTGTTCGGAATGGGAGATCGCGAGCCGGGACTCGTCGCGGGAAAGCGACGCGATCCCGGCGTCGTCGTCGTGGCTGTAGAAGCGCGTGGTCTCGCCGTCGATCCGCGCGAAGAGTGCGCTGCCGTCGTCGGTCGAGACGCCGACGGCGATCACGCGGGTGCCGATCTCGAGCCCGGCGGGATAGCCGTCGTGGACGTCCGGAACCGCGCGCTCGGCGGCTGTCCCGGCGGCGAAGGGTTCCCGGACCCACGAGCCGAATTCGTCGCCGTCGGTGTCGTTGAACCACCAGATCCACTGCCCGTCCGGGGACGGGGTCGCGTGCAGGGTGCCGTTGGGCCGGTCGGTGACGCGGCGGTGTTCGCCGGTCGCCCGGTCCCAGCTGTAGACCTCCCAGACGCCACTGGCGTTGGAGACGTAGACGTTCGCGTCGGGGGCGTCGATGGCCCACTCGGGGACCGAAATACGTGGCGCGTGGAAGCGTGCCCGCCACCTGGCCTCGGCTTCGGCGTCGTCGAACAGGTGGTCCGGGACCACCGCGGACGGATATTTGTTGCCTGGCTGCGTGCTCACCCCTCGATCCTGCCACCTTGGAGCCGTACTGTGTGCGGAGTGCTGGAGGGATACGCGCCGGGCGTCGCGCGCAACGCGGTGACGAAGGTGGCGGCGCGCCAGGCGGTCGAGCGTGCGGTGTTCGCGCAACCGCTGTTCGCGCCGGGAATGTGGGTCGTCGACGTCGGTTGCGGTCCGGGTTCGATCACCCTGGGTGTCGGTGGCGAACACGCACGGTCCAAAGTGGACTTCTTGACCGTCGATGTCTGTTCCCTGCCGTTCGCCACCGCTTCGGTGGACGTCGTTTTCGCGCAGGCGATCTTCGAACATCTCACGGAGCCCGGTGCCGCTCTGGCGGAGATCCGGCGGGTACTCAAACCGGGAGGTGCGCTCGCAATGTCCACATCGGACTGGAGTCGCGCGCGTCTCCGGCCGAAGACGGCGAACGTGGACGCGGCGCTTCGCGGTCACTATCTTCTGTGCCGTCGCGCGGGTGGTGACCCGTTCGCCGGGCGGTCGATCTCCGCCGCTGTCTCGGCCGCCGGTTTCACCGACGTACGCACGAAAACCCGTTACCGCGCGGACGCGACCTACCGCTCGCTGGCCACCTACGTCGAGGCCCGTTTGATCACGGCGCTGGAAACCGCGACGACCCCGGACCGCGACCAGCTCGCCTCGGCCGCCCGCTCGGCGTGGTCCTGGGCACGCTCCGGCGATGGCGATTTCGCCCAATGCTGGACAGAACTCCTAGCCACCCGCTGACAGCACCGGTATCAACCCAGACGCCTTACTCAAGCTTCGACGCGTACGGAACCGACCACGGATGGGGGTCCGGGGGCGAAGCCCGCCGGGCGGGGCCTGGGGGTTGCACCCCCAGAAAACGCCGTTAGGGCCGTTGTGGTCGGCGCTTTCTGCCAACACAACGGCCCTACGGATCTAACGTCGGGGTGGCGGGATTCGAACCCACGACCTCCTCGACCCGAACGAGGCACGCTACCAAGCTGCGCCACACCCCGGTTACTGCTTAGTGGGTCGTGGAGAAGTTTAGCGGACGGTGTTTCGGGCTTTGCGGGGGGCTGCTTTCCGGGGATTCGCGCTGGTCGTACCGCGTGGGACCAGGGTCAGCAGGCTGGCCTCGGGCGGGCACGCGAAGCGGGCGGGGGCGTAGGGCGAGGTGCCCAGTCCGGCCGAGACGTGGAGCCACATCTGGGCGCCCCAGCGGGAGGCGCCGCGGGCGCGGGCGCGGTCGAGTTCGCAGTTGGTGATGATCGCGCCGTAGCCGGGGATGCGGAGCTGTCCGCCGTGGGTGTGGCCGGCGAGGACGAGGTCGTAGCCGTCGCCCGCGAAGTCGTCGAGGACGCGCGGTTCCGGGGAGTGGGTGACGCCGATGCGGACGGCGGCGCCGGTGTCGGCCGGGCCGGAGATGTCGGCGTAGCGGTCGCGGCGCAGGTGGGCGTCGTCGACGCCGGCGGTGAAGACGTACTGGTCGGCGACCTCGATGGTGCGGCGGACGTGGGTGAGGTCGGTCCAGCCGTGTTCGACGAAGGCGGCGCGCAGGTCCCGCCAGGGCAGGTGCTCGCCGTGGATCCGCTTTTTCCGGCCCTTGGGCATGAGGTAGCGCGCGGGGTTCTTCGGCTTCGGTGCGTAGTAGTCGTTGCTGCCGAAGATGAACACGCCGGGCCGCTTGAGCAGGGGGCCGAGGGCGCGCAGGACGGACGGGACGGCCTGGTGATGTGACAGGTTGTCACCGGTGTTGACGACGAGGTCCGGTTCGAGCTCGTCGAGGGCGGCTACCCAGCGTTGCTTGCTCACATGGCCGGGGAGCATGTGCAGGTCCGAGATGTGAAGGATCGTGAAGGGCTTGGCCCCTGCGGCGAGGACCGGGAGCTCCGCGGTACGGAGCGTCCACCGGCGCCTTTCGATGCCGACCGCGTAACCGAGGGTCGCGGCTCCGAGAGCGACGGTTCCCACGGCCAAACGCCGCGCCGTCGCCCCGGAGGTGTGGGTATTACTGAGCGTGCTCACAATGTCCAGTTTACGTGCTCATCCGGGGTGATCGTCCGCCCCCATTCCGGCGATGTCGAAAGACCGCCGGAATGGCCTCTTTTCTTAACTTTCCGTGGTCGATGTGCGGTTCGGTGATCAATCGACATGATTCCGTCGATCGCTGTTCCCCGGAAGGCCGCCACCTGCTCACTTAAAGTTATATCTCAGTAACTCATCGTGATTTGCGCTGGTGAACGCCCGCCTCGGAAGATCAGCGTCCACCGCCCAAATAGCGCGGGTCCGGCTGCGGCAGCGGGATGGTTTCCTGCCCTTCGAGGATCTTCGACATCGCCCCGAACCACGTCTGCGCCGGCGTCTTGCCGCCGAACATGTTCTCGCAGCCGCGGGTCGTCACATTGCCAGGGCCGAGGTAGCAGAGGCCACCACTGCCACCCTTCGGGCGGAACACCATCGCCGCGCCCGAGAGCTGCGGAGTCGCCCCGAGGAACGCCGCCGAGCCGTTGTTCTGCGTCGTACCGGTCTTGCCGATCATCGGCCGGTTCCAGTTGACGCCACGGGCCGCGCCGGCCGCGGTCCCGCCAGGCAGGTCGTCCTTGCTCATGCCGACGGCGAGGGTGTTGGCGAGCCCTTCGGGCACGACCTGCTCGCAGGCTTCTTCCTTCACCGGGACCGGCTTCCCGTCCCGGTCGGTGACGCCGGACAGCGGGGTCGGCGGGCACCAGACGCCGCCGCTCATGATCGTGGCGCCGACGTTCGCGAGTTCGAGTCCGCTGAGCGGGCTCACGCCGAGCGTGAAGGCACCGGTCCCGGGCCAGCCGGGCCTCGGGCCGTAGGCCTGCAGCTGGCTGGAGTTCGCGCCGGCGTTGGTGGAGTTCGGGTCGACGGTGCCACCGCCGAGGTTGCTGGCCATGGTGTCGCGCATGCCGAGCTTCCGCGCCATGTCCACGACGGGTCCGGTGTTCCCGATCTTCTCCTCGAGGATCACGAACGCGGTGTTCGGTGAGGTCTGCAGCGCCTGCTGCATCGACATGCTGCCGCCCGCGGCGTTGTAGTCGCCCGCGTTGCCGAGGCAGTACCAGCGTGAACGCAAAGGCGGCCCGGTCGGGGCGCATTTGTTGCCACCACCGGCGAACACGTTGGAGGTGTAGAAGTCGGGCACCGGAATGGAACTGTTGATCCCGGCGGCACCGGTTTCCAGTGCCGCCGCGGCGGTGAAGATCTTGTACGACGACCCGGCGCCGGCGGTGTTGTAGACGCCGGAAGGCAGCGCGTAAGTCGTCTGTCCCTTGGGTTCGTCCAGGCCGTAGTCACGGTTCGCCGCCAGTGCGACGACTTCGTGCCGGTTCTTGCCCGGTTTCACCAGTGACAGCGTGTTCGCGACGTTGTCCTGCGTCTTCTTGACCTGGGCTTCGGCCGACATCTTGGCTTCGTGGTTCGCCCGTTCGTCCAAAGTGGTCTTGATGACGTAGCCGCCGGTGTAGAGGTCGTCCTTCGTCATGCCGGACTTGAGGAGATAGTCCTCGACGTACTGGCAGAAGAAGCCGTTCTCCGTGCCGGCGCCGGTGCAGTTCGACGCGGGTTTCTGCGGCCCGCCCTCGGTGACGCCCAGCGGCTCGGCCTTGAACCGGTCGGCGTCCACCTTCGCGAGCTTCTGGTTGTCGACCATGCGGTCCAGCACCAGGTTGCGCCGCTCGGTCGCCTTCGCCGGGCTCTTCCACGGGTCGTTGGCGATCGGGTTGTTCACCAGACCGGCCAGCAGCGCCGCCTGCGGCACCGTCAGCTTGTCCACGGGGGTGTTGAAGTACGCCTGCGCGGCGGCGCCGACGCCGAAGATCTCGCGCGAGAATTCGACGACGTTCAGGTAGCCGGTCAGGATCTGCATCTTGTTCAGCTTGGTTTCCAGCTGGATCGCGATGCGGGCTTCCTTCAGCTTCCGGGCGACCGACTGCTCCTGCGCGCGCTTCTGCCCGGGCTTGTCGTCCCGGTAGACGACGTTGATCAGGTAGTTCTTGACGTACTGCTGGGTCAGCGTCGAGGCGCCCTGGGTGTCGCCGCCGGTGCTGTTGCTGACCGCGGCGCGCAGCGTGCCCTTCCAGTCCACCCCGTTGTGCTCGTAGAAGCGCTTGTCCTCGACCGAGATCAGCGCCCACTTCATGGCGTCGTTGATCTGGGCTTCGTTCGTCGGGATGCGGAACTGCTTGTACAGCGTCGCGATCTGCTTGCCGGTGTTGTCCGTGATGGTCGTCACCAGGGGCGGAGGGATGTCCGCAAGGTCCGAAGACGTCTTGTCGACGGTCTCGCTCGCCTGGTTGGAGATCACGCCCGCGGCACCGGCGACCGGGAACAACATCCCCGCTACCAGCACCCCCGCGAGCACACACAGGCCAAGGAGCTTCAACAGACCGTCGGTTTTGCGCACGCGGACCAGGGTACGCGGATCCCGTTAGCCCACCGTGACGTCACCTGGCTGTCGGTGCAAATTCGATTACAAAACCGACCCCATGAGGTGACTTCTGGTAGTGGGAGGCATTCTAGGGCTTGGCGGGGGGAACCGAGGGCCCCTACAGTCCGTCAACGTCTCACGTATGAAAAAGCCGACAGACGGGTGAGTGCGAGCGGCAGTCGCATTCGACCGAACGGAGGCACCGGCGCCGGGGAGGTGTCGGGTCAACCGACGTGAGCGCATAAGGGAGACACGCTCGTGGGGGCAGGAGCGCATGCTTTTCGTCCCCCCGTGGTGTGTCGAACACCAGGGTAGGGAGCTGGGGGTATGGAAACCAACCAGTCGAGCTGGCGAGTAAAGGCGTCGTGCCGCGACACCGATCCGGACGGTTTGTTCGTCCGGGGGGCCGAGCAGAACCGGGCCAAGGCGGTCTGCCTTGGCTGTCCGGTCAGGACGGAATGCCTCGCTGAAGCGCTGGACGGCCGGATCAACTTCGGCATCTGGGGCGGGATGACCGAGCGGGAACGGCGGGCGCTGCTGCGGCGGCGTCCGGACGTGACCAGCTGGGCAGACCTGCTCGAGGCGGCGAAGCGCAGGTTCATTGGGGTAGACGAAGACGAAGAGGAAGACGTACGCGTCCGAGTCTCGTGATCAGGAATCCGTGAAGGACCCCTTCCCTGAGTCCAAGGTAGGGAAGGGGTCCTTCACGGACCTTCAGGACTGGGTACCCAACCTGGTTCCGATGTCGCGCAGGCCTTCGAGATCGTGCACGTCACTGGGGAGCGCGGGCACCCGCACCAGCGGGACCTCGGGGTGAGCCCGCGTGAACCTGGCGAGCAGCCGTGTCTCGCGTTCGGCGAGCGCGACCCGGTCCGCGTGCAGGCGAAGGACGGCTTCGGCCAGCGGTGCGCTGGCCTCGCCCTTCGCCAGCTGTTCCGCGGCCGCGAGGGCCTCGGGGCCGGAAAGCGGGGCGAGTACCGGATGCGTCCGGTTCGCGACCAGCCCGGCCAGCGGCATGTGCTCCTCCGAAAGTCGCTCCACGAAGTAGGACGCCTCGCGTAGCGCGTCCGGCTCCGGCGCGGCTATCACGAGAAAGGAAGTGCCGCCGGAACGCAGCAGCTCGGAGGTCTTGCGGGCCCGTTCGCGGAACCCGCCGAACATGCTGTCGAAGGCCTGCATGAACGACGAAGCGTCGGTCAGCAACTGGCCGCCGATGATCGTCGAAACGGCCTTCGCGAACATCGAGAACCCGGCGTTGACGACCTTGCGCAGACCCCAGCCGCCCGCCTTCGCGGGTCCGGTGAGCAGCCGGATCATCCGGCCGTCGAGCGCGCTCGAAAGCCGGGTCGGCGCGTCGAGGAAGTCCAGCGCCGACCGGCTCGGCGGCGTGTCGACGATGATCAGGTCCCAGTCGTCGGTGGCCGCGAGCTGCCCCAGCTTCTCCATCGCCATGTACTCCTGCGTACCGGAGAACGACGTGGAAATGGTCTGGTAGAAGGGGTTCTGCAGCAGCTGCTCGGCGCGTTCGGGGCCGGCGTGCACGCGCACCATGTCGTCGAAGGTGCGGCGCATGTCCAGCATCATCGCCCAGAGTTCGCCCTTGGGTTCGAAACCCTCGACGTGCACCTGCTTCGGGTGGTTGCCCAGTTCCCGCAGGCCGAGCGCCTGCGCCAGCCGTCGCGCCGGGTCGATGGTGAGCACCACCGTCTGCCGTCCGCGTTCGGCCGCGCGCAGCGCCAGCGCCGCCGCGGTGGTCGTCTTGCCGACCCCGCCGGAGCCGCAGCAGACGATGACCCTGCTCTCCGGATCGTCGATCAGGGCGTCGATCTCCAGGATTTCCGACATCACCGCACCCCCTGCTCGGTCAGCGCTTCGGCGAGGTCGTAGAGCGCCGCGACGTCGACCCCGTCGGTGAGATCCGGCAGTTCCAGGCCCGGAAGATCGGCTTCGGCCAGCTGTTCGCGGGCACGTTGCTCGGCGGCGACGCGGACGGCGTGCTCGACGGTCTCTTCGACCAGCGCGTCGAGAGTGCTGTCGGGCAGGTTCAGCCCGGCCGACGCGAGCCCGGCGCGGACGCGCGAGGCGTCGACGCGGCCGTCGGCGGCGGCGGTCACCGATCGCGCGGGCAGCCGCGGTGGGCGGACCCGGTTGACCAGCACCGCGCCGGGGCGCAGATCCGCGCCGTCGAGTTCGGCGACCGCTTCGACGGTCTCCCGCACCGGCATCTCTTCGAGCAGCGTCACCAGGTGGATGGCGGTCTCGCCGGAGTGAAGCAGGCGGACGACGCCGTCGGCCTGGCCCCGGATCGGGCCGGTCTTGGCGAGGTCGGTGAGGGCCTTGGTGACGTCGAGGAACTTCACGACGCGGCCGGTGGGCGGCGAGTCGACGACGACGGCGTCATAGGTGTGGCGGCCGTCGGATTCGGTCCGGCCGACGCATTCCTTGATCTTCCCGGTGAGCAGGACGTCGCGCAGGCCCGGCGCGAGCGTGGTCGCGAACTCGATCGCGCCCATCCGCCGCAGCGTCCGCCCGGCGAAGCCGAGGTTGTAGAACATTTCGAAGTATTCGAGCAGCGCGGCCTCGACGTCGATGTGCAGCGCGCGCAGCTCACCGCCGCCGGGAACGGCCGCGATGCGCTGCTCGGCGTAGGGCAGCGGTTCGGTGTCGAAGAGCTGGGCGAGGCCCTGGCGGCCTTCGACCTCGATCACCAGCACGCGGCGCCCGCCCTTGGCGAGCGCGAGGCCCAGCGAGGCGGCGAGCGTGGTCTTGCCCGTCCCGCCCTTGCCGGTGACGAAATGCAGCCTGGCTCTGGCGAGTTCGTCGGTCCAGCCGGCAGGGGGAGTGCTCACCGGTCCCACCCTAATTGAGTGTTCAGCTCGCCAGCATCATGACGCTGAGCGCAGCCGCGACCAGTGCCACGACGGCCCAGGTCAGGACGCCGGGCAGAACCGTGAGCATCACCACACCGAGCAGAAGGAGCACCACGAGGGTGACCGCGCCGGTGACGGCGACCGTCCCCGAGCTGCTCGTCCGGTCCCGGGCCTTGGCCATCAGGACCAGCACCAGCGGCAGCCCGGCCGTGGCGAGCAGGACGGTCGCGACCACACGCCAGGTCTCCACGACCCCACCGTAACTGTCCGGCGTGATTGGCGTGATCAGACGGCGATCTCACGTGATCAGGCACCGAACTCACGTGATCAGACGGCGATCTCACGAGATCCGCCTCCAATCACGCGTGATCGCCGTCTGATCACGTGAGATCGCCGCGCAATCACGTGAGATCGCCGCGGGTCAGCTCCCGATGGGTGTCGCGGGCACGCACGGCACCGGCTTGGCGTGCGCCGGGTCGAGCGCGTTGAGGACGTGCCCGGCCGCGTTGCGGTCGGCGGCGACACCGGCGTGCTCGGCGAGGTCCAGCAGGCATCGGTCCTGCAGGACGATGTTCTTCACGTTCGATCCCTTGCCGAGCCCGCTCGTGTACGGGACGACGGCTTCGTCGTACCGGGTCAGGATGTTCGTGTACGTCACCCCCGGCTGGAAGATGCCGTTGCCTGACCGAAGGTTCGTGAGGAACTCCGAGCCGTGCAGGAACTGGCGGCACGAGCCGCAGACCGGGTCGAGGATGCCGTTGAACCCCGGGGCCAATCCCAGCGCGCCGGCGAGCGCGTACAGATGTGAGGCGCCGAAAAGCGTGGTGCCGTCCCATAACGGGGTCAGGCTGACGTACTTGTCCACTTTGGACGCACCGCCGAGGAACTTCACGTAATAAGAAGGCATCAGCGTTCCCTCGGAATGGCCGAGGATGTCCACCTTGGACGCACCGGTCGCGTCGAGCACCTTGCCGACGAACGCGGACAGTTCCTTCGCGCTCTGTTCCATCGGCAGCAGCCCGCCGGGCTGGTAGATCGGCAGCGGCTGCCCGGGGACGCCGTAGGTGAGAGAAAAGACGCAGTACCCGTTGTTCTTGAGCAGCGGGCCGAAGGTCTGCCAGTTCACCGTCTGGTTGGCGCCGAGGCCGTGGGCGAGCACGACCGGGTTCGGATGATCGGCGCTCGGGCGGCAGCCGAAGTCGTTCGCTCCCGGGGGCGGGCCGCCGGGATTGGCCGCCTGCGCGGGCAGGGCCGCGGCGAGTGTCCACGGAACGGGGAGTTTCTCGTCGGCGTTCGCGATGTTCGCGAAAGAGGTGCAGATCAGGGCTGCGACCGCGGCCAGGCAGGCGGCGGCACGGGACGTCGTTGTCCGCATGTCGGTGTCCTATCTACTCACGAGTAGGTGTGAAGTGAACCACATCGACGGGAAATCGGCGAACCGCACGCGAGAGGGTTTTCCGCATGTGTGTCAGACGCGTTCGCCGGTTTGACTACGCTCCCGGGCATGAGCGCCACCAAGTGGGAGTACGCGACCGTCCCCCTGTTGATCCACGCCACCAAGCAGATCCTCGACCAGTGGGGCGAGGACGGCTGGGAGCTCGTCACCGTGCTCCCGAACCCGACCGGCGAGCAGCACGTCGCGTACCTCAAACGAGCCAAGAACTGAGGGAATGAAGCCATGACCTGGAGCGATCGCCTCGCCGAGCTCGGTATCGAACTGCCCGCCGTCGCCGCCCCGCTGGCGGCTTACGTGCCCGCCGTGCGCACCGGCTCGTACGTCTACACGGCCGGGCAGCTGCCCTTCGTCAAGGGCGAGCTCGAAGCGACCGGCAAGGTCGGCGCCGAGGTCAGTCCCGAAGAGGCGAAGCAGCACGCGCGGACCTCGATCCTCAACGCGCTCGCCGCGGTCGACTCGGTCGTCGGGATCGACAACGTCGTGCGCGTGGTCAAGGTCGTCGGATTCGTGGCGTCCGCGGAGGGCTTCACCGGCCAGCCCGCGGTGATCAACGGAGCGTCCGAGCTGCTCGGCGAGGTCTTCGGCGAGGCGGGCGTGCATGCGCGCTCGGCCGTCGGGGTCTCCGAGCTGCCGATCGGGGCGCCGGTCGAGATCGAACTGATCGTGGAGGTGAAGTGATGGATCCGGACATCGAGCAGTCCTCGCACGAGCTCCTGCTCCGGCTGGCCGGACGGCTGCCGGACCAGCTCCTGTGGCGGTTCCGCGACTGGCTGGGCGAAGGCGCGATGGGAACGCTCGCGCGGACCCTCCCCAGGTCTTTGCTTAAGCACAGGATCGACCTGGATCAAACGGAGTATCGCCTGCTAGTCGCCGGGCTCATTCCTCACGGAGCCGACTGGCATCAGGTGAGTTCCACCCTGGGGGTAGACGACGTCACCGAGACCAGGTACACATTCACGCAGAGTGCGCCCGAATGGGTGAACTCCGTCGACTCTGTGTCCGTATTGATCCACGCAACGTTGCGGGGACGGCCGGATGTGGGTGAAGTGCGGCAAAGCTGGCGACACCTTGGTGTGGTCGGCGAGGGTGGGGCGAAGCGAGTCCTCCTGGTCACGGCGCTGAACGGGCTGCCGAGGCTGACGGGGGAACTGCAGCGTGTCCTGCGCGTGCTGGGGGACGAAGAACCCGGCGTCGAGGTGCTCCCACCGAGCATCGACCTCACCGGCTACCACCGGACCGCGCTCACCAACTCCGAGCTGGTCTGTGTGGGTGCCGTGGACACCGGTAGTCGGCTGGTCGCCGCTTAGCGCTCGCTCCACCAGGCGAGCTGGGAGGGAGCAGAGCAATGGTGGAGGTCCACGAAGGCCCGCCTATGGACGGGTTCTCGGTGCCACTGCGCCTGCACAACCTGTTATTGGCCCTGGCAGGCCGAATCGACGACAGTGCTTTGACCGAAGCGCGTGAGCTGATCGCGCGTGCGCACATCGACGAAGCGGTGGAACTCACCACCGGCACCCTGATCGCGGGCAAGATCCCGGTGAGCTCGGCCGAACAGCGTGAGCTCGCGCTCGTTCTCGAGATGAGCCGGTCGGACGCCACCCTGGCGAACGACCTGCTCGTCGAAGAGGACGAGTCGGTACTCACGCACCGGTTCACCGGCGACAACCAGCCCGAATTCGGCCTCGCCGAGGCGCTCGACCGCACCCTGCAGGTGCTGCCGGACGTCCGTTCGGTGCACGCCGTGTGGCGCAACACCCCGGCCGGGAGCGTGCCCGGCGCGCTGCCGCAGCGGGTGGTCCTGGTCGAGATCGGTCCGGAGGGCAACCCGCCCGCGGTCGCGTTCCGCGTGGACACCGCGCTGCGCCGGGCGGGTATCCGCTCGGTCGTCGAGGTCGCGGGCCCCGGCGTCGCACGGTCCGCGTACCACCAGGCCGCTTCGTCGGCCGCGAGCCCCGTCTGGGTCACTGGGAGTACCCATTCCAGTGACTTTCGGTCGGAGCCGGTGATTCCCAAGCCGGCTCCCGCTCCCGCGCCGTCCTCCGAGGCGGCCAAGGAGCAGCCGAGCAGGCACGGGCTGCGCCCGGTCAGCAACAACCCGGAGCCGATCGCGCCGGTGGTGCCGATCGTGCAGCAGGCGCCTGCCCCGCCGACGCCGCCCTCGGCGCCGGCGGCGGTTTCTCCCGCGCCGTCTTCGGAGCCGCCCGCGCCGCGCAAGTCGCGTGCGGAGACCCGTGCCGAGCGCACGGCCGACCTGACTCCGGCCGAGGTGGCGCAACTGCGTCAGGCGCTGCGGGAAGACCCGGAAAAGGGTCGCGAGATCGCCACGGGCAAGCCGAGCATGCACGAGGTCGTCGAGCTGCCCGCTCTCGACCTCGACGACCCGAGCCTCAGCGAGCGTGATCGTGCGCTCCTGCGTGAGCTGCATGCCGAGCTCGCCGAACGGGAGCGTGCCGAGGCGGCGAAGATCCGGCTTAACGGGGCTTCGCGCAGCAGCGGTTCCAGCTGGTCTTAGTAAGCCGTCCGCGATTCGTCCTCTAGTCGCGGTGGTTGCACGCGCAACTACCGCAACTAGAGGACGAATCGCGATGTTAGGTTGCGGGTGTGGCTGAAGAACTGACATTCGACATCCCGGTGGGGGCCGGGGTGGGCACCCGTGCCAACGCCGGCGGCCCGCCGGTGACACCCAAGGACGCGGCGACCGTGATCCTTCTCCGCGACGGCTCCGAAGGCGTCGAGGTCTTCCTCCAGCACCGCGTCAAGGGCATGCCCTTCGCGGGCGGGATGACCGTCTTCCCCGGTGGTGGCGTGGACTCGCGCGATGTCGACGCCTCGGTGAGCTGGGCCGGTCCGGAACCCGCCTGGTGGGCGGAGCGCTTCGGGTGTGACGAATCGCTGGCCCGCGCCCTGGTGTGCGCGGCCGTGCGGGAGATGTTCGAAGAGTCGGGCGTCCTGCTCGCGAGCGCCGGGGACACCGTCGTCGCCGACGTGACGCCGTACCAGGACGCCCGCGAAAAGCTGGTCTCCCGTGAGATCTCCCTCGCCGCGTTCCTCAAAGCGAACGACCTGACGCTACGCGCGGATCTCCTGCGCCCGTGGGCGAACTGGGTCACCCCGCCGGAGGAACCGCGCCGCTACGACACCTGTTTCTTCATCGCCGTGCTTCCCGAGGGGCAGCAGGCCGACAGCGCCACGTCCGAGGCCGTCAGCTCCGGCTGGCAGCGGCCGCAGGACGCCATCGACGACGCCAAAGAAGGGCGCCGCATGCTCATGCCGCCGACCTGGCTGACCCTCGCGGAACTGGAGTCCTTCGAGTCGGCCGCCGCGGCGCAGGGCACCGAGCGTGAGATCAAGAAGATCATGCCGACGCTGGTGCGCGAGGGCGACAAGATCCGCGTCGTGCTGGACCTCGCGTGAGCGCCCCCGCGTACGGCGTACTGCGCCAGGTCTCGCCGACGGCTTCGGTGCTGCTGGAAAACAATCCGTCGTCGATGACGTTGGAGGGCACCAATTCCTGGGTGCTGCGCGGGCCCGGCGCTGCCGGTTCCGTGGTCGTCGACCCCGGTTACGAGGACGTCGAGCATCTGACACTGCTCGCCGGAACCGGCGCTGTCGAGCTGATCATCCTGACCCACCACCACCCCGACCACGCCGAAGGCGCACCCTGGTTAGCCGAGCGCGTCGGTGCTCCGGTGCGTGCGTTCGACGAGTCGCTGTGCATCGACGGGAAGTCCCTTGTGGACGGTGAAGTCGTCGAGGCGGCCGGGCTGGAGATCACCGTGCTGCACACGCCCGGGCACACCGCCGACTCCGTTTCGCTGCGGACGGGCGAGCAGATCCTCACCGGCGACACCATCCTCGGCCGCGGCACGACCGTGCTGCACGACCTCGGCGACTACCTGCGCTCCCTGCGGAAACTCATCGAGTTACCCGCCGGCACCGTAGGCCTGCCGGGACACGGCCCCGAACTACCCGACCTGGCCGCGACCGCGCGCGAATACCTGGCACACCGGGAAGAGCGGCTGGACCAGGTGCGTTCGGCACTGAAGGTGCTCGGCGCGGACGCCACTCCCCGCCAGGTGGTCGAGGTCGTCTACGCCGACGTCGACAAGGCTTTGTGGGTGCCCGCGGAGTGGAGTGTGCAGGCACAGTTGGACTACCTGAGGTCGGAGGACGGCGAATGAGTGACGTCGAGGTCGAGTTCTACTGGCGCCCCGGATGCGGCTTCTGTGCCGCACTGGAGCGGCCGCTCGCGAAGAGCGGTTTCAAGGTGAAGGCAGTCAACATCTGGGAGGACCCGGCCGCTGCCGCGCGCGTGCGCGAAGTGGCGAACGGGAACGAGATCGTGCCGACGGTGTTCGTCGGGTCCACGGCGATGGTGAACCCTTCGTTCGCCGAGATCGAGGCCGCCGTTAAGGCCGCTTCCGCCTGACTTACCGATGCTATGAACGACTCGTTACTTGCAAAATTTGCAAGTAACGAGTCGTTCATAGCGTTTCGGTCAGCGGGGGAGCATCGGCATGACGTAGTAGGTCAGCTCGACGTCGCCAGGGTCCACCGCGCGGATGACGCACGCCCGCAGTCCGGGCTGGATGTCGAGCCGGATCCGTTCCCCGGCGAAACCCTGGAGCGCGTCCAGCAGGTATTTGGCCTGGAACGATGGCGATGTCCGGCCGCCGGAGACGTTCGCCTTCACCGTTTCCTCGGCCTCGCCGGTGTCCTGTTTCGCACTGGCCAGCCGCAGGTGTGAGTCGCCGACCTCCAGCGTCAGCACCCGCCGCTCGTCCGCGTAGACGCCGACCCGGCGCACGGCGGCGGCCAGCGCGTCGGCGGTGACCTCGACTGTGGTGTCCACAGTGGACGATTCGATCAGCTTCTCCGACAGGAATCCCGCGTCGAGCACGGCCGTGGTGACGGCGACCCCGGACCAGCTCAGCCCGAACCGGGTGCCGTCGCCGTGCAGGCCGACGGTGCCGCGCGCCTGTTTCGCCGTCTCGGCCAGCAGGCCGGCCGGGACCAGCGCGTCGATCGGCTCGCCCGCGGAACGCAGCGGCACGGTGGCCACGGCCATCCGGTATCGGTCGGACGCGGTCAGCCGCAGCTCACGGCTGAAGGTCTGCACGCGGACGCCGGTGAACATCGGCAGCGCGTCGTCCTTCGCCGCGGTGCCCGCGACCGTGCGCAGCGCCGTCGCCAGCGCCGGACCGTCCACTTCGGACACCTTGGGCGGCATGTCCGGCAGACCGGGGTGCAGTTCGCGGTTCAGCAGCGGCAGCGCGTACCGCCCGCCCTCGACCCGCACGGCCAGCCGCGAACCCTCGACGACCAGGCGCACCAGATCGTCTTCGAGCATGCGCAGGGTCTCCGCGAGCGGCCCGGCCGGGACGAGGACCTCGCCGTCGGTGTGGACCGTCGCGTCGCCGCTCAGCCGCACCGCCCGCTCGCTGTCGTTGCCGCCGACCGTCAGCCCGTCCCGGCCAGCACGCAGGAGTAGGCCGGACCGGGCCGAGAGCAGCCGCGCGGCGGCGGAAACGGCGGAGGAGAGGGAACGGGTGGCGGCGGTCAGGTCCATGCCCGCAAGTTAGCGGGCGGCACCGACAAGTTCGGGCGTCTCGACGGCGTCCACGGCCGGCTTCGGGCGGAAGGTGCCGCGCAGCAGCCAGACCAGTACCGCGAGCGCGAACCCGACACCGCCCGCGGCGAGGAACGCCGCTTCGGTGCCAGCGTGCTCGACGAGGTAGCCGCTGATCGACTGCCCGAAGGCGAGGCCGAGGGTCACCGCGGTGAGCACCCAGCCGAACGCTTCGGCCGCCGTGCCCTTCGGCGCGGCGATTTCGATCGCGGCCGAATGCGTCGTCGACTGCGGCGTGATGAGCGCGCCCGCCGCGAGCATGGCGATCGCGAGACCCCACAGCGTCGACGGCAGCGCGAGCAGCGCCACCAGCGCGCCGAATCCGGCCAGCAGTACCGGCAGCCGCAGGCCCATCTGCCGAGGCCACGGGCGAAGGCTGTACGCGACGCCGAACGCGACCGAACTGACCGACCACGCCGAAAGCAGCAGTCCGCCGATCGAGGTGTTCCCGGCCTCGGCGGCGGCCGCCGGGACGGCGACCTCGACGAAGCCGATCACGGCGCCGAAGCCCAGTGCCGCGAGCGCGAGCGTGCGCATCCCGGGACTGGCCAGCGCGCCGAGCAGTTTGCCGCCCGACGACGGAGCGGGGCCCCAGGCCCGGACCGTCGGGCTCAGTGCGAAGAACACCGCGCCGGCGGTCATGGTCAGCGCGCCCACCACGATGCCGGTGCCCGCCCACGGCGCGGCGATCAGCAGCCCGGCGAACCCGGGACCGAGGATGAAGAAGACCTCCATGCTGATCGCCTCGTAGGAGAACGCGGCGTTCCGCGTCGGCCCGGCGGGAAGAAGCCGTGTCCACAGCGCCCGCGAGGCGGAGCCGACCATCGGTTCGGTGATGCCGGTGCCGAAGGCCAGCGGGACGAGCATGAGCGTCGGGGAGTGCGCCTCGATCGCGAACACCAGCCCGGTCATCGCCAGCACGAAGAACACCGTCGTCGTCAGCAGCGGACGTGTCGGCCCGAAGCGGTCGATGAGCCTGCCCTGCACCACCGCGCCGACGGAAACGCCGACGAGCGACCCGGCCGAGACCAGCCCGGCCGAGGCGAAGGAACCCGTCTCACGCTGGACGTAGAGCAGGGCGGAGATGCCGATCATCGCGATCGGCAGGCGGGCGAGCAGCGACGCGATGACGGCCCCGCGGGACCCGGGCGCGGTCAGCGCGGCTCGGTAGTCGGCGAGGGTCGTGCGGCTCTCGGGGTGTTCGGACACAGACTGGGACACGCGTACCAGTATGACTACTTTGGTACGCGAGTACCAGATCTGCCGCGGTAAGGTTTGTCACCCCTGGATCTTGGGTACTACGCACCTTGAGGCTGTCGAGTTCGTCACGATCGGGTAACAGTCGGTCAAATCTTGGTCATTCGGGGCAACAAATCGCCGCAGATGGCGTCCTTGAGAGTGAAAGAACTTGAGTTCACGGCCGACGGCCGTGGATGGTTGTACAACAGCACACAATCTCCAACTCCCTCCGGCACACGGTCGGGGCCTGAATCCGGAGGGCGGGGAGCGCGGATCGTCGGGGGATGGTCCGCGCACAGCGAAGAGCCGGTGCGCCACGTCGGGGGTGGCGCCCGGCTCTTCGTTGTTATTGCCGCGCGCTGACGGAAACATTTCGCAGGGCGCTGGACCGAAGTCAAAGTCACTCGGGGTGCCCAGGGCGCCCTGCAAAATATTTCCGTGGGCCTTCGGCCCAAAAGCGGCGCGCGGGGGGTGAAGTTTCCGACGCAATTAGTCCTCTAGTTGCGGTACTTGAACGCACAACTGCCGCAACTAGAGGACTAATTGCGGCCTATCGGGCGCGGCGCGCCAGGCGTTCCGGGTCCAGGATGAGGACGCTCTTGCCCTCGAGACGCAGCCAGCCACGGTGCGCGAAGTCGGCGAGAGCCTTGTTGACGGTCTCGCGCGAAGCGCCGACGTACTGGGCGATCTCTTCCTGCGTGAGGTCGTGCGTGACCCGCAGCAAGCCGGCTTCCTGGCTGCCGAAGCGCTGCGCGAGCTGCAGCAGCGCCCGGGCGACCCGGCCGGGGACGTCGGTGAAGATCAGTTCGGCGACCATGTTGTTCGTCCGGCGCAGCCTACGGGCGACGACCCGCAGTAACTGCTCGGCGATCTCGGGGCGGGTGGAGATCCACTGCCGCAGTGCCGGGCGGTCCATCGTCACCGCGCGGACCTCGGTCACGGTCGTCGCGCTGGACGTCCGCGGGCCCGGGTCGAAGATGGACAGCTCGCCGAACATGTCGGACGGGCCGAAGATGCCCAGCAGGTTCTCCCGGCCGTCGGGTGACTTGCGGCCGATCTTCACCTTGCCGGACTGGATGATGTAAAGCTTGTCGCCGGGTTCACCTTCGTTGAAGATGACATGCCCGCGAGGGAACTCCACGGATTCCAAGGTCTGGGCCAGCGCCTCGGCGGCTGCAGGCTCAACACCCTGGAAAATGCCCGCTCGGGCCAGGGTTTCGTCCACCTCGGGTGCCTCCTCATCGAGAAACGACGCCGAACCTCGTTCCCGAGGATCGTGTCGCCGATCACTTATCGCGTCAGTCTAGGGCGTGCTGGCGAGATCGCTCGTCGGCTCGCCGCTGGCGCGTCCGGACCGGAAACGATCTCGCTCGAACGTGGAGCCTAACTCCGCACGCGACGCGCGCGTAGCCTGGCCGCCCGTCCGCCCAGCCTGCGCAGCCGGAACAGCTCCAGAGCGCGTCCGATGCCGTGCCCGTAGAGGGCCCTGACCTCGTTGGGCTGTGCCTGCTCGAGGAACTCCTCGACCTCGTTCTCCTGTACCGCGACGTGCTTGAGCCTGGTCTCCACGCGTTCCATGAACAGCGCGAAGAACATGATCACCAAGGGAACCAGGATGACGAACCAGACGGTCATGAGTCCTGCCCGGGGAAGTTCGGAAAACTGTGCATTACTCCAGATCCTCGCTCATGGCGCCCTCGAGCTCTGCGCCGAGGTGGTGCTCTGGCGTGTCGGCCGTCGACCGGCGGGTGCTCCCCACTGGCTCGTCCGATGGCGCCCGTAGGCTATCGGGGTGCCTCCTGCCCCCACCAATGCCCCCCGTGCGGGAGGTAAGGGTGAAAGCCGGCTCGCGTTGGTGAGACGCGCCAGGCGGATGAAGCGTTGCCTCGACGACGAGTTCCCGGACGCCCATTGCGAACTTGATTTCACCGATCCGCTCGAACTGCTGGTCGCGGTCGTGCTGTCGGCGCAGACCACCGACGTCCGCGTGAACCAGGTCACGCCCGCACTGTTCAAGCGTTATCGCACCGCCGCCGACTATGCCGGCGCCGATCGCGCCGAACTGGAGGAGTACCTCCGGCCGACAGGCTTCTTTCGAGCCAAGGCGAACTCGGTGATGGGCCTCGGTGCCGCCTTGGTGGAGCGCTACGACGGCCAGGTGCCCGGCAAGCAGAAGGATCTGGTCACCTTGCCGGGTGTCGGCCGCAAGACGGCCAACGTCGTGCTCGGCGACGCCTTCGGGGTCCCCGGCATCACCGTCGACACCCATTTCGGCCGCCTGGTGCGGCGCTGGGGCTGGACCGAGGAGGAAGACCCGGTCAAGGTCGAGCGCGCCGTCGGCGAGCTGATCCCGCGCAAGGAGTGGACGCTCCTTTCGCACCGCACGATCTTCCACGGCCGCCGCGTCTGCCACTCCCGTAAACCCGCTTGTGGCGCCTGTCCGCTGGCCAAGATGTGCCCCTCGTACGGAACCGGTCCGACGGGTTTCGAAGAAGCCGCGAAGCTGGTCAAGGGCGAGGAACGCGAGCATCTCCTGGATCTGGCGGCACGCGGGTGACCAGGGTCACCAAGCTGGCTCTCGGTGCCGCCGTGCTGGTGGTGGCCCTGATCGTCGCGTTGCTCACGGCCCGTGACGGCCAGGGACCGGTCAAGACTTCCGGCGATCTGACGGCCGCCCGCGCGAAGGCCGGGCTGGCCGCGTGCCCGCCGCCCGGCCCGGGCGAGGTCGCGGCCGTGCGCGGAGTCGACGTCGAATGCCTCGGCGACGGCTCCCGCGTCGATCTCGCGCGGGTGCTCTCGGGCGGTCCCGTGCTGGTCAACCTGTGGGCGTCGTGGTGCGAGCCGTGCCGCGCCGAGCTGCCGCTGCTCCAGGAATACGCCGCCCGCCCGGGTGCCGCCCGGGTGCTTCTCGTCCAGGTCGCGAGTTCCGGGGCGGACGGGCTGGCGCTGCTGGCCGAACTCGGTGTCCGGCTGCCGTCCGTGTTCGACGGCGACGGGCAGTCTGGTCCGGTCAGGACGGCACTGAAGGTCCCTTCCTCCCTGCCCGCGACGTATGTCGTCACGGCGGGTGGCGAGGTCCGGCTCATCGAGAACCCACGCGTGTTCCTGAACACTGAGCAGGTGCGCGCCGCTGTGGAAGGGACACCATGACCGGACCCCTCGTGGACACCGACGCCGTGCCCGCCTGGCTCCAGCCGCTGGTCAAGATCAGCCGGGACGTCGGCGCCGACACCTTCAGCAGGTTCAGCGTGCCGCCCGATGCCAGCTATCGGGCCGCGTCCGTGCTGATCCTCTTCGGTGAGGGCTCGGACGGGCCGGACGTGCTGCTCCAGCGCCGCGCCGACACCCTCGGCTCCCACGCCGGCCAGGTCTCCTTCCCCGGTGGCGGCGCCGATCCGGGCGACGGCGGGCCGGTCGGCACCGCGCTGCGCGAGGCGGAGGAGGAGACCGGGGTCGAACCCTCCGGGATCCTGCCGGTGGCCGTCTTCCCCGAACTGTTCGTGCCGGTGTCCGGTTTCGCCGTGACGCCGGTGCTCGCCTACTGGCAGACGCCGTCGCCGGTGCACGCCGTCGATCCCGGCGAGACGGCCGCGGTGGCCAGGGTTCCGGTCTCCGAACTCACCGACCCGGCGAACCGGTTCCAGGTCATGCGCAAGGGTTTCGGCTGGAAGGGGCCCGCGTTCGACGTCGGCGGGCTCTTCGTCTGGGGCTTCACCGGCGGCCTGCTGGCGATGACGCTTTCGCTCGGCGGCTGGGAACGCGAGTGGGACCACGGCGACGTCCGTGACCTTGACGTAGCGTTGGCCGAACATCAGGCACGGGTCGACGGGCGGCCAGTGCCGGAGAAGGAGTAGGCGCCCTTGAACTGGGTTGACGTACTGGTGATCCTGCTCGCTCTGCTGGCCGGTGTGTCCGGCGCGTTCCAGGGGGTGATCATCGCCCTTCCCTCACTGGTCGGGGTGGTGCTGGGCGCGCTCGCGGGGATCAAACTCGCGCCGATGGTCGTCGAGCTCTTCGAGCATCCGGCGGCGAAGGTCGCCTTCGCGGTGGCGACGGTGGTGTTCCTGGTCGCGCTCGGTGAGACCCTCGGGGTCTGGTCCGGGCGGAAGCTGCGTCAGAAGATCAATCCCGACAAGCTTTCCGGCATCGACAAGACGCTTGGCGCGGTGGTGCAGGCCGCGGTGGTGTTCGTGGTCGCGTGGCTGATCGCGACGCCGCTCACGGCGGTCTCCGGCGTGCCGGGGCTGGCCAAGTCGATCAACAGCTCGGTGGTGCTCGGCGGCGTCAACGACGTCATGCCCGAGGCGGCCCAGGGCTTCCCGAGCGAACTGCGCAAGATCCTCGACGCCTCCGGCTTCCCGTCCATTGTGGACCCTTTCCAGAAGCCGAACGTCCAGGACACCAGCCCGCCGGACACCGCGCTGCAGGCCAGCGCGATCGTCAAGCAGGTGCACGGCAGCGTCGTGAAGATTCGTGGCAACGCGACTTCGTGCTCGCGGGCGCTGGAAGGCAGCGGATTCGTCATCGCGCCGCAACGCGTGATGACGAACGCGCACGTGGTCGCGGGCACCGACGAGGTCGCCATCGAATCGACGTCGGGCAAGTTCGCGGCACGGGTCGTCTACTTCGACCCCGAGGCCGACGTGGCCGTGCTCGCGGTGCCGAGGCTGCAGGCGAAGGTGCTCCCGTTCGCGCCGCAGCTCGCGCGGGCCGGCGACAACGCCATCGTGCTCGGCTACCCGCTCGACGGCCCGTACACCGCGACGCCCGCCAGAGTGCGCGGCCGGATCAACCTGCGCGGACCGGACATCTACGAGTCCAACACCGTGCAGCGCGACGTGTTCACCGTGCGCGGGCAGGTCCGCAGCGGCAACTCAGGCGGGCCGATGATCGACCCGGACGGCCAGGTCATCGGGGTCGTCTTCGGCGCGGCCGTCGAGGACCCGGAGACCGGCTTCACGCTGACGTCGGAGCAGGTGCGGCCGGTGGTGGAGACGGCGCCGGCGTTGAGCGCGAACGCTTCCACCGGGCGCTGCGCGAACTGAGGTCCGGGTAGGCGCTTGTGTCATGAAAGGGTCTTTCAGGACGAAATATGTCCTGAAAGACCCTTTCATGACACGGGGGAAATCTCACGCGCATCAGGGCTTGCGGAGGAAGTCCAGCAGCCGCTCGGAGGTGCGTTCCGGCGCCTCCAGATGCGGAAAGTGGCCGATGCCCGGCCAGCGTTCGAGGCGCGCGTCGGGAGCCCAGCGGCGTGACGCCGCCGCGGTCTCCGGGAGCACGCAGGTGTCGTCCTCGCCGTGGAGTTGCAGTACACGGGCGGCGAAGCGGCCTCGCAGTGCCTCGCTGAACCGTCGGCCCTCGCCGCGGAACTGCGCGCGGAACGCCCAGCGGTAGTACTCGAGCGCGCTGTGCGGGACGCCGGGCACGAGCATCGCCTGCCGGAACGTCCGCACGGTGTCGGCGAAGTCGGCGGTTTCCGTCCATTGTGGACCGGACCAGTCGCGGAACAGCTCTTCGACGGCGAGCGCGTCGTCCCGGACCAGCCATTTCTCCGGCGCCATCGGCACCTGGAAGCGGAAGAGGTGCCCGGAAGCGCGAAGCTGTCCCGGCCGCCGGACGGCCCCGCGCAGTGCCAGCGGGTGAGCACCGCCCAGCACGCTGACCGAGGCGACCAGCCGGGGATGCAGCGCGCCGACCGTCCACGCGAGCATGCCGCCCCAGGCATGCCCGACCAGATGGGCCTTCCGCGCGCCGAGAGCCTTGATCAGCCCGCCGACGTCGCCCGCGAGCGTCCAGGCGTCGTAGCCGCGCGGGGGTTTGTCCGAGTCGCCGTAGCCGCGCAGATCCACCGCGACAGCACGGAAACCGGCGTCGGCGAGCGCGGTCAGCTGGTGGTGCCAGGTCCACCAGAATTCGGCGAACCCGTGCAGCAGCAGGACCATCGGCCCTTCGCCGATCTCGGCGACGTGCAGCCTGATGCCGTTCGCCGAGAGGTCACGATGGGTCCACGGACCGTCGATCCGGACGATCGACGGGTCCGGTGTGGCCTGCACCGCCTCGAAGACCGTCAGCCGCGGTCTGCGGGCAAGTCGTCATCGCCGTGGCGCGGCTTGAACGCGGCGGCGGTGTCCTTGAAGCTGTTGATCGTGCGCTCGGGCGCCTTGATCTTCTTCACCTTCAGGTAACCGAGGAAGCCCGCGGCGATGGTCGTGACGAGCATCAGCCCGAACACGATCGCGAACGCCGCCCAGCGGTGCAGCCACTCCGACAGCAGTTCGCCGAGGAAGAAAAAGAAGAAGAACGAGCTGTACAGCCCGATGACCAGCGCGATCAGGAAGAAGAGGGCGCCCTTGAGGCCCTTCTTCGCTTCCGCGACGACCTCGGACTTCGCCAGTTCGACCTCGGCGCGGATCAGCGTCGAGACGTGCTGCGTGGCATCGCCGACGAGTTTCCCGAGGGACTGCTCGCTCGCTACCACGTCGTCATCGCTCGACAGGGGGAGGTAGGGCACGGCCCCCACGCCGTCGGGGCCGGTGCGTTCGTGCTTGGGGCTGCTCACACCGGTCATCGTGCCACGTGCCCTCATCCCGGGCGCGGCGGACCGGCGAGTGTCGCGTCCTCAATGTCTGTTGGTGAACCCGCGACCGCTATCGCGTCGCCAGGGCGCGGCCTGGCCTGACCGTCGCGAGTAGCGGGTAATGGCGCCCTGCCGCCGCGATAGCGGGGCCTTCGGCCGGGCGGGTTCGCGTATGGTCGCTGTCCCGAGTGCATCGCAGCTCCGCCGATAGGCTCAATCGTCCCGGGCGTGCACCCGGCTGCGGTGCACGAGCATCGCGGCCGCCGAAAGCGAGGCGATGGCCGAAGCGATCAAGACCGCCGTCTTGGTCAGTTCGACGGCCTCGCCGTCGAGCGCGAGGTCCGCGATCAGCAGGCTCACGGTGAACCCGACGCCGCCGAGCACCGACAGCGCGCCGATGTCCCGCCAGCCCATGCCGCGGGGTTTCTCCGCGAGCTTGAACTTCACCGCGAGCAGGCTGGCGCCGAAGATCCCGACGAGCTTCCCGCCGACGAGTCCGACCAGGACGGCCAGCGGTAATGCCGTGGTGAAGACGGCTCCGAGCGACTCGGCGTTCACGGTGATCCCCGCGGCGAACAGCGCGAAGAGCGGCACGGCGACGGCCGCCGACCAGGGCTGCAGCCGGTGTTCGAGCCGGATCGCGGGGGCGTGCTCCTCGCCCTCGTCTGCGCGGACGCGGGTGAGCAGACCGAGCGCGACCCCGGCGATGGTGGCGTGGATCCCCGCCGAGTGGACAGCGACCCAGGTGATCAGCGCCAGCGGGACGTAGATCCAGGCGCTGCGGACACGGCGGTGCTGCAAGTAGGCGTAGAGCGCGAGGGCGGCGACGGCGACGCCCGCGGCGACGAGGTCGAACTTCGCGGTGAACAGGATCGCGATGACGAGGATCGCGCCGAGGTCGTCGACCACCGCCAGCGACAGCAGGAAGACCCGGGCGCTGCTCGGCAGGTTCGACGCGGTCAGCGCGAGCACGCCCAGCGCGAACGCGATGTCCGTGGCGACCGGGATGGCCCACGCGCGTTCGATCCCCGGCGTTCCCCAGCCGACGGCGAGCGCGACCAGCGCCGGGACGATCATGCCGCCGATCGCGGCCACCACCGGCAGGATCGCCTGCTTGAACCGGGAGAGTTCGCCGACCACCAGTTCGCGTTTGAGTTCGAGGCCCGCGACGAAGAAGAACAGCGCCAGCAGACCGTCCTTGGCCCAGTCGCCGATCGTCAGATTCAGGTGCAGGAATTCGGGACCGAGCCGGAAATCGCGGATTGCGCGGTAAATGTCGTCGATGGGCGAATTCGCCCAGAGCAGGGCGATCGCGGTGGCGCCCAGCAGGATCAGCCCACCGGTGGTCTCGGTGCGCAGATAGCGGGCGAAATCGGCGACGGCTTTCGCGGGACGGCTGGGGCCGGTTGACACGGCATCCTCCGGGTTTCGGCAACGACGAATACTGTTGCCGACCAGACTTCCCGGCGCACCTTGACGCTATTTTAGCGGCTGTAGCTGCGGAAATCTCGCCTTCATGACTTCGGCCACTGGATCATCGCCGACGTCGGTGTTCGGGAAACCTGATGGGCTTCTAGCATGTCAACGGAAAACCGACAACGATGTCTTCATAAAGGACGGCATGGTGAGTACCTCTACCGAGGTCCAGCAGGACACGAGGTTCTTCGGGCACCCACGAGGGCTGGCGAACCTCTTCGGCGTCGAGATGTGGGAGCGATTCTCGTACTACGGGATGCTCGGCATCCTCCCGATCTACCTCTATTACGAAGTCAGCCAGGGCGGCCTCGCGCTGCCGAAGGCCTCCGCGCTCGGCATCGTCGGCGCGTACGGCGGCATGGTCTACCTGTCGGCCGTGATCGGCGCCTGGGTCGCGGACCGCGTGCTCGGCTCCGAACGGACGCTGTTCTACAGCGCCATCCTGATCATGATCGGCCACATCAGCCTCGCGGTGCTGCCGGGACTGGCGGGTATCGGCGTCGGCCTCGTCTGCGTGGCCGTCGGTAGTGGCGGGCTGAAATCCAACGCCACGGCCATCGTCGGCACGCTGTACGCCGACGGCGACGAGCGCCGCGACGGCGGTTTCACGATCTTCTACATGGGCGTGAACATCGGTGGCTTCGTCGGCCCGCTGCTGACCGGGCTCGCGCAGAGCGAGATCGGCTTCCATGTCGGCTTCGGGCTCGCCGCGGTCGGTATGGCGCTCGGCCTGACCCAGTACACGATCGGCCGCAAGAACCTCGGCGAGAAGGCCAGTGAGATCCCCAACCCGCTGCCCGCGTCGAAGCGCCCGCTGGTCTACATCGGCACCGCTGTCGGCGTCGCGGCGATCGTCGTGCTCGTGCTCTCCGGCGTGATCAACCCGGAGAACCTGGTCGACATCGTCGTCTGGACCGTCGCGGTCATCTCGGTCATCTACTTCGCGGTGATCATCACCAGCAAGAAGATCACCGCCGACGAACGCAGCCGGGTGTACTCGTTCATCCCGATGTTCATCGCCAGCGCGGCGTTCTTCTCGCTGTACCAGCAGCAGTTCACCGTCGTCGCGGCTTACACCGACGAGCGACTGAACCGCACCATCTTCGGCTGGGAGATGCCGGTGGCGTGGGTCAACTCGATCAACCCGGTGTTCATCATCCTGTTCGCGCCGGTGATCGCCGCGATCTGGACGAAACTCGGCTCGCGGCAGCCGTCGTCGCCGATCAAGTTCGTGCTCGGCACCGTCGTCATGGGCGCGGCGTTCCTGCTGTTCCTCCCGATGGTCGGCAGCGGCAAGAACGCGAGCCCGCTGCTCGCGCTGGCCGGCATCCTGTTCGTGTTCACCATGGCGGAACTGATGCTTTCGCCGGTCGGCCTCTCGCTGTCGACCAAGCTCGCGCCGCAGGCGTTCCGGACGCAGATGGTGGCGCTGAACTTCCTGTCCATTTCGCTGGGCACGGCGATGTCCGGGAAGCTCGCCGAGTACTACTCGGTGGACGACGAAGCGCCGTATTTCAGCATCGTCGGCGGCGTGGCGATCGTGGTCGGTTTGGCGCTCCTGGCGGCGACGCCGATGATCCGCAAGCTCATGAAGGGCGTCCACTGACGCACTTCATCGCGCACTGACGAGCGATCCTCGGATGTGCGGCCGGAAGGCCCCTTCGTCGCGAAATTCGCCGACGAAGGGGCCTTTCTTTCGGGAACCGGGAGCCGGTCTTCTGCGTCGGAGCGGAGGAACTGAGACGATCATCACGCACGCCGCAAACCGGACCAACAGGGTTGACAAAATGACCACTCCCGAAGACGCACAGCCAGAAGGCAAGCCGATCCCGCGGGAATTCCCGCCGGTCGTCTACCTGCCCTGCGTGGAAGCGGTGGCCGACGCCGCGCAGGCCCGGGTCGCCATGCGAACGACGAGAGACGGCCGTGTCGCGCTTCTCGCCTATTCGGCGCTCGATCGCCTGTACGACTGCTGCGGCGCCCACCAGCCGTGGATCGTCATGCCCACGCCGGGACTCGACGCGTTGCAGAAGGCGCAGCCCTTTCAGCTTCTGCTGCTCGACGTCGTCATTCCCGAAGAGAAGCGTCAGGAGGGGGCGGCGTGACCGGGCCGAAGGTCGATCACGACGTCCTCGACGGAATCGCCAGCACGCTTCGCAACGCGAGTTCCGATGTGGACACACTGGGGAACTCCGTTCCCGGGACTCCGGACGCGGGTGACGGCACGCCCGCGGTCACCGGGATCCTCGCGCATTTCGTGGAGAACGCCAGCGCGCTCGTGCTCGGCGCGGCAGGCGCCGGTGACGACGTCGCCACGGCGAACAAGGGCTACCGCGAGCAGGACCACGCCGCGGGTGAAGACGTACAGAAAGCGGCCGGGGGGCGCTGACCATGGGGATCGACACCAAGATCGCGGGAAATCCGGAAAGCGTCCGCGGGGCGGGCCACTGGCTGCGGGACTCGCTCGCGAAAAGCGTTTCGGACGCGGCGACGCAGATCTACAACGCCCGGAACAGCGCGAACGCCGGATGGGGCGGCGAGGGCGGCGACGCCTTCAGCGGCAAGATGACCACCGGCGCCGAAAAGACCGACCAGCTGTCGGCCGCCGCGAAAACGGCCGCACAGAACTTCGACACCTACGCCGCCGATCTGCAGCGCGCCCAGGAGGACATGCGCAAGGTCCGGGAACGCGCGGCCGGCGCCGGGCTCACGGTGAACGGCGACGTCATCGAGGATCCGGGCAGCGGGCCGTCGGCTCCCGGCGCGGCGCCCACCGGCGAGGCCGCGACACCGGAAGCGGTCAAGTCGCACAACGACGCCGTCACCGCGGCGAGCGCCCACGCGGCCAAGGTCACCGCCTACAACAAGGCGAAAACCGAGTCCGACGCCGCGAGTCATATCGCGAAGCTCGCGGGCGACACCCTGAAGAACGTCTGGCAGGACGTCACGCAGAAGTGGTTCCTCGTGGTCGGCGACCTCACCAGCGGCGCCGCCGGGACGCTCGCCGCCAAACATTCGTCGATTCTCGGCAAGCAGGCGAAATTCCTTTCCGAAGAATCCGCCAAGTTCCTCGAGCGCGCGCGAACCGCGCCCGCCGGAAGCCCCGCGTCCCAGATCTACCGCGACTTCGACCTCGGCCGCGCCGCCGCCTACCAAGCGGACGACGTCGCCGCGGCGGCGAAGAACAGCGATGTGAACGCGGGCAAATGGGGGCTGCGGGCGGGCGGCGCCCTGGCCGTCGCCGGTGTCGCCTACGACATCGCGAACGGCAAACCCGCCGCGCAGGCGATCGTTTCCGGCGGTGTCGGTTTCGGTGCTTCGGTGGCCGCCGGCGCGGCGATCGGCACGCTGATCCCGGTGCCCATCGTCGGAACGGCGGTCGGTGCCATCGGCGGTGCTGTGGTAGGTGTATTCGCGTCGGGCATGGTCGATTCCCTGTGGACGAACGGGATCGGCGACGTGGGCGGAGCGATCGAGGACGGGGCCGAAGCTGTGGGCGATGCGGGCAAGGCCATCGGCGGACTGGCCAAGGACGCGTGGGATGCCATCTTCTGACCCGAACGGCCGGCCGGCGGAATGGCCTCCCGGCGACGGCGCCAAGTACAAGGTGGCGCTGGTCTTCGTCGTCCTCATCGGAATCGCGTGTGTGCCCGTGGGATTCGGTTTCGTCGCGATCGGCAAGCCTGCCGGGCTCAAGTACGCCCTGCTTTTCGCGGCGTTGTTCCTGCTGACGGCGGCGTACGGGCTGGTGACCAGGATCAGCCCGGGGCACCGCCAGGCGGACATCGCGATCACGACGTACGAAGGCCGGCCCGCCACCGAGATCCGGTACTCGCAGGCGGCCTTCGCGATTCTGACGCTGCTGATGGTCTGCGTCACGGCCCTCTGCGCGCTGGGCGTGTGGGACTTCCTGACCGCGGGGGACGACGTCCCGGCGGCACCGATCGGGGCGGCGCTGCTGGGAATCGCCACCCTGTTCTTCCTCAGTTTTATCGTGTTCGTGCTGTCCGGCCGGTTGCGGCGCGGCCGGGTCGTCCTGGCGCAACAGGGTATTTTCCAGCGCGGGCGGGCTTTTTCGTCGTTCCTGCCGTGGGAGGCGTTCGCCGGGGCGAAGGCCGCGTACAACGGAACGCCCGAAGTGCTGGTGATCGCCTACACCAACGCGCCCTGGGACAAACGGCAGTTCGGCGGGGTCTGGAAGCTGGACAAGCTGCCGCCCGCGCCGATGATCGAGATCGACACGACGTCGTTCGCGCTGGATCCGAACGTCGTCTACCAGCTGGTGCGGTTCTACGTGGAGAACCCGGCCGCTCGGACGGAACTGGGTACCGAGACTTCTCTGCGCCGGTTCGGTCGTGAGTGATTCGGGTCGTTCTAACGACCCGAATCACTCACGACCCCGCTAACCGACGCTCGTTCCGAACAGCACGCCCACGAAGTACGTCACCACCATCGTCAGCGCGCCGACACCGACGTTGCGCGCGATCGCGCGGCCGCGCCGGGCGTCGCCGAGTTTCGCGCTGACGAACCCGGTGAGCACCAGTCCGACCACGACGGCCGAGGCGCACGCCCAGACCCGCGCCGAGGTCGGCGTCCACACGATCGACAGCAGTGGGAGCAGGGCGCCGACGGTGAACGCCACCAGCGATGCCCACGCCGCCTGCCACGGGCTGGTCAGATTGCCCGGATCGATGCCGAGTTCGGCCTCCGCGTGCGCCTGCAGCGCGTCCTTCTCGGTGAGTTCGCGCGCGACGTCGGCGGCGAGATCCGCGGAAAGGCCCTTGTCCTCGTAGATCTCCGCGAGTTCCCGTTCTTCGGCCTCGGGCATCTCTTTCAGTTCCTGCTTTTCCAGCCGTAACTGCGCGCGTTCGGTATCGCGTTGCGTGCTCACCGAGACGTATTCGCCACCCGCCATGGAAAGGGCGCCGGCGACCAGTCCCGCGATTCCCGCCGTCGCGATCGTGGTGGAGTCGGTGGTCGCGCCCGCGACGCCGACCACGATGCCGGCCACCGACACGATCCCGTCGTTGGCGCCGAGAACCCCGGCGCGCAGCCGGTTCAGCTTGCCGCCGAGGTTCCCGTGGGGTTCGTGGGGATGCGACGTCGATTCAGCCGGGACGGTTTCGGTCACCGTTTCAGTGAAACACGGGAAACGGAATCCGGCGAGCGGGAAATGTTCTCGGTCAACGCAGGCAATCCTTATTGATTATTGCCTTACCTGACTTGTCGGCTAAGTTGTCGGATGTGGCCGAAGTGGTGATCCTGATCGGGCTCCAGGCGTCCGGGAAGACGACGTTCTTCCGCCGGGAGTTCGCGAGCACGCACGTCCACGTCAGCAAGGACACCTTCCCCAACGCCAAGCGACGGCAGGCCCGGCAACTCCGGATGCTCGCGGAGGCACTCGAGGACGGCCTTTCGGTGGTCGTGGACAACACGAACCCGTCGCCCGAGGAGTGGGCGCCGCTGATCGAGGTCGCCAGGCAGCACGGCGCGAGCGTCGCCGGCTACTGGTTTCCGCCCGATCCCGCCGGGTCGCTGGATCGCAACGCGCTCAGGAAAGGGAAAACCCGGGTGCTGGAGGTCGGTCTGTATGCGACTCTCAAGCGGTTGAGGCGACCTGGCGCCGAAGACGGTTTCGACGAGCTGTACACCGTCGGTTTCGATGGCGAGGGCGGATTCGTCGTGGAACGGGGGTAGGCGTGGAGGCGGGCGGTTTCGAGGCGCGGCAACGTGAGCGCGAGTGGTTTCACGGCCTGACCGTGCCGCCGGGTTCGTGGACGGTGCTCCGGGTCGACGGCCGGAGTTTCTCCAAGTTCACCGAAGCGCGTTTCGAGAAGCCGTTCGATCCACGCTTCGGTGACCTCATGGTCGAGACGGCGCAGGCGTTGATGACCGAGTTCGCCGCGCCGTACGTCTACACCGAAAGCGACGAGATCTCCCTCTTGCTCGATCCCGCCTCCGACTGGTTCGGTCGCGGTGTCGAGAAGCTCGTGTCGATCTCCGCGGGGGTCGCGTCGGCCGCGTTCACGCACGCGGCCGGGGTGCCCGCGCACTTCGACAGCCGGGTCTGGCTCGGTACGACGGCGGAGGACGTCCTCGACTACTTCTCCTGGCGTCAGGCGGACGCGACGCGGTGCGCGCTCAACGGCTGGTGCTATTGGACGCTGCGAAAAGCGGGGAAATCGGCGAGTGCGGCCGGGAAGGCCCTGGAAGGTGCCAGTGTCGCGGACAAGAACGACCTGCTCTTCGCGCACGGGGTCAACTTCACCGAACTGCCCGCCTGGCAGCGACGCGGCGTCGGGCTCTATTGGGAGTCCTTTGAGCGCACCGGATTCGACCCGGTACGGAAGGCCGAGGTCTCCGCGACCCGCCGCCGCGTTCGCGTCGAGCGCGAGTTGCCGATGAAGGACGCCTACCGCGCCTTCCTCGGCGGCCTGCTTCAGCCGATCGGTTCGGGCAGCCGCCGCACGTTGTAGGCGAGTTCGATCGTCTCGCCAGTGGCCGGGTCGCCCAGTTCCACGCGCCAGGAATCGGCGAACTGGTCGACGCCGTGCACCATCGGGATCGTCCCCGAGATCAGCACGGTGCCCGGCGCGTGCAGGCCGCGTTCGCGCAGCACGTCCAGCCAGTATGACGGCGGCAGCAGTTCCGCGAGTTTTCCTTGCTGGATCAGGGTTTCCCCGGCCCAGGCGGAGAGCGTGAGGTCGTCGAGGCGGTCCTGGACGTCGACGAGGCGCCAGGCCTTGGCCGCGAGGACGTCGGGGCCGGCGTTCTTGCTCCACGCGACACCGTGCGCTTCGAGCGCGCGGTCGGTGTGGTCGCAGGCGGCGGTCAGGAGGACGTCCTCGGGTTCGGGGCCGGTGATGACGAGGGCCCACTCCGCCTCACCGGAGGTCCGCTCGTGCTGGACGGGGACCTCGCCGGCCTGGCTCGCCAGGTACGGCGCGACGGGGTAGAGCGCCGGGATCACCGAGGGCGCGGGGACGCCGAGTTCGGCCAGTTCCGCCACGTGGGCGGCCACGTCTTCCTGGCTGCGACCGGCGTATCCGGCGTTCAGCAGCGTGTGGACCTCGGTCCGCCGCTCCTGGCCGTCGGGAAGGGTGAATCGCAGCTCAGACATCGTTCCTCCGAGATTGGGGGTTGCGCATACAGCTTGTATACAAGGAGTATATCCGCAATTCAACCCCTCCCGGCGGGGTTGAGGACCTCGAACGGACGGGATGTGGACATGACCTCACCAGCCGGTGACCGGCGCTCGTTGCACAAGGCTTTCGCCGCCAGCCTCTCGGGAACCGCTCTCGAGTGGTACGACTTCGCCGCTTACTCCGTCGCGGCCGCGACGATCTTCGGGCAGCTCTTCTTCCCTTCGGAAGACCAGCTCGCGAGCACGATGGCGGCCTTCTCGACCTACGCCGTCGGCTACCTTGCCCGCCCGATCGGCGGATTCGTGTTCGGCAGGCTCGGTGACAAGCTCGGCCGCAAACGCATCCTGGTCATGACGCTCGTGCTCACCGGGGTCGCGACGTTCCTCATCGGTGTCCTGCCCACCTACGAGAGCATCGGCGGCTTCGCGGCCGTCATGCTCGTGGCGCTGCGGTTCGCGCAAGGTGTCGGCATCGGCGGCGAATGGGGTGGCGCCGTCCTGCTGTCGAGTGAGTTCGGCGATCCCGCCAAACGCGGGTTCTGGGCGTCGGCCGCGCAGATCGGCCCGCCCGCGGGCAACCTGCTCGCGAACGGCGTCCTCGCCGTCCTGGCCGCGCTGCTCACCGAGGCCCAGTTCAACAGCTGGGGCTGGCGGATCGCGTTCCTGCTCTCCGGCGTGCTGGTCGTCTTCGGCCTGTGGATCCGCCTGAAGCTGGAGGAGACCCCGGTCTTCAAGAAGATCCAGGAAAGCGGCGAACGCTCGTCGGCGCCGATCTCCGAGGTCTTCCGCACCGAACGCCGCGCGCTGGTCGCGGCCGTGCTGATCCGCGTCTGCCCGGACGTGCTGTACGCGCTGTTCACCGTCTTCGTCCTCACCTACGTCACCACGCACACCGATCTCTCGCGCGGGGCCGGGCTGGCCGCGGTGATGATCGGATCGGCGTTCCAGCTGGTGCTGATGCCGCTGTTCGGCGCGCTGTCGGACCGGGTGTCGCGGCGCAAGATGTATCTCTTCGCCACCATCGCCGCCGGGATCTGGCCGTTCGTGTTCTTCCCGATGGTCAGCGGCGGTTCGTTCCTCATGCTGGTGACCGGCATCGTGCTCGCGCTCGTCATCCACGCCGCGCTGTACGGCCCGCAGGCGGCGCTCGTCACCGAGCAGTTCTCGCCGCGCCTGCGCTACACCGGCAGCTCGCTCGCGTACACCCTCGCCGGGGTCATCGGCGGGGCGCCCGCGCCGCTGCTGCTGACCGCGTTGCTGGCCGGCTACGGCACCTGGCTCGCGATCGGCGTCTACCTGCTCGCGACGGCGGTCGTGAGCATCATCGGCGTCGTGCTCGCCCGTGACCCGGACCGCGAGGAGGAGGCCGCCGCGCTGGAGGCGGCGCGATGACCTGGACGTCGATGTCGACGGTGGAGGGTCTGCCGCTGGTCGGCGGGCAGGGCCGGTTCCGGTCGCTCGCCAGAGCGGAAGGCGGTCTCGCGTACGAGATCTTCTACCCGGCCGGTGTCGCTTCTCCGGTGCACAGCCACGATCACGACAGCATCGTGTACCTGATCTCGGGTTCGCTGCGCGGCACACTCGACGGGCGGGCCGTCACACTCGAGGTGGGCGAGACGATCGTCCATCCTCGCGGAATCCCGCACAGCGTCGAGGCCATTGTGGACAGTCGATGGGTCGAGTTCAAGACCCCGCTGCCGCGGCGGCCGCCGATCGGAGAGTAAAAGAAACCGGGGCGGACACTGAAAGAACCAGCGTCCGCCCCGGTCGGGAGGAAAGATCTAGGCGTCCAGCTCGGCCAGCGCCAGCTTCGCCTTCTCCAGCTCGGCCTCGAGCTGGGCGACCTTCGCGGCCTGCAGCTCACGGGCGGCGTTGATGACCTCGTCGATCGGGCCGGACAGGTCCGCGTGCAGCTCCTTGGCCGCACGGGACACGGCGGCGGCCGGGATCTCCAGGCCCTTCGTGACCCACTTGCTGCCGTTCTTGAGCTCGGCCTGCCACTCGCCGTCGGCGGTGCCGGTGACCGTGAGCGTCAGCTCGACGGTGCGGGTCTTCTTGGCCGTGGTGGCGACCTTCGGGCGGCCGCGCTTCGGCTTGGGAGAGTCCACCGCGCTTTCAGAGGCTGGGGTCTCGGCGGGGGTCTCCGGCTTGGGCTCGCCCTCGGGGGTCTCGGCCGAGGCTTCGGCCGGGGTCTCGGTGGTCTCTGCCTGCGGCGTCGAGTCGACGGGCGCTTCAGTAGCCGCTTCTTCGGACACGGCGTCAGTGCGTGTCAAGGCATCCACGGTCATCGTCGGTGTCGCTCCTTGCCCGGGTGGGGGGTGGTACCGGGCACATCCTAGAACAGGCGTTCGACTGGCGCGAACCGGGGTGTGGTACGCGCATGATCGGATCGGATCGCCAAGGTCGGGCGCGGGTGGGCCGCCTTCGGTCAAGGTCGACGTCGAAAGGAGGCCTCATGATCTCGGCACTCAACGGGCTCGTCGATCTCGTCGAGCGGCACCTCACCGAAGAACTCGACGTCAGCGGCACGGCCAGGGCGCTCGGCACCACCGAGTACCACCTGCGCCGGATGTTCTCGTCGCTGGCGGGCATGCCGCTTTCGGAGTACGTGCGCCGTCGCCGCATGACCGTCGCCGCCGCGGACGTCGTGCGGGGCGAGGACGATCTGCTGAGCATCGCCGTCCGGCACGGCTACGGCTCGACAGAGGCGTTCGGACGGGCGTTCCGGGCCGTCCACGGCGCCGGTCCGGGTGACGTCCGCCGCGACGGAGGCCCCCTTCGCACACAACCGCAGCTCAGGTTCCGCCTGAGCGTCGAAGGGAGTATCCCGATGGACACCCGCATCGCCGACCGTCCCGCGTTCCGCCTCGTCGGGCACGCGGCCCGGGTCCCGCTCATCCACGAGGGCGGCAACCCGCATATCCAGCGGCACATCGCCGCGCTGCCGGCGGAGGAGCACGTCCGGCTGAAGGCCCTCGGCGACACCGAGCCGCCAGGCCTGCTGCAGGTCACCGACGCCCTCGGCCCCGACAGCGCCGAGGGCACCGAACTGACCTATCTGCACGGCGTCGCCGTCTCCGGGAGCACACCGGCGCCCGACGACCTCGACGCCATCGAGGTCACGGCCGGCCGGTGGGCGGTCTTCCGCACCGCCGGGCCGCATCCGCAAGCCCTGCAGACGGCGTGGGCGGCGACGGCGACCGAGTGGTTCCCGTCCAACCCGTGGCGGCTGCGGCCGGGACCGTCGATCATCACGATCCTGGAGCACGCGGACGACTTCACGACCGCCACCTGTGAGCTGTGGCTGCCCGTCGAACCCGCCTGACCGATGCTATGAACGGCCCGTTACTTGCAAAATTTGCAAGTAACGGGCCGTTCATAGCGCGCTCGGGGGCTACTCCTCGGACTTGCCGGACTTCAGACCCGAAGAGATCAGGTCCATCACCGACGAGTCGGCCAGCGTGGTGACGTCGCCGACCTGGCGGTTCTCGGCGACGTCGCGCAGCAGGCGGCGCATGATCTTGCCGGAGCGGGTCTTCGGCAGTTCCTGCACGACCAGGATCTGCCGCGGCTTCGCGATCGGCCCGATCTCCTTGGCGACGTGGTTGCGCAGTTCCTGCACGGCCTTTTCGCCGCCGTCCACCGCGTTGCCGCGGAGGATGACGAACGCGACGATGCCCTGTCCGGTGGTCGCGTCGGTCGCGCCGACGACGGCGGCCTCGGCCACGGTCGGGTGCGAGACCAGCGCCGACTCGACCTCGGTGGTCGAGATGCGGTGCCCGGACACGTTCATGACGTCGTCGACGCGGCCCAGGAGCCAGATGTCGCCGTCGGCGTCGTACTTCGCGCCGTCGCCGGCGAAGTAGTAGCCCTGGCTTTCGCAGCGCGACCAGTAGGTCTCGCGGAAACGCGCCTCGTCGCCCCAGATGCCGCGCAGCATCCCCGGCCACGGCTTGTCGAGGACGAGGTATCCGCCGCCGCCCTTGCCGACCTCGACGCCCTGGTCGTCGACGACCTTCGCCGAGATACCCGGCAGCGTCTTCTGTGCCGAACCCGGCTTCGTGGAGGTGACGCCCGGCAGCGGCGAGATCATGATCCCGCCGGTCTCGGTCTGCCACCAGGTGTCGACGATCGGCGCGGAGTTCGCGCCGACGTTTTCGCGGTACCAGATCCACGCCTCGGGGTTGATCGGCTCGCCGACGCTGCCCAGCACGCGCAGTGAGGAGAGGTCGTACTTCTCCGGGATCTCGTTGCCCCACTTCATGAACGTGCGGATCAACGTGGGCGCGGTGTAGTAGATGGAGACCTTGTGCTGCTGGACGATCTCCCAGTGGCGGCCCTCGTGCGGGGTGTTCGGCGTGCCTTCGTAGACGACCTGCGTCGTCCGGTTCGCCAGCGGCCCGTACACGATGTAGGTGTGCCCGGTGATCCAGCCGATGTCGGCGGTGCACCAGTAGACGTCTTCGCCGGCCTTGTGGTCGAAGACGTTGTGGTGCGTGTACGCCGCCTGCGTCAGGTAGCCACCGGAGGTGTGCAGAATGCCCTTCGGCTTACCGGTGGTGCCGGAGGTGTAGAGGATGAAGAGCGGGTGCTCGGAGTCGAAGGCCTCGGGCGCGTGCTCGGTGGACTGGGCGCCGACCAGTTCGTGCCACCAGATGTCGCGGCCTTCGGTGATGGGCACCTCGTCGCCCGTGCGGCGGACGACGATGATCTTCTCGACCGACTCGGCGCCTTCGAGCGCTTCGTCGACGTTGACCTTCATCGGGGCGGCCTTGCCGCGGCGGTACTGGCCGTCGGTGGTGATGACGACCTTCGCCGCCTGGTCATCCACACGAGAACGCAGTGCGGTCGGGGAAAAACCACCGAACACGACACTGTGCAGGACGCCGATGCGGGCGCACGCGAGCATCGCGACGATCGCTTCGGGGACCATCGGCATCTGGATGGCGACGCGGTCGCCCGCGGCGAGGCCGAGCGACTCGAAGGCGTTCGCCGCCTGGGAAACCTCGTCCTTAAGCTGGGCGTAGGTGATGTCCCGGCCGTCGCCGGGCTCGCCGACCCAGTGGATCGCGACCTGGTCTCCGTACCCGTCGGCGACGTGGCGGTCGACGCAGTTGTAGGCGACGTTCAGCTTCCCGCCCACGAACCATTTCGCGACCGGTGCATTGGTCCAGTCCAATACCTGCGACCACTTCGTTTCCCAGTGAAGGCGCTCGGCCTGCTTGGCCCAGAACGCTTCCCGGTCGGCGTCGGCTTCGGCGTAGAAGTCGGCGGTGGCATTCGCTTGCGCGCTGAAGGCCTCACTCGGCGGGAAGGTCCTGCTCTCCGTGAGCAAATTGTCCAGTGCCGGCGACTGCTCGGTCATGGTGCGATGCCTCCTGTGATTCACGTGTCTTCACGCCCGTTGGCACGCTATCGACGTTACGACGCGAAGTAAAAGGTTGCACCGTGGTTGCGCGCGGCATTCACACGCTTGAGGACAAAGCGGTACGGACCGCGGGCCATTCAGGTCCGGTCAGGGAGTAGAGGACGGTGTCGCGGACGGTTCCGTCGGGCCGGACGCGGTGCGCGCGCAGCACGCCTTCCCGTTGCGCGCCGAGGCGTTCGATCGCGCGCTGCGAGCGGAGATTGCGGATGTCGGTCTCCCACGCGACACGATTCGCGCCGAGGTCGTCGAAAGCGTGGCGCAGCAACAAGAGTTTCGACTCGTGGTTGAGTCCGGTGCGCTGCCACGCGGTGCCGATCCAGGTGTGGCCGACGGAAAGGATCTGGTGGCGCGCGTTCATCGCGTAGAACGACGTCGTGCCGGCGACCTCGCCGCTGTGCGCGTCGATCTGCGCCCAGGCGCGGCGGTCCGGGTCGGCGAGGATGCCGTCGACCATCGCTTCGGCCGCGGCGAGGTCCCGCGGCTGCCGCAGGCTCAGCCACGTCCAGATCGCCGGGTCGGAGCCGGCTTCGAACAGGCCCTTGGCGTGGTCACGGGTGAGCGGTTCGAGGCGGACGCGCTCGCCGGTCAAGGTCGCGTGGTCGTTCCAGTCAGTCACGATCTTGACGCTACGACCGGAAATGGCCTTGCTGGATATCCAGTTTCGAAGCATTTGAGAAGGCCACTGAGCGGTTGCCTATGCTCGCGGGAACGATCGAGAAGGCGAGGGCGCATGGCCGAGGAGCGGGAAGAGCTCACCTGGGAGTTGTTCGGAACGGCCGGCAGGGACCTGGCGCAGGCCGTCGCGGACGACGGGTTCGAGCCGGACCTCGTCCTGTCGATCGCGCGCGGCGGGCTGTTCGTCGCCGGCGCGCTCGGCTACGCGCTCGACGTGAAGAACCTGCACGTGATGAACGTCGAGTTCTACACCGGCGTCGACCAGCGCCTCGACCTGCCGGTGATGCTGCCGCCGGTGCCGAACGTCGTCGACCTGACGAAGAAGAAGGTGCTCGTCGCCGACGACGTCGCGGACACCGGCGCCACCCTGAAACTGGTCCGCGACTTCTGCGCCGACCACGTCGCCGAGGTGCGTTGCGCGGTCGTCTACGAAAAGCCGCGGTCCGAGGTCAAATGCGAGTACGTCTGGAAGCACACGGATCTGTGGATCAACTTCCCGTGGTCGGTGCAAGACCCGGTGGTGCGGCGCGCGGGCCAGGTGCTGGACGCATGACGGATCCGCTGAAGCCGCTGCTGGACCTCGAAGGCGTCGCGGCGGCCGCGAAATCGGCCCAGGACGCGGTGTTCGCCGTCCACCGGCTGCCCGCGAACCTGCGTGGCGGCGCGGCGACGGCCGCCGAAGCGTCGGTCCGGTCGGCGCGGGCGTCGGCCGGGATCGAGGGCGCCGCGCCCGAACTGCCGGAATCCGGCGAGGTGACCGATCCGGTGCTGGCCGGGGCGCTGCGCGTCGCCGAAACACTGGAGAGCCTGCTCCCGACCTGGCGCCGCGCGCCGCTGCAGGCGTTGGCGCGCCTGCACCTTCTCGCCGCGTCGGATCTGGTGACCGATGTCGATGCGCTGGGACGGCCTCGGGCGTCCGGCGATGTCGGGCCGCGGCTGGAGATGCTGGCGCAACTGATCACCGGCGCGACGTCGGTCCCCGGTCCGGTGCTGACCGCCGTCGTGCACGGGGAACTGTTGGCACTGCGGCCTTTCGGCTCCGCGGACGGAGTCGTCGCGCGGGCGGCGGCCCGGTTGTCGGCGGTGGCGACGGGGCTCGACCCGAAGGCGCTGACGGTGCCCGAGGTCGCGTACTTCCGGCGCGTGCCCAAGTACCTCGAGGCGGCCGAGGGGTTCGTCACCGGGACACCGGAGGGTATCCGGGCGTGGCTGCTCTTCTCGTGCGAAGCCTTCGAGGCGGGCGCTCGTGAGGCGAAGTCGATCTCGGACGCGGCCGGCTAAACCCCGCGTTTCGTCCTCTAGTTGCGGTACTTGCACGCGCAAGTACCGCAACTAGAGGACGAAACGCGAAGAGGTAGGCGGGTGTGGAGCGCGCACACGGGATCTTGAGCAGGTGTGGCGCGTAGCCACATGGCTTAAGTGCCCAGAGCGACCTAACGTCGTCGGGCATGAGTGGTGCGTATCACAGCGAGCTCGCCGGTAAGTCCGCGCTGGTCACGGGCGCGGCGAGCGGTATCGGCCTGGCCTGCGCCGAGGCGCTCGCCGAAGCCGGGGCGAAGGTCCACCTCGTCGACGTCGACGAGGCCGTCGAGAAGGCGGCGGCCGACGTCAACGGCATCGCGCACGTCGTCGACCTCACCGATGCCCAGGCCATCGAAACGCTCCCGGCCGAGATCGACATCCTCGTCAACAACGCCGGTTTCCAGCATGTCGCGCCGATCCACGAGTTCCCGCCCGAGACGTTCACCCGGATCCAGGCGCTCATGGTCACCGCGCCGTTCCTGCTGATCCGCCGCGCGCTCCCGCAGATGTACCACCGCAGCTGGGGCCGCGTCGTCAACATGTCGAGCGTCCACGGACTCCGCGCGAGCCCGTACAAATCCGCGTACGTCACCGCGAAGCACGCACTCGAAGGCCTCTCCAAGGTCACCGCGCTCGAAGGCGCGGAGCACGGCGTGACCAGCAACTGCGTCAACCCCGGCTACGTCCGGACCCCGCTGGTCACCGGCCAGCTTCAGGCGCAGGCCGAAGAACACGGCCTCGAACCCGACGCCGTCATCGAACAGGTCCTGCTGCGCCGTTCGGCGATCAAGCGGCTGATCGAACCCGCCGACGTCGCCGCGTGCGTGCTGTGGCTGTGCGGCGAGCCCGCCGCCCACATCACCGGAACCTCCCTCCCCCTCGACGGCGGCTGGACCGCCGCGTGAACCCCCAAGAAAGGAAGTCCCCGGTGACCACGCAGAACCGTGGCTCGATCGCGAAGGTCGTCAGCGCCAGTCTCATCGGAACGACGATCGAGTGGTACGACTTCTTCCTCTACACCTCCGCCGCAGCGCTGGTGTTCGGCAAATTGTTCTTTCCCACCAACGATCCGTTGACCGGCACGCTGCTGGCCTTCCTCACCTACGCCGTCGGTTTCCTCGCGCGGCCCATCGGCGGGCTGGTGTTCGGCCACTTCGGCGACCGGGTCGGCCGCAAGAAGCTGCTGGTGCTGAGCCTGCTGCTGATGGGCGGCTCGACCTGCGCGATGGGCATCCTCCCGACGTACGCCAGTGTCGGTGTCCTGGCGCCGATCCTGCTGACGCTCCTGCGCCTGGTGCAGGGTTTCGCGCTCGGTGGCGAATGGGGCGGCGCGGTGCTGATCGTCTCCGAACACGGTGACGACAAACGCCGCGGGTTCTGGGCGTCGTGGCCGCAGTGCGGCGCACCGGGCGGGAACCTGCTCGCGACGGCGGTCCTGGCGATCCTCGCCGCGACACAGTCGGACGAGGCGTTCCTGAGCTGGGGCTGGCGGGTGCCGTTCCTGCTTTCCGGTGTCCTCGTGGTGATCGGGCTGTGGATCCGGCTCGCGGTCAGCGAATCGCCTGTTTTCCTGGCGGCGCAGGAGAAGAGCAAGCCCGAGCATGCGCCGGTCGTCGAGGTGTTCCGGAACCACTGGCGCGCGGTGCTGATCACGATCGGCTCGCGGATGGCGGAGAACGTCTCGTACTACGTGATCACCGCGTTCATCCTCGTTTACGTCACCACCGGGCTGAGCCTGCCGAAATCGGTGGGACTCAACGCGGTGCTCATCGGCTCGGCCGTGCATTTCTTGACGATTCCCTTGTGGGGCATCCTTTCCGACCGGATCGGACGCCGGCCGGTGTACCTCTTCGGCGCGATCGGCATGGCGCTGTGGAGTTTCGCGTTCTTCGCGATGCTCAACACGAAGAACCCGGGCCTCATCATCCTCGCGGCGACCATCGGGCTGGTCCTGCACGGCGCGATGTACGGCCCGCAGGCCGCGTTCTTCTCCGAACAGTTCCCGACGCGGGTGCGCTACACCGGCCTCTCGGTCGGCGGGCAGCTGTCGTCGATCGCGGCCGGCGCGGTGGCGCCGCTCATCGCGGTCGCGTTGTTCAAGGAGTTCGGCAGCACGGTCCCGGTCTCGCTCTACGTCGTCTCGATGTGTGTGCTGACCGTCATCGCGTTGCTCGCCGCCCGTGAGACCAAGGGTGAATCCCTCCACTCCGAAGTTCTCACGGAGCGCACGCACGTGTCAGCATGACCGTTGTGGACGGTTCCGAAACCGCCAGGGCGTTGCGCCGGCTGCTCGAACTGCTCGCCTCCGGGGCGGGCAGTGAGCAGCTGGCGCATGTCCCGGCCGATCCGAAGGCGACTGAGCTGGCGCTGCGGATCCGGGACACCGTCGCCGAGCACCGGCGTCGCGAGGCCGAGCTGGCGGCGTTGTTCGACACCGCCAGCGACCTCGCGCGGCTCGACGATCCGGACGCCGTCCTGCGGTCGATCGTGCGCCGGGCGCGGGCGCTGCTCGGCGTGGACGTCTCCTACCTCAGCCTCAACGACGAGGCCGCGGGCAAGACCTACATCCGGGTCACCGACGGATCGGTTTCCGCGCTCTTCCAGGACATCGTGCTGGGGATGGGGGAAGGGCTCGGCGGGCTGGTCGCGCAGACCGCGCGGCCGTACGCGACGGCCGACTACTTCCACGACGAGCGATTCCACCACACCTCGCCGATCGACACCGGCGTGCTGGACGAAGGCCTGACCGCGATCCTCGGGGTGCCGCTGGCGATCGGCAGCAAGGTCATCGGGGTGCTGTTCGCCTCGGACCGGGGCGCCAGGGAGTTCAGCCCGGAAGAGGTCGCGCTGCTTTCGTCGCTGGCCGACCACGCCGCGATCGCCCTGGACAACGCGCATCTGCTCGACGAGACGCGCCGCGCGGTCGCCGAGCTGAACGGCGCCAACGCGACGATCAGCGCGCACAACGAGGCGATGCGCCGCGCGGAGGACGCGCACGACCGGCTGATGGATCTGGTGCTGCGCGGCGGTGACCTGGCCGAAGTGGCCGCCGCGGTCGCGGGCGTGCTCGGCGGCGGAATCACCGTCTACGACGCCGACGGCGCCGCCCTGGCCGGGACCGAAGGGGAGCTACGTCTCTCGCGAGCCGCGGTCTCGGCGTCCCGGACGAGCGGGCGTGCGGTGTCCACTAAGGACGGCTGGGTCTGCGCGGTCCAGGCGGGGCAGGAGTTCCTGGGCAGTCTGGTGCTGAGCGGCGGCCCCTCGCTCGGCGAGGCGGACCGGCGGCTGTTCGAGCGGGCCGGCGTGGTGACCGCGGTCCTGCTGATGCAGCGGAGGTCCGTCGCGCGGGCGGAGGACGAGGTCCGCGGGGAGCTGCTCTCGGATCTGCTCACCGCGCCGGGCCGCAATCCGGCCGCGCTGCTGGCGAGAGCCCGGCGCCTGGGGGTCGATTTGTCGACACCGCATGCGATCTTGGTCGCGCACTCCGACGATGTCTCGCGGCGACGGCTGGCCGCGGCCGCCGTGCGCCACGCCGATCTCGTCGGTGTCCACGCCGACGAGGTCGTCCTGCTGGTCAAGGGTGGCGATCCCGGTGTGCTGGCACGTACGGTCGTGGCCGAACTGACGTCCACAATGGACTGTGCGGTGACGGTCGGCGCGGCCGGTCCGGCGGCGTCCCCGCGGGCGCTCGCCGAGGCGCATGCCGAAGCCGCGCGCTGTGTCGCGTCGCTGCTGGCACTTGGGCGGGTCGGCGAGGGCGCGAGCATGGCCGATCTCGGGTTCGTCGGGCTGCTTTTAGGCGAGCACGCCGATCTCGCCGCGTACGTGACGGCCACGATCGGGCCGGTGCTCGACTACGACGAGCGGCGCGGCACGGATCTGATCGGCACACTGCGCGCGTATTTCTCCTGCGGCGGCAACCTGACGCGGGCCAAGGACCTGCTCCACGTGCACGTCAACACCGTCGTTCAGCGGCTGGACCGCATCGCGTCGCTGCTGGGCGAGGAGTGGCAGTCGCCCGAGCGCGCGCTGGAACTCCAGCTCGCGCTCAGGCTCCACCGCCTCACCAGTGACCGAAACGAATGACCTCGGAGAAGTCCCGGCGCGCGATCTTCGTCGCCGAAGATCCGGGTGACGGGCCGGGTTCGTCGCTGTGCCCGAGGGCGATGACACCGATCGGGTCGTGATCGCCCGGTACCCCGAATTCGGTGTGGAGGAGTTCCACGCTTTCCGGGGCGAGCCCGAAGAACACGGCGCCGAGACCTTCGTCCACCGCGGTCTGGAGGATCAGCATGGTCGCCATCCCGGTGTCGACGTCCCAGTACGGCACGCGCCACCAGGAGTCGTCTCCTTGGGCGAAACCCTTGTCGGGCTTGGCATAGCGATCGAGGTAGGCGTTCTTGACCGAGAGCGGCACGATCGCGACCGGCGCCGTCGTCACCGTTCCGGGTGCCCAGCTCGCCGCGAACTCCCAGAATCGCCGGAGTTCTTCGCCGGTGAGGACGAGAAACCCTTGTCCCTGGGAGAAACCCGCTGAAGGGCCACGCAGCGCGTTGCGCAGAATGCGCTGCAGGCTCTCGTCGGCGACGGGTTCGTCGGTGAACTTCCGGACCATGCGACGGCGTCGTACGACGTCCTGGAATTCCATCTGACCAGCCTAGTGCTCATCGGAGCGCGCAAGTGGTCGCGAGATCGCCCGCCGCACGCGGAATCGTCGCCGAGGCAGGCGGACGGACGCCGTCGAGCCAGCCTTCCATCGTGGTGAACGCCGTCTGGAAACAAGGACCGAGGGGCCGCAGCTTGTCGGGATAGGCGTCATAAAGACCGTCGACATGGTTGCCGTCCACGATCCGGAAGTACCGCTGCAGACCGGCGCGGCCCTGGGCGGCGATCATCCGCTGGTAGACATCGGAATCGCGGGTGATCGGCAGGAGCGTGTCGAGGGTGCCGTGCAAGGTGATCAGCGGTTTCCCGATCCGGCCGGTCAGCGAGATCCGTTCGACGGCACGGTGGACCGCCGGCGGACGAGCCGCGTAGTCGTAGCCCGGGCCGGTGAACGACGGATCGAATTCGGCCTGGTAGATGTGCTGGGTCAGCTCCCAGTAGACCTGGTTGTGGTACGGCCACAGGAATTCCGAACCCGGCGCGAATCCCGCGTCGAGGATCGCCTTGTGCGCTTCCGCGGAACCGGCGGCGTAGTCCGGGTAGGCCTTGATCGCGGGCGGCAGGAAGGTGAACAGGTTCGGCCCGTCTTCGTGCCAGAGCGTGCCCTCCCAGTCGATCCCGCCGTCGTAGAGCCATGGCCGGTTCTCGAGTTGCCAGCGGACGAGGTACCCGCCGTTCGACATCCCGGCGGCGAGCGTCCGGTTCGGCGGACGGCCGTAGCGGTGCGCCGCCGCGGCCTTCGCGGCGATCGTCAGCTGGGTGACCCGGGAGTTCCACTCGGCGAGCGCGTCGCCGGGGCGACGTCCGTCCTCGGAGAAGGTGGCGCCGGTGTTGCCCTTGTCGGTGGCGGCGAACGCGTAGCCCGCGGCGAGGACCTGGTCGCCGATGGCGCGGTCGTTCGCGTACTGCCGGCGCACGCCGGGCGAGCCCGAGACCACGAGGCCGCCGTTCCAGCGGTCGGGCAGGCGCAGCACGAACTGCGCGTCGTGATTCCAGCCGTGCGCGGTGTTGGACGTCGAAGTGTCCGGGAAGTAGCCGTCGATCTGGATACCGGGAACGCCTTGGGGGACAGGGAAACCGGCCGACGTCAGCCCGGCCCAGTCGGCCTGGACGGTATGCCCGGTGGCGAGCGTGCCGGTGGTGGTCAGATCGTCCAAGCAGGACAGTTGTTGTTTCGCGGCGCCGGGGACGCGCACGTTCGTGCATCCACTCGCCGCCGCTTCGGCGGGTGTTATCAGGGCCAGCATCATCGCGAGGACCAAGGTGAGCCGCATCGGCCGACGGTAAGCAGGTCCGGCGTCGATCGGTACCTGGTGCGACCACACAAAACGCGTACCCGCTGTGGTGGTCGTCCACGGGGGAACCGGCGGTCAGGCGAGAACGGCGTCCAACAGTCCCGGGAAGCGGGCGTGGACGTCGTCGGTCCGTAGCTCAACCCAGCGCGTCCGGCCTTCGACGAACGTCGTCGTGAGGCCGGCCTCGCGCAGGACCTTCCAGTGGTGGGAGAGCGTCGGCGCGCTGATCTCGACGTCGTACTCGGTGATAGCGCAGCTTCGCGGCGAAGGATTGCTTCGCAGGGCACGGATCAGCTCCAGGCGCACGGGATCCGCCAAGGCCTGAAGCACCGGCACGATCTCGATCTCCGTGGTCGCCGGTTGCGGCAACGTGCTGCTCACTTCTCTCCAATAGTTTGACAGTCATCAAAGAGTCCGGCCATCATACCTCTCATGACGATTCGACGATCATCAAATGATCGGCTCGCTCTGGGGGCTCTGCTGGTACTCGCCGTCGGGACTTTCACCGTCGGCACCGACGCATTCGTCTTGAACGGGCTGCTGCCCACCATCGCCGCCGACCTGCGGGTCTCCGAAGCCGCCGCGGGCCAGTTGACCACGGTCTTCGCGGTGACCTACGCGGTTTCTTCGCCGCTCATCGCGGCCTTCACCGGAAAGCTGGATCGGCGCTGGGTACTCGGCGCCGGGATGCTGTTGTTCACCCTCGGCATGGCAGGCCAGGCTGTCGGCGAGTCGTTCGCCGTGGTCGCCGTCGCGCGAGTGCTGGCCGCGCTCGGCGCCGCCGCGTTCCAGTCCAACGCCTACGTCCTCGCCGGTGCGCTGGCTTCGGACGAGCGGCGTGGCCGCGCGCTCGCGACCGTCGCCGCCGGGATGAGCGTGTCGATGGTGCTCGGCGTGCCGATCGGGGTGCTCGCCGGGAACTGGTTCGGCTGGCGGACGGTGATGTGGGGGATCGGTGCGGTGGCGGTGGTCGTCGCGCTGCTCGTGCCGGCGCTGCCCGCGGTCCGGGTCCCGTCGGCGGGCCTGCGCGAACGGCTCGCCGTCATCGTGCGGCCGCCGATCGCGCGCGTGCTGGGCGTGAGCGTCCTCGGCACGGCTGCGGGCTTCGCGGCCTTCGTGTACCTGCCAGTGCTCGTCGCTCCCGTGGCCGCGGGCGCGACGATCTCTTGGCTGCTCGTCGGTTTCGGGGTCGGGCAGATCGCGGGCAACGCCTTCGCGGGCAGGGCCACCGACTCGCTCGGCTCCAGCCGCGTCCGCTCGATTTCGCTCGCCGGAACCGTGGTGACGTTCGCGCTGCTGGACCTCGCCGTGCTGAGCCTGCCCGGATCTCTCGTCCTCGCGCTGGCTTCCGGGGCGTTCGGCGGGATGCTCATGGTGCCGCAGCAGCACCGGCTGTTCTCACTGGCGCCCGACGCGCCGACGGTCGCCCTGGGGCTCAACGGTTCCGCGATCTACGGCGGCGGTGCGCTCGGGGCCGCGCTGGGCGGAGTCGTCCTGTCGACGGCCGGTGTGGGGTGGATCGGACCCGTCGCCGCCTTCGTCGCTCTACTCGCCTTCGCGCTAGCGCTTTCTTCGCGTACTTCGGTGGCCCAGCCCGCCTGACCAAAAGTGAGAGCAAGGGACCTTTAGTGCCGCTTGTTTAGGCACGCTAAGTAAGCGGTAGCAAAGGTCCCTTGCTCTCTTTTAGCAGGTCAGGGAGTTACTTGGCGGAGAGCTGAGCCGACCAGCGCTCCTCGATTCGGCCGAAGCGCCAGACGAGGAGCGCGAGGATCCACGTAACCACGAAGAGCGCCACGACCGCGTAGCCGACGTAGTCCAGACTCAGGCTTCCGATGGCCGCGAGCGGCCCGGTGGTAATGCTGAGCCGTTCGGTGAGGATCGAGATCAGCTCGATCGTCCCGATGATCAGCGCGACCGCGACGGACAGCGCGGTCACGGTGAGGTTGTAGTAGATCTTCCGCACCGGCTTCGCGAAGGCCCAGCCGTACGCGTAGTTCATGAAGCATCCGTCGGCGGTGTCGAACAGCGACATCCCCGCCGCGAACAGGATCGGCAGCACGAGAATCGCGTACCAGGGCAGGGAGAACGCGGCCGCGCCGCCGGCGAGCACCAGCAGGCTGACCTCGGTCGCCGTGTCGAAGCCGAGGCCGAACAGCACGCCGATCGGGTAGATGTGCCACGGCTTGCGCACGGCCTTCGTGGCACCCCGCAGCAGCCGGTTCATGAAGCCGCGGTTGTCGAGTTGCCGCTCCAGCGCCGCTTCGTCGAAATCGCCGTGCCGCATCCGCCGGAACACCTTGATGATGCCGAGCAGCACCACCAGGTTCATGATCCCGATGAGGTACAGGAACACCGCCGACACGGACGTCCCGATCAGCCCGGTCGCCTCGTGCAGCGCAGACGAGTCGTCCTCGACGGCTCCCGCGAGCGCGCGGACGCCGAGCGACAGCAACAGGCACAGGACGAAGACGATCGTCGAATGTCCGAGGGAGAACCAGAAACCCACCGAAAGCGGGCGCTGTCCTTCGGCCATCAGCTTCCGGGTGGTGTTGTCGATCGCCGCGATGTGGTCCGCGTCGAAGGCGTGCCGCATGCCGAGCACGAACGCGGTGACGCCGAGCCCGATCCCGAACATGCCCGTGGCGCCGAGCTCATATTGGCGCGGCGCCACGAAAAGCGTCAGGACCCCCCAGCCCACGACGTTGAGCAGCAGGATGAATCCGGCCATCCCGGCGACGGACGCCCGTTCGCGTCGCGTGAGGGCGAGGCGTCGGGATGAACGGGGCTGTCCGCCGGTGCTCATGACCACCCGACCTCTCAGTCCGAATACCTGAGAGCCTAAGCAGATGAGCAGGTGATGGGCAATCAGCGATATTTCAGCTCGCGCGCACCCGCAGGGAGTCGAGAGCCTTGCGTACGTGCCCGTCGCTGGTCACGAGTGCCTTCGCGGCGTTGGTGACGTCCTCGCCGGACAACAGGTGGACCAGCGCGACCTTCAGGTCGCCCTCGGCCTCGGTGAGCGCGTCGGAACAGTCCGCCATGCTCATCCCGGTGGCCTCGCGCAGGATCCGGATGGTGCGTCCGCGCAGCTTCGCGTTGGTCGCGCGCATGCTCACCATCAGGTTCGAGTACGTCCGGCCGAGCTTGATCATCGTCGCCGTGGAGAACGCGGTGAGGATGATCTTCTGCGCCGTGCCCGCCTTCATCCGCGTCGACCCGGCGATCGCTTCGGGGCCGGTGTCCACGGCGATGAGGACGTCGACCCCGGGCGGGGTCACCGCGGCCGGGTTGCCCGAAACCAGGGCGGTGCGGGCGCCGAGACGGCTGGCCGCGGCCAGCGCGCCGAGCACGAAGGGCGTCCGGCCGGAAGCCGTCAGCCCGAGCACGAAGTCGCCGGGTGCGACGGCCTCGGCCACTTCGGCGGCTCCGGCCTTCGCGTTGTCCTCGGCGTCTTCGACGGCTTGGCGCAGTGCGCGCTCGCCGCCCGCGTGATGCGCGATGAACCAGTCGGACGGCACGTTGAACGTCGGCACGAGCTCCGCCGCGTCCAAGGTGGCCAGCCGGCCGGAAGTGCCGGCCCCGAAGTAGTGCACGCGGTGCCCCGACCGCAGCGCTTCCACGGCGAAATCGACTGCCCTGGCCACCTGCGGCAGAACCGCGGCGACGGCATCAGGGACCCGGCGATCCTCGGCGTTGATGGCGCCGAGGATGCCGATGGTCGACATCAGATCGATGTCGGTCGTCCGTGGATTGCGCTGTTCGGTTGGCGAATCGACGTGCACCACCTGGCGTGGGACGGTCATCATGCGCCTCACTTTTTCGCTCATTTGCCGGTTTCCCGCGGCCGTCGCCTGCCGTCGGGCCGCACGCCCATCCGGTGCGAACCAACCGCGTCCCTGGTTGCGTCGAGTGCGTTGACCGACGCGTCCATGTGCCGCTGCGCGACACCGATGAACAGGCAGTCGATGACGGTCAGCTGCGCGATGCGACTGGCGGTCGCACCGGAACGGAACGTCGTCTCACGTGCGGCCGTGGTCAGCACGTGGTCGGCGACCTCGGTGATCGGCGACCGCGGGAAGTTCGTCACCGCGACGGTGATCGCGCCGTGCTCGCGGGCCACCCGCAAGGCCTCGACGGTGTCCGTGGTCGCCCCGGTGTGGGAGATGCCGATCGCGACGTCTCCGGGGCTCAGCACGGCCGCCGAGGTCAGCATGATGTGCGTGTCGGACCACGCGAAGCTGACCCGGCCGATGCGGTGCAGCTTCTGCTGCAGGTCCGCGGCGACGAACGCGCTGGCGCCCACTCCGTAGACGTCCACACGGCCCGCGCCGGCCAGCATGTCGATCACGCGCTGTAGCGACGGGACGTCGAGCTGTTCGGCGGTCTCCTCCACGGCACGAGCGTCCGCGAAGCTGACCTTGCTGATCACCGCGGCCAGATCGTCGTCCGGGCCGATCTCGCCGCCGAGGTTCCGGCTCGACCGGGCCTCCGTGCGGGCGGTATCGGCCGCCAAGGCGATCCTGAGCTGCGGATACCCGCCGACCCCGACCGCCTTGCAGAACCGCGTGACCGTCGTTTCGCTCGTGTTCGCCGAGAGTGCGACCTCGGTGATGCTGCGCCGCGCGACCCTCGCGGGGTCGTCGAGGACGACCTTCGCGACACGCTGCTCGGCCCGGGCGAGTCCGGGAAGGAGGGAGCGGATCCGGACCAGCGGGCTCGCGTCGGCGTCTCGTGTCGGCTGTACCGGCACGCCATTGGACGGTGCGGCCACGATCACAGATTCGGTATCGCCCACCGTGGGAAAGTTACTAACCGTTGGCATTTGCGACAAGGCTACCCACACCCTTCAGGAAGATCGCAACCTATCCGTGTCTGCGGATTCGATTTACGATTAATCGTTGACCAGAAAGTCGCTAACCAGGTCGTGGTCGTTAACGAGGTCGAGCTAACGACTTGGCAACTTAGTGTCGCGATGCAAGCGGCTGTGTCCCGGTGAACGGGGCACTCTGGTCAGCTCAGCGGAGCGGGGTGGTCACCTAGCGCTCAAGTTCCACCCGGACGCACTAAACGCGGCGGGGTCTTGCTCACCGTCCAGCAGTGAATGGCCGCGTTCAGTGACTTTCACACTGTCCAAAGAAATTCCGCGTCCGGTGTAACGAGCGTCGGTCGTGTAACGCCACCGGAGGGTGATTTGTGAGCTTTGCGACACCTCGGCGCCGGCCCGCCACCAAGCCCGATGACCGTGGCCGCCTAGGCCCGCTAGGTCCCCGGCGGGAGCACCTGGTCCGCTCGCACGCAGAGTAATCGTTTTCCAGGTGATTCCACCGTCGGTGCTCGTCTCCAAGAAGAGCGAATCACTGGGTCCCTCGGTGTCCACGAAGGCGTCGAAAGAGACCTTCAGCGGGCCTCCACGGGTCCGCAACGGCGGCGTCGTGAGCGTGGCTGTGGAGACGTCTCCGGCGCCGCTGAACCACGCGTCCCGGCCGCGTACCGGGCGGACCGCCATCGCCTTCGCGAGCGAGCTCGCCCAGGCCTCCCTGGCGAGGTTGATCGAGCCCCAGTTCCGCGTCGGGTGCACGCGGTTGGTGAGCAGGATCGCGAACGACCTCGAGAGCGGGTCGATCACCAGCGAGGTTCCGGTGAACCCGGTGTGCCCGGCGGTCGACGTCCCGGCGAGCGCGCCCATGTACCAGGGCTGGTCGAGTTCGAACCCGAGCCCGTGGGAGTCGTCCGGGAATTTGTGGTTGTAGTTCGTGAGCATCGAGCGCACCGTCTCCGGGCGCAGGATCCGCTGCCCGCGGTACGCGCCGCCGTTGAGGAGAGCCTGCGCCAGCACGGCCATGTCGGGCGCCGTGGAGAACACCCCCGCGTGCCCGGCGACGCCGCCCAGCGACCACGCGTTCTCGTCGTGGACCTGCCCGCGGACCAGCCCTCGCGGCGGGTTCACCGAGTATTCGGTCGCCGCGACCCTGCCGAGCTTCGACGCCGGCGGGTTGTACCCGGTGTCGGCCAGGCCCAGCGGGGCGGCGATCCGGTCCTGGACCACCTTGTCGAGCGGCGCTCCCGCCAGTTTCTCGACCAGGAGGCCGAGCGTGAGCAGGTTGAGGTCCGAGTAGAGGTATGTGCTGCCCGGCGCGTTCTTCAACGGGCTGTCGAGGATGGCCTTGCGGCGCGAGGGGATGTCCGGGTAGCCGCCCCACAGCGACGGGACCGGCGCGGCCGCGAACCCCGAAACGTGGGTCAGCAGCTGCTGGACGGTGACGGCCTCCTTGCCGTTGACCCCGAACTCCGGCAGGTACCGCACCACCGGCGCCGCGACGTCCAGCTTGCCCGCCTCGGCCAGCTGCATCACCGCGATGGAGGTGAACAGCTTCGAGATCGAGGCCATGTCGAAGATCGTGTCGGCGCGCATCGGGACCTGCTGCTCGGGTGGCAGTTCGGTGCCGTTCGCGTCGGCGTACCGGACGGCGCCGCCGACGGCCTGGCGTTCGACGATCACCCCGTCGTGCGCGAGCAGGCCGACAGCGCCGGAGAAGTGCGGGTGCCCGGTGGAATCCGGCTTCGTCCAGCTCTCGATGAACCGCTCGGCCGCCTTGATGGGCGCCGGATCGAGCCCGACGTCGGAAGGTGCCCCGTTGCGGAGCACCGTGGACGCGGGCGCGAAGCCCTCGCGCGGCTTGTCGAACCGGCCCGCCGCGCGGTTCTGCTGTTCGGTACCCGGAATCGCCTGTGCTCCCGCCGTCGACAGCGTGGTCGCCGCGACCATGACGGAGACAGCCGCGATCAGGATCTTCCTAGCACGCAAGGTCGTTCCCCTCAGCGGTAGATGAGATGGCGACGGCGTTTCCGGTCGAACTCGGCCAGTTCGGCCTGCCAGGAACCGACGATCTCGGCCACCCCGGCGCCCTTGTCGATCATCGTGCGCAGCCTGTCCGATCCCGAGAGCTTGTCGAGGAAGTTGTCGGGTCGCCACTTGAACTTGTCCGGATGCACCTGTTTCGCGGTGACGAACATGGTGACCGCGGTGCGGATGGCGTCGAACTCCCGCGGGTCGGTGATCGTCACCTGCACGCCGCCGCAAGGCTCGTTGACGAACTTGCCGAACGTCGGCACGAAGTACGCCTCGCGGAACTTCACCCCCGGCAGGCGCAGCTCGCCGAGCTTCTCGCGCCAATGCCAGTCCAGGCCCGGCGCGCCGATGATCTCGAACGGCCTGGTGGTGCCGCGGCCTTCGGAGAACACGGTGCCCTCGAACATCCCGGTGCCGGGATAGACGAGCGCGGTGTCCGGCGTCGGCATGTTCGGGCTCGGCGGGATCCAGGTCAGCCCCGTGCGGGCGAAGAGCTGATCCCGCCGCCAGTCGCGGACCTCGACGATCTCGAGCTTGCCCGGCGTGACCCCTTCGGCCGGGAGGAACTCGGCGGCGAAGAACCGCGCGAGTTCACCGACGGTCATGCCGTGCTGCTGCACGATGGGTTTCCGGCCGACACCCGAGGCGTACGCGGGGTTCAGCATCGGCCCGGCGGCCTTGCCGCCCAACGGGTTCGGCCGGTCCAGCACGACCACCGCCGCGCCGACCTTCGCCGCCGCGACCATCGCCGTGTACAGCGACCAGATGTAGGTATAGAACCGCGCTCCGACGTCGGCGATGTCGAAGACGACGGTGTCGACGCCCGCCTTCGTGAACATCCCGGCGAGCTTCGCCGCGTCGGCGCCGTACGCGTCGTACACGGGCACGCCGGTGCGCGGATCGGTGTAGTCGCCTTCGGAGCCGCCAGCTTGCGCACTGCCGCGGAAGCCGTGTTCGGGACCGAACGCGGCGAGCGGGCGGACGCCGGCGGCGACCATCGAATCGACGATGTGGTCGCCGTTCGCGAGCACACCGGTCGGGTTCGACAGCACGCCGAGCTTGCGCCCGGCCAGCGCCGCCCAGCCGCGGGCGGCGAGCACGTCCGCTCCGGTCCGGGTGAGCGAGGGACCTTTGCTCTCACTTTCCGCCTGAGCCCCAGCCCGACCCTGAGCCGGGGCTTGGGCCTGGGCGACCGTGGACCCGGCGGTCAGTGCCGGGACCGCGAGCGCTCCGGCGGCGAGGAAATGGCGGCGCTTGAGGTTCACCAGGTCAGCCCGTGGCCGAAGGGGTACTTCACCGTGCCCACGTCCTTACCGGCCGGGACGTCCACCGGCAGCTTGCCCTGCGGCTTCACCTTCCCGAGGATCACCTTCGCCAGTGCCTCGACCGACGGCGTGATGTAGCCGTACGTCGCGAGCCAGGTCTTGACCGGGTTGTCGTAACCGGCGTCGTAGGGGATCTGTGCGGCGACGGCGACCACCGGCTTACCGGTGTCGGTCAGCGCCTGCAACAGCTTGCCCTGTAACGGGAAAGTGCCGACGTTGTTGGTCAGCACCACGACCAGGTCCACGTTCTGGGCCGCGGCGACGGCCTGCGCGATCTGCGCGTCGGTCGGTGCCTGGCCGGTCTGCAGCGCGGTCGCGCTGGTGCCGTGCGCGGTGAGCTTCGAGGCCAGCGCGGTGGTCGTGCTCGCGCCCCAGCCGGTCACGAGCGTCTTCGCGGGCTGCTGCTTGAGCGGCAGGACCCCGGCGTCGTTACGGATCGCGGTGACCGACCGGTCGGCGATGCCCTGCGCGGTCGCGAGGTTGGCCGGCGTGCCGACCTTCGAGGCGACCTTGGCCGGGTCGACGAACGGCGAGGTCAGGATGCCCCGGTTCAGCTTGAGCTTGAGGATCCGCAGGACGCTCTCGTCGATGCGGCGCTCGGTCAGCTCGCCCTTGCGGACCGCGTCGAGCACCGAGTTGATCGCGAGGTCGAGGTTCACCGGCATGAGCAGCTGATCGACGCCCGCCTTGAGCGCCAGCACCGGGATCTCCGCGTCGCTGTGCAGTTCACGGACGCCTTCCATCGACAGCGAGTCGGTGACGACGACGCCTCGGTAGCCGAGTTCGTCGCGCAGCTTCCCGGTGAGGATCGGCTTCGACAGCGTTGCGGGCTCACCCGACGGGTCGAGGCTCGGGAACTGGATGTGCGCGCTCATGATCGAGTCGATGCCCGCCTTGATGGCGGCCTTGAACGGCGGCACGTCGGTCTCGCGCCAGCTGGCTTCGGACCGGTCGATCCGGGGCAGTTCGTGGTGACTGTCCGTCGCCGCGTCGCCGTGGCCGGGGAAGTGCTTCGCGGCGGCCGACACGGTCTCGGAGCGTCGTCCGGAGTCCTGGAAGCCCTTCACCTGAGCCGCGACGTACTGGCTCGCCAGATCCGGGCGGCCGGAGAAGGAGCGGACGCCGATCACCGGGTTCGCCGGGTTCGAGTTCACGTCGGCGTCCGGCGCGAAGTCCTGGTTGATCCCGACGGCCCGCAGTTCGTGCCCGAGGATCCGCGCGGCTTCCTGGGCGGCCTTGGTGTCGCGCCCGGCCGAAATCGCCATCGCGTTCGGCAGTTCGGTGGCAGGAGCACCCATCCGGGTGACTGTGCCGCCCTCCTGGTCGGTAGCGATCTGCAACGGGATTCGTGCGCCGCTGCGGATCGCGGCCCGCTGGAGCCCGTTCGACAGCTTGGCGACCTGTGCCGGATCGTCGAAGTTGTCGCGGCTGTCGTTGTTGAAGTAGATGACGCCGCCCAGGTGGTACTTCTCGATCACCTGCGCCGGGGTGTCCACGCCGAAATCCGCCTTGTTCTTGGCGTTGACCTCGTCGGCGGTCTTCCCGTTCACCCACGTGACGAACAGCTGGCCGACCTTCTCCTCCAGGCTCAGCCCACGCAGCGTCCGCTGCGCCTCCGCGTCGGCCGTCACCGGCTGCGCGCTGGCCGGAACGCCTGCGACGGCCAGGGTGAGCAAGCCCGCGAGGGGTACGGCGAGCGCATGGATCCTCCGATGACGGGCGTGCGCGGTTCGGTGCGTCACCTCAAGCCTCCCAGACACGTGCCGACTCACAGATGGAAAGAAGTCCACCTGGAAGCACTGATATCCGGAAGCTACCCACGAGCACTTTGCTTGTCCATCGGCCATGCGCACGAACGGTCCGTTCATACACAAAGGGACGCGAATCGGCATGTCAGGCTCGGAAACCCGGATCGGCGCCGGGTGCATGACCGGTACCTGTCACGACGGACAGGGGAGAAAAAGGTCCATAAACACTGGCGGCGCCCGTCGGCCGAAGCCGACGGGCGCCGCCTGCAAGCGCGAACCACTCGGGCGACCAAGCGTGCAACTCTGGTCGTACCTTCATGGACTCGGCGTCCGGCGTCCCGGTACGCAGTCCCTAGACGACGAGCCTCCCGCGGCGCGCTGCGCGTGGGTACCCGGTGTCCGCGCACGGAGATTCGCCGGGGTGGAACAGGCTTCTCTTCTACCTGTTCCCTGGCCGACCGAACGTCCGCACCTACTTTCTACGCCGTGAGCCGGGTCACTTCAAGTGCGCAGACGGGTGCACCGGTACAGAGGCTCGATCTAGTGACACGGGTACCCTCCGCGACGGACAATTCACGGTCCTGCCTCAGAAAAGCCGGTGAGGTACCGCCGTGTGGGTGTGGCTTCAGTGGTCACCATCGGAAGTGGCGCCAGGCGTGATCAGGCACCGCACTCGCGTGATCAGAGGCGTATCTCGCGTGATCAGACGCCGCACACGTGAGTACTAGCGGGTGCGTTTGCGCCGGTTATAGCCGTACCAGGTGGCGCCCGCGGCGACGGCGCCGAGCGCGACCAGGCCGGCCGAACGGGCCGGGATCCGGGTCCGCAGCGACATCGGATGCTCGAACGCGAGGATCTCCCAGCCCTGCTCGGTCGCGTGCTTGCGCAGCATGCGATCGGGGTTGACCGCGTGTGGCCTGCCGACGACCTCGAGAAGCGGGATGTCGGTACTGGAGTCGGTGTAGGCGTGGCACTGGGTGAGGTCGTAGCCGTAGGTCGCGGCGAGTTGCTTCGCGGCGACGGCCTTGTTCTCGCCGTAGCAATAGAACTCGACTTCGCCGGAGTAGCGGCCGTCCACGATCTGCATCCGCGTGGCGACACTGCGCGTCGCGCCGAGCATTTCGGCGACCGGGGCGACGACCTCTTCGCCGGTCGCCGACAGGATCACGACGTCGTGGCCGTCCGCGCGGTGCGACGAGATCAGTTCGGCGGCTTCGGCGTAGACGAGCGGATCGACGACGTCGTGCAGTGTCTCGCGGACGATCGCGGACACCTGGGCGACGTCCCAGCCGGTGCACAGCGCCGAAACCTCGGCGCGCATCCGCTCGGTTTTCGCCGCGTCCGCGCCCGCGAGCGAGAAGACGAGTTGCGCGTACGCACTGCGAAGCGCGGCTCGACGGTTGATCAGACCTTCGCGCAGCAGAGGTTTGCTGAAGGCCAGCGCGCTCGATGACGCGATGATCGTCTTGTCGAGATCGAAGAACGCGGCGACCGGAGTCGGCGTGGTGCTGGGTCGGTCCACCCGGCAAGGATAGGAGAGCCGGGTGACGGCTCGCCCGTTGGCTGACCACGATCGGGATACGGCGGTGGAAAATTCACGACCGCACAGGGGATTCGGCGTGTCGTGCCGTTATCGAATTGTGGGTACCGGCGCGCACCACAACGGGCCGATACCGGAGTTACAGTGAGATTGTCCGGTTGCGAAACCGGGCTCAGGTTCAGTCCGACCCCCCGGGGCTGAACCCCAGGCGGCCCCCGTCCCTCCCCCCTGGCGGGGGCCGCCCTCTAACTTCCTTCCCGGTCAAAAGGTTTAGACCTTTATGGCCGCGAAAAGCCCGGTGGCACAAGGTCGAATCGATCGGTGCCCCGGGATTTTTCTTTTCCCCCAAGGCCTTTTGAATCCGAAGTGTCCGGCTGCACCGAAGGCGCTTTCGAAGAAGAAAAGGCGGGAGTGTGCCATACGGGGCCGACATAACGGCGGGAAAGGTGGGTCCCGGTCGCCGAGTTGTCCACAACACCCCAGTTGTCCACAGGCGGGACGGAATGGCGTTGTGCGGTGCCGGGACTCGGCGCGACCGTGGAGTCACCGAACGAATCCGACCGAACCCCTGGGGGAGTCATGGCCGAAGAACACCCGCTCGTCGTCGCCGGAGACGACACGGTGCTCGACGAGATCCTGCGCGTGGCGGCGGCCGCGGGCTGTGAGGTCGACCGGGCACCCGATCTGCACGCCGCCCGGGGAAGATGGGCCAGGGCACCGCTCGTGGTGCTCGACGAAGAAGCCGCGCGGTTGCCGAATCGCCTGCTGCGGCGGAACAAGGTCCTCCTCGTCTGCAAGGGCGCGCCGACACCGGAGACGTGGGAACGCGCCTTCAACACCGGTTCGGAGAAGGTCCTTTCGCTGCCGGACGAGGAAGGCGACCTCGTCGGGGCGTTCGCGGACGTCCTCGAGGGACCGGCGCGTGACGACGGTGTCGTCATCGGGGTCATCGGCGGCCGAGGCGGCGCTGGAGCCTCCGTGCTGTCGGCCGCCATCGCCTGCCGGGCGGCCCGGTCCGGGGGCGGCGGGCTGCTCGTCGACTGCGATCCGCTCGGCGGCGGGATCGACATCCTCCTCGGCGCCGAACGGGATCGCGGGCCGCGCTGGCCGGAGCTCGATCTCGGCGGCCGGGTCTCTATGACGGCGTTGAGCGAAGCGCTGCCGAGAAAGCGGTACGCGACCGGATCACTGTCCTTTGTGTCCCATGGCCGCGAGGTCCTCGGCCCCGAGCCGGGCGCGATCGAGGCCGTCCTGTCCGCGGGACGGCGATCGGGCCGGACGGTCGTCTGCGACCTGCCGAGACAATTCGGCGCGGAAACCTCTGCCGTCGTCGGGCTGGCCGACCTGGTCGTGGTCGTCGTCCCCGCCGAACTCCGGGCCTGCGCTGCCGCGAAACAGGTCCTCGAAAGGCTCGAACCCCAAGCCAGGCGGATCGGTATCGCCGTCCGCGGCCCGTCGGCCTCCGGGCTGGCGCCGCTGGAGATCGCCAGTGCCGTGGGCGCCCCGCTCATCACGTCGATGGGCCGCGAGCGGTCTCTCTCGATGGCGCTCGACCGCGGTGAGTTCATGGTGAAGCACCGCGGGCAACTGGCCACGGCGGCCGCCGACGTCCTCGCGGCCGTACGCGGAAATCTGGCCGGTGCCTCGCGATGAACGACGAACTGGTCGAGCGCGTCCGGCTGCGGCTGGCCGGATCGGCCGTTCCGGCGGACCCGGTGAGCGTGGCGCGGGCCGTCCGCGCGGAGGCCGGTGGCGCGCTCGGACAGGACGCCGTTCTCGATGCCGTCCGGCTCGCTCGAGACGAATTCGTCGGCGCCGGCCCGCTCGCGCCGCTGCTCGAAGATCCCGGCACCACCGACGTGCTCGTCACCGCACCGCACGAGGTCTGGGCCGACACAGGTGAGGGGCTGGTGAGGACAAAAGTCCGTTTCGTGAGCGAAGAGGCTGTACGCAGACTGGCTCAGCGGCTGGCCCTCGCCGCCGGCCGGCGGCTCGACGACGCGCAGCCGTTCACCGACACCTGGCTGCCGGGAGTGGGACCGCACGGTCGCATCCGGTTGCACGCGGTCCTCCCGCCGCTCGCGCCCGCTGGTACGTCGCTTTCCTTGCGCGTCCTGCATCCCGCCACCCACGACATCGCCGCGCTGCGGCTGCGCGGAGCCTTCGGTGCCGGTGGGGCCGCGCTGCTCGACTCGGTCATCCGGCGACGGCTCGCGTTCCTGGTGACCGGCGGCACCGGGGCGGGCAAGACGACCCTGCTCTCCGCGCTTCTCGGCGCGGTGCCCCCGGCCGAACGCATCGTCTGCGTCGAGGACGCGGGCGAACTGCAACCGGACCATCCCCAGTTCGTCAGCCTGATCGCCAGACCTCCCAACGTCGAAGGAGCGGGTGAGGTCGGGATCGGCGAACTGGTGCGGCAGGCCCTGCGGATGCGCCCGGACCGCCTCGTCGTCGGCGAGGTGCGCGGGGGCGAGGTCTGCGCGCTGCTCAACGCGATGAACACCGGCCACGAGGGCGGCGCCTGCACGATGCACGCCAATTCCCCGTCGGAGGTCCCGGCCCGGATGGAGGCGCTGGCCGCGCTCGGCGGGCTGAACCGGGGCGCGCTGCACAGCCAGCTGGTCGCGGCGGTGCGGGTCGTGCTGCACATGCGCCGGATGCCGAGCGGGATCCGGCGGCTGGACGAGGTCGGCGTGCTGCGGTCGCTGCGCGGCGAGGCCAGTGTCGTCCCGGTCTGGAGCAAGGGCCGCTGGATCGGGGACGAGACACCGTTCGAGGAGGTCGCGGCATGACCCCCTGGTTCCTCCTCTCCTGCGGTGCCGGGCTGGCGTGCTGGCCCAGAACGGTGGCGGGCACTTCGTTCGCCTGGCGCGTTCCCCAGGCCGCGCGTGCCGGGTTATGGCTGCTGCCCGCGGTCCTCGCGCTCGTGGTCCTCGGATTCGGCGGCGCGGTGGCGACCCTGGTCCTCACGCTGACCGTCCGCCAGGAGCACCGGAACCGGGCACGGACCAAGGCCGCTCTCGCCGAAGCCGAACTCACCGCGTCCGTGCTGCGGACGATGGTCGGCGAACTCCGGGCCGGTGCCCATCCGGTGACGGCCGCCGAAGCCGCGGCCGAGGCCGTACCCGCCGCGTCCGGGCGGTTGCGCGGACTGATCGCGGCCGCGCGGCTGGGCGGGGACGTCGCCGATCCGGGAGTGCCGCCGTCGCTGGTGAACGCGTGGACGCTCGCGAACCGCTTCGGGCTGCCGATGGCCGACGTGCTCGACGCCGCCAGGCGGGACGCCGAGGCGGGCATCGGCTTCGGCCGCCGTCTCAAGGCCAAGATGGCGGGCCCGCGGGCGAGCGCCGCTGTGCTCGCCGTACTCCCGCTGGGATGCGTGCTGCTCGGCGAGGCGATGGGGGCCGATCCGGTCCGGGTCTTCACCGAGACCGGCGCCGGCCAGTTGCTGCTAGTCCTGGGCAGCGTGCTGATCTGGGCGGGTACAGCCTGGTGCCGCGCGCTCACCGGGCGGGTGTCGCCGTGCTGAGCGGAGCCATGTTGATCCTGGTGGGCGGTGCCGTCTTCTGCTGGCCGGCCCCGGCTGTCCTGCACCTCCGCCCTGTTTCGACGTCGCGGCCGGAGCGCCTCCTCGGCCGGCTTCGTGAACGTCTGGTCCGGGACAGCGGTGTCACCGAACATCTGCGGTCCGCGGCCACCCTCGACCTGCTGGCGGCGTGCCTGACCGGCGGGCTGCCGGTGCCCGTCGCGCTCGAAGCCGTCGCGGTGACGGCCTCGCCACCGACCGCGGCGGCTTTGCGTTCGGTGGCGTCACACCTCGCCATCGGGGTCGAACCCGCCGAAGCCTGGGCGCCTGTCCGTGACCGGCCCGGGTTGGCCGAACTGGCCGTCGCCGCCGTGCGCACGGCGAGGGCGGGCACCGCGCTGGCCGCCTACGCGAAAGACCTCGCGGCACGGCTGCGCGAGTCGCTCTCGGCCGAAGCGGAGGAACGCGCCGAACGGGCCGGGGTACTGCTGGCCGCACCGATCGGGCTCTGCTTTCTCCCCGCCTTCCTCTGTCTCGGCGTCCTTCCCGTCGTGCTCGGCCTCGCCGCCCGGCTCGACGGCGTCCTCTAACCCCGCCAACGGAAAGGCGATCCCATGACCAAGCTCCCCACCTTCCGCGAAGACGACGGCATGGCGACGGTCGAGTACGCCATCGCCACCCTCGCCGCCGCGGCCCTCGCCGGAGTCCTCTACCTGATCATCAGCGGCGACGCCGTCGTCGCCGGGCTCACCGCGCTCATCGAGCGGGCGCTGGCGGTGAAGTTCTGATGCGCGGCGGCGACCGCGGATCCGTGACGGTGGAGGCCGCGCTCGGCATCGGCGCGCTGACCTTCGTCTCGAGCCTGCTGCTGGCGGGCGTCGGCGTCGCCGCCGATCAGCTCCGGTGCACCGACGCCGCCCGCGAGGCCGCCCGTCTCCTCGCCCGCGGGGAGCCCGCCCGCGCCGAACAGGCGGTGCGGGAGATAGCGCCGCGCGGAGCCCGGCTCGACGTCGTCCGCGAAGGCGACGCCATCACCGCCGGCGTCGAGGCCGAACCGGTGGCCGGCCTGCTGCCGGGCATCCGGCTGAGCTCCCGCGCCTTCGCGATCGCCGAGCCGGGGAGCGGCCGTGAGCGCTGAGAGCCTGTTGGCGGACACGGGTTCACCAACAGACGCCGACGATCGCGGCGTCGCGACCGCGTGGACGGCCTCGATCGTCGCCGTCCTGATCTGCGTGGCGACGTTCACCTACTGGATCGGCGCCGCCGCCGTCACGCGGCATCACACCGAGGCGGCCGCCGACCTGGCCGCGCTCGCCGCGGCCTCGCACGCGACGGACGGCCCGGAAAGGGCCTGCGAACGGGCTCGCCAGGTCGCCGCCCGGATGTCGGTCACGCTGCTGACCTGCCGGTGGGAGCGAGGAGACACTCTCGTCGAGGTGCGGTCAGTGGTGTCAGGACACCTGGCGACCTTCGGGCGGCCGGAGGCACGGGCGAGGGCCGGTCCGGTCGACCGGCCACCGTGACCTACGTCGCACGCCGAACGGTCGCCCGGCGGTAACCGGTCGGGAGTACGGATGAGTAACCGCCGGCCGCGAGCAGCGGTCGTTGACGCGCGGCGAGCGGTCAAATGCATGATCAGCGCTCCGCCGAACGGCCGCACACCGCTGACCGTGAGTGGGTTCACGTCGGCGAAATCCCCTGCTCAGCTGCGATGAACGGCATGGTGCCGGTCGTGGAGGCCCGTTCACCGGACGCGCGATGTTCGGTCCGTCCGGTCGGACTACCGCGCGTTCATCGCTAAGTAACCGCCGGTTGTCGCGTGCCCTCTTCTCCCGATGTGCAACTTGCCGTTTATTGAGATGTGCACCACCTCGAGAAGGTCGCCGGGTGGCAGCGACACAGGACAGAGTTGACCTGAGGCAGGGACAGTAATGTTGGACGCGAATTGGCCGGACAGCTGGCGCGGCGCCTTCCGCATCGAAATGCGGGCGGAGGCGATCGGTCTCGCTTGGCGCGGATGGCCGGTGCTCCCGGGTGCCGAACCCGCCGCGATCACCGCGGAGGGTGACGACCTCACCTGGCGGCGTCCTGTGCCGGCTCAGGACAACTGGCGTGAACTGATCGAGACCCACCCGCACGAGGTCGCCACGTGGTTCGGCGACAGCACGCACAGCCTGCTCGTGGCCACCGGCACCGTGCTGGACGCCATCGAGGTCGATGACCAGCTCGGCAAGCGGGCCGCCCGTCTGCTGCGCGCCACCGGACACCCGGCCCCGATCGTCGCGATGCCGAACGGCCGCTGGCTGTTCCTCACCACCGTCGCCGCGAGCATCCCGCAGGAACTGGCCGCGCAGGCCTCGATCCAGTGGCACGGCGCGAACGACTACATCCCGCTGCCCCCGTCGCCGTTCCAGCACGGTGTCGTGCACTGGCGGGTCAAGCCCGAGGTCTGGGGCTGGCAGCTGCCCGAGGCCACCGAGGTGCACGACGTGCTCGTTCGAGCACTGGCAGAGGACAAGGCCGCAGCCCCTGTGGCGACCCTGACCACCGCCGCCTGATCAACCCACAATTTCAAGCCACATCGATTTCACACCTCCAAGTGGCCTGACTGGGACCCGTGCTGACGCAACGCCCCGAGCACGGTATCCAGAACGGTCACTGCCCCCGCCTTGTCCAGCGGATCGTTGCCGTTCCCGCACTTCGGCGACTGGACGCAGGACGGGCAGCCGGCCGGGCACTCGCAGGAAATGATCGCCTCCCGCGTAGCGGCCAGCCAAGGGACAATCGCGGCGAACCCGCGATCGGCGAATCCCGCACCCCCGGGATGGCCATCGTGCACGAACACCGTTGCCTCCCCGGTGTCTTCGTGCCACGCGGTCGACACCCCGCCAATGTCCCAGCGGTCGCACGTAGCGAACAGCGGTAGCAGGCCGATCGCCGCGTGCTCGGCGGCATGCAGGGCACCGGGGACGCGCGCCGGATCCAACTCGGCGCTCGTCCTCGGTGCCCCGCCAAATTCCTCGGTCCCCACCCTGGAGCCTCCGGTCCCCACCGGCTCCAGCACTTCGGTCCCCGCCCGATGGCCCCCGGTCCCCGCCCCGCCATCGGTGCCACCGAAGCCATCGACGCCACCGATGCCACAGAGCAGATCCGCCGAGATCGTGTACCAGACGGCCCGGGTGTGCAGGCTCTGCTCCGGCAGATCCAGCGGAGTCTGATCCAGCACCTCACCCGAAAGACGACGGCGCAAGTAGCCGACTACTTGCGAACTCACCGACACCTCGCCGAGGTTCACCGTGACTCCGCCGTGCACCTGACTTTCCTCGGTGCGCAACACACTGATGTCGACGATCTCGCGCGGCGACGTGGTCCAGTCCGGATCCTCCGCGTGCACCAGGGCGAGCCCGGTGTCCAGATCCAGTTCGTCGACCACATAGGACGAACCCTGGTGCAGGTACACCGCTCCGGGATGCACCGCGTAACAGGCCGAACCCGGATCGACGGTGCCGAGCATCCGCCCGGAATCGGCTTCCACCACGGCGATCTGCTCACCGCCGGAACCACGGATCCCGACGTCGGCGTGCGGCCTGTCGCGGGAGGTCCAGTACCAGCCGCTGGTGCGGCGCCGGATGATCTTCTCCTTGACCAGATCGGCGAGCACGGCACGAGCCGCGTCACCGCCGAAAGCCGTGACCTCCGGTTCGGTCAGCGGGAGTTCGGCGATGGCGCAGGCCAGTTGCGGTCCCAGCACATACGGATTCGACGGGTCGAGGACGGCCGCCTCCACCGGCCGGTCCAGGATCGCGGCCGGATGGTGCACGAGGTAGGTGTCCAGCGGATCGTCGCGCGCCACGAACACCACCAGCGCCGCGTCACCCGCGCGCCCGGCCCGGCCCGCCTGTTGCCAGAACGACGCGAGCGTCCCCGGATAACCGGCCAGCACCACCGCGTCCAGTCCCGCGATGTCCACCCCGAGTTCGAGCGCGTTCGTCGTCGCGACGCCGAGCAGCCGTCCGGACAGCAACGCCGCTTCGAGCGCGCGGCGCTCCTCCGGTAGGTATCCGGAGCGGTACGCGGCAACGGAGTCCGCCAGCGCACCGTCCACTTCGGACAAGATCCGCCGGGCGGCGAGCGCGGTCAGTTCCGCGCCTCGCCTCGACCGGACGAACGCCAGCGAGCGAGCGCCCTCGATGACCAGTTCGGCCAGGATCCGCGCCGCCTCGGCTCCCGCCGAGCGGCGCACCGGGGCCCCGTTCTCGCCGGAAAGTTCCGACAGCAGCGGAGGCTCCCACAGCGCGACCGTGCGCGAACCGCGCGGTGAACCGTCCTCGGTGACCGGGACGCACTCCTGTCCGGACAGTTTCGCCGCGAACGCCGCCGGGTCCGCCGTCGTCGCCGAGGCGAGGACGAACACCGGCGATGCGCCGTAGTACGCCGCGACCCGTTGCAGCCTGCGCAACAACAGCGCCACATGGGAACCGAAGACGCCTCGGTAGCTGTGGCATTCGTCGATGACGACGAACGAGAGCCGCCGGAAGAACCGGGACCAGCGCGAGTGCGACGAAAGTATGCCGCGGTGGAGCATGTCCGGGTTCGTGAACACCCAGTTCGCGTGGGCGCGGACCCAGTCCCGTTCCTCCATCGGGGTGTCGCCGTCGAACGACGCGGCGCGCACCTTCTTGATGTCCAAAGAGGACACGGCGCGTAACTGGTCGGCGCCGAGCGCCTTGGTCGGGGAGAGGTACAGTGCCGTGGCCCGCTCGTCCTCGACCAGCGCCGAGAGCACGGGCAACTGGTAGGCCAGCGACTTACCGGACGCCGTGCCGGTGGAGATGACGACGTGCCTGCCCTCGCGGGTCAGCGACGACGCTTCGGCCTGATGCCGCCACGGCGCCTTGACCCCGCTCGAGGTCAGCGCCTCGACGACCGGAGCCGCCACCCACCCAGGCCAGTCCACGGAATCCGCCGCCCGTGCCGGCAGCTCGGCCACATGGGTGACCGGGTACAACGAAGCCGGGATCCCCGCCGTCGCGCGGTCGAGAAGCCGCCGCCCCTTACCGGATTCCACCGCGCCGTCCACGTTCCGAGCTTGGCACAGTGCCCCGACAGAAAACGGCCGTCCGCGGCCGGATCGAGCGCCGGGACGGCCCGCGGATGATCGATACAGTGATCAGCCTCACAAGGTAACGGAACGTGCGGTGGCAGGGACGCCTTGCCGCCCTCCATCCCACTACCAATACACTCCCGCAATCCACACCGTCTGTGGCGAGCGTCATGTGAGACGTGCCTTGCAGTGCGACTAGCGTGACGTTCGGCTCAGATCCCCATGCCAACGCGCGAGCCGACGGTTCCATCGGCGGATCGTCGTTGGCCAACGGCGACGTCTCCAGGAGGACGAATGTCCCGGCAGTTCCTCGCGGAGGGCGAAATCACGCTCTCCGGAGGTGGTTACACCATCGTCGGTGTAATCGCCGTGGTCGCCCTTGCCGCACTGGTCATCGGCTACGTCCTGCTCAAGGAGGTGCTGGCCGCCGGCCAAGGCACCGCCAAGATGCAGGACATCGCGAAGGCAGTGCAGGAAGGTGCGGCTGCCTATCTCAAACGGCAGCGCAACACCCTCGTTATTTTCGGGGGAATCGTGTTTTTGCTGCTCTTCGCTCTGCCGGCCGAAGACTGGAACGAAAAGATCGGCAGGTCGATCTTCTTCCTGGTCGGCGCGGGATTCTCCTTCGCGATCGGCTACCTCGGCATGTGGCTGGCGACGCAGGCGAACCTGCGGGTCGCGGCCGCGTCACGTGAGCCCGGGGGTCGCGAGAAGGCGATGCGCCTGGCCTTCCGTACCGGTGGCGTGGTCGGCATGATCACCGTCGGTCTCGGCCTCTTCGGTGCCGCGGTGGTCGTCCTGGTCTACACCGGACAGGCCCCGAAGGTGTTGGAAGGCTTCGGTTTCGGTGCCGCGCTGATCGCGATGTTCATGCGTGTCGGCGGCGGTATCTTCACCAAGGCGGCCGACGTCGGCGCGGACCTGGTCGGCAAGGTCGAGCAGGGCATCCCCGAGGACGACCCGCGCAACGCGGCCACCATCGCCGACAACGTCGGTGACAACGTGGGTGACTGCGCCGGTATGGCCGCCGACCTCTTCGAGTCGTACGCGGTCATGCTCGTGGCGGCACTGATCCTGGGTAGCACCGCCTTCGGCGTGCACGGCCTGATCTTCCCGCTCATCGTTCCCGCCATCGGCGTGATCACCGCGGTCATCGGTGTCTACATCACCAAGGCCAAGGTGGGCGAAGGCGGTCTGGTCACGATCAACCGCTCGTTCTACATCTCCGCGGCCATTTCAGCGGTGCTTTCGACGATCGCGGCGTTCGTCTACCTGCCCAGCACATTCTCCGAGTTCGGCGGCGACTTCGCCGCCAAGGCGGGTAACCCGGCGGTCATCGCGACCATCTCGGTGATCATCGGCATCGTGCTCGCCGCGATCATCCTCAAGATCACCGGCTACTACACCGGCACCGAGCACAAGCCGGTCAAGGAAGTCGGCAAGTCCTCGGAAACCGGTGCGGCGACGGTGATCCTGGCCGGTATCTCGGTCGGTTTCGAGTCCGCTGTGTACACCGCGCTGGTCATCGCCGCGGCCGTGTTCGGCGCTTTCCTGGTCGGTGGCGGCGTCGCGCTGTTCGCCGTGGCGCTGGCCGGTACCGGTCTGCTCACCACCGTCGGTGTCATCGTCGCCATGGACACCTTCGGCCCGATTTCGGACAACGCTCAGGGCATCGCCGAGATGTCGGGCGACGTCGACGAGGAGGCCGCGCAGATCCTCACCGAGCTCGACGCGGTCGGCAACACCACCAAGGCCATCACCAAGGGCATCGCGATCGCCACGGCGGTCCTCGCGGCGACGGCGCTGTTCGGGTCCTATCAGGACGCGATCACCAAGGCGATCGGCGACGGCAAGGAGTTCGTCGCGAACATCGTCGGCCCGGAGACGCTCGTCGGCGTGATCATCGGCGCGGCGGTCGTGTTCCTGTTCTCCGGTCTCGCGGTCAACGCGGTGTCCCGTGCCGCCGGCGCGGTCGTCTACGAAGTGCGCCGCCAGTTCCGCGACATCCCGGGGATCATGGAGGGCACCACGCGGCCCGAGTACGGCCGTGTCGTCGACATCGTCACGCGCGACTCGCTGCGTGAGCTGACCACTCCCGGTCTGCTCGCGGTCTTCGCCCCGATCGCGGTCGGTTTCGGTCTCGGCACCGGCGCGCTCGCCGGTTACCTCGGCGGTGCGATCGCTACCGGCACCCTGATGGCGATCTTCCTCGCCAACTCCGGTGGCGCCTGGGACAACGCGAAGAAGCTCGTGGAGGACGGAAGCCATGGCGGCAAGGGTTCGGCCGCGCACGAGGCCACCATCATCGGTGACACCGTGGGCGACCCGTTCAAGGACACCGCCGGTCCGGCCATCAACCCGCTGATCAAGGTGATGAACCTGGTGTCGGTGCTGATCGCCCCGGCGGTCGTGCAGTTCTCGATCGGCCCGGACGCCAACGTCGGCGTCCGGATCGGGATCTCGCTGGTCGCCGTCGCGATCATCGTGGCCGCGATCGTCGTTTCCAAGCGTCGCGAGTCGGTTCTCTCCGACACGCCCGCGGAAGCGAAGGCGTAACGCCGAAAAGTTCCACCCGCCGGGCCCGCCACGTTTCCCGTGGCGGGCCCGGCGTCCGTCCGGGGCGCGCTAAGGTCTGCGCTCCACGATGTTCCTGATCCGGGGAGTCCCTGTCATGAGGCGTTCGGTCGCCCTGTTCGCCGCCGCTTTCCTGGTGGCTGGCTGCGGCGGTGGTGGCACGCCGCCGCCGTCCGCTCCTTCTTCCTCTTCTTCCGGCCCGGCCGGCGCGACCGGTGTCTCGTGGATGGACGGCTTCTGCGGCTCGCTGATCGACTTCGCCAAGATCGGCGAATTCAGGATGCCCGACTTCGAGCAGGGCAACGTCGCGAACGCCCGGAACGCGATGGACGAGGCCTTCGGTGTGTTCGCCCCCGGTTTCGACAACGCCGTCACCGGCTTGAACGGACTCGGCCAGGCGCCGAGCCCGGAAGCGGAAGCCGCGCGCAAGGACCTTGTCGTCGCGCTGACCCCGGTCCGGGACCAGGTCGTCGCCGCGAAGGCCAAACTCGATGCCGCTCCGAAGGACGACAACGCCGCGACGGCGGAAGCCGCCGCGGCGTTCCGGCAGATCGGCACGGACATCAACGACATGCCCGACCCGTTCCAGCAGCTGGAAACGAACGCGTCGCTCAAAGCGCTGGCCGGACAGGCCCCGAACTGCAAGAAGCTGCCTTCTTGACCTTTCTTTTCGCCGCGTCGATCGCCCGGCGATTTGCATTGCCCCGGGGTATCGGTACCGTCGGGGGCCAGCCGGGAAGTCGTCAGGTCGGGAGGTGTTTTCGTGCGGCCGCGGTCCACCGTCATTGCCGCGCTAGCAACAGGTATCGGGCTCGGCCTCGCCGGGTGCGGGCAGCAGCCCGCAGTGACTTCCCATGCCAGACAAGAGGGTCTCGCCACGGTCAGCGCATCGGCGGCGGACCCTGCTTCAGCCTGGGCCGAGGGCTACTGCGGCGCGGTCAGCCAGCTCATCCGGACGCTGGCGACGCTGCCCAGCGTCGATCCGAGCACGCCGGCGCAGGCGTCCCGGACGTCCAGTGAGCTGATGGGCTCGGTCGTCAACGGGCTGAACCGCACGACCGCCGCGCTCGGGAACCTCGGGTCTTCACCGGTCCCCGGTGGTGACGCCTCGCGAACGGCCGCCGTCGCCCAGCTCGACGACCTCCGTTCCCGCGCCGACGGCGTCCGTCAACGCCTCGACTCCACAACGGACTCCGAGACGACGAAGACGGCCCTGCGCGATGCCCGGACCTCCCTCGACGATCTCGACCGCCTCGACCTTCTCAGGGGCCTTAACGACGTGCCTCAGCTCGCCGCGGCGAGCAGCCGGATCCCCGGTTGCCAGGAATTGGTGAAGCAACCCCGCTGAGTCACCACGTTGTCACTGGCCATGACTCGAACTTGTGTTCTATTGTGTCGGGGTGAACGGGACGATCTCGCTCTTCTCGGCGGAGGCGAGCGGGCCAGGGCTCGCCGACCTCGCCGGGGTGCTGTGCGGGCCCGGTCGGATGGCGGGCTTCGGGCGGACGGCCGCGCGCCTGTCCGCCGTGGTCGACGAGCCGTGGCGGGCGCACGCGCTCGCCCGTGAATGCCGTCGTCGTGGTGCGGAGGCGCAGGTCTCGGCCGCCGAATGCGGGCGGCCGCTCGTGAGGACGCCGTTCCGGGTCGATCTGCTGTCGCTGGAGCGGCGCTGGTGCCGCGGCGAGGGCAAAGTGCTGCCGGAGGGGTTCCGGCTCGACGGGGGAATGCTGAGGCTGTGGGCGCTGGCGGCAGGCAGCCCGCAGGGCAACAACTACCTGCTCGCGCTGGATCCGGAGGCCCCGGAGACGTACGAGCGGCTCATCGCCGCGCTCGCTCAGCTGGGCGTTCCGGCGAAGGTGCAGCGGGGCGAGGAGGCTTTGCTGCGGGTGACGGGGCGTCGGCGGCTCCTGCGGGTGCTGGAGCTGATCGGGGACGCGCCCTTGGGGGCGGAGGCGGCTTGGCCGAGTCCGGTCCCCGTCGTTCGTGCGGTTTGAGTGTCACCAAGCGCTATGAACGACTCGTTACTTGCAAAATTTGCAAGTAACGAGTCGTTCATAGCACTTCAAGGAGCGTCATCAGGGCTTCGGCACCCGGCAGTTCGGGTTCGCCAGGTCCAGCTCGCTACGGGAAAGGCAAGAGGTCAGCTGATAGGTCTGCTCTCCGTAATTGATGCCCTTCCGCACGGTGACCTTCCCGGCGGCGTCGACCTCGCACGGGTTGTTCATCGTGCACCGCTGACCGCTTTCGTTGCCGGTGTTGTTGACGCCGACGACCTTCCCGGTGGAGGTCTCGATGATCGGCGACCCCGACGTCCCGCCGATCGTCTTGCACGCCGAGGTGTACCGGATCGAGTCCTTCCAGACCCAGTCCGCCTCGTGCAGCTCGTGGACGAAGCCGTCGACGTTGCAGGAATAGATCTTCTTCCAGTAGCCGGAGACCACGTCCATCGCGACGCCGGCCGAAGGACGGGTCGGCGAGAGCGTCAGCGGGGCGATACCGTAGGTCGCCTGAATCTGCGAGTAGCTGGTGTTGAGCTGGTACAGCGAGACGTCGGTGTCGGTCATCGTCGCGTAGAGCAGCTTTTTCGCCTTGAGCGTGCCCAGCGACGAACGGCCGTCCTTCGACAGGAGGCTGAAGGTCCGCGTCGACGGCTGGTTGACGATCACCTCTCCTGGGTCCGGGAAACCTTCTTGGAGGCAATGCCCGTTGGAGAGGACGAGGGCGGGGTCGCTGAGGCTCGCTTCGGGCGGCTTGACCACCGACCCGGAGCAGTTCGACAGCGCCACCGTTCCGGCGAAGGTGGTCGTCGCCGCTTCCGCGGGAGTGGCGCCGACCAGGGCGGATGCGGTCAACATGGCGAACAGCGTGCCGAGGAGTCGTCGGGTCACGTGGAGTCCTTTCGGGTCGGCGTGGATACAAGTGAAGCGTTGACGGAAGGGGGCCACCACCGTCGAACGGAGGGTGTTCGGGCGATCACGCGGCCCCCCGGGCGGACGTGTCCGACATCACGTGCTAGGTCTTGAAAGGAAACATCGGCGAGGTCAGCGGCGATGCGCTGGACACACGATCGGCGGCGTGTTGTGCCACCTAGACGTGGTGCGGACGGCGCGAGCGTGCACACTGACGGGTCGAGAGGCGGCGCGAAGGCGCCGAAGATGAGCGGAGAGCAGGACAGCGTGGCAGGAGCACGGACGAAGAAGACAGCGGCGTCGGACGACGGCGCGGGCCGTCGTCGGCTGGTGATCGTCGAGTCGCCGACCAAGGCCCGCAAGATCGCCCCGTACCTCGGCGCCAACTATGTCGTGGAGTCTTCCGTCGGGCACATTCGTGACCTTCCCCGCGGCGCGGCCGACGTGCCCGCCCAGTACAAGGGCGAGTCGTGGGCACGGCTGGGCGTCGACGTCGACAACGACTTCAAGGCGCTCTACGTCGTCACTCCGGACAAGAAGTCCAAGGTCACCGAGCTGAAGAGCCTGCTGAAGGACGTCGACGAGCTCTACCTCGCGACGGACCCCGACCGCGAAGGCGAAGCGATCGCCTGGCACCTGCTGGAGACCCTCAAGCCGAAGGTCCCGGTCCGCCGGATGGTCTTCCACGAGGTCACCGAGCAGGCGATCCGCGCGGCCGCCGACAGCACCCGTGAACTCGACGCCGACCTGGTCGACGCGCAGGAGACTCGGCGCATCCTGGACCGTCTCTACGGCTACGAGGTCTCACCCGTGCTGTGGAAGAAGGTCATGCCGAAGCTTTCGGCGGGCCGTGTGCAGTCCGTGGCGACCCGGATCGTGGTCGAGCGGGAGCGTGAGCGCATGCGCTTCACCTCGGCGTCGTACTGGGACATCTCCGCGACGATGAAGACCACGGCCGCCGGTGCCGATGGCGAGCCCAGCACCTTCCCGGCGCGCATGATCGCCGTCGACGGCGCACGCCTGGCGACCGGCCGCGACTTCGGTTCGGACGGGCAGCTCAAGGCGTCGAACAACGAGATCCGCGTGCTGGCCGAGGCGGACGCCGTCCGGCTGGCCGAGGGGCTGAAGAACCGCGACTTCAAGGTCTCGAGCGTCGAAGAGAAGCCGTACACGCGGAAGCCGTACGCGCCCTTCATGACCTCGACCCTGCAACAGGAGGCGGGCCGCAAGCTGCGGTTCACCTCCGAGCGCACCATGCGGATCGCGCAGAAGCTGTACGAGAACGGTTACATCACTTATATGCGTACCGACTCCACGACGCTGTCGGAGTCGGCGATATCGGCGGCGCGCAGCCAGGCGACGCAGCTGTACGGCAAGGAATACGTCTCGCCTTCGCCGCGGCAGTACACCCGCAAGGTGAAGAACGCGCAGGAGGCCCACGAGGCGATCCGTCCCTCGGGCGAGGTCTTCCGCACGCCGGGTCAGGTCGCGAAGGATCTGGACACCGACGAGTACCGCCTTTACGAGATGATCTGGCAGCGCACGATCGCGTCGCAGATGACCGACGCCAAGGGCACCACGATGTCGGTGCGCATCGCCGGCACCGCCACCAGCGGCGAAGAGGTCACCTTCGCCTCGTCGGGTCGCACGATCACCTTCGCCGGGTTCCTCAAGGCGTACGTCGAAGCCGTCGACACCGAGAGCGGTGGCGAGGCCGACGACAAGCAGAGCCGGCTTCCGCAGCTGGTCAAGGACCAGGCGCTGACCGCCACCGAGCTCAACCCGGACGGGCACACCACCTCGCCGCCGGCGCGGTATTCGGAGCCCAGCCTGGTCAGCAAGATGGAAGAACTGGGCATCGGCCGCCCGTCGACGTACGCGTCGATCATCAAGACCATCCAGGACCGCGGCTATGTCTGGAAAAAGGGCTCCGCGCTGGTGCCCTCCTGGGTCGCGTTCGCCGTGATCGGCCTGATGGAGCGGCACTTCGAGCGGCTGGTCGACTACGACTTCACCGCCGGCATGGAGGACGAACTCGACCGCATCGCCGCCGGTGACGAGCACCGGACGCAGTGGCTGTCGAAGTTCTACTTCGGTGGCGACATGGGCGTCGACGGTTCCGTCGGCCGGCTGGGTGGTTTGAAAAAATTGGTCGGCTCCGGCGTCGAGGACATCGACGCCCGTGAGATCAACTCGATCCCGCTGTTCAGCGACGCCGACGGCCACACCGTCGTCGTGCGCGTCGGCCGCTACGGCCCGTACCTCGAGCGTGAGGTCGACGGTGCCTCGCAGCGGGCGAACCTGCCCGAGGACATGCCGCCGGACGAGCTGACCCTGGAACTCGCCGAAAAGCTGTTCGCGACGCCGCAGGAAGGCCGCGTGCTCGGCACCGACCCGGTCAGCGGACACGAGATCGTGGCGAAGGAAGGCCGCTTCGGGCCGTATGTCACCGAGCTCCTGCCCGAGCCGGAGCCGCTGCCCGAGACCGCGACGGCCGCGCAGAAGAAGGCCGCGAAGGCGAAGCAGCCGAAGCCGCGTACGGGTTCGCTGTTCAAGTCGATGGCGATCGAGTCGATGAACCTCGAAGACGCGCTGAAGCTGCTTTCGCTGCCGCGCGTGGTCGGCAAGGACCCGGAGTCCGGAGACGAGATCACCGCGCAGAACGGGCGCTACGGGCCGTACCTGAAGAAGGGCACGGACTCGCGTTCGCTCACGACCGAGGATCAGCTGTTCTCGATCACCCTCGAAGAGGCGCTGAAGATCTACTCGGAGCCGAAGCAGCGTGGCCGTTCCGCGACCGCGAAGCCGCCGCTCAAGGAACTGGGCGACGACCCGGTGTCCGGTAAGCCGATGGTGGTCAAGGACGGCCGCTTCGGTCCGTACGTGACCGATGGCGAGTTCAACGCGACGCTGCGGAAGTCGGACAGCATCGAGGAGCTCACCGCCGAGCGCGGTGCCGAGCTGCTGGCGGAGAAGCGCGCGAAGGGCCCGGCGCCCAAGCGCAAGGCTCCGGCGCGCAAGCCCGCCGCCTCGAAGACGACGGCCACCAAGACGGCCGCGGCCAAGAAGACCACCGCGACCAAGTCGACCGCGACCAAGACCACCGCTACGAAGACTGCGGCGGCGAAGAAGCCTTCGGCACGCTCCACCGCTACGAAGACGAAGTAGCGCGCCAAGCCCGCACAAGTGTCATGAAGGGGTCTTTCAGGACGCGCTTTGAATCAGCGCTGTACGTCCTGAAAGACCCCTTCATGACGTTCGGGACACATCGGGCCGCTGAGTCTCCCGAGGGTCGCGAACGGACCCCCCGGACCGCTCGCCGACCGCTCACAGACCGCCTTCACCCATTCGAACAGAAGTTCTAAAAATTGTCGGTACCAGGGTGTTCAATGGTCATGTGAGCACTTCAAGGACCGGTTCGTCGACCGCTGTCTTCGACGTCATCGACGAGGTCATCGCGCCCCTGGCAGCCGAGGTTCCGGAGCGTCCCTCGGTCATGGAGTTCTACGATCCGCACCTCGCCGTGCCTCCGGTGCTGGCCGACGAGGAGCCGACCCCAGGGCTCACCCTGGCCGAGGAGGTGGAGCAGTACACCCGGTTCGTGAGCGGGATGGCGACGATCGGGCTGGCCCCCGGCGGCGAGGTCACGCCCGAGGCCGTCGGGCTGTACCGGGCGCTGCGCGGCGGGTTCATCCGCGGCGTGGTGACCGGCGTCTTCCCGGCGCGTCCGGAGCCGTGGGAGGTCCGGTTCTTCGGCGACGAGGACTACACCACGGTGCTGAACAAGCTCGGCAAACGGGCGCGCCTGCGGTCGGGTTTCCTCAGCGCGCTGCCGGGCTGGGTGTTCGACGGGCTGCCCGACCACCCGACGGGGCCCGGCGAGACCGTCCGCATCGAGACGGGTGCGGGCGGGCTGATCCCGGAGCAGGCCAGGGAGGCCGTCGAGGTGATCCGTGAGGGTGCTTCGCGGCCGCGTCACGGCACGGTCCTGGTCGATCTCGCGGTGCGGAACTCCATCCTCGCCGAGTATCCGCACGGCGCGTTCGGCCTGGTGGACAACGATCTCGGCCGGTACCAGTTCAGCGCGGCGATGAACGCGGCCGGCCACTGGACGCTGACCTGGGGCCCGGCCAGCCGGTCGATGGCAGAGCAATGGATCGTGCGGGCGGTGCAGAACCATGCCTGAGCCGACGGTGAAGGACCTGATGAAACGCGCGGCCGAGCCGGTGCTGCGCGCGGTGCCCGAGCGCCGGAGCGTGTACCTGGGCTACGACCCGGAGATCACCGACGACGAGATCCGCCGCCTGTGCCCGTCCTACGACGAGCCGGGGGATCTCGTCACCCAGGCCGAGCGGTACGCGGCCAAGGCGGCGATGCTCGAAGAGGCCGGGCTGATGGAGAACGGCGAGATCCATCCCTCCGCCGTCCAGATGCACGGGGTGATGCTGCGCGGTTCGGTGCGAGGCGTGCTCACCGGCGTCTTCGCGGCCGAGTCGCGCGCGGTGCGGGTCGATTGCTACGGGGACGGGCACCAGGCGGTCGTGTGGCGGATGCGGACCGGACGGCGGACCACGTTCAGCCTGAGCGACTTCGGCGAACTGGGCGCCCGGGTCTTCGGCGGGCTCCCGCACGTCCCCGCCGGTGACTGCACGCCGCTACGCATCCAGGTCGATGGGCACGGTGTGCCGCTGACCGGGCAGGAAGAGGAGGTCGGCCTGGTCGGCGACATGCTGAGCCGCCGGCGGACCGGGACGGCGATCCTCGATCTGGTCGCGTTCGGCGGCCTGAACGCGGAGTATCCGGACTACGGGTTCGTGATCATCGACAACGATCTGGGGAGGTTCGTTCTGTACGCGGCCCCTTCCGAAGGGTGGTTGATGTTCGGTGGAATGGACCGGCCGGCCCTGGCGGGCTGGCTGCACGAGGCGGTGGACTTGAGCCGGACATAGCCGCCTCGGCGGCGAGGGGGAGGGCGGGGCATGGACCTGGACCGGCGCGCGGCGGACGCGTGGTTCCGGCGGCGAGGGCTGCCGATGGTCATCCACCGGCGCAGACGCGGGGCGGGGATGCTGCGCCGGTCGACGCCGGGTGTGGTGTTCCTGTGCCTGCTGGACCTGTTGCTGGCCGGGTTGCTGAAGCTGCTCGACGTCCCCGAGGACGTGCTCGAAGCGAGGATGCGCAGCAGCGGCCTCGGCTACGTACTCGGTGTGCTGACGCTGACGCTGGCCGTCGTCGTGGTGCCGGTGGTCGCCGGCCGCCTGATGGCGAAGCTGCTCCGGATCCTGCACAGAACCCGGGTCCGGCTGGCCGTGATGGCGGCGACGCTCGGGTTCTGGGTGGTGCTGCTGCCGCTCGGGGAACGTCTCACCGGTCTGGTGTCCTGGGGCGATTCGCTGGTCATGGCCGTTCTCACCAACATCGCCGCCCTCGTGGTGCTGATGCTGCTGGTGCGGATCGGCATCGGCTCGATCATGACCTGGGCGGCGCGGAGCGCGGTCTCCCAGGTCCGGGCCATCGGCACGCTGGCGTCGCGGGCGTTGCCGCTGCTCCTGCTGGTGGTGATGTTCAGCTTCTTCACCGCCGAGCTGTGGCAGGCGGTGGAACGGCTGAGCCCGGGACGGCTGTGGCTGGTGGTCGGATTCCTCACCGTGATCGGCGCGGTGTTCCTGGCGTCGATGCTCTCCGACGAGATGAAGGAGCTGAAGTCCTGGACCGTCGAGCCGGGGGCGGTCGCCCTGCGCGGCACGCCGTTCGATGACGACGCTCCGTCACCAGGCCGGAGGGTGGTGTCGACGGCCGAACGGCTGAACATCGCCCTGGTGCTGTTCTTCGCCCAGGCCGTGCAGATCGTGGCGTTCGGGGCCCTGGTGTTCGTCTTCTTCATCGTGTTCGGGGCGCTGATGATCCGGCCCGAGGTGGTGGCGGAGTTCGCCGGTCGCGAGTCGGCTCCGGGGGTGCTGCTCGGTGTCCCCCTTCCGGTGAGTTCCGCACTGGTCAATGTCTCCTTGTTCCTTGCCGTTTTCTCCGGTTTGTATTTCGCCGCGTCCACCGCGACGGACGCCCGATATCGCCGTTCCTTCTTCGAACCGCTGCTCGAAGATGTGAAGATCAGTCTCGCGGCGCGTGACATTTATCTGGCCCATTGGGCGGATGCGCGCCGGGCAGAGGTGGTTACCCTGGAAGCAGAGGACATTCCGTAGTGAGGTGGTCACCATGAGCGGGAACGGTGAAGCGCTCTTCTTCGATGCCCCCGATTCAGTGAAAGGCGACGGTACTCAGGCCGATATTCCGAGCGATACCTTTGCCGATCCGTTGTCGGGGCTGGTCACGGCGGGTGCGCCGGGCCAAACGATCTCGCCGCCCGGGTCCGAAGAACATCACCTGGAGATCCCCGGGCCGGTCCAGCACGACCCCGAGGTCGTGAGCCGCATGGTCAACGCCGCCATGCTGGCGGAAGACCAGCCGGCCCGAACCCCGGGCACGGATCAGCCGGTGGAGTTCTCGCCGACAAAGATCGTCAGCACCGTGGGTGACCAGGGCACTCCTCCGATCGGGATGCTGCCCCAACAGCGCACCTGGCCGTCGAGGCCGCCACAGCTGCTTCGCCAGCCTCGCCGCGCGAGGCAGGAAGAACCGCTCGAGGTCGACGAAGAGGCCGAGGTCGAGGTGCGCCGCGCGAAGACCGCGATGCAGTTCCCGAAGCTCGGTAAGCCGTCCTCGAACACCACGGGCGTGATGATCGCGATCAGCTTGATGATCGTTTTCGCGGTCCTGGCCATTCAGCTGCTGGCCAGCCTGTTCAACAGCGTTTCGGGACTGTTCGGGTAACCCGTCCGGCGGTAGCGCCGGGACGGGCCCGTCCGCCCTCACGTCACCCATCGGGATACCCTGGCCCTACGGTCGGGGGCCTCGGCGTACACCCGGGTCGCCCGGCGCCGCGTGACTAGTGGGGTGGGCGTATCAGCGAGGGCGTGCAGTCGGTGCCCGAAGCGGGCACCAGTGGATCGACGGGCCGTGACGCCTCCACCATTCATCGCGCGCGGCGGGTGCTGGCGATCAAGCCGTTCCGCCGCCTCTGGGGTGTCACCTATCTGTGCAGCGTCGCGGACTGGCTGAACCTGCTGACCTTGACCGGTCTGGTCACCAAACTGACCGACAACTACGCCGCGCAGAACTTCGCGTTCGTCGGTGTCGTGCTGACATCGCTGCTGCCCGGCCTGCTGTTCGCCCCGATCGGCGGGCTGCTGGCCGACCGGTTCGACCGGCGCAAGGTGATGGTGCTCTGCGACCTCGGCCGGTGCGGGTTCCTGCTGTCGATCGCCTTCGTCGGCACGCCGTGGTGGGTGTTCGTCGGGAACTTCCTGGTCGGCTGCTGCTCGATGATGTGGATCCCGTCGAAGGACGCGGCGGTGCCGAACCTGCTGCGCCGTCCGGACCAGGTCGAGACGGCCAACCAGCTCGGCATGGTGATGACCTACGGCCTCGCGGTGGTCACCGCGGCCGGGGCGAACGCCGTGCTCACCGGCAGTAACACCACGTTCCACTTCTTCGAGGGCGACGCCCAGCTCGGCATCGCGAAGATCGCCGTCGTCATCACCGGCCTGCTGTACCTGACCAGCGCGATCGTGATCGCCACCCGGATCCCCGAACTCTCCTTGCGCAATGTCCACTCGGTCGAGAAACCGAAGGTCAAGCAGGCCGACGAGGAGAAATTCGGCTTCCGCCAGATGATCTCCGACGGCGCCCGCTTCGTCCGGACGACGCCACTGGTGCGCGGCCTGATGATCGGCGCGTTCGGCGCGTTCGCCGCCGGCGGCGCGGTGATCGGCTCGGCCAAGCCGTACTCGTCGAGCTTGGGCGCCGGCGACGCGGCGTTCAACCTCCTCGTTCTCTCCGTCTTCCTCGGGCTCGCCACCGGTATGGCCGTGGCCCCGAAACTCGCTCGGCGGCTCGCGCACGACAGGCTGTTCGGCATCTCGATCGTCGCCGCCGGTCTGTGCCTGATCGTCGTCGCGTTGTCTCCACATCTGGCCGTTTCGCTGGTCGCGGTGGCCGCGGTCGGTGTCTGGGCCGGAACGGCGTTCCTGACCGGTGTGACGATCATCGGTTCGCGGATCGAGGACGCCATCCGCGGCCGGATCAACGCGATCTACCAGTCGTTGATGAAGATCGTGCTGTTCGGCTCGACGATCCTGGTCCCGGTGGTGATCAGCGCCGTCCAGCAGCGAGAGATCGTCGTGTGGGGCAGCCTGATCAAGATCGACGGCACCCGGCCGGTCATGATCGGCGGCGGTGTCCTCGCGCTGCTCGCCGGGATCATCGCCTACCGGCAGATGGACGACAGGCGCGCCGAGCCGATTCTCGCCGACCTCCGCAACGCGCTGCGCCGCAGCCCGCGTCGCGTCAACGGCCTGTTGATCGCGCTCGAGGGGACGAGGGCCATCAACACCGAGACCCAGGCCGCGCGGCTGGCCGAATGGCTGGGCGGGGGGACACGTCCCGTCGTGCTGGCCGCCGACCCGGCGCTGGACGACGAGAGGCTCGCGAAGCTGATCTCCGGTGCTTCGCTGTCCGGTGCGCGGGCGCAGGCGCTCGCCGCCGCCGCGGTGCGGGCGGACATCGTCGAACGGGACGTCCAGCCCGCGCTCGACGCCGGTTCCGTCGTGGTGATGGAACGGTTCGTGGATTCGCCGCTGGCGCACTTGTCCGCGGTCGCCGGGCTGGACAGCCAAGAACTCGAAGGGCTCGCCGACTGGGCGACCGGACGGCTGCGGCCCGACATCACCGTCCTGCTCGACGCCGATCCCGGCACGGTGATGCGGAAGTCGGAGTCGCTGGACGCGCAGTGGCGTGTGCAGCATCTGCTCACGGAAATGGCCGCCGCGGACCCGGACCGGTACGTGGTGGTCGACGCGGACGGCACCGAGGACGAGATCAGCGAGCGGGTGCGGACCGCGATCCGCGCGGTGCTCGTCGGCAGGCTCGCCGGGCTCGCGCCGACGGAGGAAAAGGTCGAGGCGAGATGACGGAAGCCCCTGCGCTGATCGGTGTCTGGAAGCAGCTCGTCGGCCAGGAGCCCGCCGCGCGCACGCTTTCCACGGCGTCGACGGCGGCCGCGAGGATCATCGAGAACCAGCCTGTCGCACCCGGGGCGATGACCCACGCGTGGCTGGTCACAGGGCCGCGCGGGTCGGGCAGCGCGACCGCCGCCCGGATCTTCGCGGCGGCGTTGGAATGCAGTACCGGCACCGGATGCGGCGAATGCCCCGGTTGTCGCACGGTGCTCGCCGGCACCCACGCCGACGTCCGGCTCGTCGCGCCGGAAGGGCTGTCGATCTCCGTCGCCGACATGCGTTCGCTGGTCCAGACCGCGGCCCGCCGCCCGACCAGCGGGCGATGGCAGGTGGTGATCATCGAGGACGCCGACAGGCTGACCGAAGGCGCGTCGAATGCGCTGCTGAAGGCCGTCGAAGAACCGCCGGACCGTACGGTTTTCCTGTTGTGCGCGCCGTCCGATCACCCGGACGACGTCTCGGTGACGATTCGTTCGCGGTGCCGTCTGGTCACCCTGCGGACGCCGCCGCCCGAAGCGATCTCGCAGGTGCTGGTGGAGCGGGACGGCATCGAACCCGAGCGTGCGCGGTGGGCGGCGTCCGTCTGCGGTGGACACGTCGGCCGTGCGCTGAGGCTCGCCACCGACGAGGCCGCCCGGCAGCGTCGCGCCACCGTGCTGCGGATCCCGACGAATCTTCGCCGCCCATCGGACGTCTTCACCAGCGCGGATCAGCTGATCAGCGCGGCGGAGGCCGACGCGGGCGAGGAAAGCAAGGTCCGCGACGAGGGCGAGCGCTCCGAACTTCGCACCGCCATGGGCGGCGACGGCATCGGAAAGGGTGTCGCGGGCGCGAAACGGTCCGCCGAAGCCGCGGTGAAACAGCTTGAGAAACGCCAGAAGTCCCGCGCGACCAGGACCCAGCGCGACTCACTGGACCTCGCGCTGGTGGACCTCGCCGCGTTCTACCGGGACGTGCTCGTGACCGCGGCCCGCTCGGGCGCGACGCTGAACCACCCCGACCACGCCTCGGAAATCGCCTCCGCCGCCACGGCATGGGCGCCGGACTCGATCCTGCGCCGCCTCGAAGCCGTCCTGGAATGCCGCGAGGCGATCGACCTGAACGTGAAACCGCGGATCGCCGTCGAAGCCATGGTCACCACCCTGCGCCAAGGCTGATCCGCCCCGATCCTCGCCGAATCCGCCCCAGCCCAGCCCCCCGCCCGTCCCAGGGGGGCGTCCCCGAGCCCAGTTTACCCGGGTGAGCGGGCGAAAAGTGCTGGTCACGGGAGTTGTCCACAGGTAGGGGCCGTTGTGGACAACTCCTGTGGGTAAGTGAAGCGGATTCGGGTCATGCGCCAGGGGTGAGGGACGCCGAACGTCATGAAAGGGTCTTTCAGGACGAAAAACGTCCTGAAAGACCCTTTCATGACACCAACCGCTAAAGCTCAAGCGAGCCGAGTACGAACGGGCCTCCCACGCGGGGGCAAGGCGCGAAAGGACCGTTCATCACCCTCCTCGCCCCGTCTAGGTCCGCGGCCGCGGCGACGGCTTGAAGTCGTCGTCCTTCGCGACCGGAATCGCCACCACCGAGAGCCGGCGCCGTCCGGGCAGCGCGGCCACCAGGACCACGCCGAGCAGCAGCATCGCGGTCCCGCTCCAGAACATCGGAACAGTGTCGTACGCGCCGTTGGTGTAGGCCAGGTTCTTGACCGGGCTCTTCGGCGCCGCGCCACCGTTGTAGCCCGCGGGCGGCGGGGTCACCGTGCCGCACTCGACACCGCCGGTGGGGGCGTACGCGCGGGCGATCTGCTCGCCGAGCGAAACCTGCGCCAGCGACGACGGCAGCTTCTTGGCGGCCTCCGGCGGGAGCGCCTTCTGCAGCGCGGTGGTCGGCAGGATCTGCAGATCCAGCAGTCGCGCGGAGGCACCCATCTGGAAGCCCTTGAACGGCGAAGTCATGTCGCTCGACTTCTGGTTCAGCCCGGCGATCGACAGCTTCAGCACCCCGAGGTCGAGGGTGAGCCCGTTCCCGGCCTCACCGCCGGGAAGCTGCTTCGTGGCGCCGTCCAGCATCTCCGCGAGCCCGCCGATGACCGGCACGTTCTTCAGCTGCTCGAAACCGGGGGTCTGCTTGAGCGACGGCAGCGGGATGCCGATCGGGATGTCCTTGGCCGGGTTGTTCGCGTCGAGGGTGAACAGCACCTTGTCGCCGCGGACGATCTGCAGCACCGGCGCGGTGTACTCGACCTTCGACGTCTTCTTGTCGCCGGTCGAGGTGACCCGCAGCGTCGGCTGGCTGGCGACCTTGATCGTCAGGCCCAGCGGCGTGCCCTTGAGCAGTTCGATGCTGGCGGCTTGGAGGGTCGACGTCGATTCGACGGCCTTGTTCTTCGAACCGGGGATGTCCACCAGCCGCACGGTCGAACGCGACGACAGCGTGTTCGGCAGGCTCAGCACGGCGCCCTTGCCGTCGCCGCTGGTGCTGGTGCCCGAAAGCAGTCCGCCCAGGTTCGCCAGCGGTCCGGGCAGCCCGGACAGACCGGCCTTGAGCTGGTCGCTCGCCGCGGTCAGCTGCTCCGCGCCCGGGATGTTCGGGATGGTCGGCAGCAGCGCGAGGTTCGCGATGGAGGTACTCGAGTCGGCGATCGTGCCGACGCACGGCCCCAGCGTCGGGCTCCAGCGCGCGTGCGCTTCACCGTTCAGCAGACCGAGGTTGAACAGCGGGTTCTTCGGCGCGTTGAGGCCGCCGCTGATCGGCTTCGGATTGTCCGGCAACGCCGTCTGCACGAGGCTGCCCGGCGTCTGCGGCGCGTTACCCGCGGCGGACAGGCCGAACGGCGACGACTGCGCGATCGACCGTTCGTAGCTCAGGTAGGCCTCGGAGTTGGCCTGGGCACTGGAAAGCCCCATGCCGGCTTCGACCGCGGACTGCTTCGGCAGCTGGTCGCTCACGCCGGGAAGGATGGCGCTGGTCGGAACGGCGTTGGGCAGCAGCCGCAGCACTCCGAGCGCGGCCCCCGCGTCGCCCACCGCGCGGCCGAGCGGCTGCGGTCCGATCGGCGCCGACATCGGCGGCTGTCCCGGATTGGCCGGATCGGGAATCGGCGTGGTCGGGATGTTCTGGGCCGTCGCCGGTACCGCGGTCAGCAGGAGCAGAGCCGCGGCGGCCGGAAGCGCCAGCACACGGGGCATTCGTTGCCGCATGAACAGGTCCTCCAGTGGGGATGGGCCGATCTTGGGGGACTGAGACCGGCGTCATAGGACACTAACGACGGTGGCCGGAGAAGGTGACGTTCAACCCCTCCGCTACACTTGGCCGCGTCATCGGGTGCGAGCCCGGTGTCTGCCGCCTTAGCTCAGTCGGCCAGAGCGATTCACTCGTAATGAATAGGTCAGGGGTTCGATTCCCCTAGGCGGCTCCGCAGGTCAGGGCCCATCCGGAACACTTCGGATGGGCCCTGACTCGTCTGGTGAGTGACTAAGTGGGTGGCCAAGCCGCCTGATCCTCAGGTCCGGAAAGTTCGGCAAAGTTCACCCGTTCCGGGGGATGGTGGTCCAGCGCCGTCGCGCCCGACTCGATCACCGGCCGGTTCTGCTTCCGGTAGATCAACTCCGTCACGGACGGTGCTGCAGTGCTCGGCCAGCCGGGAGATCTCCTCCATCGCCAGCCCGCCGCCTGGCCGGATCGATTCGAGGCTGTGTCGCAGTTCCCGAAGGAGCCCACCAGGGCGGGCTAAGCAGGCCGCCTTGATCACCTGGAGGAAGCCCCGCTGGACGTTGTTGACGTCTCGCTCGGGGCCGACGTTGGTCGCGAACACCAACCCTTCTCGTGCCAGTCGCTGTCGGCGGGCCATCCGGCTACTCATGTCTAGTCGTTGCGCGGCCACCTGGCCTGAATGGAGTTGCAGGGTTGTAACACGACGGCAACGGCGAGCGTTTCTAAGGGCTACCTGTCGACCCGACCCGGTGGCAGGCCACCTTAGGAGTACCTATGCCCGACCTGTCTGAAGAGTGGACGTCCGGTTTCTGGAGCTACGTTCGTAAGGACGACGCCTCGACCAAGGGGAAGCTGAGCGAGATCCGAGAGGATCTAATCGGCATGTACGCACTTGAAACAGGTGATCAGCTCAAGATTTTTCAGGATACTGACACGATCGGTTGGGGTGAAAACTGGGAGGGTGCGCTCGGTTATGGAATCAGAAGGACGGTGTTCTTTATTCCACTGATTACCCCGAACTACTTCAAGAGTGATGCGTGCAGAGATGAACTCCTTTCCTTTTATCAACTTTGCCAGTCGCGCGGCCTGAAAGGATTGATTCTTCCGATTATTATAACCGGAAGAAATAAAATTCAAGTCGACCACGAAGACGAGTTGGTTCGAATTATCGCTAAGGCCAACTATGAGTCTTTCGAAGATATATGGCCCAGCTCGCGAGATGGTGAGGCGTGGATCTCGGGAATACGCAGGCTTACGGGAAAGCTGATCGATGCCGAACGGCGGGTCGAGGAGCAGCTTCCGGCGATACTGCAGAATGAACTTCGGGCTAGTGGGTACGATCCCTCGGGTTCTCCTGTTGTTCCGTTATCAGGAGAGATGGAATCTCCCGGGCTCATTGAGATTGCAGAAGAGTTTGAGCCACTTGTCCCGTTGGTCCAGGCCGCGGTGGAGCGGGCAGTGGCAGATTTTATGTCTCTTTCTGCCTTATTGGCAGAGTACGGTGACAGGGCAAAGTCGTCTGGCGATAACCCAACTTTATATAAGGCGACAATCCTCAATATGGCTAGGGCGATCGAGGAGCCTACGGTCGACTTTGTGAGTTCTGCCAGTGAGGCACAACGTATCGTGCTCGAGGCGGACTCTTTCTACAAGCGGTACAAAACGATTGTGAACTCTGAGCAAGACGAAAGAATAATGGCGCAATTCCGCGCGCAACTCAATGCTGAAACTGGGAATCTTCGTGAGGTTGCAGCGGTCGCAGATCAATTGGACGACGTTGCGACGTTGATTGCAAGTGTTGAGAACATTAGCACTGTTCTGCGGCGTTCTTTGCGGCCTGCCAATCGCGGAATCAAGATGCTGAGCGACGCGGCTCGCACGGTAGCAAGTTGGGCACCCGATGACGACGTAACCCGGTAGTTGGACCGCGATTTCTCGCGGCTTGCGCCGTCGCAGTGTTAAAGGAGGCTGAACGGCGGTAAGCGGTGGAATCCTCCACCTGGCGCTGTTTCAGCCACTTTCAGTCCTCGGTGAGCGACAATCTGGGTGAGGACATCCGTGGACGATCGGAGACGTAAACGTGCTGGGCATGGACTTGTTGATCAAGGTCAACAAGTAATGAATAGGTCAGGGGTTCGATTCCCCTAGGCGGCTCCGCAGGTCAGGGCCCATCCGGAACACTTCGGATGGGCCCTGATCCGTTTCCGGTCCCGGCCATCGAGCTGGTGAGAACACCGCGCGAAATTCACCCGTTGGGGTCGCTGCGAAGGAACATCCGGGACAGCGAAGTGCCCACTCCCATCAGGTGATCGACGAGGGTGTCCGCGTCGGCTTCGAGCAGTCCGGAGCGCCAGGCGAGCATGGTCTCCACGAATCCGCCGATGCCCAGCAGGACGTTGACCCGGAACTCCAGATCGTCCACATCGGCCTTCAGATGCGGCCGCGCCAGTTCGATGAGCAGGCCGGTGGTCTCCTGGACGGTCTGCCGCCGGAGCTGCTCCAGTACGGCGCTGCCGGAGTGGTCGCCGAACAGGATCTGCGCCCGCGCGGGTTCTTCCTGGATGTGGTGCACGACGACATCGAGGGCGGCGCGGAGCTGGTCCAGCGCCGGCCGTTCGATCTGCTCGGCGACGGCGTCCAGGAGCATCCGCAGCGTCTCGTCGCGAACCTGTTCCCACGCGATCGCGAGCAGTTCGTCGCGGTTGGTGAAGCTCTCGTAGAAGTACCGGTCGGTGAGGTTCGCCCGCGCGCAGACGCCGCGCATGGTGACCGCGGCCCAGCCTTGTTCCTGCCAGATGTCCGTGGCGGCGCCGAGCAGGGCGCTCCGGCGTTCCACTCGGCGCTGGTCTGCGGTTTTGCCGCTGTAGCGGCGGGACGCGGTCACCCCTCCATCTTGACAGCAACTGCCTTCAGATTCATTCTGAGGGCATGCGACCGCAGAATGGCCTGCGCCTCATCCGGAGCGGGGTGGCCGCCGCGCTGACGTCCGCCTTCGTGCGGCCGATCACCACGGCGATCCCGGCCAACCGGGCCGGAATCGCGTTCTCCCGCCGGTTCATCGCGAGCAGTCTGTGGCTGGCGTCGCCGCCGCTCAAAGGCAGCCGGATCGAGCCCGGCGTCCGTGGCGAATGGGTTCACGGTCCCGAGGTCGGCGACAGTGACGCCGTCGTCCTCTACATCCACGGCAGCGGCTACGCGCTCTGCTCGGTCCAGACCCACCGTGGGCTGACGACGCGGGTTTCCGCAGGCACCGGGCTGCCGGTTTTCGCCTGCGAGTACCGGCTCGCGCCCCGGCATCGGTTCCCGAACGCCGCCGACGACGTCCGCGCGGCGTACGACCGGCTCGTCGAGCAGAGATATCAACGGATCCTGGTCGCGGGCGACTCCGCGGGCGGGCATCTGGCCGTCGACCTCGCCGCGCAACTGATCCGGGAGCGCCGGGTCCCGCCTGCCGCGCTGGCCCTGTTCTCGCCGCTGTTCGACGTGACGTTCTCCCTGGCGGCCGAGCGCGAACGCATGCGCCGGGACCCGATGATCTCCGCCGCCGCGGCCGCCAAGCTCGTCGGTCTGTACACAGTGGACGCCGACCTCGAATCCGCTCGGCTGCGCTTCGCTTTCGACGACCTCGACGGCTTCCCGCCCACGCTCATCCAGGCCGGTGGCCGGGAAATGCTCGCCGCGGACGCCATCGAACTGGCCAGGGCGCTGCGCCGGACGGGAGCGCTCTGCGAACTGGACGTCGTCCCCGGCCAGATGCACGTCTTCCAGGCACTGACCCGGTTCATTCCCGAAGCGGGGCCGGCGATGGACCGCGCCTGCCGGTTCCTCACCGAGCACCTGGCCGTCGCCGATGTCGCCGATGTCATCAAGAGGGAGGCTTCGTGACCAAGCGAACCCGAGGCGCGCACGCCGTCGTCACCGGCGCCGGAAGCGGGATCGGCCGGGCGATGGCGGCCGAGCTCGCTCGTCGCGGCAGCCGCGTCGTCTGCGCCGACATCGACCTCGACACCGCCGAGGAAACCGCCGTGATGCTCAAAAAGGACGGTGGTGAGGCGGTCGCCGTCGCCTGCGATGTGTCCACTGTGGACGAGGTCGCCGAACTCGCGAACCAGGCTCGCTCGTGGCTCGGCCGCGATCCCGATCTCGTGGTCAACAACGCGGGGATCGGCGCCGGCGGCAAGCTCGTCGGGGAGAGCCCGCTGGGCGACTGGCAGCGGACCCTCGGCGTGAACCTCTGGGGCGTGATCCACGGATGCCACACCTTCCTGCCCGCCATGCGCGCGGCGAAGGCGGGCGGTGTCATCAACGTCGCTTCGGCCGCCGGATTCACCGCCGCGCCGATGATGGCCGCCTACAACGTGAGCAAGGCCGGGGTCGTCAGCCTCTCGGAAACCTTGGCCGCCGAGCTGTCCGGCACCGGTGTCGCGGTCACCGTGCTGTGCCCGACCTTCGTTCGCACCAACATCTTCGGCGGCGAACTCATCGACGCCGCCGCGAGCGGGCTCGCCCGGCGGATCTCCGACCTGGTCGGATTCTCCCCGGAGCGCGTCGCGCGGATGACCCTCGACGCCCACGATCGCGGGCGGCTTTACGTGGTGCCGCAGCCCGACGCTCAGCTTCTCTGGCACGCCAAGCGTTTCGTGCCCGTTCCGTACACGCGGATCGCCGGTCTCCTCGGCCGGTTCCTGCCCGCCGACAAGGAGAAGTGATGTCCTACGACTTCGCCGCGATGCTCCAGACCATCAAGGACAAGCAGTGGTCGCTGGCCGACATCGACTGGGACGCGCCCGGCGCCGAGACGATGACCGACGAACTGCGGGCCAAGATGCGGCCGTTCATGGCCGATCTGGTGTGGATCGAGCACGTCGGCGCCCGCGGGTTCGCCTCGCTGGCCAAGAAGGCGCCGACGCCGGTGATCCAGGAGATCTACCGGTACTTCCACGCCGAGGAACAGAAGCACGCCAACGCCGAACTGGCGTTGATGAAGCGCTGGGGGATGCTCGACGAGAACGGTTCGATGCCCGAGCCGAACATCAACGTCAAGCTGGCCATCAAGGTGCTCGACGACTACGGCGACACGTTGCCGCTGACGGCGTTGGCCACGCTCATCCCGCTGCTGGAGTGCGCGCTGGACGGGGCGCTGGTGAAGTTCCTGCTCGACGAGGTCTCCGATCCGGTGTGCCATCAGGTGTTCCGGCATATCAACTCCGACGAGTCCCGGCATATCGCGGCGGATTTCGAGGTGCTGGAACTGATCGGTGCCGGCTCCACGCACAAGCTGCTCACCGAATCCCTCGGCTCGCTCAAACCGCAGATCGTGCTGGGCCTGATCGTGGTGTTCGTGCCGCTGATCAACCGGATGCGGGACAACATCGTGGCGATGGGCCTGCCGGAGAAGAAGCTGTACAACGCGGTCAAACGGTTCTCCACCATCGGCGGCCGCGGCGAGTTCACCAAACGCATCCCGGCCTATCACGTGCTCAAGGCGCAGGCGTCGATGATCGTCGACCGCTCGCATGTCTACCACCGGTTCCTCGCCGACCCGATGGTCAAGGTGACCCGCCTGATTCCCGCGCGGCTGCTGGGCAAACCGCAGTCGTGGACCGAGGAGATCACCCACGAGCCGGTCGCGTCATGATGCTCGGCCGGTTCGAGGGCGAGGTGCTGCGCGGGACCGAGTGGTTCGGCCACGACTTCGCCGGGCAGCGGGTCGCCGTCGTCGCACCGGGCCGTGAGGCCGCGCAGATCGTGCCCGAAGTGGTGGCCACGGCGCTTTCGGTGAAGGTGTTCCAGGAGGAGCCGGACTGGGTGGTGCCGATGCCCGTTCCCGGTCCGACCGTGGTGGGCGTCGCCGTCGCCCGGGTCTTCCTGCGGTGGCAGGTGAAGGATCCGTGGCTGCGCAGGCTGCTGACGCCGGACCGCCGGTTCGGTTCGCGGAAGACCGCGCCGGGCCTCGGCTACTACGGCGCCCTGCGGCGGCCCGGCTGCAAACTCATCACCTGGCCCGTCTACGCCTTCGCACCCCACGGAATTCGCACCGCCGAAGGCATCGAGCACCGCGCCGACGTCGTCGTGCTCGGCGCCAGTTCGCTCTTCGCTCCGGAAGGACGTCCCGTATGACCCCCGACCACGAGATCGCGATCATCGGCGGCGGTTTCTCCGGTATCGGCGCCGCGATCCTGTTGCGGAAGGCCGGTTTCGACGACTTCCTCATGCTGGAGGAGGGCGACGGCGTCGGCGGCGCGTGGCACTGGAACACCTACCCCGGCGTCGCCGTCGACATCCCGTCGTTCAGCTATCAGTTCTCCTTCGAGCAGATCTCCGGCTGGTCGCGGGTCTACGCGCCGGGCCGCGAACTCAAGGCCTACGCCGAATACTGCGTCGACAAGTACGACATCCGCCGCCGTACCCGCCTCGGCGCCAAGGTCGTCGCCGCGACTTTCGACGACGAAACGCATCTGTGGCGGCTCGACACCGCCGACGGCTGGTCGATGACCGCGAGGTTCGTCGTGGGCGCCACCGGTGTGCTCACCCAGCCGAAGCCACCGGACATCGCCGGGCTGGCCGGCTTTCGCGGCACGATCATGCACACCGCCCGCTGGGACCACAGCGTCGATCTGCGCGGCAAACGCGTCGCCGTCGTCGGGACCGGGGCCTCGGCCGTGCAGGTCATCCCGTCCATCGCGCCGGACGCCGGGCACCTCACGGTGTTCCAGCGGACGCCGATCTGGTGCCTGCCCAAACCGGACGCCGCGCTGCCGGGGGCGGCGAGGGTGGCGCTGCGGCGGCTGCCCGGGGCGAAACGGCTTTCGCGCCTGGCCAGCCAGGCCCTCGTCGAGCTGACCTTCCCGCTGGCCGCGCATTTCCACAAACTCCTGCCGACGGCGGGTGCGGGCGAGCGGATCGGGCGGGCCCATCTGCGCCGCGCGGTCAAGGATCCCGAAACGCGCGAGAAGCTCACCCCGCGTTATGCGCTGGGCTGCAAGCGCCCGAGCTTCTCCAACGAGTACCTGCAGACGTTCAACCGGGACGACGTCACGCTGGAGACCACGAGCATCGACACGATCACCGAGACCGGCGTCCGCACCGTCGACGGCACCGAGCACGCGGCCGACGTCTTGGTGCTGGCGACCGGGTTCAAGGTGTTCGAGAAGGGCAACATGCCCGCGTTCACCGTGCGCGGGGCCGACGGCGCCGATCTGGAGAAGTTCTGGGCGGAGAACCGGTTCCAGGCCTACCAGGGCGTGAGCGTGCCCGGCTTCCCGAACCTGTTCACCATCCTCGGGCCGTACGGCTACAACGGTTCGTCGTACTTCAACCTGATCGAGACCCAGACCGCGCATATCGTGCGGTGCCTGAACAACGCGCGCAAGACCGGCTCCACCCGCGTCGAGGTCACCCAGGCGGCCAACGACCGGTACTTCCGGTCCATGCTGGACCGCCGCAAGCACCAGGTGTTCTTCCAGGACAGCTGCTCGCTGGCGAACAGCTACTACTTCGACGTCAACGGCGATGTGCCCTTCCGGGCGTCGCCGACGCTGGAGACCATGGTGACGAGCCGGTTCTTCGACCTCGACGACTACGCCTTCGCGGCCGGCCGGTGAACACTGGCTGAAGTCCGCCCGGCGACGCCACGACGGGCCTTACGTTCGGTTTCCACCGACGTGGAGGCTGGTCTTGGAAGGCTTTCCCTGGGACGTCCTGCTCGCGGTGGTCGGGATCGTCGTCCCGGCCGCCGCGTTCCTGTGGGAGTTCGCGCTCGGCGGCCGGAAACGGCTCGGCTACCGCGTGCAGATGGACACCCCGACGGCGTCCGAGCGCGGTTTCGCGCCCTCGGCCGACGCGCTGGCGCAGTTGCAGCACGAGAACGGCGACCGGCTCGTCGACCCGTCGTTCGTGCTGCTGCGCATCGAGAACAGCGGCACCACCGACATCGACACCGACGACTACGCGGTCAACGAGAACGACCGCGTCGGCGTCCGCGTGAAGTTCCCCGGCCGCACCGTCGCCGGGATGGTGGTGACCGAACTCAGCTCGTCGCATCTGCACGAATGCTTCGGCGACGACTCGGGTTTCGGCGCGCGCGACGAGAATCCCGAGCGGCCGGTCGGGGTGATCGACCTGCCGAGGGTGCCCCTGAACCGCGGCGCGCACTACAAGATCCTCGCCGTGCTCGACCGGGTTCCCAACGGCACGACCGACGAGTTCGACGATCCTCAGGTCGTCGGCGAGATCAAGGGCGGCAGCCTCCGCGAGACCACGAGCCGCACCGGGCCGACCGGATCGGTGATCGCGCTCATCTGCTTTCTCGTGGTCGTCAGCATCTTCCAGCTGACCCGCTCGCTGCTCTTCGACGCGAAGCCGCCTCCGCTGGACTGCGCGTCCGGCCAGCTCGTGATCACCGGGTCGACGGCGTTCGCTCCGGTGCTGAAGGAAGCGACGTCCTCGTACGCGAAGACGTGTCCGGGCACGTCGTTCACCTTCGACAGCCGGGGCAGCGCGGAAGGGCTCGGCAGCCTGAACCAGGCCGGGCAGAAGGACGAGAACCCCGGCGTGCTGGCGTTCTCCGACGGCGCGAAGGGGGAGGGCTTCCCGCGACTGCTGCCGCGTCCGGTCGCGTTCTCGCTGTTCACGCTGGTGGTCAACAAGGAATCCGGCGTCCAGGACCTGTCGCTCGCGCAGATCCGGGACGTCTACGACGGGAAGATCGCGAACTGGAAGGACATCGGCGGCAAGGACCTGCCGGTCCGGCTCGTCGACCGGCATTCCGACTCCGGCACGCGGCGGACGTTCGAGGTCCGGATCCTCGAAGGCAAGCGGGAACCGGGCGACAACTCCGACGACTGCCTCAAACAGGCGCCGGGAGCGGCACCGGGTGTCGTGCGCTGCGCGAGGCCGTCCACGAACGACGTCCTCGACGCGATCGCGCGGGTGCCGGGCGCGCTCGGCTACAGCGAACTGGGTGCGGCGACGAAACGCCAGGACGTGCTGCCGGTCCGGATCGACGGCCACCAGGCGACGCTGGAGGGCGCGGTCCACGCGGCGTATCCGCTCTGGGAGACCGAGTACGCGTACACCTTCGGAGAGCCGAAGGCCGACTCGCTCGCCGCGAGCTTCCTGCGCTACCTGACCAACCAGGTCGGCAAGGACATCGTCCGCTCGCACGGGCACCGGCCCTGCGCCGAGCTGGCGAATCCGGTCCTGTGCCGCCCAGGTACGTGAAGGCCACCTTGAGGGACTCTGAATCCCTCAAGGTGGCCTTCACGGAATGCCAGGGTCAGGCAGGCGGCTTCAGGGTGACGACGGTGGCGGTGGCTTCGCCGCGCGGAGTCCGGTACTTGATGTCGTCGCCCTCCTTGGCGCCCACGAGCGCGAGGCCGAGCGGACTGTCCGAAGTGACCGCGAAGGCGTCGGAGTCCTCACCCGGGATCGTGACGATGTGGAACTCGTCCTCGTCGCCGGGGGCGAACCTGAGGGTGACGGTGGTGCCGTCGGGAAGCAGGCCCTTGGTGCGCCCGCCGTGCTCGAGTTTCGCGGCGACGTCGGAGATGCGCCTGTCGAGATAGGCGGCGGCCTCCGCGCGGTCCAGCACTTCCGCCTGATCGGCGGCGTCGCCGGTTCGTTCCTGCTCGCCGACGATCGGCGCCATCGCGTCGCGCTGCGCGCGCAGATCCGCGAGTTCCTTCTCCAGCTGACGGCGCGCGGCCGGGCTGAACCCGTTGTCCCCTGTGGTCACCATGCCGCGCATTGTCCGCTACAGAAGGGCCGCTAGCCACCTAGATTTTTCACCCGCTGTGATCGATCGGGACGCACGGCCTAGGATTCAGGGCCCCAGTCCTGACTACTTGGTGTAAGGATCTTCGTGACCGTCGTTCCCGGCCGCAGTGTGCGGCTCTCGCCCAATCAGCTGCAGAAACAGGAGCAGATCGTCGAAGCGGCGCGCGCCGTGCTCGCCAGGGACGGTCTCGCCGGCTGCACCGTGCGGGCGATCGCGGAAGCCGGACCGCTCACGAAGAGTGCGATTCATTACTACTTCGCCGACATCGATGTCCTGATCGACCGCGCGATGGCGGCGCACATCACAACGTTCACGGCCGATTTGCGCAAAATCGCGGACGAACACGATCACCCGGACGAGCGGCTCTTCGCCGCGCTCGAGGCGTTTCTCGCCGAGTTCGCCGAGCACCCGAACGCCGCGTTCCTCTGGTTCGAGTACTGGATCGCGGCCGGCCGCGCGCAGCACCCTCAGGCCATCGACGTCATGCTGACGTCGATCACCGAACTGCTCGCCGAACTCCTCACCCCGCTCGACGTCGAGGACCCGCGGGCGCGGGCGAGGGCACTGCTGTCCTACCTGCTCGGCGCGATCGTCCAGCAACGTGTCCGGCGGCGGCCGTTCGCCGCGCTGCGTGGCGACATCGAAGCGCTCTGTTTCGCGAACTACGGCTAGAAATACGCATTAGATCCGTACCGTTACGGATTGTTCGATCCGTCCGGCTCCGGCCATGGTGAGGTGCCTTTCCCTTCCCTTGCCTGAGAGCTAGGAGACGACGATGCGCATAAGACGGTGCATGGCCGCGGCGATCGCGGCCGTCGCGGCGTTCACCATCCCGGTCGCGGCCAGTCCGGCGACCGCCGACCAGCAGGCCGAAGAGGCGCAGGTCCAGATCTACGAGGTCTTCGGGACCGGCACTTCGCAGCAGCGCACCCAGATCTCCCGGCTGGGGGTCGACGTCCTCGGCTCCGCGGGCGGCACGACCACCTTCATCGGCGAAGAGATCGACGCGGCCAAGATCCGCTCGCTCGGCTACCGGGTCGAGCAGCGCGGCGTCGTCGACCGTTCGCCCGAGGTGAGCACGAACGCGATCAACGACTTCCCGCCGTCCGACTCCGGCTTCCACAACTACGCCGAGGTCGGGACGGAACTGCGCAACGCCCAGACGAACTACGGCTCCGTCGCGCGGCTGAGCAGCGTCGGCAACTCGTACCAGGGCCGCGCGCTCAACATGATGAAGATCAGCGACAACGTCGGGACCGACGAGAACGAGCCCGAAGTCCTCTTCACCTGCAACCAGCACGCGCGCGAGCACCTCACCACCGAGATGTGCCTGCGGATCGTGAACCGGTTCACCCAGGGCTACGCGTCCGACCCGGCGATCAAGCGCTTCGTCGACAGCACCGAGATCTACGTGATCCCGAACGTCAACCCGGATGGCTCGGAGTACGACATCTCCGGCGGCAGCTACAAGTACTGGCGCAAGAACCGCCAGGGCAACGGCACCGATCCCAACCGCAACTGGGCCTACAACTGGGGCTGCTGCGGCGGTTCGTCGGGCTCGACGGGCAGCGAGACCTACCGCGGACCCTCGGCGTTCTCCGCCCCGGAGACCAGGGCCGTGTCCAACTTCGTGAACTCGCGGAAGATCGGCGGCGTCCAGCAGATCAAGGCGAGCATCGACTTCCACACCTATTCGGAGCTCGTCCTGTGGCCGTTCGGCTTCACGTACAACGACACCGCACCGGGCATGACGGCGGCCGAGGCGCAGCGGTTCCAGCAGCTGGGCAGGCAGCTGGCGGCGACGAACGGCTACACGCCGCAGCAGTCGAGCGACCTGTACATCACCGACGGGACGATCGACGACTGGATGTGGGGCACCCACAAGATCCTGAGCTTCACCTTCGAGATGTACCCGCGGGGTTCCAGCCCCGGTTTCTACCCTCCCGACGAGGTGATCGTCCGGGAGACCACGCGTAACGACAGGGCCGTGGACCTCCTGCTGAACACCGCCATCGGCTGACCGGCGGCCAAGTTCCGTGAAGGACTCCTTCCCTGCTCTCAAGGTAGGGAAGGAGTCCTTCACGGACATTCGGCATAGGGTGCGGGCATGCCGCTGTTCGAATTCGAGGGGCACCGTCCCCAGGTGGATCCCGAAGCGTGGATCGCCCCCACCGCCACCCTGATCGGCGACGTCGTCGTCGAGAAGGGCGCGTCCATTTGGTACGGCGCCGTACTGCGCGCCGACTTCGGGAAGATCGTCATCCGCGAGGGCGCCAACATCCAGGACAACTCGGTCATCCACGTCAACGACGGGGTCACCGAGGTCGGCAAGAACGTCACCGTGGGCCATCAGTGCCTGGTGCACGACTGCACGATCGGTGAGCAGGCGCTGATCGGGAACGGCTCGACGGTGCTCGACAAGGCGCAGATCGGGGCGAAGGCCCTGGTCGCCGCCGGTGCCACGGTGACGCCCGGCATGGTCGTCCCGCCCGAGACGGTCGCCATGGGCAGCCCCGCGAAGAAACACGTGCCGCTCGACGGCAACGCGAGGATGTGGGTCGAGCACAACGCGGCGATCTACCAGCAGCTGGCGCGCCGGCACGCGGAAGGCATCAAGCCGATCGACTGACGCACACCCGTGATCAGACGGCGAACTCGCGTGATCAGACGCGTAACTCGCGTGATCAGCCGGACGACACGGCTCCGCCCCACGTCATCACCGTGTCGTCCGCTCAATCACGCGTGTGGCGCGTCTGATCACGCGTGTGGCGCGTCTGATCACGCGTGTGGCGCGTCTGATCACGCGTGTGGCGCGTCTGATCACGCGTAATCCCCGAATCGAGTTTGACTCTCCAGTAACTGGAGACCTTAGCTTCGGCCGTATGGCACCGAAGACCAAGAAGAAGACGTACCAGGCGACGCTCGAGCTGGCCGCGGGTAACGCGCCGGTCGTCGACCTCGGCAAGATGCTCGGTCAGACCGGCGTGAACCTCGTCGAGCTCAAGAAGACCTACGACGCGGCGACGGCGGCGCAGCGCGGCGACATCGTCCCGGTGGTCGTGTCGGTGTTCGAGGACCGCTCGTTCGAATTCCGGCTGAAGACCCCGCCGACGTCGTTCCTCATCAAGAAGGCCCTGGGAGGCAAGGGATCCGGCCGTCCGGGGCACGAGGTCGCCGGAAAGCTCAGCCAGGAACAGCTGCGCGAGATCGCCGAACGGAAACTGCCGGACCTCAACACCGGCGACCTCGGCGCGGCCATGCGCACGGTCGCGGGCACGGCCCGTTCGATGGGCGTCGCGATCGAAGAGCCGTGACGCGCAAGCATGTGATCGTCCCGCCTTGCGCAAGGGAACCCGTGGCTCGCCGGAACCGGCGCGGCACCGCGACTCTCCCGCGCCGGAAACGCTTGGCGCGTAGTACATGTGACGCCCTGCCCGGGCTGCGATCGGACGTCCGGGGCGTACCCGCCGTTGGTGTGCCGAACATCGTCCGCATGCCGAGTCCCGCTCGAGCCGGGTGCACTAGGCTCTGTGTGCACCAGCGACTGGCGCCGTATGAGGTGGAGCACCACCGGGAAGCGAATTCAGGCCAGCACCGCGCGCCTGGGTGACGGCCACTCCTGAGCCGGAGTACGCCATGACACACCAGCCAGAACTGTCCGCGCTCGCCGCCACCGACCCGCAGATCGCCGGGCTCGTCGAGGACGAGGCGAAGCGTCAGCACGAAAAGATCCGCCTGATCGCGTCCGAGAACTACGTCTCCCAGGCCGTCCTTGAAGCGACCGGCACCGTCCTCACCAACAAGTACTCCGAGGGCTACGCCGGCAAGCGCTACTACGAGGGCCAGCAGCTCATCGACCAGGTCGAGACCCTCGCCATCGAGCGCGCGAAGGCCGTCTTCGGCGCCGACCACGCCAACGTCCAGCCGTACTCCGGCTCCCCGGCGAACCTCGCCGTGTACCTCGCCTTCGCGAAGCCGGGCGACACCGTGCTCGGCATGGCGCTGCCGGACGGCGGGCACCTCACGCACGGCTGGAGCGTCTCCGCGACCGGCAAGTGGTTCACCCCGGTGCGCTACGGCGTCCGCAAGGAGACCGGCCGCGTCGACCTCGACCAGGTACGTGAACTCGCGCTGCAGCACCGGCCGAAGCTGATCTTCGCCGGCGGCACGGCCATCCCTCGCACCATCGACTTCCCGGCGTTCGCGGAGATCGCCCGCGAGGTCGACGCCGTCCTCGTCGCCGACATCGCGCATATCGCCGGGCTCGTCGCCGGCGGCGCGCACCCGTCGCCGGTCGGGCACGCGCAGGTGATCACCACGACCACGCACAAGACGTTGCGCGGCCCGCGCGGCGCGATGATCCTTTCCGACGCCGACCACGCGAAGGCCGTCGACAAGGCGGTGTTCCCCGGTCTGCAGGGCGGCCCGCACAACCACACGACCGCGGCGATCGCGGTGGCGCTCGGCGAGGCGCAGAAGCCCGAGTTCCGGGACTACGCGCACGCCATCGTCGCCAACGCCAAGGCGCTGGCGGAGGCGCTCGTCGAACGCGGCTACGACCTCGTGTCCGGTGGCACCGACAACCACCTGCTGCTGATCGACCTGACCAGCAAGAACGTGCCGGGCAAGCCGGCCGCGCAGGCACTGGACCGGGCCGGGATCGAACTGAACTACAACACCGTGCCGTTCGACCCGCGCAAGCCGTTCGACCCGTCCGGCATCCGGCTCGGCACCTCCGCGATCACCACCCGCGGGCTCAAGCCGGAGCACCAGGTCCAGGTCGCGGACTGGATCGACCGCACGATCACCGCGGCCGCAGCCGAGGAGCCGTCCGCTTTGGACACCATCGCCGCCGAGATCCGCGAGTTCCTCGCGCCCTTCCCGATCCCGGGCTACTCGGCCTGACACCCCCGCGTTTAGTCCTCTAGTTGCGGTTCGGCGTGGGCGGTCGTGAGTGGCGATTCGGCCTGACACCCCCGCGTTTAGTCCTCTAGTTGCGGTTCGGGAGTTGGACGTGACGAAGGGGCCCTTCACCGCATCAGATGCGGTGAAGGGCCCCTTCGGCTTTCGGCTACGAACTAGTGAGCGGCCGGACCGTCGACGGCCTCTTTGGCCAGCCGGTCGGTCTCGCGCTCGAACGAACGCTTGATCTCGGCCTCGGCGTCGGAACGCCCGACCCAGGACGAGCCCTCGACGCTCTTGCCCGGCTCCAGGTCCTTGTACACCTGGAAGAAGTGCTGGATCTCGAGCTTGTGGAACTCGTTCAGGTGGTGGATATCGCGCAGGTGCTCAAGGCGCGGGTCGTTCGTCGGGACCGCGAGGACCTTGTCGTCCGGGCCCTTCTCGTCGGTCATCCGGTACATGCCGATCGCGCGGCAGCGGATCAGGCAACCCGGGAAGGTCGGCTCCTGGACGAGGACCAGTACGTCGAGCGGGTCGCCGTCCTGGCCGAGGGTGTCGTCGATGAAGCCGTAGTCGGCGGGGTACTGGGTGGCGGTGAACAGGGTCCGGTCCAGTTTGATGCGACCGGTCTTGTGGTCCACCTCGTACTTGTTGCGCTCCCCCTTGGGGATTTCGATAGTGACGTCGAATTCCACGCCGGCCTCGCTGCTCTCGTCTTTGGTACGCCCCGCCGTCGCGGACGGCTCACCGAAATCATGGTCCTGTCTTCACTAGTGTGGACCACGGGGGCTCAGGTGGTCGCATCGATGTGGTCGTATGTGAGCTTGGCCCCTTCCCCGAGCGGTGGATGAAGGAGTGTTGCGTGCCGGAAAACGATGTCCCGATGTGGCCGTCGGACGACAAGGACACCTCATCCGCCGAGCCCAAGGGCACTGCCGGAGACGGTGAGGCGACGGCTTGGCTGTCCATCAAGGGCCTGGCCAACGGCAAGACCGAGGAATTGGCCGTGCCCAACGTCACATCCGAACCCGACTCCTGGTTCAGCCCCGTCGTCGAGGTCGAAGACGAACCGGACGTCCCGGAGACGCCGACGCCGAAGTGGTCCGCCTTCGCGCCGGTGACGCCTGTCGAGCCGAAGGAGCCGGAGGCGCCGAAGACGGTCTTCGTCAAACCCGTCGACCCCCAGCGCGCGGGCAAACCGGACTGGGACCAGTTCGACCGCGCCGCCGCGACGCCCGCCCGCGATCCCGAGCCGGACCCCGAGCCGTCGAGACTGGAGCCGCCGCGCCAGGAGCAGCCCCCGCGGCAAGAGCAGCAGCGCCGCGAACCCCGCCTGGAGCAGCCGCGACGTCCTGAGCAGAACCGGATCGAGCCGCCGCGTCCGGCGCAGGTCCCCTCCGCGACCATGCACGCGAGGCCTGTCCGCATCGAGCCGACCCCAGAGCCCCCCGCCACAGAGCGCTTCGACTCCGAAGCGACCGTCGGCATCCAGCAGCCCGAACCGCCGTCCGAAGAGCCCCCGGCCGCGGAGACCGAGGCCGCGCCCGCCCCGAAGCCGAAGAAGAAGCGCAAGCGCAAGGTCCTGGTGATCGCGAGTGTGGTCATCGTCCTGCTGCTCGCCGGCCTGGGCGGTGCCGCCGCGATGCCGAAGGTGTCGAACCGGCTCGGCCTGCCCTGGGCGCCGAACGCGCCGAAGGGCGACATTCCGAAGCCCGCCGGGGTCAGCCGCGTCCTGCACGGTCCGGACGTCAACGGTGTCGCGCCGACGAAGGCGGGTCTAGCCGCCGCGCTGAAGGGCCCGGCGGGTTCCGCCGATCTCGGCACGCTCACCGGCGTCGTCGTCGACGCGGCCACCGGCGACGTGCTCTGGGACAAGAACTCCGGCACACCGCTGACACCGGCTTCGACGACGAAGATCCTCATCGTCGCGGCCGCGCTGCTCGGGCTGGACCACGGGATGCAGCTCTCGACGAAGATCGTCCAGGGCGCGGACCCGGGCACCGTCATCCTCGTCGCGGGCGGCGACCCCTCCCTGACCGCGCTTCCGCTGGGCACCGACTCGCCGCTGTACCCGGGCTCGGCCCATGTGGACGATCTCGTCGCCCAGGTCAAGAAGGCGGGCGGCGGCAAGATCTCCAAGGTCCAGCTGGACGTCAGCCTGTTCAAGGGGCCGACGTCCGCGAAGGGCTGGGATCCGGAGGACACCGCCGCCGGGAACACCTATATGGCGCCGGTCTTCCCGGTGATGGCCGACGGCGGCCGCCCCGACCCGAAGAACGACCACTCGCCCCGGATCGCGAACCCGGCGACGACGCTGACCCAGAAGATCGCGGGGAAGCTCGAGGCGCAGGCGGGCAGCACCGTCACGGCGCCGAAGGACGCGAAGGTGCTCGCGGAGGTCAAGTCGCCGCCGCTGCCGGAGCTGGCGAACTCGCTGCTGCAGCTCTCCGACAACATGCTCGCCGACGCCCTCGCCCGGCAGATCGCGCTCGCCAAGGGCGGCGAGGCGTCGTTCGTCGGCGGTGCCGCGGCGACGATGGACGTGTTGAAGCAGGCCGGGTTCGACCTGACCGGCGTGCAGCTCAACGACGGCAGCGGACTGTCCGATCAGAACAAGATCCCGGCCAAGGTGCTCAGCGAGATCCTCACGGTCGCGGCGGCACCGGACGGGCAGGACCCGCGGACGGCGAAACTGCGGCCGCTCCTGGCCGGCCTTCCCGTGGCGGGGGGCAGCGGGACGCTGGAGAAGCGTTACGGCGACCCGTCTTCGTCGGCGGGCCGGGGCTGGGTGCGCGGCAAGACCGGCACGCTGTCCGGGGTGAACACCCTCGCCGGCGTGGTCCTCGACACCGACGGCCGGATGCTGGTCTTCGCGCTGATGTCGTCCGGATCGGACCAGGACAAGGGCCGGGCGGCACTCGACGTCGTCGCGGCGACCCTCCACAAATGCGGCTGTCGTTGAGTTTGATCGACCCCGTGGTCGGCTGGTTTCCGCGCTGCTCGCATCTGCTCCGCCAGATGTCGCTGAGCGGAAAGCGCACGACCGGAACCGGAGCGTGAGGAAGTCGAAGCGGAATTCGTCCTTCCAGCGGGTAGCGTCATAAGAGTGAGTGAGGAAACGCCGACCAAGACACGCTCGATGGTCGACTGGTCCCTGGCCGCCTCGACGGGTGCGCTCCTGGTACGCGGCGGCCCGGTGGTGGACCGTGACGAGGCCGAGGAAGCCGTCGCCGATCTTCGTGAGCTGACCAGCGAGGCGGAGGGGCACGTCCGCGAGCTGACCGGGCTCGGTCTCGATCTGCCGCTGCTGCCCGCCGAAGTCGTCGACAGGCCCGGCTGGGTCCGCTCGGCCGCTTCCGGGCTCGACGCGCTCACCGGCCGCGCGCTGCCGGAGGCACAAGGCGGCCCGCTCGCCCCGGTGCTGGCCTCCGGAGCCGGTGTCCAGACCGGGCTGGTGCTCGCCTTCCTGGCCTCCCGCGTGCTCGGCCAGTACGACCCGTTCGGCGGGCCGGAGCGCAAGGGACAGCTGGTGCTCGTCGCGCCGAACGTGGTCGCCGCCCAGCGCGCGATGGACGTCCCCGGCCACGATTTCCGGCTCTGGGTCTGCCTGCACGAATGCACCCACCGGCTGCAGTTCACCGCGGTCACCTGGTTGCGCGACTACTTCGCCGACGAGGTCGAGCGCCTCATCGGCGGCCTCGCCGGCCACGACGCGGACGGTTTGAGCGACCTCGTCGGGCGCCTGCCGGACACCATCAAGCAGATCGGCCGCGGCAAGACGGGCGGGGCCGGGCTGGCCGAACTCCTTCAATCGCCCAGCGAACGCGCGGTGTTCGACCGGCTGCTCGCCCTCTCCACACTGCTGGAGGGGCATGCCGACTACGTGATGGACGCGGTCGGGCCGCAGGTCGTGCCGAGTGTCGAGCTGATCCGCTCGCGGTTCACCGCGCGGCGCAAGGGCGGCGGGCTGATCGACCGCGTGCTGCGCAGCCTGCTCGGGGTGGACGCGAAGCTCCGCCAGTACGAACAGGGCGCGAAGTTCACCAAGCACGTCGTCGACGCCGTCGGCATGAACGGTTTCAACGCCGTGTGGACATCGCCGAACACCCTGCCGACCAGGGCCGAGATCAGCGATCCGGCGGCCTGGGTGCGGCGCCTGCACGGGTGAGCGGACCCGATCCGGCGATCGCGGCCGTGCGGACGGCCGTGCGGGACTTCCTCGCGTCGATCGACGGTGCTGTCGCCTCCGGTGAGGTGTGCGTCGCGGTTTCCGGCGGCGCGGACTCACTGGCGCTGGCCGAAGCGACCGCGTTCACCGGCTCCCGCGCGGGGCTGAAGGTGCGGGCGCTCGTCGTCGACCACGGCCTGCAGGAGGGTTCCGCCGAGACCGCGGCGAAAGCGGCGAGCACCGCGCGAGAACTGGGCGTCGACACCGCCGACGTCCTCACCGTGAAGGTCGAAGGCCCGGGCGGACCGGAGGCGGCGGCCCGCCGGGCCCGCTACCGCGCGCTGCGCTCCGCACTCCCGGACGGGCGTGGGCTCGTCTTGCTCGGCCATACCCTCGACGACCAGGCCGAAACCGTGCTGCTCGGCCTCGGCCGGGGTTCGGGGCCACGCTCGCTCGCCGGGATGCGGCCGCACGATCCGCCGTGGGGACGGCCGCTGCTCGCCGTCGCGCGGGCCACCACCCGGCAGGCGTGCCGCGCGCTCGGTGTCGAGCCGTGGGAGGACCCGCACAACGCGGACCCGCGCTTCACCCGTGTCCGGTTAAGAACGGAAGTAGTGCCCCTTCTGGAGGATGTCCTCTCCGGTGGGGTGGCGGCCTCGCTCGCCCGCACCGCCGCGCAACTGCGCGAGGACACCGAGGCGTTGGACACACTCGCCGGCGACGTCCACTTGCGTGCTTTCACCGAGGAAGGGCTCGACGTCGCCGTGCTCGCCACCGAGCCGCCCGCGCTGCGCCGCCGCGTCCTGCGCAGGTGGTTGCTGGACGCCGGCGTCCGCGAACTCACCGACGCCCACCTGCGATCCGTCGACGCGCTGATCGGGAACTGGAGGGGCCAAGGCGGCGTCTGGCTACCCGGCGACTTGGTGGCCGCGAGGGCGCATGGCAGGCTCTGCGTTGAAACACCCCATTCCACCACCTAGAGGGGAACGCCCCGTGTACGAAGGCGAGATCGCCTCCGTGCTCGTCACCGAGCAGCAGATCAACGAAAAGATCACCGAGCTGGCCGCGAAGGTAGCCGCGGACTACCCGGCCGACGGACCCGAAGCGGGAAAGGGTGACCTCCTGCTCGTCGGGGTGCTCAAGGGCGCGGTGATGTTCATGACCGACTTCGCCAGGGCGCTCCCGGTCCCGTCGCAACTCGAGTTCATGGCGGTCTCCTCCTACGGCTCCTCGACCTCGTCGTCCGGCGTGGTGCGGATCCTCAAGGACCTGGACCGCGACATCGCCGGCCGCGACGTGCTGATCGTCGAGGACATCGTCGACTCCGGGCTGACCCTGTCCTGGCTGTTGAAGAACCTCGCCAGCCGCAACCCGGCCTCGCTGGAGGTCGTCTCGCTCCTGCGCAAGCCGGAAGCGGTCAAGGTCGACGTACCGGTCAAGTACATCGGGTTCGACATTCCCAACGAATTCGTAGTCGGATACGGCCTGGACTACGCGGAGCGTTACCGGGACCTGCCCTACATCGGCACCCTGGATCCGCACGTCTACACATCCTGAGAACCGCTTGCCCGGGTCTGAAGAAATGCGGAACCCTGGTGGCGGAGAACGCGTCATAGGCTGCGATCAAGTGCGTTAACCTATGCGAAGACCAACGCCTGCGAAGCCGTCGTGGCCTGGCCCGGGGGAAACGGAGAGAGCTCAGATGGGGAACAGCAGCTTGGCGGACGCGAACGCGTTCAAGAACGCCGCGGCCCAGGGTCAGGTCGGGATCGACCCGGACGCTGCCCAGACGGTCCTGAACAAGATCCGCGTCGGCAAGGACGCGATCGAGGCCCTGATCGGCGGGTCCGGGGATCTCGCGCAGGCGCCGAAGCTGGGGAACAACCCGGTCGGCAACGCGATCGCCGCGAAGGTGGCGAACCGTGCCGACGGCGGTGGCGACTCGTACGCGTCCGCTCTCCAGAATCTGTACCAGCAGTACGAGGCCGCCGAGTCGGGCATCGTGACCGCGATGGCGCGCTATCACGAGATCGACCAGGCCGCGGCCGAGCCGTTCCGTAACGTCTGAGGGGGAGTCAGAAAGCCATGCCACCGAAGCACAGCGCCGACTCTTTCGGCGAACAGAGCAACACCCCGGTCCAGCTCGGCGACAACTCGGATTCCGCGGGCATCGTGTCGTCCGCCCGCGGCCGTTCCGACAGTTTCGAGATCGGCGCCGACCGCGCCATCACGAACCCGCCGAACTGGGAGAGCGCACCGTCGAGCCAGGACCTGTGGAATCAGGCCAACCTCGGCAACGACCCCAGCACGGCGACGTCGATCGGCTCGTCCTGGAACTCGCACGGCAGCAAGCTGAGCCAGGCCTCGAACGACCTCTACAACGCGATCTCCGAACTGGGCTCGGCCTGGATCGGGCAGGGCGCGGCAGGGGCGCAGGGCGCGCTGGTGGCGATCGCGAACTCGAGCTCGCAGGCCTCCGAGGCCGCGACCACGATGTCCGAAAGGCTGCAGAAGCAGGCTGACGCGGCCACCAAGGTCAAGCTCATGCCGAAGCCGACCGACTACAGCCCCGAGAAGGCGATGGGGCAGGCGCTCGCGGCGGGCCCGGTCGGGATGATCACCGACCAGAAGCCGCTCGCGGACCAGGACAAAGAGGTGCGGGCGGAGCAGGCCAGGTTCCTCGAGGCCTACACCAAGGAGATGAGCGAGGTCGACGGCTCGACGCCGAGCTTCGGCCCCGAGTCCCTCGGCATGAAGCCGACGGCCACGCACAACAGCACTTCGTTCAGCGGCGTCGGCAACGTCGGCGGCGGGCACCTCAACTCCGGTGCCGTCTCCGGTACTCCCGTCCTGGCCGGCACGCACGGCTACGGCGGCGCGCAGGGCGGCCCGGGAGTCGCGGCCGTCCACGGCGGTCCGGACTCGGGCGTGTTCTCGCAGGCCGGGTACAACCCCGCCGCGAACGCTCCGGCTCCTTCGTCCGGCCTCGCGGCCGGTGCCGGAGCCGCTTCGGGCGCCGGTGCGCCGATGACCCCGCACGCCCCGGCGAGCGGTGGTGGCGCGCTCGGCCAGGCACTCACCGCCGGCGCGCTCGGCGGTGGCCTCGGCTACGCCGGTGCCAAGGCGCTCGGACAGGGCAACAAGTCCGGCGCCAAGGACTCCGACAGCACCGAATCCGCGGCGACCGACAGCGCCGCTCCCGCGCAGAGCGCCGCCTCGCAGGCCTTGCCGCAGCAGGGCCTCGTGTCCTCCAGCGGCACCATCGGTGGCGGCCCGCCCCCGCCGATGCAGGGCATGGGCGGCGGCATGGGCAGGGGTGCCCAAGGTGCGCAGGCCGAGCAGGAAGAGGAGCACACGCACGCGTCGTTCCTCATCGAGCCCGACCCGGACGACGCCTTCGGTGCCAACGAGGCGACCCCGCCGCCGGTCATCGGTGCCTGGACCGAAGACGACGATCGCTAGAACGGTTTTCACCGGGCGCGCGGCCGAACCGGCCGCGCGCCCGCTGACTTGTGCGAGCCTGTTGGCGGAGCGCGTGAACCCGCCCGGCCGAAGGCCCCGCTATCGCGGTGGCAGGACGCCCTGCCCGCAGTCGTGAGGTAGATGACCAGGCAGCGTCCTGCCGACGCCGATCGCGGACGCGGGTTCACCAAAAGACACTGAGGGGCGGACGATGGCGAACGGTGAACTGTTCACCGCGGTCGAGCTGGATTTCCTGTGGGAGAGCGCGAACGCCGGTGAACTGCCGTACCCGCTGCGGGCCCGCTCGCACGGGGCGACGATGGATGAGCGCGGTGTCCTGCGGAAGCAGACGCTCCAGTCGCTGAACCAGCGGCACCTCGTCGACGACCGCGGCCGCCCCGAGCCCCACATCGAAGACTTCTTCGAAATCCTCTCGAAGCCGGATCTGAGCCTGGACTGCGTCCAGCTCAACAATCCCAACACCGAACCGCTGCTCGCGGTCGCGTCGGTGCTCGGCGGCCAGGGCCTCCTGACCGTCCAGGACCAGCGCGGTTTCCACTTCCACCCCATCGCCCCGGACGGCCTCGCGAGCGCGATCATCTCGCTGCTGCCCCCGGGCCCTCGGGGCACCGAGAAGTCGATCACCCTCCCGCTGGACGGCCTCGTCGGCGCTTCCGGCGCGGACTTCCTCCAGCGCCGTCAGCCCCAGGTCGACGGCCGGGCCACCTCCGACGAGGACCGCAAGGCCCTGTCCCGGCTTCAGGCCCAGCCGCGGTTGCGCGGTGGCCAGTTCGGCGCCAACGCGCGGAACCGGATGGGGACGCGTAGCCGCTCTTCGGTGCTGAGCTGGTTCGACACGCAGTCGGGCCGGTACTTCACCCAGGCCACGCGCGGCTCGGACGGGCGGGACTGGATCACCATCGCGCCCGCGGACCCGGCGACACTGCGGCAACGCCTTACGGAACTACTGGGCAAGATCGCCGCGGACTCCGCGGTCGCGCGCTGAGCTTCTTCGGTACTTCGCGTGTGTCATGAAAGGGTCTAATAGGACAAAATTTGTCCCATTAGACCCTTTCATGACACACGCCGCCGATACGCGCCGAACCTTCAAGCCATCCGCCCACCGCCTGTCGTACCCCTTCGCTATCGTGAACACCGGGGCCGTTCTGACGCACAGCGACCGGCCGGGCACGGGGCCGCCCCACCGCACGGGTCAAGGTGCCGGGAGGGCACGGAGCAATGCACCAGGAACACTTCACGCCGATGGCGTTCGACTTCCTCTGGGAGTCCGCCGAACTCGGAGACCTGCCGTACCCGCTGCGGGCGCGCTCGCACGGCGCGACCGAAGGCGAGCGGCGGGCTCTGCGCAACCGCACCGACGTCGAGCTCAGGGCCCGCGGTATCCGCGACGGCCGGGGCAGGCTGGAGCCCCGGATCGAGGACTGGCTCTACCTCCTCGCGCGCGGCTCGCTGACCATCGACGCCCTGCACATCCCCGAATTCCAGGCCCCGACGATCGCCGTGCTCGGTGCCTCGGACGGCAGCAGCGGGGTACTCGCGATCCAGGACGGGACCGGGATCTGGCTGCGCGAGGCCCCGGCCGACGGGCTCCCCACCGCGGTGGTCGAACTGCTGCCGCCGGGACAGCGCGGCTCGGAGGCGTCCGTCACGCTGCCGATCGACGACGCCCGCCGGACCGAACCGATCCGCGCGGCCGTCAACCCGACGAAGCAGGCCGAAGAGCCCGAAGCGGCGAAGATCCGTCGCAAGGATAAGGGTCGCGTCTCACTCAGTGAACGCATCAGCGCGGACCCGCGCGAGGCCTTCGGCAAGCTCACCGGCCAGCCTCGGCTGCGCGGCGGTCAGCTGGCAGCGAACAGCCGTTCCCACGTGGGCGCCAAGCAGCGCTCGCGGGTCCTCGGCTGGTTCGACACCGCCAGCGGGCGCTACCTCAGCACGTCACAGGCCGGTCCGGACGGTCGCGAGTGGGTCACCGTCTCACCCGCGGACATCAAGACACTCCGGATGCGGCTGGGCGAAATGGCCGCTGGTGTGGCGGTCGACACACGTTAGGGTGATCGTCACGCTCACGCTCCGGGAACCCTCACGCTGCGTCCGCCGTTGACGTGCGAGAGGCTCACCACCCGCGTCCGCCCAGGCGGGCGGTATCCTGAGGGGTGGGTGTCGGAGCACCATGGGTCGTCAAGATCGTGATGGCGGGTATCGCAAGAGCCGCCCAACCAGGAAGGGTCGAGGCCACCAGGGCCGAGTCGTATGAACCGGAAGAGCGTGCTCAAGAACCCAGTGCTCTGGATTCTCGCGGCGGTACTGGCGTTTCTCGCTTACAACACGATCTTCGACAGCGATCGTGGCTACACCCAGGTGCCGATCTCGGTCGCGAATCAGCAGATCACCGCGAACAACGTCAAGGAAGCCTCGCAAGAGGACAAGGAGCAGCAGGTCAAGCTGCTGCTGAACAAGAAGATCGAGGTCGACGGCCAGCAGGTCGACCAGATCATCTCCCAGTACCCGGCGAACGTCGCGGGCACCGTCTACGGGCAGCTCATCGCCCTCAAGAGCGGTGACAACCCGGTCAAGTTCACCACCAAGGTCACCACGCAGAACGTCCTCACCCAGATCCTGATCTTCGCCATTCCGCTCGCCCTCGTGCTGGGCCTGCTGATGTGGATGATGAACAACGCCCAGGGCGGCGGGAACCGGGTGATGAACTTCGGCAAGTCGAAGGCCAAGCAGCTCAACAAGGATATGCCCAAGACGACCTTCGGGGACGTCGCGGGCGCCGACGAGGCCGTCGAAGAGCTGTACGAGATCAAGGACTTCCTGCAGAACCCGGCGCGATATCAAGCTCTCGGCGCGAAGATCCCGAAGGGCGTGCTGCTCTACGGGCCGCCCGGTACCGGTAAGACGCTGCTCGCGCGAGCCGTCGCCGGCGAGGCGGGCGTGCCGTTCTACACGATCTCCGGTTCCGACTTCGTCGAGATGTTCGTCGGTGTCGGTGCCTCCCGCGTCCGCGACCTGTTCGAACAGGCCAAGCAGAACGCGCCCTGCATCATCTTCGTCGACGAGATCGACGCGGTCGGCCGCCAGCGCGGCGCCGGCCTCGGCGGTGGCCACGACGAACGTGAGCAGACCCTGAACCAGCTGCTCGTCGAGATGGACGGCTTCGACGCACGCGGCGGCATCATCCTGATCGCCGCGACGAACCGCCCCGACATCCTCGACCCGGCGCTGCTGCGCCCCGGCCGGTTCGACCGCCAGATCCCGGTGTCCGCACCGGATATGCGCGGCCGTAGGGCGATCCTCGAGGTGCACGCCAAGGGCAAGCCGATCGCGCAGGGCACCGACCTGAGCGGCCTCGCCAAGCGGACCGTCGGGATGTCCGGCGCCGACCTGGCGAACGTGCTCAACGAGGCCGCACTGCTCACCGCCCGCATGAACGGGCACGTGATCACCGACGAAGCGCTGGAGGAGTCCGTCGACCGCGTCGTCGGCGGTCCCGCCCGCAAGAGCCGGATCATCTCCGAGAAGGAGAAGAAGATCACGGCCTACCACGAGGGCGGGCACGCGCTCGCCGCGTGGGCGATGCCGGATATCGAGCCGGTCTACAAGCTGACGATCCTGCCGCGCGGGCGCACCGGCGGTCACGCCCTGCTCGTCCCGGAGGACGACAAGGAGCTGATGACCCGTTCGGAGATGCTCGGGCGCCTGGTCTTCGCGATGGGTGGCCGGACGGCGGAGGAACTCGTCTTCCACGAGCCCACCACCGGTGCCTCCTCCGACATCGAGCAGGCGACGAAGATCGCCCGCGCGATGGTCACCGAGTACGGCATGAGCGCCCGCCTCGGCGCGGTCAAGTACGGCCAAGAGCAGGGCGACCCGTTCCTCGGCCGCTCGGCAGGCCGCCAGGCGGACTACTCCCTGGAAGTCGCGCACGAGATCGACGAGGAGGTGCGCAAGCTCATCGAGACCGCGCACACCGAGGCGTGGCACGTGCTGAGCACCTACCGCGACGTGCTGGACGAGCTGGTCATCGAGCTTCTCGAGAAGGAGACGCTGACCCGCAAGGATCTCGAGCGGATCTTCGCGTCCGTCGAGAAGCGCCCGCACATCACCATCTTCAACGAGTTCGGCGAGCGGAAGCCGTCGGACAAGCCGCCGATCAAGACCCCGGGTGAGCTGGCGATCGAACGCGGCGAGCCGTGGCCCCCGCCGCAGCCGGAGAGGGAGCAGCCGGTGCTGCAGCCGGCGCCGACCCCGGTCGGCACCGTGCAGGGCGGCGGCGAACTGCCCGGTGGTCCGCCGTACTCGACCCCGGCTCCGCCGCCGGACCCGAACGCCAACCCGTACGCGCCGCCGCAGCCGGGCGCCCACCCCAACGGTGGCCGCCCGAACGGTGGGCCGAACGGCACCGGCCACTGGCCCCAGGCATATGGTGGGCAGCAGCCGGGCGGTCCGGCAGGCGGTTACCAGGGTGGGCCCGTGGGCGGCCCGCCGAACTACGGGGCTCCCCCCGGATGGACCCCGGCGACTCAGCCGGGCGGCCAGCCGAATCAGCCCTGGCGTCCCGCCGAAGACCGTCCGCGCGACGACTGGTTCAGTGGCCAGTCTGGCGGTCAGCAGCAGGACGAAGGACAACAGCGGCGTGAATCCGACGGACAGGACGACAACAAGCGGTAGCGGTGAAGGCCCGGTCTTCGACCAAGACCGGGCCGAGAAGGCCGTACGCGAACTCCTGCTCGCTTGTGGTGAGGACCCGGACCGGGACGGTCTCCTTGAGACCCCCGCCCGGGTCGCTCGCGCTTACCGGGAGATGTTCGCCGGGCTCTACACCGAGCCCGATCACGTGCTGGACCGCACGTTCGACGAGGCGCACGAAGAACTCGTCCTCGTGACGGACATCCCGATGTATTCGACCTGCGTCCCCAGCAAGCAGACGGTGAACGCTGTCGGGGGCCAGAAGCAAGCGGCAGAAGTCGAGGTCGGCGACAAGCTGTGGACCCTCTCGGGCGGCAAGGTCGAGGAGACCACGGTCACCGAGATCAGCTCGCACCAGACTCGTGAACTCGTCGAGGTCATCACCTCGGGCGGACGTTTCAAGGTCACTCCCGACCATCCTTTGGCGACGCCGAAGGGGTGGATGGAAGCCAGGGATGTCGAAGGCTCGTTCATCGAGTGGACTCACGCGCGCAAGCTCTGCCGGAATCGGTGGAAGCCGAAGTTCGGCTACGACTTCGGCTATGTCATCGGTGCGACTTGCTCGGATGGGACGGTCGCAGAGCGCTACGTTTCTCTTGTGGTGAACGACCGCGACTTCGCGAAGAAGTACGCCGAGTCGCTCTACCGGGCCTTTGGGATCGAGGCGAAGCTTGAGCCCGTCACCCGCCCTTCGGGCTACCTCGGGCGTGAGGCGCCTGGTTTCCGGGTACGGGTGGTCTCGTCGTTCCTCGCGGATCTGATGCGGCAGTACGTCGGTGGCGACGCGCATCACCAGCGGCAGCGCTTCCCCATGGTCGTGCTCAACGACCGGAGCACCTTCAATGGATTTCTCGATGGCTACATCGACGGGGACGGCTGCGACGACAAACGACACCCGGGTCGCCTGATTACCAGCGCGAACATTCCCTTTCTCGAAGACCTGGCAACGATCATCGGCGCGAGATTCACGCCGCGCAAGGCGCCTGCCTCAGTCCTCTACGTCGCTGATCGCTGGTTCGAGCGGCATGGCTTCCCCCAAGACGACTATACGACGGACCTGATCGAGTCGGACTACGTCGAGGTTGAATCCGTCCGACCGGTGAAGGCCACGGGAACCAAGCCCTACACGGTGTACAGCTTCAAATGCGAGCCCCACCCGACCTTCCTGATCGCCGGGCACCTGACGCACAACTGTGAACATCATTTGCTGTCAATCCACGGCGTAGCCCACGTCGGCTACATCCCCAACGAGCACGGCAAGGTCACCGGTCTGTCCAAACTGGCCCGTCTCGTCGACCTCTACGCCAAGCGCCCGCAGGTGCAGGAGCGGCTCACCTCGCAGGTCGCGGACGCGCTCATGCGCAAACTCGAGCCCCGCGGCGCGATCGTCGTGGTCGAAGCCGAGCACCTCTGCATGGCCATGCGCGGGATCCGCAAACCCGGCGCCCGGACCACGACGTCGGCTGTGCGCGGATCGTTGAAGACTTCGGCGTCGTCGCGGGCGGAAGCGCTGGACCTGATCAAGGGCCGTCGATGACCGTCCTGCCCCGGCCCGGCCGCTGCGCGGTGATGGGCATTCTCAACGTCACGCCGGACTCCTTTTCGGACGGTGGGCGCTACCTCGGTGTCGAGCAGGCGCTGGAGCACGCGCACGCGATGTGGGCGCGCGGCGCGGACCTGATCGACGTCGGCGGGGAGTCGACGCGGCCGGGGGCGTCCCGGGTGGACGCCGAGACCGAGATTTCCCGGATCATGCCGGTGATCCGTTCGCTCGCCGCCGACGGTGTCGCGATGTCGGTGGACACCACCCGTGCCGCGGTCGCGGCCGCCGCGATCGAGGCCGGGGCGTCGGTGATCAACGACGTCTCCGGCGGGCTGGCCGATCCGGACATGGCGAGGGTCGCCGCGCAGGCTGGGGTGCCGTGGGTGCTGATGCACTGGCGCGGGCACAGCAAGGACATGAACGCGCTGGCGTCCTATGAGGACGTGGTCGCGAACGTCCGTGACGAGCTGCTGTCCCGAGTGGACGAAGCGGTCACGGCCGGGGTGGACCCGAGCGCGATCGTGCTGGACCCGGGCATCGGCTTCGCGAAGAACGCCGAGCACGACTGGGCGCTGCTTCACGGTCTGGATTCCTTGCTTTCCCTGGGTTTCCCCGTTCTCGTCGGGGCTTCGCGCAAGCGGTTCCTCGGCCGGCTTTTGTCCGGAAAGGACGGAACGCCCGCCCCGCCGGACGGCCGGGAGAACGCGACGGCGGCGGTGTCCGCGCTCGCCGCGACGGCCGGCGCGTGGGGTGTCCGGGTACACGAGGTCGGCGCGAGCATCGACGCGGTGACCGTCGCGGCCGCTTGGCGGAAGGGGAGTCCTGGTGTCTGACCGGATCACGTTGACCGGACTGAGGGTCTTCGGCAGGCACGGGGTCTTCGATCACGAGAAGCGCGACGGGCAGGAGTTCGTCGTCGACATCGTGGTGTGGCTGGACCTCGGTCCGGCCGCCGCGTCCGACGACCTGACCAAGACCCTCCACTACGGCGAACTCGCCGAACTCGCGGCCGGGATCGTGGCCGGCGAACCGTACGACCTCATCGAGAGCGTCGCCGGGAAGATCGCCGACGAGGTCCTGCGTGACGAGCGGCTGACCGCCGTCGAGGTGACGGTGCACAAGCCGTCCGCGCCGATCCCGCTGAACTTCGACGACGTCGCCGTCACGGTGTCGCGCGAACGATGAGCCGCGCACTGCTCTCACTCGGTTCGAACCTGGGGGACCGGCTCGCGTTCCTGCAGCTGGCCGTCGACGCCGTGCGGCCCGCGCTGGTCGCGGTGTCGTCGGTGTACGAGACGAAGGCATGGGGCGTCGAGGACCAGCCGGACTTCCTCAACGCCGTCTGCCTCGTCGACGACCCGGCGCGCGATCACTGGGACTGGCTGCGCACCGGGCAGGCGGCCGAAGAGGCCTCCGGGCGGGTACGCGAACTTCGCTGGGGCCCGCGCACTCTGGATGTCGACATAGTGACCGTGGCCGGGGTTCGCTCCGACGACCCCCGGTTGCTGCTTCCCCATCCCGGCACGCCGGAGCGCGCGAGCGTGCTGATCCCCTGGCTGGAGATCGAGCCCGCCGCGGTGCTCCCCGGCCACGGCCCCGTCGCCGACCTCCTCGCCGCCCGCCCCCGGGACGACCGCGACTCGGTGCGGCTCACCCGCCTCACCCTCGCCTGAGCGCCCGCAAAACCCGCAATTAGTCCTCTAGTCGCGGTAGTTCGTGCCGCCAACTATCGCAACTAGAGGACGAAACGCGTCAGGTGAGAGTGGCGCGAAGGGCGGCGATGATCCACTCGCTCTGAGCCATCTGGCTCGGGAACGCCGGCCAGCCGTTCATCTTCCCCAGTAGGACCCAGTACCGCTCCGCCCGCGGGTCGGAGCTGATCGCCATCCCGTCGGCCAGCCGCTTGCGCCAGGCCGGGTCGGCGGCGTCCTGCCCGTTCCTCGACGACTGCGTGAAGATCGTCTCGGCCAGCTCCCGGCCCTCCGCCGAGTCCGGGCCGATCCCGGCCTCCAGCGCTTCCGACGCCTTCGCGCTCCAAGCAACCCACAGCTCCTGCTGCTTCTCGCCGAAGTCCGCCCCGTCCTGCTTCCGGAGCTTCGAGTGCCACTCGCTCATCCGGCGGATGGACGCGCGGAACTCGGGGTCCTGCACGAGTTCGGCGAACTCGATCCACGCCTCCAGCTGCTCGGGCGTCGGGTCGTCGGGTAGTTCCGGTTTCGCGGAGAGCATCCGCTCCATGAACTGCGGATCCAGGTCCAGCCCCTCGACCGTCTCCGCCCAGAACGTGTCGAGCAAACGCTTGCGGTCCTCGTCCGACATCGATGCGAGCTTGTTCATCAGTTCGACCTCCTCCAGTGGTGAATCACGTTTGGCCACCGCCCGCAGTACCGCCCGGCGCAGTTCCAGCCGCCGGATCTGCTCGTCCAGGGCCGCGACGTGCTGGACCGCGAGGTCCCCGATGGTCGCTTCCCTGGTCAGCGCCCGCTCCACGTCCGCGAGACCCAGCCCCAGCTCCCGCAGCGTCCGGACCAGCTCCAGACGCGCCATCGCGGTCGCGTCGTAGAGCCGGTAGCCGGAGCCCGTGCGGTCGGTCGGAGGCAGAAGCCCCTCATCGGAGTAGAAGCGGATGGTCTTCACCGGCAGGCCGGTGCGTTTGGCCAGTTCCCCGATGGTGAAGACGGCGGTGGTGCCCATGTGCTTCATGCTCGACTCTCCAGTTGGTGGAGAGTCAAGCCTGCCAGGTAGCGTTGGACCATGCACTTCACCCGGCCACGCGAGCTGGCGGTGGCCGCCCTCATCGGCTTGGTCTTGGCCTATCTGCTCTTCCAGGCCGCCTACGGCTCGTTCCCCGCGCTCCCGCTCTTCGCCGGAGTGACGCTGTTCGTCCTCGCGCTCTGTGAAGCCGTGCTCGCCTTCATCATCCGTTCGCGGATCAAGGAGGGCCGGGTTCTGGCCGCGATCTCCGTCGCCCGATCGGTGGCTCTCGGGAAGGCGTCATCTCTCGCCGGATCCGTCATGACGGGTGTCTGGCTGGCGGCCTTCGCGTATCTTTTTCCCCGACGTGACGAACTCCTCGCGGCGGCCGGTGATCTTCGGTCGGCGACGGTCGGGATCGTCAGCTCGGCGGCGCTGGTAGCTGCGGCTTTGTGGCTCGAACACTGCTGCCGGACCCCCGAGGGAAGTGATCGGGACCGCGATCCCGAGCCGACCGGTTAACGCTCGAGAAGCACCGCTCGAAGTACCGACTAGGTCTCGTTCGGATTACTAGAAGGTACGGTGTTGGGCATGACCGGGGTGGGTGACGACTCGCGTGGCCGCCTTGCGGGTAGGCCGTGGCTTGTCGTCGGCTTGATTCTCGCCGTCGGCGCGACGCTCGCATTGGTGCTTTCCGACGACCTTCGCTACTTGCGGCTGGGTATCGTCGCGGCGCTCTGGGCCGCTTTGATCGGGGCGTTCCTCGCGGTCCGTTCTCGCAAGCACGTGTCGCAGAGTGAGGAAGCCGTCGCCGAGGCGCAGGCCGTCTATGAGCTGGAGCTGGAACGCGAAATCGCCGCCCGCCGCGAGTTCGAGCTGGAGATGGAAGCGGAGAACCGGCAGGTCGCCGAGAACCGCTCCCACGACGAACTCGAAGCGCTCAGAGCCGAGGTGACCGCTCTTCGCGAGAGCCTCCAGTCGCTCTTCGGTGGTGGCGAGGTCCTCCTCGAACGTGTCGCGCTCACCGCGCAGGCCACCCGCATGCGGTCCCTCGACAACAAGCAGCTGATGAGCGCGGGTTCGGACAACGGCAACGGCAACGGAAAACCCAAGCCCCAGCTGATGGCGGCCACCAACACCACGATCGACGTCGACGACCGCGAACGTGAGCTGGAACGCCCGACCGAGATGATCGACCGCGTCCTCGAACCGGCGGCCGCGCGGGCCGGTACCCCGGCCGCCGCCCGCCGGAAGCCGGCGAACGGTCAGGTCAACGGCGGCGGGGGCAACGGTTCACACGGCTCCAACGGCTCTAATGGTTCACACGGTCCCAGCGGTTCACGCGGACCCCATGGCTCGCACGGCCCCAACGGCCCCAACGGCTACGGCCAGAGCAGCCAGGTCCAGCGGCCGAAGCCCGCCGACGAATCCACTCGCCGCAGCATGCGCAAGGCCGACGCCCGCGCCTCGAAGGCCGCCGAGGCGCTCGCCGCCGAAGCCGCCCGCCGCGAGCGGCTCGAGATGTCCAACCCGGGGATGTCGCCCGTCGAGATCTCCCGGCCGATGCCGAGGGTCGACGCCAAACGCAAGACCCCGCCGCCGGTGACCCCGGCCGAGGTGTCCCGCCCGTCCATGCCCGGTGTCTCGCGCGCCGAGGTCTCGCAGCCGTCGATGCCCACCGTCGCCCGGCAACCCCAGCGCAAGGAACCGCCGCGCCAACAGCAGCAGCCGTCGCTGCAGCAGCGGCTCGACGCCGGAACCGTGCAGCGCCCCCCGGCGCCGCGGCCCGAAGAGCAGACTCGTCAGCAGACGCCTCCGGTGAAGCCCGCCGTGCAGGCCAAACCCGTCAAGAAGGTCGAGCCCGACCGGCCGCGGCCGAACCGTGAGCTCGGCCTGACCAGGCCGGGGATGAAACCGGTCGAGCGGCCCCGTCCGGCCGGTGCCACGCCGCCGCCCGCCAACAAGCCCGCGCCGCAGGAAAAGCCGCTGGAGAGCACCGGCGAGTGGAAGCCGTCGTGGACGCAGGAGCGCCCGGTGGGCGACCTGAGCGCGGCGTTCCCCAAACGGGACGACTTCCAGGACAGGCTCCGCCCGGCCCAGCCCCCGGCACCCCAGCCTCAGATGCCCCAGCCCCAGCCGTCGAGTTCGCTGCCGCGTCCCGAGCCTCGTCGTGACCCGGAACCGCCGACGCCGCTTTCGCTCCCCATGTCCGAGCCTCCGCGGCGTCCGGAGCCTCAGCGTCGCGCCGAGCCCGTCCGGCCGCCGGAGCCGGCCATGCCGCCCGAGCCCGTGCGCCGTGCGGCCGCCGAGGCACCGTCGCGGCACAGCCCGCCCGTCGACGAGCCCGCGGTCAACCCGACGCTGCCCGAAGAGGTCCGCTTGATGCAGAACCGGCCCGGCGGACGTCGTCGCCGGGCGGCGGAGGAGTCGTCGACCTCGCTCACCCCGGCGCCGAACGTGGCCGAACCGACCGGAGGCGGCCGTCGCCGCCGTCCGGACGGGGAACCCCCGGCCTGGCAAGGCGGGGAGCCCGAGTCCTCGGGCGGCCGTCACGGCGGCAGGCGGTCGAGGCCGGAAGACGAGGCGCCGCCGTCCCGCAACGGGTCGTCGCACAGCCGCCCGGAGACCCCCGCGGCCGGCTCCCACGCGTCCGGTCGGTCGGTGATGGACCTGCTCGCCGCCAACGGTGCGAACGAGTCCACTCCGCGGCGCAGGCGCCGCGCCGAAGATTGAGTCCATACCGACGGTAGGGTGACCCGCTGTGAGCGAGCCTTCCTCCCCGGCGCCCGGTATCGACCGGGCACGCCGGTCTCGGTCGATCACCGTGCTGCTGCCGGTGCTCGGGCTGATCGCCGTCGCGCTGTGCGGGCTGTTCGTGTTCGGCACGGTGACCGAGAAGGTCGGCCTGCCGGCGGTGACGATCGGTGTGCTCGCCGCGCTGGTCCCGGTCGCCGTGGTGGTCACGGCGTTCCTCTGGGTCGACCGCTGGGAACCGGAACCGCCCAAACTCCTGCTGCTGGCCTTCGTCTGGGGCGCCTGTATCGCGACGATCATCGCGCTGCTGCTCAACAGCGGCGCCGAGGCCGTCGGTGACCTGCTGCTCGGCAGCGGTGGCGGTGGCAAGATCAGCGGCCTGGTCTCCGCGCCACTGGTCGAGGAGGCGGCGAAGGCCGCGTTCATCCTCCTGCTGTGGTGGCGCCGCCCGATCGAGTTCGACGGCGTCGTCGACGGCATCGTCTACGCCGGGTTCACCGCGGCCGGGTTCGCCTTCACCGAGAACATCTACTACTTCGGCCGGGCCTTCGCCGAATACGGTTTCGGCGACGGCACGAGCGCCGGCGTGCTCGCCGCGTTCTTCCTGCGCGGCGTGCTCTCCCCGTTCACGCATCCGCTGTTCGCGGTGATGACCGGAATCGGCCTCGGTATCGCGGCGAGCAGCAAGATCCGCTCAGCGCGGATCCTGGCGCCGATCGGCGGCTACATCGTCGCCGTGCTGCTGCACGCGCTGTGGAACGGCGCCGCGCTGCTCGGTGGGGCCAAGACCTTCCTGAACGTGTACTTCCTGATCATGGTGCCGCTGTTCATCGGTGTGTTCTCGTTGGTCGTCATGCAGCGGCGCCGCGAGCAGCGGATCGTCGCGGCCGCGCTGCCGATGATGGTGGACGCGCGCTGGATCGCCCCGACCGAAGTCCCGCTGCTCGCCAGCCTGTCCGGACGGCGGTCGTGGCGGAAACAGGCGCGGAAGCAGTCGGGACGCGACGCTGCGAAGGCCGTCGGCCGCTACCAGGCCAGCGTCACCGAACTGGCCTTCCTGCGGAGAGGCCGGAAGCTCACCGACGACGCGAAACTGCGTCAGCGGGAGTTGCTGCAGGTGCTCAAGTCTTCGCGCGCCGAGGCCGTGCGGCTGGCGGACGGCGCTCCGCGCGGGTGACCCGTAACAGGTGAAGCTGGTCACGAGGGCCGTTTCAGACACCGGCCGGAGGGTTACCCTCGCGCGGTCGTCTGGTACCCGCGACCGCAGAGCGGGACTGGAACGAATTGAGGAGTCTTAGACCATGAGCGTCCACTGGCGCACGCCATGATGAGGCCCGCTCGCCTGGCGGTGGGTGTCGTCTCCGCAGGCCGGGTAGGCAGCGTCGTCGGCGCGGCGCTGGCGAGAGCCGGTCACGCCGTCGTCGGGGCTTCGGGCCTTTCCAACGCTTCGGTACGCCGGGCGGAGCAACTGCTCCCCGACGTGCCCCTCCTGCCGCCCGACGAGGTCGCCCGCAGCGCCGATCTCGTCCTGCTGGCCCTGCCCGACGACGCCCTGCCCGGGATGGTGCGCGGCCTGGTCGCCACCGGCTCGTTGCGGCCGGGGCAGATCGTCGTGCACACGTCGGGAGCGCACGGCATCGACGTCCTCGCGCCCGCGGTCGAGGTCGGGGCGCTGCCACTGGCCCTGCACCCCGTGATGACCTTCACCGGGCGCGCCGAGGATCTCGAGCGGCTGGCCGCCTGCAGCATCGGCGTCACGGCCACAGCGGGTGACGAAGCCGCCTGGAACGTCGGCGAAGCGCTGACCGTGGAGATGGGCGCCGAGCCCGTCCGGATCCCTGACGAAGCGCGTGCGCTCTATCACGCGGCGTTGGCACACGGGGCGAACCACCTGATGACACTGGTCGCCGACTGCGCGGAACTGTTGCGGGAAGCCGGAATCTCCCAGCCGGAACGCCTGGTGGCTCCGTTGTTGTCGGCGGCATTGGATAATGTTCTGCGGCACGGGGACCGGGCGCTGACCGGGCCGGTGGCCCGTGGTGATCTCGGTACCGTGCGTAAGCATCTCGCGGTGCTGGCCGAGCGGGCTCCCGACGTCGCTCCGAGCTATCGCGTGCTGGCCAAGCGCACGGTGGCGCGCAGCAACGCCGCAGGACTCCTGGACGCCTCGGCGGCCGCCGAACTCACCGAACTTCTCAGCGATCCCGCCGACCCCTCAGACCCCGCCGAAGGGCAGCAAATCCAGTGACCACACCCAAATTCGCCCGAGGCACGCTGCACACCTTCCAGCCGCCGGAGCAGGTGAGCCAGGTGACGCGTGCCCTGCACGGGGTCGGCCGCAAGGTCGCGCTGGTGCCCACCATGGGCGCCCTGCACGCCGGGCACCGCGAACTGATCCGCCGGGCGAAGCGGCTGCCGAACACGGTGGTCGCCACGTCCATCTTCGTGAACCCCCTGCAGTTCGGGGAAGGCGAGGACTTCGAGGCCTACCCGCGTCCGCTGGACAAGGACCTCGAGGTGCTGAAGGAGGACGGCGTCGAACTGGGCTTCCTGCCCAAGGCGTCGGACCTGTACCCGGAAGGCGCCACCGTCACGGTGCATCCCGGTGCGCTCGGCGACGAGCTCGAAGGAACGGTCCGGCCCGGGCATTTCGCCGGGGTGCTGACCGTGGTGGCGAAACTGTTCAACATCGTGCGGCCGGACTACGCCTTCTTCGGGGAGAAGGACTACCAGCAGCTGGTGCTGATCAAGAAGATGGTGCGGGACCTGAACTTCGACACCCGGGTCATCGGGGTGCCGACGGTCAGGGAACGTGACGGGCTGGCGTTGTCCTCGCGCAACGTCTACCTGACACCTGAACAGCGCGAGGACGCGATCGTGTTGTCGGCGGCGCTCACCGCGGGTGCCTTCGTCGGGCGCGACGGCGCGGACGCCGTGCTGGCGACCGCCCGGAAGACCCTCGCCGCGCGAGCGGGCGTCGAGGTCGATTATCTGGAGTTGAGGGGAACCGACCTCGGGCCCGCGCCCGTCGACGGTGAAGCGCGGTTGCTGATCGCCGCCCGGGTGGGGAGTACCCGGCTGATCGACAACGTCCCGGTGGTGCTCGGCGCGGCCGCGGACCATCCGGAATACGCGCTGGACGCAGGGGAATAGGGAGAGTCCACGATGTACCGCACGATGCTGAAATCGAAGATCCACCGGGCGACGGTCACCCAGGCCGATCTCCACTACGTCGGATCGGTGACCGTCGACGAGGACCTGATGGACGCGGCGGATCTGCTGCCGGGCGAACAGGTGTCCATTGTGGACGTCACCAACGGCGCGCGGCTCGAGACCTACGTGATCGCCGGCGAACGCGGCAGCGGGGTGCTCGGCATCAACGGCGCCGCGGCGCACCTGGTGCACCCCGGCGATCTGGTGATCCTGATTTCGTACGCGCAGATGGAGAACGCCGAGGCGGCCGCGTTCCGGCCGCGGGTCCTCTTCGTCGACGCGGACAACCGGATCGTCGAGAAGGGTGCCAACCCCGGGCACGCGCCGGAGGGATCCGGACTGATGAGCGGCACCGTGACGCTGGCCGACGACGACACGATGACCTTCCCGGTCGCCGAAACCGCCGACGCCCGCCGTCTCGACGCCCTGCTGCACGCCGAAAGCTGAGTCCTTGCTGCTCACGGTCGACGTCGGCAACACCAATATCGTGCTCGGGCTCTACTCCGGGCAACAGCTGGTGGGTGACTGGCGCATGCGCACCGACGCGCGGATCACCGCCGACGAGCTTGCGCTCACCATGCGCGGGCTCCTCGGCGCGCACGCGGACGCGGTCACCGGGATCAGCGCGCTGTCCACGGTTCCCGCCGTGCTGCGGGAGCTCCGGGTCATGCTTTCGCGGTATTACGGCAGGTTGCCGAAGATCGTCGTCGAACCCGGGGTGCGCACGGGTGTGCCGCTCCTGGTCGACAACCCCAAGGAGGTGGGCGCGGACAGGCTGGTGAACACCCTGGCCGCGCACCATCTGCACCCCACCGCCTGTGTGGTGGTGGACTTCGGGACTTCGACCAACGTGGACGCCATTTCTGCGAAGGGCGAATTCCTCGGCGGTGCGTTCGCGCCTGGTATCGAGATCTCCGTCGACGCCCTCGCCGCGCGCGCCGCGGCGCTGCGCAAGGTGGAGCTGGTGCCGCCGCGGTCGGTGATCGGGAAGAACACCGTGGAATGCCTGCAGTCGGGCATCCTCTACGGTTTCGCCGGCCAGGTCGACGGCCTGGTGAAGCGGATCAAACGCGAGCTTTCGCCCGGCGGCGCCGACCCGGTCGCGGTGATCGCGACCGGCGGGCTGGCGCCACTGGTGATCGGTGAATCGGAGACGATCACCGAACACGTGCCCGATCTGACCCTGCTGGGCCTGCGGCTGGTCTACGAACGTAACAACACCCCCGACTCCCGCAAGTAGTCCTCTAATGGCGGCGTTCTTCAGCGGCGCGAAGCGATCATCAGGACCCGCCGCGTCATCAGCTCCTGGTTCCGCAGGACCTGCTCCAGGCTCGCCCGCAGCTTCGACGGATCCTCGCCGGACTCCGCCGCCAGTTCTTCCACACGCTCCAGTGACAGCTCCATGGTCCGCTGCTGCCGCTCCCGCCAGCCGGGCGTCACCTCATAAGAGAGGACGTCGAACCCCGCGGCCTCCAGCAGCGGACGGTGGTCGTCCACCTGCGGCGGCCGGTTCGGGGGCTGGCCGTCGAAGTCCCAGGTCGTGACGAGCAGCCGCCCGCCGGGGACCAGGATCCGCGCGAACTCGGCGCAGGCGCGGGGCTTGTCCGGCGCGAAGAGCAGTGCGTCGACGCTCATCACCGCTTCGAACGCGGCGTCGTCCAGTTCGGTGTCCGTGAAGCTGCCGATCCGGAATTCGGTCGCTTCGACGTCCATGGCTTCCGCGCGACGCCGTGCCGAAGCCAGCGCGGTCTCCGCGATGTCGACACCGGTGAGCGTCGCGTACGTGCGCGCGGCGACCCACAGCCCGGGGCCGCCGCGGCCGCAGCCGATGTCGGCCAGCCGCCCGCCCGGGGCGAGCCGCGCTTCGGCGGCGACGCGGTGCAGGTCGGTCCGGGTCACGAAGCTGTAGGTGTCCAGCTCGGCCGGGTACTCGTCGCCGTACACCTCGGCCCAGATCCGCGCGGACACCGCGGACGCGGGTGCGCCGAACGTCGCGGTGAAGGTGGCCTTCCAGTCGGCGCTCATCGTTTACGCGCCCGGAAGACGGTGGTGCGAAGCGGCAGGTCGAATTCCCCGGAGGCGGTTTCCGGCGTGTTGTAGAGGAATTCCCGTGCCAGCCGCAGTTTCGCTTCTCGTTCCGCGGCCGGCGCCACCAGCATGTGCGAATGGGTGGCGAGCGTGGCCACCAGGGTTTCGGCCGTCCTGGGCTGTTTGTGGCCGAAGGTCTCCTTCTCGAACGGCTCGAAGGCGTCGTGTTCCGGCAGCGATTCGTAGTCGCTCAGCCAGCGCCTGCTCATCGAAGTCTTGATGAGCGCGTTGAAATCCACCAGCCAGCGCGCCGACTCGTCGTCGTGGTTCCACAGTGCGACAACGACTCCGCCCGGTTTCAGCACCCTGGCGATCTCCGGATAGGCCCGGTCGAGGTCGAACCAGTGGAAGGCCTGTCCGGCGACGACCGCGTCCACGGATTCGTCCGGTAGCGGGATCTCCTCGGCCGTTCCGCTCAGCGGTGTCACCGACGGCAGTGTCCTGGCGAGTTCTTCGAGCATTTTCGCGTCGGGTTCCACCGCGGTGACCGCGACGCCCAGTGCGAGCAGCCCCTCACTGGCCTTGCCGGTCCCCGCGGCCAGGTCCAGGACCTGTTCAGCCACTCTCCCGGCCCCGGCCAGCCCCCAGGCCAGCGCTTTTTCGGGATAGTCCGGCCGGTGCTCGGCATAGGCGGCGGCCTCCGCGCCGAACGAGGCGGCGCGGCGTGCGTGCAGTTCGGGTTCGATGCCGGGAGTGGATGAGTTCACGCGATCCAGGTTAATGGAGAGAAAACCACGCGCGCCGAACCCGGAAAAGGTAATCCGGTTGGCGTAGGGAAGTGGCGGGTTCGTACGCTAGGCGCCATGACTGAAATCCCCGCATCCGAGGGCGTGAGCCCCGACGAAGACCTGCCGGAACAGATGCGGGTGCGCCGGGACAAGCGCGACCGGATAATCGCGGAGGGTATCGATCCGTATCCGGTCGAGGTGCCCCGGACGCACTCGCTGGCCGAAGTGCGCGCGAAGCATTCCGACCTTCCGGTCGACACGGCCACCGGCGAGACAGTCGGTATCACCGGCCGGGTCATGTTCATGCGCAATACCGGCAAACTGTGTTTTGCAAGTCTCCGTGAGGGGGACGGCACCGAGTTGCAGGCCATGATCAGCTTGGCGAAGGTCGGTGCGGACGCACTCGCGGCGTGGAAGTCCGATGTCGATCTCGGTGATCACGTATTCGTCGAGGGCGAGGTCATCACCTCCAAGCGCGGTGAGCTTTCCGTGATGGCCGACTCCTGGCGTATCACGTCGAAAGCATTGCGCCCGTTGCCGGTCATGTACAAAGACCTGGCCGAGGAAACGCGGATCCGGCAGCGTTATGTCGACTTGATCGTGCGTCCCAAGGCTCGGGACGTGGTCCGTACTCGCGCCGGCGTGATGCGTTCGCTGCGTGAGTCGTTTCACGGGCGTGGATTCCTCGAGGTCGAGACCCCGATGCTGCAGACGCTGCACGGTGGCGCGGCGGCACGGCCATTCGCCACGCATTCGAATGCCTTCGACCTCGACCTCTACTTGAGGATCGCACCTGAGCTGTACCTCAAGCGCTGTGTGGTAGGCGGTATCGAGAAGGTCTTCGAGATCAACCGCAACTTCCGGAACGAGGGCAGCGACTCTTCGCACTCGCCGGAGTTCGCCATGCTGGAGTACTACGAAGCGTATGCGACCTATGACTCCAATGCGGTGATGACGCGGCAGCTCATCCAGGAAGCGGCGCAGAACGTTCTCGGCACTCAGGTGGTCACTCTGGCCGACGGTTCGGAGTACGACCTCTCCGGCGAGTGGACCACACTCGGAATGTACGAGTCGTTGTCCGAGGCGTTGTCGGAAGAGGTCACTCCCGAGACATCGGTGGACAAGCTCCGTTCCTATGCCGATGCGCGGGACCTTGAGTTCGACCCAAAGTTAGGCCACGGCAAACTCATCGAGGAACTGTGGGAACACCTCGTCGGAGATCATCTCCACGAACCCACTTTTGTCCGTGATTTTCCGGTCGAGACATCCCCGCTGACCAGGCAACACCGGAGCAAGCCCGGGGTGGCCGAGAAGTGGGATCTGTACGTGCGCGGATTCGAACTGGCCACCGGATACTCCGAGCTGGTCGATCCCGTGGTCGAGCGTCAGCGTCTGGTGGAACAGGCTCGGCTGGGTGCGCAGGGCGATAGTGAGGCCATGAACCTGGATGAGGATTTCCTCCGGGCACTCGAGTACGGAATGCCGCCGAGCGGTGGTGTCGGAATGGGGATCGACCGGTTGCTGATGGCGCTGACCGGCCTTGGTATCAGGGAGACCATCCTGTTCCCGCTCGTACGACCGGAATAACCCGTCCGCGTGACAGATACCTCGATCGTTCTCGTTAACAAGATTTGCGTTATGTCTCGGTAGCGGGTATTAATGTCGCTAGACAAAGTCTTCTGTCCGGGGCATGCCCCGTACCAGATCAATCGTGTAAGCCCCCAGCAGGAGGAAACAGATGGCACAGAAGGTGCTCGTCTCGCTCGTTGACGACCTCGACGGCAGCGAGGCGGAAGAGACCGTTGAGTTCGGACTCGACGGCGTGAGCTACCAGATCGACCTTTCCTCGGATAACGCGGAAGAGCTTCGCGACGCGCTGGCCCAGTTTGTGGAGCACGCCCGTCGTGCGGGTGGCCGTAAGCGCACCGCCATTCGTCCGGTCGCCGGCGTGAAGGCCGCAGCCCGCCCCGCGACCGTCGACCGCGAGCAGAACCAGGCCATTCGCGCCTGGGCCCGCAAGAACGGCTTCCAGGTTTCCGACCGTGGACGTATCCCGTCCGAGGTCGTGGAGGCCTACCACAAGAAGAACTGAAGGTCTTTCAGACCCTCGAGCCGCCGGGAACTATTCCCGGCGGCTTTCTTGTTCTTGTACACGGTTCAACCGGGCGTACTCCGTGGGCGGTCGTCCGGTCACGGAGCGGAAATCCCGGATGAAGTGTGCTTGGTCGCTATAGCCCAGCTCGGTCGCCAGTTCTGCGTAGTCCGGCTCTTCCCCGGTCGCGATCCGTGCCGCCGCTTCGTTCAACCGGTATACCTGAATCGCCCATTTGGGGGCGGCACCGACATGTTCGGCGAACAGGCGTTGCAGGCTTCGCTGAGACAAGCCCGTTCGGCTTGACAGCTCGCCGACCCTGGTAATGGCCGGATCGCCCGCGATTGTTTCCACCGCTTCGATGGCCGACCGCGCCGCGGCGGTGAGCTCGGGGTGATTCGCGAGGAGCAGTTCCTCCACCGCGCGGACCATTTCGAAGTCGTTCGTCGCATTGCGTACCGATTCCGTCACTCCCGCGGCGCCGGGGAAGAGATCGGTGAGCGGAACGGAACGGCCGGAGATCATCGTGACCGGTCCGGTGAGGAATGCCCGGAAAGCCCCGGGCCGGAATCGCACGCCGATACCTTGGTCCGCGCCTTCGACGACGTAGCGGAAAGGTCGTTTCCCCGGTCCGGAGGCCCCGGCCGCGTCCCGGAAGAACGTGACGTTCACCGCGAGGTTCGGCAGGACCACCTGTTCATGCGGCGGGCCGCCGGTCAGATCCCAGCGCAGCAGCCAATGGTGATCCACGAACGGCCGCAGTCCCGGCGCGGGCGAGTGCCGGGCGAGGCTGAACTTGGTGCTCGCCTCCCGCGCGTTGACGATCCCCGCCGGGATCCGGTGTCCGCTCACCCGCTCAACCTAACCGTGTCGCGTTTCTTCTAGACAGTGCGCCCGTGCCCGTGAATTCATGCCCTTATGTCCGAACACGCTGCCCTGATCGCACCCGCCGCCCGAGAGTTCACCGGAATCCTGCGCGGGATCGGCGAGGCCGACCTCGCCGCCCGTACCCCGTGTGCCGAGTACGACGTCCGCTCGCTGCTGAACCACCTTCTCTATTGGGGTCCCTGGCTCGAAGCCGCGGGGAGCAAGGCGCCGCCGCCCGCGGTGTCGACCGGCGAGGCGGAGGCGGGGCTCGTCGGCGAAGGCTGGCTCGGCGCCGTCGAGAAGCAGACCGCGAGGCTCGTCGAGATCTTCGGAGCGCCCGAAGCGTGGCAGGGCATGACGGCGCTCGGTACCGCGGAGATGCCCGCGTCGATCATCGGGGACATGGTGCTCGGCGAGTTCGTCTTCCACGGCTGGGATCTCGCCCGCGCGACCGGACGCTCGCTCGACGTCGCACCCGAAGCGGCCGAAGCCGTTCACGCGTCCGCCGAGGCGATGGGTGACCGGGCGCGTGCGATGAAGGTGTACGGCGAAGAGGTGGCCGTTGCGGACGGTGCAACGGCTTTCGCTCGCGCGTTGGGTGTTTCAGGACGGAACCCGGACTGGAACCCCTAACTCTTTCCGCGGATTCGCGGACAGCCGTCGCATTCCGATTCCGCGGGCAGCAGATAGGAGAAACAGCAGCTTTCGCGGTTTCTCGTCCACTCACGGTGTCCGTCGGGCCCAGGCGCCAGTCGCAGCTTCGACGCCGACGTCAGCGGCGGGAACCGTGCGTCGAGGACGAGCGCGGCGTCCGCGACCCCGGCGCCCTCGGCCTCCGGGGTCCCTCCCAGCCGCCCCGCCGACCACAGCGCGTTGTCGAGCGCGTCGGTGGCGGCCGCCCACGCCTGCCGGCGCCCGAGCCTCGTCATCGGCCCGTAAAGCCGGATGAACCTGCTCGCGTGCGCGAGGAACCGGGCGCGCAGGAGCGCCGCCAGGGCACGCTCGTCGCGGACGACGGTCGCCCCCGGATGCCCCGAACCCGGGTCGGTCGGCAGGCAGGAGAACTCCTCGCCGAGGACGGCGACCGACTCGGGATGCGGCCGGTCGTCGCCGATCCGGAACGCGAGCCCGGACGGCGTCAGCGCCGGCACGCGGCGTTCGTGGTGCAGGAGCATCGCGCCCGCGTATGCCGGGACGTGCAGGTACCAGGACAGGATCCAGCTCGCGGAGACGCGCTCGGGGATCCCGGCGGCCTCCGGGTACCGCCGGGCCAGCCAGCCGTCGAGCCGTTCACGCCATCGGGCGAGACGATCCGGTTCGTCGAGCAGGTCGCCGCAGCCGACCCAGCCGGGCTCGTCGCCCGGCACGTGGCCGCGGAGGCCGGCGTCGTCGTGGGTCCGCGTGATCCGCTGGAGTGAGGCGCGCAGGCCGTCGTCGACGTCGTGGGAGGACCGCTGAAGATGCACCCGGCTCCCATCATTAGGTTCGGCTAACCTTACATACGGTCCGTTACTACTCCGGACGGGTGTCCACCCTCTGGGCTGTCTCTTGTGAACCTGCATGTTCGCGCTCAGCGGACAAGGCACCTTCGGCGGAATCCGAGGGCGCATTCGCACGTTGGGCTTGACGTAAAGGTGCAGGGCAACCGGAAGATGAAGGAGCGCACGGCCGAAGAACGGCCAGGGCGCGAACGGGCCGCAATCAGCCGTAGTGGTACGCCAGCGCGACCGCGTGGCTACTAGAGTGGTCTCACGGTGCTGAATCCATCGCGGTGAAAGCACGATGGAAACGGGCCGCCGTCGCAGCAGTCGAGGGAGTGCACATGTTTGAGAGGTTCACCGACCGCGCGAGGCGGGTGGTCGTCCTGGCCCAAGAAGAAGCCAGGATGCTCAACCACAACTACATCGGCACCGAGCACATCCTCCTGGGTCTGATCCACGAGGGTGAAGGTGTCGCCGCCAAGGCGCTGGAATCGTTGGGCATCGCGTTGGAGGGCGTCCGCCAGCAGGTCGAGGAGATCATCGGCCAGGGGCAGCAGGCCCCGAGCGGGCACATCCCCTTCACCCCGCGGGCCAAGAAGGTGCTGGAGCTGTCACTGCGCGAAGCGCTGCAGCTCGGCCACAACTACATCGGCACCGAGCACATCCTGCTCGGGCTGATCCGCGAAGGAGAAGGCGTCGCCGCGCAGGTGCTCGTCAAGCTCGGCGCGGACCTCAACCGGGTGCGTCAGCAGGTGCTGCAGCTGCTCTCGGGCTACCAGGGTGGCAAGGAGTCGACCGAGACCGGCTCCGGACGCGGTGAAGGCACCCCGTCGTCGTCGCTGGTGCTCGACCAGTTCGGCCGCAACCTGACCGTGCAGGCCCGCGAAGGCAAGCTCGACCCGGTCATCGGCCGTGGCAAGGAAATCGAGCGGGTCATGCAGGTGCTGTCGCGGCGCACCAAGAACAACCCGGTCCTGATCGGTGAGCCCGGCGTCGGCAAGACCGCCGTCGTCGAAGGGCTCGCGCAGAACATCGTCAAGGGCGAGGTCCCGGAGACGCTGAAGGACAAGCAGCTCTACACCCTCGACCTCGGCTCCCTGGTCGCCGGCTCCCGGTACCGCGGTGACTTCGAAGAGCGCCTCAAGAAGGTGCTCAAGGAGATCAAGACCCGTGGCGACATCATCCTGTTCATCGACGAGCTGCACACGCTCGTCGGCGCGGGTGCCGCCGAGGGCGCGATCGACGCCGCGTCGATCCTGAAGCCGATGCTGGCCCGTGGTGAGCTGCAGACGATCGGCGCGACCACCCTCGAGGAGTACCGCAAGTACATCGAGAAGGACGCCGCGCTGGAACGACGCTTCCAGCCGATCCAGGTCGGCGAGCCGTCGCTCGAGCACACGATCGAGATCCTGAAGGGTCTGCGCGACCGGTACGAGGCGCACCACCGCGTCTCCATCACCGATTCGGCGCTGGTCGCCGCCGCCACCCTGGCCGACCGGTACATCAACGACCGCTTCCTGCCGGACAAGGCGATCGACCTGATCGACGAGGCCGGCGCCCGGATGCGCATCCGCCGGATGACCGCGCCGCCGGACCTGCGCGAGTTCGACGAGAAGATCGCCGACGTCCGCAGGGACAAGGAGTCCGCGATAGACGCGCAGGACTTCGAGCGCGCCGCCCGCCTCCGTGACGAGGAGAAGACCCTCCTCGGCCAGAAGGGTGAGCGGGAGAAGCAGTGGAAGGACGGCGACCTCGACGTCGTCGCCGAGGTCGACGAGGAGCAGATCGCCGAGGTCCTCGCCAACTGGACCGGTATCCCGGTGTTCAAGCTCACCGAGGAGGAGACCACGCGTCTGCTCCGCATGGAGGACGAGCTGCACAAGCGGATCATCGGCCAGGAGGACGCGGTCAAGGCCGTCTCCCAGGCGATCCGCCGTACCCGCGCCGGTCTGAAGGACCCGAAGCGCCCCTCCGGTTCGTTCATCTTCGCCGGCCCGTCCGGTGTCGGTAAGACCGAGCTGTCCAAGGCGCTGGCGGCGTTCCTCTTCGGCGAGGACGACGCGCTCATCCAGATCGACATGGGCGAGTTCCACGACCGCTACACCGCTTCGCGGCTCTTCGGTGCCCCTCCGGGCTACGTCGGCTACGAAGAGGGTGGCCAGCTGACCGAGAAGGTGCGGCGCAAGCCGTTCTCGGTGGTGCTGTTCGACGAGATCGAGAAGGCCCACCAGGAGATCTACAACACCCTCCTGCAGGTCCTCGAAGACGGTCGGCTCACCGACGGTCAGGGTCGTACGGTCGACTTCAAGAACACCGTGCTCATCTTCACCTCGAACCTCGGTACCTCGGACATCTCCAAGTCCGTCTCGCTCGGGTTCTCCCAGAGCGGCGATACCGCGAACCGGTACGAGAAGATGAAGCAAAAGGTCAACGAGGAAATGAAGAAGCATTTCCGGCCTGAGTTCCTGAACCGTATCGACGACATCATCGTCTTCCACCAGCTGACCAAGGATCAGATCATCCAGATGGTCGATCTGATGGCGGCACGGGTCGAGAAGCAGCTCAAGGCCAAGGACATGGACCTGGAGCTCACGCCTAAGGCCAAGGCACTGCTGGCCAAGCGCGGCTTCGACCCGGTGCTGGGCGCGCGGCCGCTGCGTCGCACGATCCAGCGCGAGATCGAGGACCAGCTGTCGGAGAAGATCCTGTTCGGCGAGATCCAGGCCGGCCAGATCATCCTGGTCGACGTCGAAGGCTGGAGCGACGAAGAGGGCGAGAAGGACGACAAGGCGCACTTCGTCTTCCGCGGCGAAGCACGTCCCTCGTCGGTCCCGGACGCCCCGCCGGTCAGCATCGGCGCCGGCTCCGTCGAAGAGAGCGGTGAAGCCGAGGCCGAGTAGGTCCCGGTAGTTCCGGAAGTGCCCGTCGCGGGTTTGCCGCGGCGGGCACTTTTGCGTGTTCGCCTTCCAATCACGCGAGTTACGTGTCCAGTCACGTGAGTTCGCCTTTCCCGCACAGAGAGCTCGCGTGCGTGGATGGCGAACACGTGTGATCAGACGGCGCTCTCGCGTGATCAGGCGCGTAACTCGCGTGATCGGTGGACGTGAGACGATGCCCACCGGGTCCGGGAGGGGGACAGGTGGACGTTCTGGCGATCGATTTCGGTACCTCAAGCACGGTCGGGGTGCTCTCGATCCAGGGCAGGGGGACGCAGGTCGTCGAGATCGACGGTTCGGTGACGATGTCGTCGGCGATCTACGTGGACAAGGACGACACGGTCTTCGTCGGCCGTGACGCCGAACGCCGGGCTCGGCTGGATCCGAGCCGGTTCGAGGCGAATCCCAAGCGGCGTATCGACGAGGGTGCGCTCCAGCTCGGTGACGTCACCCTCCCGATCGCCGACGCCTTCGCCGCGGTGTTGCGCCGTGTCGGCGAGGAGGCCGAGCTGCTTCTTCAACGCCCTCCCGCGCAGGTGCGCATTTCGCATCCGGCGGGCTGGGGCCCGGATCGCAAGCAGATCCTGCGCGACGCCGCCCTCAAGGCCGGTTTCGGTACCACGCTGCTGGTTCCGGAGCCTGTCGCCGCTGCCGCGCATTACGCCTCCCTCGACCACGGCCAGCGTCCGCCCGGCCCGATCGCGGTGTACGACCTCGGGGCGGGCACTTTCGATTGCGCCGTCGTCGGCGTCAGCAGCCAGGGGTTCGCGGTGCTCGCCGAGGACGGCCTGCCGGACCTCGGCAGTCTCGACATCGACCAGGCGCTGCTGGTGCACATCGGGCGTGAGGTGTCGCATTCCGATCCCGCGGTGTGGCAGCGGGTGCTGCGCCCGCAGTCGGTCGGGGACCGCCGGACGCGCCGCTCGTTGCTGCAGGATGTCCGTGACGCCAAGGAAAGCCTGTCCCGCCATCAGCAGACCGAGATCCCGATGCCGGAGCCGTTCGGCGACGTACGGGTGACGCGGACGGAACTCGAGGCGCTCGTCCGGCCGAGTTTCCTGCGCAGCGCGGAACTCCTGGCCGCCACCATTCACCGCGCCGGGCTGACCCCGGGCCATCTCGGCGGTGTCTACCTCGTCGGCGGGCCGAGCCGGATGCCGTTGCTGGCGAGCCTGCTGGCGAACCAGCTCAGGGTCACGCCGACGACGCAGGACCAGCCGGAGACGGCGGTCGCGTTCGGGCTGCATCACGTGCCGGCGGGCGGCGAGGACTCCCAGCTGACGGTGCCCGCGTTCGCCCCGGTCGCGCGGCCGGTCCAGCACCAGCCACAGCCCGTCCAACAGCAGTCCGTCCAACAGCAGCCCGCCCAGCCGCCCCGCAGGCCGCTGCCACCGCGCTGGACACCGCCCGCGTCGCCCCCGCCGGGCCGCGACTGGCGGAAACCGACGGCGTACGGCGTCATCGTGCTCGCCCTCGCCGCGATCGTCACGACGGTGGTCCTGCTGAGCGGTGGTGAGGAGGAGCCGGTCGCGGGCCCGAAGACGGCCGAGCCGGTCAAGCAGGTGTCCTGCGATCAGCCGGGGCCGAAGGACACGAACGGGTTCACGGACTGTCTCCGCCGCATCGCCGCCGTCATCCCGCAGAAGGCCGACTGCCAGGACGCGCCGAACGCGGCCGCCACGATGAGCGCTTCGTCGGCGGTCACCTGCGTGTTCAAGAACGACGAGGCGTCGAACGCGATCAACTACTACCAAGGTGTCGCGATGACCGGCCTGGAGGACGCGGCCCGGCGGCAGATGACCAAGGGCGACGTCGCGGAGGGCACTTGGGCGGCGGGAGGGCTGAACGGCCGCTATGTGGCCGGTGCGGGCAAGAAGAGCGGCATCGTGCTCTTCGGGACCGGCGACGCCCCGCTGAGCGCGATGCTCGTCTCCACGCGCCGCGACGGGACCGCGAGGACCACCGCGGAGATGGTCGACTTCTTCACCGCCCAGCTCAAGCCCTGATCGCGATAGCCTGTTTCCATGGAAGCCATCTGTGACCTGGCCGAACTGGAACGGGTCGTGGGGAGCAGACAGCTGCCGGTGATGATGAAATCCATCGACAGGCTCGACCCGCACTGTGTCGCGCTGCTCGGCCGCGCGCCGGTCGCCGTGCTCGGGTACGCCGGGGACGGGCCGAGGGCCGCGGTGATCGGCGGAGCCCCGGGCTTCGCGGTCCCGGAGACGCCGACGCGGTTGCGCCTGCCGATGCCGCCGGACGCGGTGAAGGGCACCGGCGCCGCGTTGCTGGTCCTGCTTCCGGGCTGGCGCGAGACGTTGCGGATCAACGGAACCGTGGACGACGGCGGCCTCGCCGTCGAGGAGGCGTTCCTGCACTGCGGCAAGGCGGTGATCCGGTCGAACGTCTGGGGTCCCGCCACCCCGTCCGGGAACGACGCCACCGAGACCACCGAAAAGGGGCTCGGGCCCGCCGCGGTCGCCTTCCTCGCCACCGCGCCGCTGACGGTGATCACCTCGCGCGACGCCGACGGCCAGGCCGACGCGAGCCCCAAGGGCGATCCGCCCGGGGTCATCCGGCCGATCGGGCCGTCGACCGTCGCGATCGCCGACCGGCCCGGCAACCGCCGCACCGACACCTTCCACAACGTCCTCGAACGTCCTGACGTGGCGATCGTGGCCGTCGCGCCCGGCGACGACCGCGTCCTCGAGATCACCGGCACCGCGAGCGTCAGTGCCGATCCCGCGCTGCGCGAGTCGATGGCCGAACGCGGCCGCACACCCAAGGCGGTCCTGCTGATCGAGGTGGCGCATACGCGGCTGACGGACAGCGCCGCGGTGCGCGACGCCCGTCTCTGGGACGCCGGACAGCACGTCGATCCCGAGGAACTGCCCAAGCCGGCCACGATCTGGACCGACCACGTCAAACTCAACGAGACCACGGGTGTCGCCGCGAAGCTCCTGCGGAAGATGGCGGGCGAGCGGATGATGCGCACCGCGCTCGCCGTGGACTACCGGCAGAACCTGTACTGAGTCAGTGCAGCGTGCCCGCCGACGTCGACAGATCCTCGGTGACCGAAAGCGCGGTGTCCACGATGATCCCCAGCGCCTCCGCCGCGCGATGCACCGCGAGGCTCGGCGACGTCGTCCGCGCGGCTTGCTCCGGCGTGTACGGCACATGCACGAAACCGCCGCGTACACCGGGGAAGTCGTTGTCCAGCAAGTGCATCAGGCCGTAGAAGACCTGGTTGCACACGTACGTCCCGGCCGTATGCGAGACCGACGCGGGAAGCCCGGCGTCCTTGATCCCCGCGACGCACGCTTTCACCGGCAGAGTGGTGAAGTACGCGCTCGGACCGCCGGGGATCACCGGGACGTCGACGGGCTGTGAGCCCGCGTTGTCCGGGATCCGCGCGTCGATCAGGTTGATCGCGACCCGCTCCGGGGTGACGTCGGCCCGGCCGCCCGCCTGCCCGACGCAGAGCACCAGTTCCGGCCGGTACTCGTCGATCGCGTCGCGCAAGGTGATCAGCGAGCGTGAGAACACGCACGGCAGCTCGACGGCCACCGCGTCCCGCCGCCGGCCGGTGAGCAGGGAAACCGCATGCCAAGACGGGTTCACCCGCTCACCGCCGAACGGTTCGAAACCGGTGAGGAGCACTGACGTCATGCCTCTCACCCTAACGTGTGAACCCGCTCAGGAGACCGGCTTGAGATCCCCCGGATACAGGAACTCGGGCGCCGGCTTGATGTTCCCGTAGAACCACGCGTCGAAGAAGCCCTGGAGGTTCTTGTGCGCGACGCGTTCGGCGAACTTCTGGAACTCCGGCAGGCTCGCGTTGCCGTCGCGGTGCAGCGCCGGCCACGTCCGCAGGATGCGGTCGAACGGCTCCTGGCCGATGTAGTTCTTCAGCGCGTGCAGCGCCACCGGTCCCTTCGAGTACACGTAGGTGAACTCGTTGCCGGGCCCCATGTCGTAGAGCTTTCCGGCCCAGAACCTGTCGGACGCCTTCTGCACCGCGGAGAGGTACCGCGCCTTGAGGTCCTGTCCCGACTTCGCCTCGGACCACAGCCATTCCGCGTAGGAGGCGAAGCATTCGTTGAGGCAGACGTCCTTCCACTTGTCGACGGCGACCGAGTCGCCCCACCACTGGTGGGCGTTCTCGTGCACGATCGTCGGGACGTTGCCCGCCGCGCCCGAGTAGATCGGACGGCTCAGCGTCTCCAGCGAGAAGCCGATCGGCTCGGCGAGGAAGATGCCGCCCGCGGCGTCCACCGGGTAGCGCCCGAACTTCGACGACAGGAAGTCGATGATCTCCGGCAGCCGCGCCTCGGCCTGCTTGGTCTCGGCGGGGGTGCCGGGGGCGTAGGCATTGACGACCGGGGTGCCGTCGGACAGCTTCGTCCGCTCGAACTCCCACTTGTCGATCGCGACCGTCGTCATGTACGGCACGGCGGGCGTTTCCTCGGCCCAGACGAACGTGGTGTCCTTGCCGCTCTTGAACTGCCCGCGCTCGCGGCCGTTGGAGATGACACTCCATTCGGACGGCACGGTGACCGCGAGGTGGAAGGTCGCCTTGTCCCGCGGGGTGTCGTTGACCGGGTACCAGGTCGTCGCGGATTTCGGCTCGCCCGCCACGAAGGCGCCGCCGGACTTCGCGTACTGCCAGCCGTTCTCGCCCAGCGCCGGATCCTCGATCGGCTGTGGGGAACCGTGGTAGGCGATCTCGGCGGCGAACCGCTCGCCGTTGCGCAGCGCGCGGGACGGGGTGATCACGAGTTCGTGGTCGCCGGTCCGGGCGAAGGTCGCCTTGCGGCCGTTGACCTTGACCGAGTCGACGGTCAGCCCGTGCAGGTCGAGGTTGAACGAACTCAGCGCCTGGGTCGCCCGGCCGGTGATCGTCTGCCGTCCGGTCAGCTGCTTGGTGGCCGGTTCGTAGCCGATCTTCAGGTTGTAGTCGGCGACGTCGTAACCGCCGTTGCCATCCTGCGGGTAGTAGCTGTCGCCCGCGCCGTCGGCACCGGGGCGGCCAGGTGCCGCGGTGGCGACGCCGGTGCCGAAGACACTCCCGGCCAGAACGGCGGCGATGACGACCGCACTCCGGTATTTCAAGCGCCGGTACCTCATTCACGCTCCCAGTCGATCGGCTGTTGCTTCTGGCCGAAACGTAGCCCGGGGACGCCGCCCGGCCGCCCGGAAAGCTCCTTCGTGCCCGGATAATCCCCACTTCCGTCGCCTGGTCGGGCTACTCGGTCGCGGGTTCTGGAAGGCTGGGGGGCGTGCGTGTGACGCTGCTGGGCCCGGTCGGGGTGGAAAGCGGTGACGGCACCCCGGTCGACATCGGCGGTGTCCGTCTCCGCATGCTGCTGGCCAGGCTCGCGCTCGATCCCGGCCGCCCGGTGCCGGCGGCCGCCCTGATCGACGGGCTCTGGGGCGTGGAACCGCCCGCCGACGCCTCGAACGCGCTGCAGTCGCTGGTCTCACGGCTGCGCAAGGTCCTACGCGCCGACGACGTCACGCTCGACTCCGGGCCGGGCGGTTACCGGCTGGACGTCGGCCGCGAAGACGTCGACGTGCTCCGTTTCGAGCGGCTGGCCGCGGAGGGCCGCGCCGAACTGGCGGCGGGCCGGGACTCCGGTGCGGCCGAGATCCTCGCCGAAGCGCTCGGGCTGTGGCGCGGCGACGCGCTGGCCGATGTGCTCGAAGCCCCCTTCGCGCAGGCCCCGGCGACCAGGCTGGAGGATCTGCGCCTCGAAGCCGTCGAAGACCGCTTCGAGGCGGAGATCCGGCTTGGTGGGCACGCCAGGGTCCTGCCCGACCTCAAGGAGGCGGCCGCGCGGAACCCGCTGCGGGAACGCCTCGCCGGGTTGTGGATCCGGGCGCTGTGCGCCGCGGACCGTCAGCCGGACGCCCTGGCCGTCTACGAGGACGTCCGTGCGGCGCTGGCCGATCAGCTGGGTGTCGATCCTTCGGCGGACCTGCGGGAGACCCACCTGGCCGCGTTGCGCGGCGAACTCGGCCCGCCGCCCGCGGCCGCCGATCATCTTCCGGTCCGGCTGACCAGTTTCGTCGGCCGTGACGACGAGCTGAAACTGATCGCCGAACTCCTCGCGGGAGCGCGGCTGGTGACGCTGGTCGGGCCCGGCGGCGCCGGGAAGACCCGGCTGGCCACCGAGGTCGCGACGCGGCATCCGGCGCACGCCCGCGGGCGGGTGTGGTTCGTGCCGCTCGCCGGTGTCCGCGACCCTGGAGACCTGCCGGGCGCGGTCTTCGCCGCGCTGGAGCTGTGGGACCTCGGCCTGTCGCACGGCGGTGACCCGATGCGGCGGCCGTCGGATGCGCTGGCCCGGGCCGTGGAGGCACTGGGCGCCGGTGAATCGGTGCTGGTGCTGGACAACTGCGAGCACCTGATCGACGCGGCCGCCGATCTGGCGAACACCCTGCTGCGGCGGGTACCGACCCTGCGGATGCTCGCGACCAGCCGTGAAGCGCTCGCGATCGACGGCGAGACGCTGTGCCCGCTCGGTCCGCTGTCCGTTCCGGAAGGGACACCGACCGTCTCGCAGGCGGCCGAAGCGGGCGCGATCCGGCTGTTCGTCGACAGGGCGATGGCGGTGCGCCCGGACTTCGTCCTCAACGAGTCCACTGTGGACGATGTGGCGCAGATCTGCCGACGGCTGGACGGGATGCCGCTGGCACTGGAACTGGCCGCCGCACGGCTGCGCTCGATGACCGTCGCGCAGATTTCCCAGCGCCTCGACGACCGGTTCCGCCTGCTCACCTCGGGCAGCCGGACGGCGTTGCCGAGACAGCGCACGCTGCGCGCCGTCGTCGAGTGGAGCTGGGATCTGCTCACCGACGCGGAACGCCTGCTCGCCAGGCGGCTTTCGGTGTTCGGGGCCGGAGCCGAGGTCGAAGCGGTCGAAAGCGTCTGCGCCGGAGAAGGCCTGCCGGCCGAAGACGTCCTGTACGTCCTCGGATCGCTCGTCGAGAAGTCCATTGTGGACGCCATGGCCGGAGAGGGCGGCGAGCCCCGCTACCGCATGCTGGAGACCATCCGCGCCTATGCGGCGGAACGTCTGGACGAGGCCGAAGAGCGCGAACAGCTGACGAAGGCGTATCACCGTTACTACGCCCAGCTCGCCGAGCGGCTGGAGCCGTTGCTGCGGACGGCGGATCAGCTCACCGCCATCTCGCGCTACGACGCCGAGCACGGCAATATCGTGACCGCACTCCGCCAGGCGATCGACGCCGACGACGTGGAGATGGCAGCGCACCTGTTCAGTGGCACGTTCTGGTACTGGATGATCAAGGGGGACAGCGACCGGGCCGAGTCGTTCGTCAACGAGATACTCACCTTCGGCGAACGCCTGGAGGAGGATTTCGCCGCCGCGTTCCGGGCGATCCGCGCGATGATGGCGATGGTGCCCGGCGTCGGGAGCGCCGAAGAAGGACTCGCGCTCATCGACCAGTGCGTGCGGACGAACGCCACCGAGCGGTTCGCCGGGCTGGCCCTCGGCTTGCCGATGCTCGCGTTCTTCTGCCAGGACCGGGAACTCGCCCTCCGCGAGGTGGAGCGGGTGCTGGCGAAACCGGACCCGTGGACCCGCGCCGCCGGTTCGTGGGCGCAGAGTTTCATCCTCGCCGACCAAGGGGACGTCGCGGGCGCGGAACGGGCTAGGGATCGGGCCTTCGAAGGGTTCTCGGCCGTGGGCGACCGCTGGGGTACCGCGATGGCGGTGGGTATGAAGGCCGGCGACATCTCGATGACGGGCGACCACGAGACCGCGCTTTCGCTGTACCGGCAAGGCCTCGACCTCGCGCTCGAACTGGGCTCGCAGGACGACGTGATCCAGCAGCGCTGGCGGATGGCGACGGAGTACGCGCGGGCGGGCGATCTCGAAACGGCGATGCGGGAGATGCGCGAGGCGGAGCGATACGCGCACGACACGGGCAACGACCAGCTGGCGGTGATGGTGCTGGTCGGCAAGGCCGATGTGCTGTGCCGCGCCGGTCGCGTGGACGAGGCCCGCGAGGTCGCCGCCCGGTTCCGGGAACTGATGGACAAGGTGCCGCTGCCGGGCATGTTCGGTACGGAGTTCGGCGGTCTGATCGACTCCGAGATCGCGCTGGCGGCCGGAGACCTGGAAGCGGCCGGGCGCGCCACCGCGCTCGTCGTGAGTTCCACCGCGGATCGCGGCGACATGCCCGACCTCGGGCGGGCGGTCGAGATCCTGGGGCTGATCCGGTTCCGGCAGGGGCGGCCCGGGTCCGCCGTCCGGCTGCTCGGCACGGCGAAGCTCCTCCGCGGCACGCTGGACGTCGGCGAGCCCGATATCCGGCAGCTGATCGACGACCTGCGCGAGCACTTCGGCGAGGAGCGCTACGAAGCGCTCCTCGTGGCCGATGCCGCCCTGTCCCGTGCCGAGCTGATTTCCTGGCTCAGGTTCGAAGCGAGCGCGTGAAGGCCCCCTTCCCTCGGCTCAACCGAGGGAAGGGGGCCTTCACGCGCGTTCCCCCTGACCCCCGTCAGACGCGCTTTCGGTAAGCCCAGGTGGCGAGCGGGAAGAAGACCGCGATCGCGGCCGCCATCCAGATCAGCGAGCCGGTCAGCGGCCCGGCGATCGGCCCGCCGTTCATCAGCCCACGCAGGACGTCGGACATCTGCGTCACCGGGCTGATGTCGGCCCACGCCTTCAGCCAGCCGGGCATGGTGCCGGTCGGGACGAACACGTTGCTGCCGAAGGTGAGCGGCATCAGCACCACGAACATCAGGCCCTGCACCGCGCCGGGGCTCTTCACCAGCATCCCGACGAACACCGACGCCCAGCAGAACGACAGCGCGAACGCGATGACCAGCAGGACGGCTAGCGCGAACTCCGCCGGTCCGGTCTGGATCCGGTAGCCCATGACCGTCGCGACGATCATCAGCACGGTGATGCACACCAGGTACCGCACGATATCGGCCAGCACGGCGCCGATCAGGGGTGCGGACCGCGAGATCGGCATCGCCCGGAACCGGTCGAACACGCCCTTGGTGACGTCGGTGTTGAGCGAGACGCCGACGGTCATGCTGGCCTGCAGGATGTTGAACACCATGATGCCGGGCACGATCATCTGAAGATAACCGTCGGTGCTGCCCATGATCGCGCCACCGAAGAGGTAGACGAACATGACCAGGAAGATGATCGGCGCGATGGTGACGTCGGCCAGCTGTTCCGGGTTCTTGCGGATCTTCAGGATGCCGCGCCAGGCAAGGGAAAGCCCGTGCTGGACGCCGCTGGACAGTGAAACGCGCCGTGGCGCGGGTGCTGCGATGGTGGTCATACCAGGCTCCCTTCCGGAGTCGTGTCCTTTGTGGACTCGTCGGCCCGCTTGCCGGTCAGTGCGAGGAACACCTCGTCGAGACTGGGCAGCCGCAGCGCCAGCTCGTCCGCGGTGATCCCGGCGTCGTCGAGCTTCCGGACCAAAGTGGACAGCAGGACCGGGTCGGACACGGGTGCGGTGAGCAGCCCGGTGTCGTTGTCCCGGTGCGGCCGGACGCCGGTGAGCCCGGCCAGGATGCGCTCGACGGCGTCGAGGTCGGCCGGCGCGGTCGGCCGGACCTGCAGGGTCTGCCCGCCGGTGCGCCGCTTGAGCTCGTCGGCCCGCCCGTTCGCCACGACGAGGCCGCGGTCGAACACGGTGATCGTGTCGGCGAGCTGATCGGCCTCTTCCAGGTACTGCGTGGTGAGCAGCACCGTCGTCCCGTCCCCGACCAGCCTCCGGATCACCGCCCAGACCTCGTTGCGGGCGTGCGGGTCGAGCCCGGTGGTCGGCTCGTCCAGGTAGAGCACCCGCGGGTTGCCGACCAGGCTCGCGGCCAGGTCGAGGCGCCGCCGCATACCGCCCGAGTAGGTCTTGATGGACCGCCCGGCGGCCTCGGTCAGCTCGAACCGCTCCAGCAGCTCGGCCGCCCGCTTCTTCGCGTCCACCCTGGACAGTTCCAGCAGCCTGCCGATCAGGACGAGGTTCTCCGTGCCGGAGAGGTCCTCGTCGACCGAGGCGTACTGCCCGGTCAGGCCGATCAGGCTGCGGACCGCCATCGGGTTCTTGACGACGTCGTAGCCGAACACGCTCGCGTGGCCGGAGTCCGGCCGGATCAAGGTGGCCAGGATCCGGACGGCGGTCGTCTTCCCCGCGCCGTTCGGCCCCAGCACCCCGACCACCTTGCCCGCCGGCACCTCCAGGTCGACCCCGTCGAGCGCCTTCGTCTCCCCATAGTGCTTGACCAGGCCCTCGGCCCTGATCGCGTGAGTCATGTTTCCTCCTGTGGATCTCGCCCCGGGGTCAAAGATGCGCCTGACGGCTGGCAGACCGCGCACAGCGCGCTGGCAGACGCTGATACGCGCTGGTAGGCGCGGCGTGAGGAGGTTGTGGAGGTGTTGTGGAGACCGACGGCACCCCGCCGGTGATCGGCATACTCGACGTCATGGTGATCGAAGAACGGCCGCCGGTGGCGGTCCGCCGGACACATGGGGGCGCCCGGGGGAAGCTGGTCGGCGGGCTGCTCATCGGGGCGGTCGTGCCGTTCGCGGTGCTGACGGCGCTGCGGCTGGTGGGGTACGACGGCAACACTTACACGATCGCGGCGCTGGCCCTGACGCCGTACGCCGGCATCGCGACGCTGGTGCTGGCGATGCTCGCGCTGGGCCTGCGCCGCTGGTGGACGGGGACGGTCGCGCTGGTGCTGACCTTCACGATCGCGGCTCTGGTGCTGCCCCGCGCGTTCGAAAACGAGCAGAAGGCGCTCGGCGGGAAGCACGTCCGGGTGATGGCGTCGAACATGCTCGGCGGGGGCGCCGACCCGGACAAGATCGTCGGCTACGTGAAGGAACACCAGGTCGACGTCCTGAGCCTGACCGAGATGACGCCGGAAGCGGTCACGGCGCTGGATCGCGCCGGGCTGTTCCAGCTTTTGCCGTTCCATGTCCTGCACCCGGGCGAGTGGGCGGTCGGCTCCGGACTGGTGTCGAAGTACCCGCTCACGCCGCTGAAGCTGAGCGGCGATTCGAACCGCAAGCAGCCGAGCGCGAGCGTCGACCTCGGCGGCGGCGTGCGGATCGAGGTCGTCGCGGTCCACCCCTCGGCGCCGATGTGGGACAGGCACGAGTGGGTCGCCGAGGCCAAGGACCTGCCCTACGCCGACGCCGAGCACGACATCCGGATCCTGGCGGGCGACTTCAACGCCACCTTCGACCACTCGCTCTTCCGCGAGCTGCTGACCAGGGGCTATGTCGATGCGGCCGATCAGAAGGGCAGCGCGCTTTCGGGGACCTGGACGAACGGGATCGTGCCGTCGGTGCCGATCGACCACGTCCTGGCGGACAAGCGGGCCGCCATCGCGGACTTCAAGGTGCTCGAAACGCCGGGCAGCGACCACGACGCCGTCTACGCCGAGATCGTCCTGCCCTAGCTGAGCAGGGCGTCCAGCGCCTTGAGGGTTTCGAGGCCGTTGCTCGCGAGGGAGACGCCGCGGTCGTGCCGGATCTGTGGCTCCCGCGGGTTGATCCGGATCAGCTTGCCGGTCGCGGCGCTGGCCAGTTCCGAGTAGCGCCGTACCGTCGGCACGGCCTGGCCGGCGCCGAGTTCCACCACGACGAGGTCGCGATGCGCGCGTCGCCACGCGGTGAGTTCGTCGAGCTGGGCCTGGCTGCGTCGTTCCTGCCAGTCGTAGTCGCCGAACATCAGGATGTTGGGCCGCGCGAGCCCGCCGCAGCGCGGGCACGACGGCAGCGGGGCCGTCGCGCGCATCGTGTCCTCGTCGAACGGGACGTCGACGTCGTCCGCTGCCCAGATGTCACCGCTACACCGGGCGAGGCACTGAAGATGGTGGATGGACCCGTGCGCCTCGGCCACGTGCGGGTAGCCCGCCTTCTGGAACTGTCCGTCCACATTGGACGTGAACGCGCGGACGCCGCCGGGCGTCCGCGAACCCCAGGACAGCAGGAGCCGGAACCCCTCGTGCGGGACGGTTTCGCGGTACAACGCGAGCCGGTGCCCGTAGAAACCCCAGGCCAGCCCGGGATCGTCGGCGAAATGCCGCGGGTCGGCGAGTTCGACGAAGCTGATGCCCAGCCGCTCGTACGGCGGATACGCCTTCCAGAAACCTTCGTCGCCCCGGAAATCGGGCAGGCCGGAGTCGACGCCCATACCGGCGCCGGCGCAGACGAGCAGCGCGCCGGCGCCGTCGATCAGCTCCGCGGCCCTGGCGAGATCACTCACCCGGCTTCGAAGCCTGGACGACCTCGAATTCCAGCAGGTTCGCCCCGCTGGAGACCGGCTTCGCGCGCTCGCCCGCGTGCGCCTCACGCGCCGGGCCCGACGCCCACGCCTGGTAGGCCTCTTCGGACTCCCACTTGGTGTAGACGAAGTAGCGCGTCTCCCCGGAGATCGGGCGGAGCAGCTCGAAGCCGAGGAAGCCGGGCTGGTTGTCGACGGCGTGCAGCCGCGCGGCGAACCGCTTCTCCAGCTCAGGGCCTGCGCCTTCGGGGACCTCGATCGCATTGATCTTCACGACTGCCATGCCGCCAGCCTACGGCGAAACTCTTTCGCGCCGCGATGTGATGCGCGGGACCTTGCGGCGACCCCCTAGCCGGACCGCCATTAGAGGACTACTTGCGTACTTGGAGCACACGCCATTAGAGGACTAAACGCGGCGACAGGTGGGCGGCGCCGGGTGAAGGGCGAGTTCCCTCGGCTGAGCCGCGTGAAGGGGGCCTTCACGCGGCACGGCGGTGATGGCTGAGGCCAGTGGGGTGGATGCGGCAGCGAGTCATGCCGTGAAGGACTCCTTGCCTACCCTCAAGGTAGTGAAGGGGGCCTTCACTACCTTGGACCGCACGCCATTAGAGGACTAAACGCGGCGGACCGGTGGGCGGCGCTCAGCCTCGCAGGGTGCCTGGCAGCAGTTCGGCGTCGGCCGGGATCGCCGTGCCGTGGAACCAGGCGTCGAAGAACGGCCGCAGGTCCTGTCCCGAAAGCTTGATCGTGAACGCCTCGAAGTCCGCCCACGACGCGTTGGCGTTCCGGTGCGCCGCCGGCCATTCCTTCATCAGCCGGGCGAAAGCCCCTTCGCCGATCTTCCGCCGCAATGCGTGGATCGCGAGGATCCCCTTGTCGTAGACACCGTGGAATTCCTTCCCGACGCCCATGTCGACCAGCTTCGGCGCCCAGAATTCGGCGCTGCCCCGCATGATCTCGAGCGCGGCGCGGTAGCGGTCGTCGAGGTTCTCACCGTCCCGCGATTCCTGCCACAGCCATTGCGCGTACGACGCGAGGCATTCGTTGAGGCAGATGTCGGACCACGAATTCAGCGTCACCGAATCGCCGAACCACTGGTGTGCGGTTTCGTGCACCACGGTGATCAGGTCGGCCCATTTCGCGTAGGTCGGCCGGGTCTGGGTCTCCAGCGAGAAGTGGATGTCCTCGTTCAGGTAGATACCGCCGGCCGCGTCCACCGGATACGGCCCGAATTTCGAGCTCAGGAAACTGATGATCTCCGGCAGCCGCCTGCCGCTGTCCCGCCTGTCCTCCGCGCCCGGCGCGTACGCGTTGACCAGCGGGGTGCCGTCCGGCAGCGACATCCGGTCGACGGTGAACTTGTCGATCGCCACCGTGGTCAGGTAGGCCGCCACGGGCGTCCGTTCCTGCCACGACGTCGTGGTCCAGCCGTTCGCCGAGGTCTTCTGGATCTCGCGGCCGTTCGAGATGACGGTCCAGCCGTCGGGGACGCGCGCGTTGAGGTTGAACATCGCCTTGTCGCGCGGGGTTTCGTTGACGGGATACCAGAAGGACGCCGAATGCGGCTCGCCGACGATGAACGCGCCGCCGGCCTTCGACTTCTGCCAGCCGTTCTCGCTGCCGCCCGCGCGCGGCGTCGTCGACGGGTCTCCGCCGTAGACGACCTTCGTGCGGAACGTCGTGCCGTTCCGGATCGGCTCGGCGGGCGTGATGACCAGCTCGAACTCGCCCTCGCGAGTGAACTTCGCCGGTTTTCCCTCCACTTCAACGAATTGGACCTCTAAGCCGCGTAAGTCCAAGTTGTACCGGTTGAGGTCCTGAGTGGCCTTCGCGGTGACCGTGGTGTCGCCGTCGAGGCGCCCTTTCGCCGGGTCGTAGGTGATCCCGACCTGGTATTCGACCGCGTCGTAACCGCCGTTGCCGTCCATCGGGTAGTAAGGGTCGCCCGCGCCGGAGGCGCCCGGCGCCGGGTTCATCGGCGGAGGCGGAGGGGGCGCTGCCGGAGGATCATCGGAGCTGCAACCGATAATCAGGGCGCCGACCACCCCGAGAACCAGACCGGCGGCGGGGACACGGCTGCGCATGGAGGGGAGCTTAGTGGTGATTCACCGCGACGGGTTGATCACTTTCGGCGGCGATGGACCACCGATCGTCCTCCTGCACGGGTTGATGGGCCGGGCGACGACGTGGTGGCGGGTCGCGCGGCGACTCGAACCGTACGGGCGGATCCACGGTCTCGACGCGCGCGGGCACGGCCGCGGGCCGCGCGGCGGGCCCTGGCGCACCGAGCGGTTCGCCGAGGACGTGGCCGCGGTGCTGCGCACGTTCGACGAGCCCGCGATCCTGATCGGACATTCGATGGGCGGCCTGCACGCCTGGGTCACCGCGGCGACGCATCCGGACCTGGTGCGTGCGGTGGTGTGCGAGGACTTCGCGCCCGACCAGCGCGGCCGGACCGTGGACGAGTGGCGCGGCTACTTCGACTCGTGGCCGGTCCCGTTCCGCTCCTTGGCACATGTGCGCGAGTTCTTCGGCGACACCGGCGACTACTTCGTGGAATGCGTCGAGGAGCGCGAAGACGGCTACCACCTGATCGCTTCGCTGCCGGACCTCTACGAAATCGCGGCGGAATGGGGTCGGCGGGATTTCTGGGAGTACGTCGAGCGCGTCAAGTGCCCGCTGCTCGCCATCGAAGGCGAGCGGACGGCGATGCCGCACGGGCAGCAGGCCGAACTGGCGGCCCGCGTACCCGGCGGCCTCGGCCGCCACATCGTCGTCGAGGACGCCGGGCACGTCGTGCACGAAGAAGCACCGGAGACCTACCTCGGTGCCGTCGAAGCGTTCCTCTCCGACGTCCTCGCCTAGCGCCCTGCCGCAATTCGTCCTCTAGTTGCGGTAGTACGCGCTACGAACTAGCGCAACTAGAGGACGAGTTGCGCCTTCAGGGCGTGCAGATCGGTGCCGGGCCGCACGATGAGCGGCCAGACGTCGGAGCCGAGGAACCCGGTCTCGTCGGTCGCGGCGGTCGCACCGCAGGCGTCGCGCATCAGCCCGTTCCGGGCCGCGACGGCGGCGACGGCGTCCTTTGTGGACGGACCGAACACGCCGTCGACCGGCACGGCGAAGCCGCGCTCCCGCAAGAACTCCTGCGCCATCCGCACCCGCGGTCCGGTGTCCCCGGGCTTGAGCAGTGGCCACTCCGTCAGATCCGCCCTGGACGACGCCGAGCCCAGCAGGGTCCCGACCGCGGTGCGCAGTTCCGGAAGCCGGTTGTACAGCACGGTGCCCGGGCATTCGGTCGAGTTGAAATCCCGGTGTCCCTTGATGAACTCCGGCGCGATCCCGTACTGCGACGCGATGTACGCGACCATCTTCACCAGCGAGTCCCACAACGCCGGTGTGACGTCCTCGGTGCTGTAGAGGCCCTCGTTCTCGATCCCGATGCAGGTGCTGTTGTTGTTGCCCACGTTCGCGCCCTGCACATGCCGAGTCCCGCCGCGCAGCACGTCCAGGCTGCGATGACGGCCTTCGGTGATGTGCCCGCCGCGGCTGTTCGTGAACTGCTGGCCGCTGTCCACCCAGCCGCGTGTGTCCATGTGGAAGTTCTGGATCGCCCGCGACGCCCAGAAGGCGTGTTCGAGCGTGTAGTCGGTGACGTTGCCCGGATCGACCGTGTGGTGCACGACGATGTACGTCGGCTTGTGGTTCTCCACCACGATCGATCCGTTCGGCGGCCGCGCACTCCATGCGGCCGTTCCGTGGATCTGCGGTTCTTGTACCGCGGGCGCCGCAGTCGCGGCGGAAACCATTTGTGTCCCCAGTAGCCCGACGGCGCTTACCGTCAGGCCGCCCTTGAGAGCGGTACGTCGGTCGAAGTCGGCCATGGGCGATGCTCCCGTCGTGCGCTTTGGCCGGAAAGCTAACCCGCCACCGCGCCGATGACAACCATTGACCAACTTTTGTCGTAATGCGTTAGTGTTCGCCAGGGAGGGCGAACAGGCCGTTCCCGGTCTGTTCGAGCAGGCCGTCGACCAGCAGTGAGTCGAGGCAGCGGTCGCGCTGCCCGGATTCGTGCCACACCAGATCGAGGCGCGCTTTCTCAACGGGCCCTTCGGTTCCCCGCAGAACGTCGAGCAGCAGCCCGCGCACCTGGCGGTCGGTCCCGGCGAACTTCTGCACCTGTTTCGCGGGCCCGGCGTAGGCCGGTTTGCCCGCGTGCTGCCATGCGCAATCGTTGTAGATCGGGCAGTCCGCGCACTGCGGCGAACGGGCGGTGCAGACCAGCGCGCCGAGTTCCATCAGTGCCGCCGAGAACCGGGCGGCCGGCGCGTCTTCGAGCGGCAGCAGGACCTCGACGTCGGCCATGTCGCGGGTGTTCGACGGCGGCCCGGCGTCACCCGCGCCGTGCACCGCCCTGGCCACCACTCGCCGGACGTTCGTGTCCACCACCGGCGCCCGTTTGCCGTAGGCGAAGGCCGCGATGGCGCGGGCGGTGTACGCGCCGATGCCCGGCAGCGCGAGCAGAGTGTCCACATCGGACGGTACGACGTCGCCGTGTTCGGCGGCGATGACGGCCGCCGCGGCGTGCAGCCGCAGCGCGCGGCGCGGGTAGCCGAGCTTGCCCCAAGCGCGTACGACCTCGCCCTGCGACGACGCCGCCAGCGCCGAAGGCACCGGCCAGCGCGCCATCCACTCGAGCCAGATCGGCTGGACGCGCACGACCGGCGTCTGCTGCAACATGATCTCGCTGACCAGCACACCCCAGGCGGTGCACTCCGGCTCACGCCAGGGCAGGTCGCGCCCTGCTTCGCCGAACCACTCGGTCAGTACATCCGCGTCGACGCCCACCCGGCCAGCTTAAAACCCCTACGCGACTTCGCTGAGGCGCCCCGTTTTGACGTCGTAGACGAAGCCTCGGACGTTGTCCGTGTGCGGGAGGAAGTCGCTGCGCCGCACGCGCTGTACCGAGCGGCGCACGCTGTCCTCGACCTCGCGGAACGCCTCGACAGCCCACGTCGGGCGCAGCCCGGTGGCGTCCTCGAGTTCGTCCTTGAAGTCGTCCTCGGTGACCATTGAAAGGCCGCATTCGGTGTGCTGGACGATCAGCACCTCACGCGTGCCCAGTTTCCGCTGGCTCAGCGCGAGCGAGCGGATCATGTCGTCGGTGACGACGCCGCCGGCGTTGCGCAGGACATGGGACTCGCCCTGGAGCAGCCCGAAGATCTCGAACACCCGGATCCGGGCGTCCATGCAGGTCAGGACCGCCACATGGAGTGATGGCCTCGGGGACGAGCGATCACCAGGAGCGACTTCGCCCAGCTCCTGGTTGCGCTTCAGCAGTACGTCGATGGAGGTCACAAGACCATTGGAACCGGTCGCCCTGGGTGAGAGCAACGGTTTACGGGCTACGTCACGGCCCGAACCAGCGTTCTTCGGCCGTTCGTGGCGGTGCCGACGTACGTCCGACGCGTAGTTCGGTGGTCAGGGTGATCACCTTCGGCCCGACCCGGTCACCCGCGCTGAGCAGCAGCTTTCCCGCCGCCTTGCCCTTCTCGAGCACCGGCTGGTGGACGGTGGTCAGCCCGGAACGTTCGGCCTCGGTGATGCCGTCGAACCCGGTGACCGTCAGATCCTGCGGCACCCGCAGCCCACGGCGTTCGGCTTCGGCGAGCGCACCGAGCGCGAGGATGTCCGAAGTGCAGATCACGGCGGTGACCTGCGGATACGCGTCGAGAAGCTGCCGCGCGGCCGACGCGCCGTCGTCCACGGTGTGGTCGAAGCGCTCGACCACCGGCACCGTCGCCCAGTCGACACCGGCCGCGGAGAACGCGGCGGCCAGCGCCTCCAGCCGGATCCGCTGGACGTGGAAGTGCGCGGCGCTCTGCCGCTGGATGGAGACGAAGTCGTCGTTGCGCTCGCGGGCGAGCCGCATACACAGCACGCCGATCTGCCGGTGGCCCAGCGAGATGAGGTGCTGAGCCATGGCGGTCACCGCGGCCGCGTCGTCCGGGCCGACCCGGTCGACGCCGTCCACCCGTGGCTGGTCGACGATCACCGTCGGCACCGGGCGTTCCAGCACGGCACCGAGGTGGGGATCGTCATCGGGCACCGAATAGACGACGAATCCGTCGACTCCGGCGCGATGCACGGCCGCGACGTCTTCACGGCCCGGGCTCGCCGGGACCAGGTGCAGGCCGACGCCCGCGTCCTCGCAGGCCAGCGCCAGCCCTTCGAGCACGCCGATGGCCGCGGGGTCGCGGAAGGCGTAGGAGAGGTTCTCTGTGAGCAAAAGACCGACAGCGCCGGCCTTACGTGTCCGCAGTGAACGGGCCACCGGGTCGGGACCCGGGTAGCCGAGGCGGCGCGCGGTCTCGAGGACACGACGGCGCAGTTCAGGAGACAGCTGGTCAGGTCGGTTGTAGGCGTTGGAGACGGTGGTCCTCGACACCCCGAGCTCTGCGGCCAGCGACGCCAGTGTCGCCTGCCTCCTGGTGCGGATAGGACGGCCCATCCGCAAACCGTAACGGTTCAGAACGTTTTGCAGAAGCATCACCCGGCGTGTGGCAGGTCTCGATTCAGAGTGACCCTGGGTACAGCTCGTGACAATCGATGGGGCGCCTTCAACCGTATGGGGTACAGTTGAATCTGACAACGGTTTCCATTACCCGGCCTCGCGAACCGTCGGCCCGGGCGCCCGCAGGAGTGTTGTAAATGAATTCCCGCCGTACCAGGAGTGTTTTCGCGGCCGTTTCGGCCTTGGCCGTGCTCGCCCTCGGCGCGACGGCCTGCGCCTCCAGCGACAAGGCGTCGACCGGGTCCGGGGCGCAGAACGCGTCCGCCGCGAACCCCGGAGCCGGCGAGAAGATCAAGGTCGTCGCCTCGACCGACGTCTGGGGCAGCGTCGTGACCGCCGTCGGCGGCGACAAGGTCGAGGTCACCTCGATCATCCACGACCCCTCGGCCGACCCGCACTCTTACGAGACCACCGCGAGCGACGCCATCGCCGCGAAGAACGCGAAGCTGACCCTGTCCAACGGTGGCGGGTACGACGAGTTCTTCTCGAAGCTCGCCGACCAGGCCGTCGACGCGCAGAAGTTGGTCGCTTACGACATCGCCGCGACCGGCAACGAGAACGAGCACGTCTGGTACAGCCTGCCCGGCGTCGAGAAGATCGCCGACCAGGTCGCCGCGAAACTCGGTGAGATCCAGCCCGCGTCGAAGGACGCCTTCACCGCCAACGCGACCGCGTTCAAGGGCAAGATCCAGGAACTGCTGACGAAGGTCGGCGGACTGGGCACCCCGGGCACCAAGGTCGTCGCGACCGAACCCGTCGCGCATTACCTGCTCGAGAGCGCGAAGCTCACCGACGCGACTCCGCACGCCTTCGCCGAGGCCGTCGAGGAAGAGCAGGACGTGCCCGCCGCCGCGCTCAACGAGGTCAAGCAGCTGATCTCGGGCAAGCAGGTCAAGGTCCTGATCAACAACGCGCAGACGACCACGCCGGTCACCCAGCAGGTCGTCGGCGATGCCAAGAACGCCGGGATCCCGGTCGTCGATGTCACCGAAACGCTTCCGGCGGGTGTGACCGACTACATTGCATGGATGACCAAGGATGTGGACGCCCTGGCGGGAGCGCTGAAGTAGTGACGTCCGTACCTGCCGAGGCGCGCCCCGCGGTCCGTGTCCGCGGGGCGAGTCTCGCGTTCGGAAACCGGACGCTCTGGTCCGGGCTCGATCTCGACGTCGAGCCCGGCGAGTTCCTGGCGATCCTGGGGCCGAACGGCTCCGGGAAGAGCAGCCTGCTCAAGGTGCTGCTCGGCCAGCAGAGCCTGCCCGAGGGCACGGTCGAGATCGCGGGGCGGCGCCCCGGCGGGCAGAACCGGCGGATCGGCTACATCCCGCAGCAGCGCGCCCTCGACGAGGCGCTGACGATGCGCGGGGTGGACCTGGTCGGCCTCGGGCTGGACGGGCACCGGTGGGGTACCGGTCTCCGCGGCCTCTCCGAACGACGTCGGCTGGTGGCACGGGCGATCGAGTCCGTCGGCGCCGAGGCGTATGCGAAACAGCCAGTGGGGCGGCTTTCCGGCGGCGAGCAGCAACGGCTGCGGGTCGCCCAGTCGCTGGTCGGCGACCCCGAGGTCCTGCTGTGCGACGAGCCGCTGCTCTCCCTCGACCTCGCCCACCAGCGCGCGGTCAGCGAACTGATCGACGAGCGGCGGGGTTCGGCGAACACCGCCGTCCTGTTCGTCACCCACGAGATCAACCCGATCCTGTCCTATGTGGACAGGATGCTGTATCTGGTGAACGGCCAGTTCCGGGTCGGCAAGCCGGACGAGGTGATGAACTCGGAGACGCTGTCCGAGCTGTACGGCACGCGGATCGAGGTGCTCAAGGTCGGCGGCCAGATCCACGTCGCCGGTGCACAGAGCTCGTTGTGCGAGGACGAACCCCACCACTTCGACGAACAGGCTTCGTAGCGCCGTGGACAAGATGTTCGATTTCGCCCTGACCGGCGAACTTCTCGGCCTCGACTTCGTGCAGACGGCGCTGCTCGCGGCCGCCGTACTGGGCCTGGTGGCCGGGGTACTCGGCCCGCTGGTGGTCATGCGGCGGATGTCGTTCGCCGTGCACGGCACCGCCGAACTGGCCTTCACCGGCGCGGCCGGCGCATTGCTGCTCGGCGTCGGCGTCGAACTCGGTGGCCTCGCGGGCGCGGTGATCGCCGCCCTGCTGATCGGCGTCCTCGGCGGCCGCGAGTCCGAACGCGACTCGGTGATCGGCGTGATCCTCGCCTTCGGGCTCGGCATGGGCGTGCTGCTGCTGTCCTTCTACGAGGGCCGCAGCGCCAACAAGTTCGGCATCCTCGTCGGCCAGATCATCACCATCGATTCGACGAACCTGACCCTGCTGGTCGGCGCCTCGGTCGTCGTCCTGGTGGTGCTCGCGGTGATCTACCGGCCGCTGCTGTTCGCCACCGTCGACCCCGCGGTCGCGACGGCGCGCGGCGTGCCGGTGCGGCTGCTTTCGCTGATCTTCGCGGTGCTGGTCGGGATTTCGAGCGCGCTGGGCGTGCAGATCGTCGGGGCGCTGCTCGTGGTCTCGCTGATGGTGACCCCGGCCGCGGCGGCCGCGCGGGTCACCGCCAGCCCGTGGAAGGCGACCGTGCTGTCGATCGTGTTCGCGGAGATCGCGGCGCTCGGCGGGATCATCCTCTCGCTCGCGCCGGGCAAACCGGTGAGCGCGTTCGTCACGACGATCTCGTTCGTGATCTACCTGGTGTGCCGGCTCATCGCCTGGCTGCGCGGGCGCAACTCGCGTGTCCGCGTCGAACCCACGGCCCCGCGACCCGCGCCCGCTCTGCGCTAGTCAGCGCACCGGGTGCTCGGCGAGCGCCTTCTTGACCGCGTTGAGGAAGCCGTCGTCGATGAACGCGAGCTGACCGCCGGCGACACTCCGCTCCACGGCTTCGAGGACCACGACGTTGGCGTTCACGAAAGCGTCGACGGCCTCGGTCTGTGACGTCTTCTGGGTGAAGTGCGCCAGCATCGTCAGGTTCGTGAACGCGCCCGACAGGTACCGCGAAGACGCCTTCGTGAACGAGTCCCCGTAGATCAGGACCTTCTCGTCGACGGTCCCGATCAGCGGGCTCGCGGTGCGGTACACCGGGCGGTCGATGTCGCCGTTGGTCTCGCCCGCGCGCTCGACCAGGCCGTCCGGGCGGAGGCTGTAGAGCGTGTTCGTCTTCGTGCCCTGCTTGTTGATCAGCGGCGGCAGGTCGGCGACCGCGTCGTACGGGCCCATGGGCACGCTCACCCAGCTCTGCGTGACGCCCGGTTTGAGCGCGTTCGCGATCGCCCGCGTCATCACGAGCGCGCCCTCGTCCGCCCAGTGGGTGTCGTTCGGCGGGTAGACCGGCCGCTGCACCCTGCCCTCGGACGCGCGCAGCTCCGGCCGCAGGTCGATCGCGCCGGCGTCGTTGATCATCCGGTGCCAGGTGCCCGCCTCGGCCGAACGCGAGCAGTCCTTCCCGGGATAGGTGTCGGGCAGGAACTGCGGGACCATCGTCGACTTGTCCGGCGCGACGACGAATTCGAACCGCCTGCCGGACTGCTCGACCGCGCGCCGCAGCTCGTTGATCTTGGAGATCGTTTCGGGGAGCGGCCGGGACGCGTCGCATTTCGCGTCGGCGTCGTAGCCGTAGTACAGCCAGCCGTCGCGGCCCTGCACGACACGGCGGTACCCGGAAGCGGCGTTCGGCGTCGGGCCCTGGGTGGGCGCCGTCTTGGGCGGCGTGGGCGCCGGCGGGGCCGGGATCGGGCCCGCCTGTTGCTGGGGTGGCGCCTGGTCGAGCGGCGCGTCCTCGCCGAAGAGACCGCGGCTGATCGCGTCGGCGGCGGCGATCGCGCCCGGCCGGAACGACAACTGGTCGATGGCCCAGGTCGGCATGCTGGTGAAGAAGGCCCAGCCCCGGTCGATCCCCGGGAAACCCGCGAGCTTGTGGTTCTCGATCTCGCCCGGCCGTACCCCGAACACCCACAGCAGCGCCGGGGTGGTGAAGAACAGAAGTGCGCTGATCAGCGCCGTCAGCTGCCTGCCGCCGTGGCGGGGACGGTGCAGCGCGTGCTCGCGCGGAAGCCACGCCTCGTGCACGGCTGGCAGTTGCTGGGGTTCGGGCGCCACCCCACCACCGTAATCACCCCGTGTCGCACGCACGTGAGAACGCCCCCACTTCGCGATTAGGGGGCGAAACGCAAGTGCCCACCGGATCGCGATTAGGGGGCGAAACGCAGGTGGGGCACGGATCGCGATATGGGGGCTAAACGCAGGTCAGTGGAGCATGAGGAGGACCTGGAGCTCGCCGACGAGGAAGCCGATGGCGCCACCGACGGCGATCAGCTTCCACTCGTCCTGCCGGAACGCCGGCCGCAGCAGCCCCTCGAATTCCAGCGGCGTCAGCCCGAGCATCCGCCGCTCGACGATCTTCGCGACGTCCATCGCCTCGGTCAGGTAGCCCTCGGCGTAGCGGATCGTCGGCGGCAGGCGTTCGAGCGCCTGCCGCGCGGCCGCCTGCTTGATCTCCCGCAGCCGCTGCCCGCCGACGGCCATCGCGACCATCGGTTTCGCGACCCTCGCCTGCTCGTCGACGGCGCCCGCCACGAGCCGTTCGACCAGCGCGTACAGCCGGTCCGACCGCGGCCCGCGCAGCACGGCGTCGAGCAGGTTCGGCACGGTGAGGATCTCGTTCGCGATCATCGCGCCGTACTGCCGCGCGACCTCGGCCCGCCGCCGCTGGAACTTGCCCTGCAGGATCACCCGGCCGACCCGCACCGGCTCGCGCGGCACGAAGATCAGCTTGATCGCGAGCCAGTCGGTGAACAGCCCGATGCAGCCGCCGAAGATCGGCAGCACGAGCGGCTCCTTCGTCAATGCCCAGGTGAACGCCTGCACGACACCGAGCCCGAAGCCGAAGTAGATCCCCGTGCGCGCGATGAACGCCATCTCCGGCCGCGACGTCTCACGGATCAGCCGGACGAGCAGCTTCTTGTCCCTGGTGAGCCGCTGCACGGTCATGTGCTGGAAGTCGAGCACCTCGTCGAGGTTCTCGGTCATCTCCTCCATGAACTCGCGCACCAGCCGCGGCGTGGACGCCTGGATCTGCTTGATCAGCAGTTCCTGCGCCATCGTCGGCATGACCTCCCACAGCCGGGGATGGTGCTTTTCGAGCACTTCGCGCGCGACCTCGTCGACGGCCCGCAGCAGCGGCTGCTCGATCTCGCGCGTGATGATCGCCGGGTCGATCCGGCGGAAGACCTCTTTGACGTCCAACAGGTTCGACGTCAGCAGCTCCGTCGCGACGGCGGCCATCCGCCCGCCGTGTTTGGGCACCACGCCCTGCCAGCCGAGGAACGGCTTGATCCCGACGAACTCCAGCGGTTTGAACATCATCTCGATGGCGACGCGTTTGGTGACGTAGCCGATCAGTGCGGCGATGAACGGGATCGCGGCGTAGAGCCACCAGTGCCGGGCGAGGTCGTCCAGGACGGCGTCCACTCCGACCTCCTCGCTCGTGGGATGGGAAACGGTATCCGGTGCGCGTCAGTGAAGCAGCAGAAGCACCTGAAGTTCACCGACAAGGCCGCCGATCACCGCTCCGACCGCGATCAGCTTCCACTCGTCCTGCTGGAACGCCGGCCGCAGCAACTGCTCGAACTCGAGCGGGTTGAGCCGGCGCATTCTGTCCACAATGGTGTTCCGGACGTCGAGCGCGTTGATCGCGTACCCCTCGGCGTGCCGGATCGTCTCCGGAATCCGGGTAGCCGCCTTCGCCGCCGCGGTCTGCTTCATCTCCTGGAAGCGCCTGCTCCCGACGGCCATCGCGACGAACGGCTTCACGACGCTGGCCTGCGCGTCGATGGTCCGCTGCACCTCGCGGGTGATCATCGTGAACAGCTTGTCCGACTTCGGCCCGCTCAGCACGGCTTCGAGCAGGTTCGGGATGGTGATGATCTCGCGCGCGATCATGTCGCCGTAGTCGGCGGACACCTGGTCCTTGCGCTTCTGGAACACGCCTTGCCAGGTGTAGAAGCCGAAGAACCGCTTCGGCTCGCGCGGCAGGAAGATCATCTTCAGGGCGATCCAGTCGGTGAACCAGCCGATGCCGACACCGAACAGCGGCAGCACGATCGGCGACTTCGTCAGCGCCCACACCAGCAGTTGCACGCAGCCGAGGGAGAAGCCGAACACGATCCCCGACCGCGCGATGAACCGCATCTCCGGCCGCGAGATGTCGCGGATCAGCCGGTTCAGCAAGTCCTTGTCGCGCACCAGGTTCGTCACGACCATGTGCTTGAGGTCGAGGACGTCCTCGATGTTTTCGGCGATCTCCCGCATGATCTTCTCGATCGCGCGCGGCGCCTCGGCCTGGACCCGTTTGAGCAGCAGTTGCTGGGCGGTGTTCGGCAGTATCTCCCACAACCTGGGCTGGTACTGCTCCATCACGTCGCGGGTGACGTCCTCGACGACCCGCAGCAGTGGCTGCTCGATCTCCTTCGCGACCTGGGCCGGGTCGAGCCTGGCGAAGATCTCCTTCGGGTCGACGAGGTTGTTCGTCAGCATCTCGGTGGCGGTGGCCGCCATCCGTTCGGCGTTCGCCGGCAGGACGCCCTGCCAGCCCAGGAACGGTTTGACGCCGACGAATTCCACCGGCTTGAACATCATCTCGATGGCGACGCGTTTGGTGACGTAGCCGATCAATGCCGCGATGAACGGCATGGTGACGTACACCTGCCAGTGCTCGCCGATGTCGGCGATGACGGCGTCCACGTTCAGCCCCTCCCGCGTCGCGCTTGAGGGGAACCTAGCCGCCTGTCCTTAATGGAGGAGGAGCAGGACCTGAAGTTCACCCACGAGTCCGCCGATCACCGCGCCGACCGCGATCAGCTTCCATTCGTCCTGCTGGAAGGCGGGTCGCAGGATCCCTTCGAACTCGAGCGGGGTCAGTTGCTGCATCTTCGCGACGATCGTGTTGCGGACGTCGAGCGCGTCAGTGGCGTAACTCTCCACATGTTTCACCGTTTCGGGGAGATACGCGATCGCCTTCGCCGCGGCGGCCTTCTTCATCTCCTGGTACTGCTTGCCGCCGACGGTCAGTGCCACCAACGGTTTCGCGATACTCGCCTGCGTGTCGATGGTCCGCTGCACCTCGCGGGTGATCATCCCGAACAGCTTGTCCGACTTCGGCCCGGTGAGCACGGCCTCCATCACGTTCCGCACGGTGAGGACCTCGTCCGCGATCAGCGCGCCGTAGTCGCGGGCGACCGCCTGACGGCGTTTCTGGAACATGCCCTGCCAGCTGAAGAACAGGAACCGGCGCTGCTCACGCGGGTAGAAGATCATCTTCAGGGCCAGCCAGTCCGTGACGAACCCCGTGACGAAACCGAAGATCGGCATGATCAGCGGCTGTTTCGTCAGCGCCCACGCGACGAACTGGATCAGGCCGATCACGAAGCCGAAGTAGATGCCGGACCGGGCGATGAAGCGGAGTTCCGGGGTCGCGACCTCCTTGATCAGGCGGCAGGTCAGCGATTTGTCGCGGACCATCGCGTTGATCAGCATGTCGTTGACGTCGAGGACCTCGTCGATGTTCGTCGACACCTCGCGCATCAGCCGCGCGACGACCTTCGGCGCCTGAGCCCGGACCTGGTCGACCAGCATCCGCTGCGCCCGCGTCGGCAGCAGTTCCCACAACCTGGGCTGGTACTGCTCCATGACCTCGCGGGTGACGTCCTCGACGGCCTTGAGGAGCGGCTCCTCCAGTTCCTTGACCACCTCGTCGGGGTCGAGCCGGGCGAAGATCTCCTGCGGGTCGACGAGGTTCTTGGTCAGCAGGTCGACCGCCGTGGTCGACATCCGGCGCGCGTTGGCCGGGATGACGCCCTGCCAGCCGAGGAACGGCTTGATCCCGACGAACTCCAACGGCCGGAACATCATCTCGATGGCGACGCGCTTGGTGATGTACCCGATGAGCGCGGCGATGAAGGGCATCGTGGCGTAGACGTGCCAGTGCTCGCCGATGTCGGCAAGGATCGCCGAGATGTCCAACCGGGCCCTCCCTGCTTACGACCTGTCAACAATGCAGGATGCCATGTGATCGGCCGGTCGCACGCCGAGTGCAGCCGTTTGGCGGTACTGCCTGACGGGTCCCCGCTCATTAAGGTGGCCGCCATGGTCGCTCCTGAGAAGTCGGCGCCTCAGGCGCCCTCAGCGAAATCGCCCCAGTTCGCGGGCGCTGTCCGTGGTTACGACAAGCGTCAGGTCGACGAGCGGCTCGCCGAACTGTCGACTGAACTCAAACAAGCCTCACGCAACCGCGACGAGGCCGTGGCGACCGCCGGTGATCTCACCAAGGCGCTCGGCCACGCCCAGAAGGAATTGGACGAGACCAAGGCCGCGCTCGTGCGGATGAGCTCGAGTCCGTCCGGCGCCGGCGCGATGGCCGAACGCGTCCGCATGATGATGCAGCTCGCCGAGGAGGAGATCGCCGACCTCAAGGCCGCCGCGGTGGCCGACGGCACGTCGACGCGTGCCGAGGCGGACAAGTACGCCCACGAGGCTCAGCGCGCGAGCGACAAGGCGGCCAAGGACGCGCAGGCCGAGCGCGAGAAGCTGATCGCGGACGCCAAGGCCGAGATCGAGCGGCTGAACGCCGAGGCGGCGCAGAAGCGCAAGGAACTGGACATGGAAAGTGTCCGGAACCGCGCTGCCGCGGACAAGAAGGCCGAAGAGGCTTCGGCGGCCAGGCGTTCCGAGGCCGAGAAGGCGTCTTCCGACAAGATCGCGGAAGCCGACCGGGCCTCCGCGAATAAGCGGTCCGAAGCCGAGCGGATCTCGGCAGAGAAGATCGCGAAGGCGGAGAAGTCTTCGGCGGAGGACGTCGCCGCGAAGCAGGAGCAGGTCGCGGAGGCGCTCACCGACGCGAAGACCCAGCAGGCCGAGGCTCAGCAGGCCCGGAAGCTCTCGCTGGAACTCCGGTCGAAGGTCGCCGAACGGCTCTCCGCCACGGACGTCGCCGTCCAGGAAGCCATCCGGCTGCTGGCTCCCGCCCCCGATGCCGCCGCTGCCGAGGCTCCCAAGGCCTCGGCTTCCTCCGCGCCGAAGCCGACGCCCAACAAGACCAATGGTGGCCCCCGTCCTTCTTGATCGCCGCTTTCTGGGACTCAGCGCTGGACGACGGCGAACAGTTCGTCGTCGATCCAGCCTCGGGTGTGCAGTTCGGTGCAGAACCGCTGGTAGGACTCGGTGAGCGCTTCGTGTTCGCGCTCGCCGGGTTCGACCAGCGTTCCCTCGTCTAGGTGGAGAGTTGAGGACAACCGAACCGGATTCAGGTGACCCGCGGCCCGTGAACGCCCGTCTACGACAGCCTGGACTGTCCACAAGGGACTCCAGCTTGAACCGCGGGACCCGTCGGGTAACCAGTAGCCGGCCGGGTAGCGGCCCGTGGCTGTGGAGGTTATGACGGTGATCCTGGCCGAAGAACGCGCCGCGGTCTGCGAATACGCCCGGCGGATGACCACTGACGGCCTGGTGGTCGGTACTTCCGGCAACGTCTCGGCGCGACAGGGAGACCTCGTGGCGGTCACCCCGACCGGAGTCGACTACGCCGGACTACGGCCGGAAGACGTGCCGGTGGTCGACCTCGACGGCGAGATCGTCGACGGCTCACTCAAGCCGACCAGCGAGCTCCCGATGCACCTCACCGTCTACCGGATGGCGGTGGATCCGGACGGCAAGGCGGTGGACGCGGTGGTGCACACGCATTCCGTGCACGCCACGGCCGTTTCCACTCTCGTCGACGAGGTTCCGCCGATCCACTACATGCTCGCCGCGATCGGCCCGACAGCGCGCGTCGCGTCCTACGCGACGTACGGCACCGAAGAACTCGCCAAAGCCATGCTCGAGGCTCTGGAAGGCCGACGGGGCTGCCTGCTGGCCAACCACGGCACGATCACCTTCGGCGACAACCTCGGCTCCGCCTACAGCCGGGCACAGCAACTCGAATGGGCCTGCCAGGTCTGGCTGACGGCGCGGGCGGCGGGAACGCCGAATCTGCTCCCGCCCGCCGAGATCGAGCATGTGGTGGAGAAACTCCGCGGCTACGGTCAGCGCTGATGTCCTGTGAACCTAGGAAGCCGCCGGTTCCATGTCCAGAGCGTCCACGGCGTGTACCGCGTCGAGGAGTTCGACGACGGTCGGATCGTCGACGGCTTCCTTGATGCATTGCCACAGTTGAAGGTTCGCCAACGCCCACCGTGAATAGGTCTCCGCGGCCTTCGGGTTGTAGAAGTAGTAGCCGCTGTCGTGGACATCGCGCTGCTCACCGACGATCTTGTGCGCCAGTTCGCGCAGGCTCAGGCCGTTCTCGCTCAGATACCGGTGCGCGAGTACCACCGGTGTCACCGGCAGCGCCTTGAACAGCGTGTCGGCGTCGCTCAACGCCTGGGCCTCCAGCGAGATGTGCCGGCCACGGGTGGCCATCTCGGCCTCGTCGACGATCTCGTCGATCCAGCGGGCCACGACGTCGTCGACGTCGCACTCCTGCAGGATGCCCATCCGGAGATCTCGCCCGGCGGCCGCGGGGGAGTTCCGGAGCACGATGTAGTTGACGTCGTGCACCAGGGCCGCCACCTCGACAACGGCACGATCCGCACCGTTGTGTTCGGCGAATCCCGCGGCCTTCGCCCGGACGAAACTCACGTGATGCCAGCCGTGGAACTGCAGCTTGTCGGCATAACGCCAACAAAGTTGCCGGACTCGCTGTTCGACGGCGTCGATGGTCTGGGAAGGAATCGTGCTCTTTCGCGCGCGCATACACCTCTCCGATCCCGTTTACAGACGGGTGGAGTAAAGGGTAAGCGCCACAGACGGCGGTGTGTAGTTAGATGCGCTGCGCCAGGTCCCCCAATCGGACCTCTACCGGAACGTGACGATGCCCGATTCCGGTCTTCGGGTCATAGGAAAGGCTGGACTCGCTTACGGGGCGTGATTTCACCAGAAATGTCATAGTCCCTTCGGTGGCCTCGGGAATCCGGTGGAACTCGTCCGCGTACATGACGCCTACCGACCCGGACTGACACAGCGTGCTACGTCGTAATCGAACTGATGTGATCAATCCGGAGTTCTGGTCTCGCAAGGTCGAGTAGCGCTCGTGGACGTAGTTGCCACGGAGGAGCGTGGTGCAGAAGTGATACCTGTGGTTGTGCACGGAATCGGCGTATCCCTCGCGCCAGTCCTTCGGTGACTTGTACTCGTGCAGCCAGACCGAGAACGGGTCCGTCGGGGAGTCGAGCAGGCACCAGGCGAAATGGGTGGTCGTCTCCCGGGAACGTCCGAGTACCGCGCTCGCCTCGTCCGGGCTCAGCGAATCCAGATGCCGCCGGAGGTCCGTTCGCAGATCAGGTCTCGACGTCCAGTCGCGAAAGATCTGGTCGACGATCTGCCAGTGCTGCGCGAGTGGCAGGTCGGTCGTGCGGAGCAAGGCGGACAGCTGGGTGAGGGGGGACAAGCGGGTGAGCAACTTCAGCTCCTCGGTTCTAGTGCTCTGCGGCGCCGAGAAATCAGGGGTTCAGCTCGGCGAGTTCGGTGAACTCCTTCCGGAAGGCGTGAAATTTCCCTTCCAGCTCCAGGAAGTTCTCTTCGGAAAGGGGAGAACCGGTGATCTTTTCGTACAACGCGAGGAAATCAGCTCTGGTCGTCGCGGTGGAGATGCGGAAGTGGCGTCCGCTGCGGGATTGGGACACGCGAAGGAACTCGGAACGTTCTTTGTTGTACAGGAAGGAACCTTCGCTGAACCGCAGCGTTCGTGGATACAGTGTGGTCGCGCCGCGGATGTCGCTGTACAAGGTCAGCCAAACGCTTTCGTCGAACACCTCGAGCCGGTCCAGTGGCGGGTCCGCGACCACGGTGATGTCCACCAGCGAACACCGGCTGCGGGCCAGGAACAGCCCGACCAGGCCGATACGGATCTCGTCGTCGAGCCGTTTCTGGATCATTTCGTAGTCCATGCCCGCTTCTTCGCTGCGCAGCAGGTAGCGCGCCCTACCGCTGATGGCGCCCGCGTCGCGCGGGTCGGCGATGACCACGCGAAGCTCCCTTTCAGTGCGGGACAACAGCAACCTGGACGCGGCGTGCCTGCCGGAGAAGCCGCGGAAGAAGTAGTGCCGGGTCACGTTGAGGTCTTCGGTCATGACCCGGTTGAACAACGGATCCGGGTCGGCGGTCGCTTCGAAGACGTGAGTGGGGAAGAATTCCTTGTTGAGCGAACGGTATTCGGCGCTGAGTGCTTCCAGCGCGCGGCGGCTCTCCTCGATCACCGGGGTCACCATCGCGCGCTGCGACGCGGTGGCGGTGATCAGGGTCTGGCCGAAGCCGACCACCGCGGAGATCAGGGTGCCCGTGCCCAGTGAAGTGAGCAGGGTCTTACCGGCGCCGGGATCCATCATGCTGGAGATCCACAGGCTCAGGCCCGCGATGACGACCAGTATGGTCAGCAGAAGACTTGTCCTGGTCCAGAAGATCTCTTGCAGTGGGGCACGGCGGAGCCGGTCGGCTTCCGCGGGCACGGGGTTCACCTCCTTGATAGCCACTCGAACGGACGAACGCACTGCGTATCTGTTCGAGCGCGGGGAGTTACTCTACGCGCCTCGTGACAATGCCGAAATAAGAAATTCGGGGGAAAGGTACCAACCCCGCGCGTGACGCTCGGCAATGCCGCTTTCGCGGCGGAGGTTTCGACAGGATACGAAAAAACCACTCACGGAGAGTGCGGAAGGATTCCTTCGTACCATGCCGGGCCGGGCTTCGCCGACGACAGGGATTCGATGACGGCCGGGGAGGGTGCGGTGTACACCGTGGGGAAATCGATCTCGCCCCGGGAGGGGTCCAGCGTCCAGGCGAGCCGCTCATTTTCCAGGGAAAATTGCGCGTCCGCACCATTTTTGTTGCCTCTCGGGTCGAGCCGGACCCATCGGTCCAGACCAGCGAGGTGCACCGCGGCGAGCCCGTGCAGGACGCCGATCCGTTGGTAGCAGAAGCCGGCCGGGATGTTCTGGCTGCGCAGCAAAGCGGCCAGCAGATGGGTCTTGGCGTAGCAGAGACCGACCCGTTCGCGCAGCACGTCGGACGCCATAAGGGTGACCCTGGAATCGGCGACGTCCACCACATGGTCGATGTCGTCGCGCACGTAGTGAAACATCGAACGAATCACGTCGATTTCGGTGCCGCCACGCGGTGACAGTCCGTAAGCCGTTTCGCGGATCAGCGGGTGATCGTGATCGATGACCTCGTCGGCCACTAGATAGTCTTCGAGCCGGTCCGATTCGATCTTCAACGCGATATTCATGCGGCACCGTTCAGTACTGTGTCGACGGCTTCTTCGAGGAATTTCGGATCGGCCTCGCCGCCGCGTAACAACAGGCGGAACCAGATCGCCCCGGCGAGCAGATCCATCACCAAGACCGGGTCGGCGTCCTTTCGCAGTTCGCCTCTGGCCAAGGCGCGTTCGAAGATCGGTTGTTCCTTGGTCATGCGGTCGGCGAAGAAGGTTCTCGAGACCTCGCCCAGTTCCGGCCGCCGCGGGCCGGCCGTGAGGGTCGCGGTGACGACCGGCGCGGTGTGCTCGGAAGTCAGCAGCCGGAAGACATGTGTCGCCACGGCAAGGAGATCGCCGCGGAGGCTGCCGGTGTCCGGCACGTCGAGGGCGAACAATCCTGAATCTCGTAGCGCCGCAGCCAGGAGTGCGTCCTTCGACGGCCACCACCGGTACAGCGTCGTCTTGTTGACGCCGGACCGGGCGGCGACGGCTTCGATGGCGAGTTTTTCGTAGCCGTGCTCGGCCAGGAGTTCGAGGGTGGCGGCGAAGATCGCCGCGGCCTTGCGGGGGCCGCTCTGCGTGCTCACCGGACGAGAGTACAACGCACCGTTGCGTTGTACGAGATACGCGGGTACTTTGCAACGCAACGGTGCGTTGCATTCAGGAGGTAATCATGGTCCCCGTCGTCTTCGTTCACGGCATCCGGCTCAGCGGCGCCGCTTGGGCCGAGCAGGTGGAGCGTCTGAGCCCTCACCGCGCCGCGGCGGTCGACCTGCCCGGTCACGGCACTCGCCGAGGCGAGCGGTTCACCCTGGACGCCGCGGCGGACGCCGTCGTGGAAGGCATCGAGGAGCCCGCTCTGGTCGTCGGGCACTCGCTCGGCGGCTACGTCGCGATCGCCGCCGCCGCACGGTATCCGGACCGCGTGGCCGGGCTTGCCGTCGCGAGTTCGACCTTCCTGCCCGGCCGGACGCTTGAGACGCCGTTCCGTCTCGCACACCGTCTCCTCATGCGGCTCCCGGATCGCGGCGAGAAGCTCAGCCGGCGCCAATTCCGGGCTCTGCTGCCGCCGGAACTCGCCGAAGCCGTGATCGACGGCGGCATCGCGACCGAGGTGATCCCGGACGTGGCCAAGGCCTTCGCCGAGTTCGACGTGCTCGCCGAACTCGGCACCTACCCGGGCCCGGCCTGGCTGATCAACGGCTCACGCGACCACTTCCGCCGCCACGAGCGCCGGTTCCTCGACGTCTGCGCCGACGGGCGGCTGGTCAACGTCCCGAACGCCGGGCACTACCTGCCGATGGTGCGCGGCGAGGAGTTCTCGAGGCTGGTACTCGACGCGGCCCGCAGCCTCTAGCCGACCGGGAGGAGTGAACCTTCGGCATTGGTGAACTGGGTCGCCAGCCGGACCGGTCCCGGATGCGGGCCTAAGACGATCGAAGCGAACGGGGTCGCCATCGACGAACTGCTCGAATAGTTGGTCTGCAGATGCACGCTGACGTGCACGTTCCGGTCGGCCGGAATCTCGAACGTGATGGCACCCCACGAGACCACGTATTGCCTCCCGTCGATACTCGCGAGAGGCACGAAGACCGCCGCCTGGCGGTGGCTGGATATGTCGATGGTGAGCAGCCGGCGTAGCCCGCTGTGGTTGTCCACGTAGGGGATCACGCCCGGCACTCCGGCCAGATCGGTCGGTTCGGTCATCCTTCGGGCTCCCTCAGAACTGGTAGTACAGGAACGGGCTGAACGTCCCGGTCGCGATCAGGATGGCCGCGTAGATGAGCCCCACGGTCATCACGCCGATCCGCAACGCCGTCGCCGGGCGGCTCCGTGACGACTCCAGCAGCGGCCCGGTCACCGGATGCGCGGGCAGGAAGATGATCGCCAGCGCGCACAGCAGGATGATCAGCCGCTGGTTGGTCACCGCGCCCTCGACGACGTCGCTGAGGCCGGTGAAGTCCGGCAGCAGCATGTGCCCGATCATCCCGAGCGCGTGCGGCAGGTCCTTGGCGCGGAAGAACACCCAGCCGAAGACCACGAGCACGAGCGTCAGCGCGCGGCGGCCGATGCGGGCGGCCTGGGTCTTCGGCGTGACGTCGTAGCCGAAAGCGCGTTCCACGATCAGCAGCGCGCCGTGGTAGATGCCCCAGATCAGGAACGTCCATTGGGCGCCGTGCCAGAACCCGGTCAGCACGAACACGATGCACAGGTTCCGGTACGTGTGCCCGGCGCCGGTGCGGTTGCCGCCCAGCGGGATGTAGACGTAGTCGCGGAACCAGCGCGAGAGCGACATGTGCCAGCGCCGCCAGAACTCCGTGATCGTCACCGACGAGTACGGCCGCGCGAAGTTCTCCGGGAGCCGGAAGCCGAGCATGCGGCCGAGCCCGATCGCCATGTCGGAGTACCCGGAGAAGTCGAAGAACAGCTGGAGCGTATAGCCGATCGCGCCGAGCCAGGCGATCGCGAAGGTCATCTGATCCGGTGGTGTGTTGAAGCACGCGTCCACCATCGGGCTGAGCGAGTCCGCGATGATCGTCTTCTTGCACAGCCCGAGCGCGAACCGGGGAAAGCCGGCGGCGACGTCGTCGAGGCGGTGCGATCGCTGCTGCGGCAGCTGGTCGGCGATCTCCCGGTACCGCACGATCGGCCCGGCCACCAGCTGCGGGAACATCGCGATGTACGCGGCGAACGACACCGGGTTGCGCAGCGCGCGGCGTTCCCCGCGGTAGATGTCCACCACGTAGGAGATGTGGTGGAACGTGTAGAACGAGATGCCGATCGGGATGACCAGTTCGGCCACCGGGAAGTCGCCGCCGAACCAGTGCGTCACGGCCGCGATCTGCTGCGTCGCGAAACCCGCGTACTTCCAGATCAGCAGCATGCCGACGTTGAGCCCGATGACGCCGAGCAGCAGCCGTTTGCGCCGGGTGTTGTGCACGTCCCACGCGTTCGGTTCCAGCGCGGGCCCGGCCAGGTAGTTGACGACCATGCAGCCGATCAGCACCAGCGTGTACGGCCCGGCGCCGGTGGCGTAGAAGATCAGGCTGCCGACCGCGACGATGCCGTTGCGCCAGCTGCGCGGGCACACCAGCACGGCGAGTAGGACCGCCGGCATGAAGTACCACAGGAACAGTGGCGAAATGAACGACATCGGTGCGGGGTCCCCCAGAGCGGTTACGCGTTATCCGCTGGTGACCTTAGCCTGAGGGCCCCGTCCGGTGTCGACGAACTACGGGTCGAGCGAGTGCGGGGTCAGACACGTCCTTCGAGGCGGCGGCGGCGGGCCACCTCGGCCAGCAGCACGCCGGCCGCGACCGACGCGTTGAGCGATTCGACACCGTGCGCCATCGGGATCGACACGGTCGCGTCGCAGGTCTCCTTGACCAGCCGGGAGAGCCCGCGGCCCTCCGAGCCGAGCACGATGACCAGCGGGTCCGCCGCGAGGTCCAGTTCGTCGATGTCGACCGAGCCGTCCGCGTCGAGGCCGACGACCATCATGCCGTCTTCCTTCCACGCCTTCAGCTGACGGGTGAGGTTGGTCGCGACGGCGATCGGCAGCTTGGCCGCGGTACCGGCGCTGGTGCGCCACGCGACCGCGGTCATGCCCGCGCTGCGCCGCTCCGGCAGCAGCACGCCGTGCGCGCCGAACGCGGCGGCCGAGCGGATCACGGCGCCGAGGTTGCGCGGGTCGGTGACGCCGTCGAGGGCGACGAACAGCGGCGTGTCGCCGGAGTCCTTCGCCGCCGTCATCAGGTCACCGGGGTGCGCGTACTCGAACGGCGGGACCTGCAGGCCGAGGCCCTGGTGCATGGCCCGGTTGGTCTTGCGGTCGAGTTCCTCGCGCGGGATCTCCAGGATCGAGATGCCCTTGTCGCCGGCGAGACGGACGGCGTCGTTGACGCGGTCGTCGATCTCGATGTTCACCGCGACGTACAGCGCGGTGGCCGGGACGTCGGCGCGCAGCGCCTCGACCACCGGGTTGCGCCCGGCGATCAGTTCCGGCTTGTCGGCCTTCTTCTGCCGCGCCTGTTCCTTGCGGTCACGCGCGCCTGCGACGCGGTACGCCTTGTGTCCGGGCCTGTCTTCGGCCCTGGGCGTCGGGCCCTTGCCTTCGAGGCCCTTCCGGCGCTGGCCGCCGGAACCGACGACCTGACCCTTCTTCGTGCCGGGCTTGCGAATAGCGCCCTGGCGCCGGGAGTTGCCTGCCATGAGTGAGAAGTCCTTGAGCTAGAAACCGAGTAAGTGTCAGACGTCCTTGACGGTCCACTGTGGACCGTTCGGGGTGTCCTCCACCACGATGCCCGCCTGCTGGAGGCGGTCACGCGCGGCGTCCGCGCGGGCGAAGTCCTTCTCGGCGCGGGCCTGCTGCCGTTCGGCGAGCAGCCCTTCCACGAGTTCGGTCAGCGCCTGTCGGGTGGGGGTATCCGAACCCCCCGCCTCGGACCAGCGCGCGGAGAGCGGGTCGAGGCCGAGCACATCGGTCATCGCGCGCACGGAGGCGGCGAATTCGAGTGCCTTGGAATTGTCGGCCTCGTCGAGGGCGGCGTTACCGTCGCGGACCGTGTTGTGCAGCACTGCGAACGCCTGAGGGGTGGCGAGGTCGTCGTCGAGCGCGGCGGCGAATTCCTTCGGGACTTCGCCGATGTGGACAACGCCGACGATGCCGGCGGTGCGCCGGAGGAACTGTTCGATCCTCCGGTAGCCCTGCGCGGCTTCGCCGAGTGCTCCGTCGGAGTACTCGATCGTCGACCGGTAGTGCGGTTGGACCAGGTAGTAGCGCAGTTCGGGCGCCCGGTAGTTGCGCAGCATCTCCGGGATGGACACCGTGTTGCCCAGCGACTTCGACATCTTCTCGCCGGACATGGTCACCCAGGCGTTGTGCAGCCAGTACCGCGCGAACGGGTCACCGGCCGCGTTGGACTGGGCGCGTTCGTTCTCGTGGTGCGGGAACACCAGGTCGACGCCGCCGCCGTGGATGTCGAACTCGCCACCGAGGTACGCCGTCGCCATCGCCGAGCATTCGAGGTGCCAGCCGGGACGGCCGGATCCCCAGGGCGTCGGCCATGACGGCTCGCCCGGCTTCGCGGTCTTCCACAGGGTGAAGTCGCGCGGGTCGCGTTTGCCCTCACCGAGACTCTCGCCCTGCTGGACCTCGTCGAGCTTCTGGCCGGACAGTTCGCCGTAGCCGTCGAACGCCTTGACCGAGAAGTAGACGTCGCCGCCCGAGGCGTACGCGTGCCCGCCGTCGATCAGGCGCTGCATCAGCTCGATCATCTGCGTGACATGCCCTGTCGCCCGCGGGGCGATCGAAGGCGGCAGGCAACCCAGCGATTCGTACGCCGACTCGAACGCGCGCTCATGGGTGAACGCCCACTCCCACCAGGGACGATCCGCGTCCGCGGCCTTGGTGAGGATCTTGTCGTCGATGTCTGTGACGTTGCGGACCATCAGCACGTCGAGTCCACTGTGGACGAGCCAGCGACGCAGGACGTCGTAGTTCAGCGCGCCGCGGACGTGGCCGATATGGGGGATGCCCTGCACGGTGGCGCCACACACGTACACGGATGCCGTTCCGCTACGGGCGGGGTGGAATTCCCGCACGCTTCGGGTCGCCGTGTCATAGAGGTGTAGTGCCACCCTAAAAGGGTACGGGGTCCGCGTGAGCGGCGTCGCAGTGACCGCGTTACAGCACGTTGTGCGCTCGCAGCGCCCCGAGAAGGGCGTCCGGCCGCTCGACCGTCGGCAGCGGTTCTACCAGCGCGAACGCGCAGCCGACGTCACGAGCGGCGCCGTCCGCCTCCTCGCTGTCGCCGATCATGAGCGTTTCCGCCGGGTCGATCCCGAGCCGCTCGATCGCCGCCTGGAAGATCTCCGGCTCCGGCTTCACCGCTCCGACCTCGAAGGACAGGATGAATTCGTCGACGAAGGCGTCCCAGCCACGGCTGCTGAAGGCGGGCCGGATGTCGAAGGCGATATTGCTCAGCACCCCGATCTTGACCCCCTTGCCGGCGACGCCCTTGAGGACGGCTTCGGTGTCCGGGTACGGCGTCCACTGGGTGGGATCGATCAGCCGCGTGTAGAGCGCGATGGCCTGATCGGCGTGCGGGACGCCGGAGTGCTTGAGGACCTCGAGGTACACCTTGCGGTGCAGGGCCGGGTCGCGGTCGCGGTTGTGCCAGGCGTGCAGGTGCTCCTCGTCGAGATCGACGACCTGGCCGACCGGCGCCGTCATCCGGCGCATCAGTTCGGTCTGGGCCTCGATGTCGAGCCGTTCCCCCACGTGGTCGGTGAGGTCGGCGAGCCAGGTCTCGTCCTGCTCGAGCCGGAAGACCGTGCCGGAGAAGTCGAACAACACAGCGCGAAAGGTCACGAGCCCCACAGTAGCCACGATCGTGGGGTTCGGCCCTCTTCCCCACGTGTGAGATGAACGGCCCGTTACTTGCAAAATTTGCAAGTAACGAGTCGTTCATGGCGCGTCTCAGGCGGCGTTGCCAGTGATCTTCGTGGGCGTGATCCGGACCAGCACCCGGATGACGTCCGCCGGCTCGTCGGGGTAGTCCTTGCCGAGGTATTTGTGCGAGAGCTCGTTGATCAGCTCGCGCCCGCCCTCGTCGGTCATCTCCACGGTGCCGCGGATCTCGACGTAGTCGTACGGGTTCTCCTGGTCGAAGACCGAGACGGACACCCGCGGGTCCTTGGCCATGTTCCGTTCCTTGAGACGGCCGCGCACGGTCGCGAAGATCACCGTGTCGCCGTCCCGCTTCGCCCACAGCACGGACGTCTGCGCGGAACCGTCGGCGTTGATCGTGGCGAGGACGGGGAAGTTGTTCCCGTCGAGGAGTTTCTTGGTCGCGTCGTTGAAGGTCACACCCATGGGCGCGAGCCTAGGCGCTGCCGGAGTAAGTCTGCTCGCGGTCTTCGCGCCCAGGTGGTCCCTGACGGCACGGGCGGATGCGCCCGAGTACGACCCGGTACGAGGGCGATCCGCCCGCACCGTCAGGAACCACCTGGATCACGAAGCCCATCGAGCAGACTTACTCCGACAGCGCCTAATCAACGGACGTTCCCGGCGATCCGCTCGACATGCAGCCGGACGATCACCCGCTCGGCTTCCGGGCCCTCCGGCGGCGGGTCCTCGCCGAGGTACTTGTGGCTCAGCGTCTTCGGGAGTTCCTTGCCGGGGTCCGGGGTGATCGTCACCGTGCCGCGCAGTTGCGTGTGCCGGTACGGGTTCTCCGCGTCGGTGATCGACACGCTCGCGCGCGGGTCGCGGCGGAGGTTTCGCACTTTCAGTCTGTCTTCGGTGGCGCTGAAGACCAGATCGCCGCCGTCGACGCCCACCCAGATGACCGAGGTCTGCGGGCCGCCGTCGGCGTCCAGCGTGGCCACGGTCGCGAAGTTCTTGCCGTCCACCAGTTCGCGGACCGGTTCGGGAAGTGTGACTGCCATGACAGGCCGAACCAGGGCCTGGCGCCGACTATTCCTGCGAGGGCAGGAGCAAAGCTGTCGCGAACGCCGCGATCCCCTCGCCGCGACCGGTCAGGCCGAGCCCGTCGGTGGTCGTCCCGGAGACGCTCACCGGTCCGCCGACGGCCTCGCTCAGTACCTGCTGCGCCTCTTCACGGCGCTTGCCGACCCGCGGCGCGTTACCGACGATCTGGACGGTCGCGTTCCCGACGGTCCAGCCGCCCGCCTCGACCAGCCGACGCGCTTCGGCGAGGAACTCGACACCGTGTTTGCCCGCCCAGCGCGGGTCGCCGGTGCCGAACACCGCGCCGAGATCGCCGAGCCCGGCCGCGGACAGCAGCGCGTCGCACAGCGCGTGCGCCGCGACATCGCCGTCGGAATGTCCCGCGCAGCCGTCGACCCCGGGCCACAGCAGGCCGGCGATCCAGCACTCGCGGCCGGCTTCGATGGGGTGGACGTCGACACCGTTCCCGATCCTCACAACGTTTCCTCTTTTCCCGCGAGTTTGCGCGCGACCGCGATCGCGTCGCCAGGGCGCACGTTAGCGACGCACGGGCCGTCTCCGAGGAGGCGCCCTGCCGCCGCGATAGCGGGGCCTGCCGGCCGGACGCGCGCCTTGCGGTCGACTGGGGAGACGCGGCTCAAGTCGCTCACAAGGCCCCTTCCCCTTTTCCCGCGACCGCGATCGCTTCGGCCAGTTTCAGTTCGAAAGAACTCGTGACGCGCATCGCATCGGGGTGCCCGGCGACCGTGTGCGCGCCTTCGAGAGACGGTTTGTCGACATACGAGAGAAAAGTCTCACGAGTGAAGCCGAGGGGGGTCTGTGCGGTGCGCAGATGTGCGCGGTCTTCTGTGCCTGTGATCACCTTCGCCGCGTCGGTCACCTTTACGGTGTCCGCCATCGGTAGTACGGGGACCACCGAAGGCGACCCGGCACGGACAGCGTCGATCACGGCACGCACCGTGTCCGCGGGAGTGAAAGCGCGCAAGACGTCGTGCACGAGGAAAGCGGCGTTTCCGGCGATCTCTCTTTCGACGGTGTCGAAAGCATCTTTGAGCGACGGGCCGGGTACTATCCGGCAACGCTCCGGAAAGCCGCTCACGGCGGCCGAAAACAAAAGAGCACACCGCTCGGGGGCCACCACGACCACCAGATCGAGATCCGGCACTTCGAGTAGCCCCCGCACGGTGTGCGTGAGTAGCGCTTCACCATTCACCGGCGCGAGAGCGTGCTCCGCGTCGGAGGCATGGTGATCTACGACAGTAACGAACACGACAGTGCGCATATGGACGTTGCTCATATGTGCACGATCGTAGAGGTATCCCTCGCAGCCTCACCTGGCGTGGGACACCCGCTGGTTCAGACTGCCGCGGTTTCCAGAACTTCGTCGAGGAGGACTTCAGCCTTGTCCTCGTCGGTGCCCTCCGCGAGCGCGAGCTCGCTGACCAGAATTTGCCGCGCCTTCGCCAGCATGCGCTTCTCGCCGGCTGAAAGTCCGCGGTCCTTCTCTCGTCGCCAGAGGTCGCGCACCACTTCGGCTACCTTGTTCACATCGCCGGAGGCGAGTTTCTCGAGGTTGGCCTTGTACCGGCGAGACCAGTTAGTGGGCTCTTCGGTGTGCGGAGCACGCAGAACGTCGAAAACCTTGTCCAGTCCTTCTTGCCCGACGACATCACGAACACCGACGATCTCGGCGTTGTCAGCAGGCACGCGAACCGTAAGATCCCCTTGCGCGACTTTGAGGACGAGGTACTTCTTCTCCTCGCCCTTGATCACGCGGGTTTCGATGGCTTCGATGAGTGCGGCACCGTGGTGCGGGTAGACGACGGTCTCTCCGACCTTGAAAACCATGTGTCCTCTGCCCCTTTCGCTGAATTCATCTTAGCACGTGCCGACGAGGCCCACCTAGCGCCCCACGATCGTCGTCGCAGGTCAGCGGCCTGACGGTGGTCCGCCCGGGGGTTGACAAACTCAATTCGCCCATGCTCATGCAGGTGAGAAGCGAACGGTTTGGAAATCCATTGTGGACGGTTGATCTTGGGCACGTCACCGCATTGGTGGCGTGTCAACACACACCGGGTTCTTCGGCCGCGGAGACGCCCGGCTAGTCTTCGCGGTGACTTAGGCCGTGAGATGGAAGGACTGCGACGTGAGGCTGCAGAATGGTCGCGTGTTCGGCGCAGGTGTGCTGGCGCTCGGCGCCGCGCTCGTGCTCGCCGGCTGCAGTGCTGGTCAGATCACTCAGACCGACTCGCAGCAGCCCGCGGTCAACGGGACGTACGCACAGGTGAAGGACCTGGTGCTACGAAACGCGGCACTCGAGTTCCCCACCGAGGGCCAGGCGTACCCGGAGAAGGCCGCGGCGCCGCTGACGCTGACCATCGTGAACCAGGGCAAGCAGGACGACGAGCTCGTCTCGGTCTCGTCCGACGCCGCCACCGGTGACGCCAAGATCTCCGGCTCCAAGATCGTCGTCGCGAGCCACGCGCTCGTGATCGGCCCCTCCGACTCGGTCGAGTCGACCAGCGAGGTCGCTCCGACGAGCGCGCCCTCCTCCTCGGGTGCCCCGTCCTCCTCGGGTGCTCCGTCTTCGAGTGAGTCCAAGTCGTCCGGGGCGCCGTCCTCCAGCGTCGCCGGCACGGTGACGCCGTCGGTCGGGCCGGAGCCGGTGGGCAAGGCCACGGTCGTACTCCAGGGACTGACGCGCCCGGTGTGGGCCGGCCAGACGATCAAGGTCACCTTCGTATTCAAGAACGCCGGTGCGATCACCGTGGACCTGCCGATCGCGGCGCCGTCGCACCCGGGAAGCCGGGAGCCCGCGCCCGAGAAGGCCGAAGGCAAGGGCGGCGGCCACTAGCTTTCGCAGAACTACAGGAAGGCCCCCTTCCTTGCGCTGGGCGCAAGGAAGGGGGCCTTTCATGTACTTGGGCGGGTCCGTCGCTCCCGGGGTTTGTCGGTGGTGGCGGCTAGCCTCGCGGAGTGGTCAAGAAAGGCAGCACCTACCGCTGCGGAGAATGCGGGTACGCGGCGCCGAAGTGGGTCGGCCGCTGCCCTGAATGCCAGGCCTGGGGAACGATCGAGGAGCGCGGCGACGCGCGTCCCGCCATCGCCAGGGTCGCCGCCGGAGCGCCCAGCGCCCCGGCCCGGCCGATCGGCGAGGTCGACGTCGAGACGGCCCGTGCCAAACCCACCGGCGTCTCCGAACTGGACCGGGTGCTCGGCGGCGGGTTCGTGCCGGGCGCGGTCATCCTGCTCGCCGGCGAGCCCGGCGTAGGCAAGTCGACACTGCTGCTGGAGGTCGCCTACCAGTGGGCGGCTTCGGCGGGCCGCTCGCTGTACGTGACCGGTGAGGAGTCCGCGGGGCAGGTGCGGCTGCGCGCCGAGCGCACCGGCAACGTCCATGACGAGATGTTCCTCGCGGCCGAAAGCGACCTCTCCTCGATCCTCGGCCACGTCGACGCGGTCAAGCCGGGGGTGATGATCGTCGACTCGGTCCAGACCATGGCCTCGCCGCAGGTGGAGGGTTCGCCGGGCGGGGTCACCCAGGTCCGCGCGGTCACCTCGGGGCTGGTCGCGCTGGCCAAGGAGCGCGGGCTGCCGATCGTGCTGGTCGGCCACGTGACGAAGGACGGCTCGGTCGCCGGGCCGCGGGTGCTTGAGCACCTGGTCGACGTCGTCCTGCAGTTCGAGGGCGACAAGCATTCGACGCTGCGGATGCTGCGCGGGATCAAGAACCGCTTCGGCGCCGCCGACGAGATCGGCTGCTTCGAACTGGTGGAGGAAGGCATCGTCGGCGTCCCCGACCCGTCGGGCCTGTTCCTCAGTCACACCGCCGAGCCCGTCTCAGGCACGGCGGTCACGGTGACGATGGAGGGCAAGCGGCCGTTGCTGGGCGAGGTGCAGGCGCTCGTGTCGGCGACGCAGGCACCGCAGCCCCGGCGCGCGGTGAGCGGCCTCGACTCGGCGCGGGTCGCGATGGTGCTGGCCGTGGTCGAGAAACGGGCGCGCATCAAGGTCGGGGACAAGGACGTCTACGTGGCGACGGTCGGCGGCATGAAGATCACCGAACCGGGGATCGACCTGGCCGTCGTGCTGGCGCTGATGTCGTCGGCGACGGACACCCCGCTCTCACCGAAGCTCGTCGCGGTGGGCGAGGTCGGGCTTTCCGGCGAGGTCCGGCGGGTGCCCAACGTCGGGCGGCGTCTCGCCGAGGCCGCCCGGCTGGGCTTCACCTACGCGCTGGTGCCGCCGGACGCGGGCAAGATCCCGCCGGGTATCCGGGTGCTCGAAGTGCCCGACGTCGGGAGCGCCCTCAACGCCGCCATGCACGCCCGTTAGGGGCCGTAGCTGTCGGTGATCACCATCGTCGTCGTCGTTTCCTGCAGGGGCTGACCGGACCAGCCGTCGTCGCGGGACACCTTGATGACGCGGTTCCGGACGACGTTCGCCGTCGCCAGGTCCAAGGTCATCTCCCGGGTCTGCGTGCTCGCGGTGACCGAGAACGTCACGACCCGCTGCCCGTCGGGGGTGGTGCCCGGCTGCATGGTGATGCCGGGAATCTGCGCGAGCGCCTTGCCCAGGGCCACCCGCAGCGCACCGAATCCGTAGCCTGCCCGCAGGACGTTGTAGGCCATCTCGTACATCTCCGGCGCGGCGTTCACCCTTCCCGGGAGCGGGGCTCCGGCGCGGGTCGTCGGGTCGAGACGGAGTCGTTCGAGCAGCTGCCCCGGGTCGGTGGGGAGCCCGGCGAGGAACTCCGTCGAAGGATTCAGCCAGTCCGCGACCGGCGGGTCCTTCTTCTTCGTCGACGGGGTCGACGGTGTCGTTGTCGTCGTTGTCGTCGTGGTCGCCGCAGGAGGCACGATCGCGCTGCTCGTGGTGGCCGGCCCGGTCATCTGACCGCTGGTGGGGAGGGGCGGGAAGACCGGCGGGTCGTTCGCGATGGTGCCGTAAACGACTTCGGACATCGCACCCGGGATCGTCTCGCCCAGGCTCCTGGCCAGCTGGTAGTCGCCCTTGATCCAGCGGATCTCGCCGGTCCGGGTGAACCGCCGCTTGGGCGCCTTCCCCAGCTTCGCCGGCAGCCACTTCTCGACGACCTCGTGCAGCTGGTAGACGAGCCCGGTCTTGTCGCTGATCTGGGTTCTCCAGGTCGATTCCGTGATGAACCGGTACTGCCCCTTCTGCAGGGGGATGTCTTCGCTGCGGAGGTCGTTCAGCACGTCACCGCTCGGGGCGAGGGTCGCGTGGGCGGCGGTGTCCTGGCCGTCGTTGCCGACGAAGACGTTCGTCGCCACGATGACCCCGCCGGGCACCAGCGCCGCCGCGGCCGCGGCCGCGATCCATCGCCACGAGCCCGGTCGTTTTTTTGCCGGGCGTACGGGTTGGGAGGCGGGAAGGAGTTCATCGTCGACTTCGCCGGCGGCGCGCAGTAGTGACGCTTTGGCGCGGGACAGTTCGTCCTGCTTGACTTCAGGCTCGGAATGGAGGTCGGCCAGCGCCTCGTCGAGTTCGGCGTCGGACCACACCTTCCTGATGCTACCGTCGTGCACTTTCGTCCACCTCCTCGCCACTGCTGTTGTCCTTTGTGGACTCTGGTCTGCTCTCCGGTGCGTTGGCGCGCAACCATCTTCTGACCCGATGTAGTCGGGATCTCACCGTTCCGGCGGGGATGCCGAGCGCCTCGGCGACCTCCCCGGGTTCCAGGCCCGCCCAGGACACCAACAGCAGGGTGTCACGGTCGGCGGGGCTCAGTTCGGCCAGTGCGCTCGCGAGCTGGGCCGCGCGAAGCTGCGCGTCGACCCGCTCGACGACGCGGCCGTCGTGCCCGGCCGAAACCGCGTCGTCCGCGGCCGCGAGCCGGGCCGTCGCATTGAGCGCGCGGGTCTCGGTGCGGACATGGTGGCGGAGCAAGTTGGTCGCGATGCCGTAGAGCCACGCGCGCGCCGTCCCGGCCTCCGGGCGGTACGTCTCCCGCCGCCGGAGCGCCACGAGGAACGTCTCGGCGACGAGGTCGTGGGCGGTCTCGGTGCCGACGCGGCGCGCCAGATAGCGCTGGAGCGGAGCCGCGTAGGCGTCGAAGAGCATGCCGAACACGGGTGCGGGGTCGGGACCACCCAGATCCGGCCGATCGAGACTCCGCGAGCCGGCTTGCTCGTGATCTTTTTTCATCACCTGCACGATCTCTCTTGCCCGATGTCCCGTCGAGCGTTCACGTGATCCTACTTTCGTCGTGCGCCGTTCGGGGATTGCGCAGGTGAGGACCAAGACAAAGGACGTCCGAAAGGCGACTATCTACCCGTTCGGTATTCACTAACGAGTGCCAAAACTGGGGAAGGATTACCATGCGCCGACTGAAGTTCGCCGTTGTCGCCGCGCTCACGGCATCCGCTCTGATCACCGCGCCGGCCCTCGCCGTCGCTCAAGGTAAGTACGTCGTACCCGCTCCCGACTTCGTGAAGTCGATGCCCGCGCCCGCCAAGGTCGAGGGTGCGGGCATCAAGGCGTCCGCCGTGCTCAACATCCAGTACCAGATCCAGGAGACCGGCTACTGGTGCGGCCCGGCCGCCACCCGGATCGCCATCTCCGCCAAGAACGGCGGCCCGCCCAGCCAGCAGCAGCTGGCGAACGAGCTGCCGACGAGCACCAACGGCACCGACTGGATCGGCCAGGTCACCCGCGTTCTCAACGGCCACGTCGCGGGCGGCTGGTACGAGACCAAAGAGATGCCGAACGACCCGCCGTCGCAGGCGCAGCGCGACCTGCTGTGGAACGACATCGTGCTGGACATCAACAGCGGCTACGCGATCGTCGCGAACATCGTCGCCCCGGCGAACAACCACCCCCCGGGCTACCCGAACTACACGATCTACCACTACTTCACGGTCATCGGCTACGACAGCTCCGACATGACGGTCAAGATCGCCGACCCGGCGAACTTCGGCGGTAACCAGATCTACTGGCTCACCTTCAACCAGCTCGCCACCCTGATCCCGCCGAAGGGCTACTCGGCCTGACGCCCTTCTCGCGTTTCGTCCTCTACTTGCGGTCCATGTACGCGCAACTACCGCAAGTAGAGGACGAAACGCGTCTTGTATGAGTCTTGTGCGCGCTTTGGCGCGCTTTGGCGCGCTTTGTGCGCTCTTTGTACGTGTCTTGTACGCGCGGGCTCGAAGATCGTCGGCATGCGCATCAAGACGCTCGGTCTGCTGGCGGCCTCGCTGCTGGCCCTCATCGCCGCGCCGGCTCACGCCGCCGACGGCAACCCCCTTGAGAAGACCAACGGCTTCTACGCCGACCCGAACTCCAACCCCGCGGTCTGGGTGAAGAACAACCCGGGAACCACCGCCGACAAGATCAAGGCCGCCATCTCCACCAAGGCGGGCGCTCGCTGGTTCGGCAACTGGAGTGGCGACATCAAGAAGGCCGTCGACACGTTCACCTACGCCGGCGACGTGGCGGACAAGCTGCCGATCCTGGTCGCCTACAACATCCCCGGCCGCGACTGCGGCGGTCACTCCGGTGGCGGCGCGGGCAGCCCGGCGGCGTACCGGACCTGGATCTCGAACTTCGCCGACGGCATCGGTGGCAAGCCCGCCGTCGTCATCATCGAGCCGGACGCGCTGGCGCAGGTCGACTGCCTGCCCGTCGGCGAGCGTCAGACCCGGCTCGACCTGCTCAAGTTCGCCGCCGAGCAGTTCGCCGCGAAGGCGCCCAACACCTGGGCGTACATGGACGGCGGCAACTCGACCTGGATCCCCGCCGCGACCATGGCCGACCGGCTCAACGCCGTCGGGGTGAAGTCGATCCGCGGTCTCGCGATCAACGTGTCGAACTACAAGACCACCACCGACTCGGCCAACTACGGCAAGGCCGTCAGCGCGGCGCTTTCGAGCAAGTACGGTTACACCAAGCCGTTCGTGATCGACACGAGCCGCAACGGCAACGGGCCGAAGGGTGCCGAGTGGTGCAACCCGGCCGGGCGCAAGCTCGGTGCGACCTCGCAGGTCGGCGGCGGCGCCGAAATGCTGCTCTGGATCAAGGTGCCCGGTGACTCCGACGGCAAGTGCGGGATCGCGCCGAACGTCGAAGCCGGAACGTTCAGCTCCGACCTGGCCCTGCGCCTGATCAGCGGTACCTGACCCCACGAACCCGTCGCGCCGGCTGTTCGTCTGTGACTTCGTTCTCCCGAGAAGGCGAGTGTCACGACCCCTTGGACAGCAGCCGGCGCGACGCCTCCACGCGTTTCGGTAGTACGGTGCTGGTGACGTGAGTCACATCATCGACCGAGGAGGACGGCGTCGTGGAGTTCCAGCTGGGGATCGGGACCAGAAAGGGCTTGTTCCTCGCCCGCAGCGAGGATCGAGTGAAGTGGGAACTGTCCTCACCGAAGTTCCCCATGGAGGCGGTACGGGCGGTCGCGCTGACACCGTCCCGGGTCTACGCCGCCGCGGTCAACGAACATTTCGGCCCGACGATCGCGACGTCCGACGACTTCGGCGAAACCTGGGCCGAGCCCGACCACGCGCCGGTGGCCTTCCCCGCCGACACGGACACCGCGCTGGAAGGCATCTGGCAGATCGTGCTCGCCGGGGACGTCCTCTACGCCGGTGTCGAGCCTTCAGCGCTGTTCCGGTCCGAAGACGGCGGTGCGAGTTTCGAGCTCGTGCGCGGGCTGTGGGAGCACGAGCACCGTCCACACTGGACTCCCGGCGGCGGCGGGCAGATGATCCACACGATCCTGCCGCATCCCGGCGACCCCGGACGGATCACCGTCGCCATGTCGACCGGCGGCGTCTACCGCACCGAGGACGGCGGCAAGAGCTGGACGGCCTCGAACCGCGGCATCAGTGCTGGCTTCCTGCCGGACGAGGAACCCGAATTCGGGCAGTGTGTGCACAAGGTCGCCATGCATCCGTCGCGCCCCGAGCGGTTCTTCCTTCAGAACCACGGCGGCGTCTACCGCAGCGACGACGACGCGAAGACCTGGCAGTCCATCGCCGAGGGGCTCCCGAACGACTTCGGGTTCGCCATGGTCGTGCATCCGTCCAAACCGGACACCATCTACAACTTTCCTTTGATGGCCGATGTTCTGCGTTTCCCGCCGGAGGGCCGCTGCCGCGTCTACCGCAGCGAGGACGCCGGCGAGACCTGGACAGGGCTCGGAAACGGCTTGCCGGACAAGGACTTCTACGCGGGCGTGCTCCGGGACGGGATGTGCGTCGACTCCGAGTCGGGGATCTACTTCGGCACCCGGTCCGGTGAAGTGTGGGCGAGCCCCGACGAGGGCGACACCTGGTACCAGGTCGCCGCGCACCTGCCGGACGTGCTGTGTGTGCGGGCCCAGGTGGTCTAGATGGTCATGGTCCTGCTGCCCGCGATGCTGCGGCCGCTCGCGGGAGGCGCCGCGACGTTCGACGTCGACGGCCCGACGCTCGATGCCGTGCTGGACTCGCTCGGGGCGGAGTTCCCCGCGCTGGAGCGGCGCCTGCGTAACGAGACGGGTGCGCTGCGGCGGTACGTGAACTTCTATGTGGACGGTGAGGAGTGCCGTCGTCTCGATGGCGCCAAGACCTCGCTCGACGGCGCGAAGGAAGTGCAGATCATCCCGTCCGTCGCCGGCGGTTGAGTGTCATGAAAGGGTCTTTCAGGACGAAAAATGTCCTGAAAGACCCTTTCATGACACGGGTAAGGCCTACTGAGACAGCAGGTTCGCGCAGCGGATCAGCCCGATGTGCGAGTACGCCTGCGGGTGGTTGCCCAGCGAGCGCTCCGCGATCGGGTCGAACTGCTCGGGCAGCAGCCCGGTCGGGCCCGCGGCGTCGACGATCTGCGTGAACAGTTCCTCGGCTTCGGTCCGCCGCCCGGTGAGCAGGTACGCCTCGATGAGCCAGGCCGCGCAGATGTGGAAACCGCCCTCGCCGCCGGGGAGCCCGTCGTCGCGGCGGTAGCGGTACACAGTGGACCCACTGCGCAGCTCCGCCTCGATCGCGGTCACCGTCGACTGGAACCGAGGGTCGGCCGGATCGATCAGTCCGGTCAGCCCGACGAACAGCGACGCGGCGTCGAGGTCCGTACCGTCGTAGGCGGTGGTGAAGGCCTGGACCTCTTCGTTCCAGCCCTTTTCGAGCACGTCCTCGGCGATCTCGTCGCGCAGCGACGGCCACGCGCCCGGCACCTCGCGGCCGTAGACCTCGCCCAGTTTGATCGCCCGGTCGATGGTCACCCAGCACATCACGCGCGAGTAAACCCGGTGGCGCGGCACGTGCCGCTCCTCCCAGATGCCGTGGTCCGGCTCGTTCCAGCGCCGCGTGACGGCTTCGGCCATCGCGCGCACCATCTGCCAGTCCTCGTCGCGCAGTTCGCCGCGCGCCTGCGCCAGCGTCTGCACGAGTTCGACCACCGGGCCGAAGACGTCCAGCTGCACCTGGTGGTTCGCCAGGTTGCCGACGCGGACGGGCCGCGAACCCGCGTAGCCGGGAAGCGACTCGATGACCGCTTCGGCGCCGATCACGCTGCCCGCCAAGGTGTACAGCGGGTGCAGCCGTTCCGGACCGGCCAAGGTGGCCAGAACGCCGTGCAGCCACCGGAGATAGCCTTCGGCCTCCTCGATCGAGCCGAGGTGGACCAGTTCGCGCACGGTCATGGCCGCGTCGCGGATCCAGCAGTAGCGGTAGTCCCAGTTGCGGACGCCGCCGATCTCCTCCGGCAGCGACGACGTCGCCGCCGCGAGCACACCACCGGTGTCGGTATTGACCAGCCCGCGCAGCGTCAGCGCCGAACGGCCGACGAGGTCGCTCTGCACACTGGGCAGCTTGAGCGTCTGCGCCCAGCCGCTCCAGTACTCGCCCGCGCGTGTCCGGCGTTCCACTTCGGACAGTTCGTGGGCGCCGAGGTCCGAGGTGCCGCACCGGAGTTCGAGCACCACCGGGTTGTCCGGGGTCGGGGTCACCAGCGCCGTCGCGGTGTCGTTCATGCCGTCGCTGGTGATCTCCCACTCCACGCCCGGCGAGCGGAGCGCGAACGGCTCCGAGGTGCCCTGCACCAGGATGCCGTCGCCCTCGGCGAGCAGCTTCACCGGCACACCACCGAATTCGGGTCGCGGCGCGAACGTGATCTCCGCCGCCGTCTCACCCGAGATCACCCGGACGAGATCGGTGCGGTGCGAGGGGCTCTCCGGCTCGATGTAGTCGGTGACGAGCAGCCGCGACCAGCGGGTCTCCACCGTCATCGTGTTCGGCAGGTAGCGCTGCCCGAGCGGCAGGCCGTTGCGGTGCGGTTTGATCGAGAAGTGCCCGGCGCCGAGACCGCCGAGCAGGTCCGCGAACACCGCGGGCGCGTCGGGGCCGGGGTGACACAGCCAGGTCAGCCGGGCGTCCGGGGTGACCAGCGCGACCGAGCGTTCGTTGGCCAGCATGGAAAGCCGCTCGATCGGCGGCGCCTGCTCACCGTAGAGCCAGTTGCGACGCTCTTCGAGCAGGAAGGCGAGCACCAGCGCGACGTCGACGGTGTCCGGAACCCGGTACTGCGCAAGGCTTTCACCTTCGCCCACCTTCACGCCGAGGTCCGGGCCGGAGAGCCGGGCGAAGGCCTTCTCGTCGGTGACGTCGTCGCCGAGGAAGATCGCCGCGGTCGCGCCGACCTGGTGGCGCAGGGTGTCCAGCGCGCGGCCCTTGTCCGTCTGGACGACCGCGAGCTCGACGACCTCCTTGCCGTCGGTCGTGGACACGCCCGCCCACTGGGACGGTCCATTGTGGACGTCCCGCAGCACGCGGCGGCCGGCCTCGTGCTCGGCCCGGCGGACGTGCACCGCGATGCTCGCGGGCTTGACCTCGAGCGAGACGCCCGGCACGTCGAGTACCAGGTTCTCCAGCTCGGCTTCAAGCCGTCTGTGCAGTTCGCGTGCCTTGTCGTCGAGCGCGTGGATGAAGCCGATGTCGAACTCGGACCCGTGGCTGCCGACCAGGTTCACCTCGGCCGGAAGACGGGACAGGGTGGCGAGATCGCGCAACGCGCGGCCGGAGATGACCGCGGTGGTCGTCTCGTGCAGGCCGGCCAGCGACCTGAGTGCTCCTACCGATTCGGGCAGCGGCCGGGCTTCGTCCGGGTTGGCCGTGATCGGAGCCAGCGTGCCGTCGTAGTCGCAGGCGACCAGCAGCCGCGGGGTGCGGGCGACCTGAACAATCGCTCGCCGCAGCTCGGCGGGCAGTGCCTCGGCGGTCAACGATTTCTCCTTGGAAACTATGCGGGGAAGGGCAGGGGATTCAGGGGGACATGCAGGGGGACATTCATTGAGGACACTGTTCAGTCGGCCGGTTCGGCGCCGAGCGCTTGGAGGAACGAGCGCGCCCAGCGGTCGACGTCATGCGTGAGGACCTGGCGACGCATGGCGCGCATGCGACGGCGGCCCTCTGCGGGGTCGAGCGTAATGGCAGTCTCCAGTGCGTTCTTCACCCCGTCCAGGTCATGGGGGTTGACCAGGAGAGCGCTGGTCAGCTCGGCCGCGGCGCCGGCGAACTCGGACAGCACGAGCGAGCCGCCGAGATCGTGACGGCAGGCGACGTACTCCTTGCAGACGAGGTTCATCCCGTCACGCAGAGGAGTGACCACCATGACATCGGCCGCGGAAAAGAAGGCGGCCAGCTCCGTCCGGTTCACGGACTGGTGCAGATAATGCACGACCGGGTGACCCACGCGCGCGAATTCGCCGTTGATGCGGCCGACCATCTGCTCGATGTCGCCCCGCATGCGCTGGTAGTGCTCGACACGTTCGCGGCTCGGCGTGGCCAGCTGGACGAAGGTGACGTCCTCGGGGCGGACGCGGCCCTCGTGCAGCAACTCGTGCAGCGCCTGCAACCGCAGGTCGATGCCCTTGGTGTAGTCGAGCCTGTCGACGCCGAGCAGGACCTTCTTCGGGTTGCCGAGGTCGCGCCGCAGCTGGGCGGCGCGTTCGGCGACACCCTTGGTCTTCGCGAGCTTGTCGAGGCCGATGGCGTCGATGGAGATCGGGAACGCGCCGACGCGGACCATCCGGTCGCCGACCTGCATCAGGCCGGGGCGGGTCCGGATACCGACCGCGCCGCGGCTGGACTCGAGCCCGGCCAGCTGACGGGCCAGCCAGAGGAAGTTCTGCGCACCACCCGGCCGGTGGAAACCGATGAGGTCGGCGCCGACCAGGCCGCGGACGATCTCGGTCCGCCACGGCATCTGCATGAACAACTCGACCGGGGGAAACGGGATGTGCAGGAAGAACCCGATCCGGAGATCCGGGCGCAGTTCGCGCAGCATCGCCGGGACCAGCTGCAACTGGTAGTCCTGGATCCACACGGTCGCGCCCTCGGCGGCGACCTGCGCGCTCGCCTCGGCGAAGCGCCGGTTCACCCGGACGTAGGACTCCCACCAGCTCCGGTCGAATACCGGCCGCGCCACCACATCGTGGTACAGCGGCCAGAGCGTCGCGTTCGAGAAACCCTCGTAGTAGTCGCGGACCTCGTCCGACGTCAGGGAGACCGGGTGGAGGACGAGGCCGTCGTCGTCGAACTCCTCGACCTCGACGTCGGGCACACCCGGCCAGCCGACCCAGGCGCCCTTACGTGACCGGAGGAACGGCTCGAGTGCCGACACCAGCCCGCCCGGACTCGCCGTCCAGCGCCTGCTTCCGTCCGCGGTCCGTTCGAGGTCCACCGGAAGCCGGTTCGCCACTACGACGAAGTCCGCGGAATTGGTTCTGCTCGTCTCAGATGTCACTTCGTCCACCAGCCGCTCCCTCAAAATCGTGGGTCGCTGCCCTGAGGAAACCCTATCGCGCGGCGGGTGCACGTTCAGTTGCCGCGGGATTACTCCAAGCGTCGATCGGCGGGTTCCATGGGCCCCGCCATCCGCGGCCCGGCGAACTTGCGTTCGAGCCTGCCGAGCCCGGTGCGCACCGGCTGCGCGAGGTATTCGCCGAGCACCACGCCCGCTGCCAGGGCGAGCCCGACGGCCACGGCCGTCATGAGCGTCGAGATGTTGCCGCCGGGCTCGACGCCCAACTGGTACAGACCACGGTAGGTGGAGAGGCCGGGAAGCAGCGGAGTGATGCCGGACACAGCCACCACGAGCGGCGTCACCTTGAGCCGCCGGGCGAGCACGCCACCGCAGAAACCGACCAGCGTGGCGGCGATCGCCGACGAACTGACGGCTTCGAAATCGGTCAGCATCAAGGCGCCGTACACCGCGCCGCCGATCGCGCCCGCCGCTCCCGCGACGATCATCGCGCGCAGCGTCGAGTACGAGGCGAGCGCGAAGCACGCAGAGGCGCCGATGCTGCCGATGACGATGAGCGGAAGTTGTTGCGGCGTCGAGGAGACGACCTCGGGCAGCGGCGTGAGCGACAGGCCGAGCAGCAGCGCGATCTTCAGCGCCAGCACCACACCGGCGATCAGGCCGGCACTCATCAACGCGGTTTCCATCGTGCGCCCGGCCGCCGTCACGTAGTAGCCGGTGATGGCGTCCTGCACGGCGGAAACCGTGGAAAGGCCGGACAGCAGCACGGTGACGGCCGCCGCGACGACCAGCGTGGGTTTGTCCGTGGTCAGCAGTCCGCTGCTGACTATCGCCATCGCCGACAGTGTCGCGACCAGGCCGCCGACGACCTGCTGGAAGAAGAAGGGCAGCGCGAAGCGGTTGAGGAAGCGGCCGAACCGGTCGATGGTCGCACTGATCACCAGCGCGACCAGAGCGACGTCGATGCCGCCGCCGAGGATCAGCGTGATGAACGCGGCCAGCCCGCCCCAGGCGGCCGTGGCCACCCAACGGGGGTACGGGTGCGGCGCGCTCGTGATCCGCTGGAGTTCCTGCTGCGCCTCCTCGGCGCCGATGTTCCCGCGGACGATCTTGCGGACCAGGGTCTCCGTCTGGGTGAGCCGGGTGTAGTCGAGGCTGCGCGAGCGGACCACTCGCAGCGCCGTCACCGGCGCCATGTCGGTACCGCGGTGGCAGGTCACGGTGATCGACGTGAAGATCACGTCGACCTCGCAGTGCGGGAGGCCGAGCGCGGCGGTCAGCGCGATGATCGTCGCGGTGACGTCGGAGGCTCCGGCGCCGCTCGACATCTGGACCTCGCCGATGCGCAGGGAGAGGTCCAGCACGAAGTTGACCGTCGAGTCGTCGGGCGGCTTCGGGCCCATCGCCTCTTCGACATCGACGGCGGGCTGCTCGGCCGTCGGCGCTTCGAGGATCTGCCAGGCACGGCGACGCAGCAGATTCGGGCGGTGCGAGCGAGCCTGGTGGGTCGATCGCTCACCGTCACGCTGGCGGGGCGGCTCCAGCAGCCACTCGCCACGTTCGGGCGTTTCGTCCTGGTTCAGCTCGGCACCGCGTCTGCCAGTTGGGGTCCTCTTGGTGTGCTCGTTGATCTTCATGATCGATCCACCTCCTCACTTCTCTCCTGAGGGACCATCGGGGGCGAAGCCCCGACCGTTGCAGGTAACCCGAAGTGGCGTCCACCACGTCCTCGGAAGATCATCGCGGCAAGACTCGTTTACGGCACACTGCATGCCATGGGGTCTTCTTTGACCAGGCGTTCGGTGCTTCGCGCGGCCGGTGTCACAGCGGCCGGAACGGCGACCACATTCACCCTTTCGGGTGCATCTAGCGGGGCGGATGCCCCGGTTTTCGGTCACGGGGTCGCTTCGGGTGATCCGATGCCCGATTCGGTGCTCCTCTGGACCCGGGTCACGCCCTCGGCGGATGCCCTCCCGGGATCCGGCAGGGGGCCTTCGGTGGAGGTCCGGTGGGAGGTGGCGAAGGACGCGGCGTTCTCGGATGTCGCCGCCGCCGGTCACGCCCGCACCGGGCCCGAACGCGACCACACGGTGAAGGTGACCGCCGGCGGGCTGTGCGCGTCGACGTCGTACCACTATCGGTTCTCGTCGCAGGGCAAGTTCTCCCAGACCGGACGGACGCGCACCGCCCCGGCGCACGAGGAAGACGTCGCACGGCTGCGGTTCGGGGTGGTGGCGTGTGCGAACTGGGCTATCGGACACTTCGCCCCCTATGGCTACCTGGCCGGCCGCGATGATCTCGACGCCGTCATTCACCTGGGTGACTACCTCTACGAGGGCAATCCCAACCCGGCGGGTGATCTCCGGCCCTCGCTCCCGCCCAACGAACTGGTGACCCTGTCGGACTACCGGCAGCGCCACGCGATGTACAAGACCGATGAACACCTCCGGCGGCTGCACGCACGGCATCCGACGATCGTCACCTGGGACGACCATGAGGCATCGGACAATGCTTGGTCCGGTGGAGCGCCGTCCCACGATCCGGTGACCGAGGGCAGCTGGCGCGACCGGGTGCGGGCGGCGCACCAGGCGTACTTCGAATGGATGCCGGTGCGGCATCGCGGCGACAAGCTGTACCGGCGGCTGAAGTTCGGGAAACTGGTCGACCTCACGATGCTGGACCTGCGCACCTATCGGACCCGGCAGCCCGAGCCGGGTTCCCCGGAGGATCCGGCGGGCACGATCCTCGGCGCGGATCAGCGGCAATGGTTCCTGGAGGGCCTCGCGCGCGGGACGGCGTCGTGGAACGTCGTCGGGAACTCCGTGATGGTGACGCCGATCAAGGTCCCCTCGCTGCCGTCGCGCGAAAAGCTCGCGCTGGAGGCCCTGCTCGCGGCCCAGCCGACCGCGACGAACACCGACCAATGGGACGGCTACACCGCCGACCGGCGCAGGGTGCTGGAGACCATCGCTACGCAGGGCCGCGGCAACACGGTGTTCCTGACCGGCGACGTCCACTCGTCGTGGGCGAACGACGTGCCGGGGGACGGGAAGAGCGTCGCGGTGGAGTTCGTCTGCCCGTCGGTGACTTCGGACAACATCGACGAACAGCTCGGCGTCCCGCCGCGCACCGGCTCCCTCAAGGTCGAGGCCGCGGTCCGCGCGCTGAACCCGCACGTGCGCTTCGTGGAACTCGACTCGCACGGCCCCGGCGTCCTCGAAGTGACGCCCGACGCCGTCCGGATGAACTGGTACTACGTCGCCGATCGCCGCGATCCGGCGACCGCAGTCACGTTCGCGCACGCGTTCCGGACGGTGGCCGGGGAGCCGTGGGTGCGCCCTGCGAGCGGCTGAACAGGCGCCGATATACTGGGCTTGCCCGGGGCTGCCTCGGGCGAGGCCGCTATAGCTCAGCTGGTAGAGCATCTGTCTTGTAAACAGAAGGTCAGGGGTTCGAGCCCCCTTGGCGGCTCAAGATCAAAATAGCTGCCGACCTGCCGATATAGTGCAGTATGTGAGTATTATTCACATTTAGTTCGGTCTCATTGGGCCCCGTTTCGTCTCGTCTGGCCGCCGTCCGCGTCGCCTCGTCCGAGTTTCGGCTCAGCCCATCACCGTGCCCGAGTTCGCGGTGTTCCGGCTGCGCTTACGAGAGAACGCACCCAGGTCGATCTCCAGGCCGGTGCGCGGGGCCCGGAACCGGACGGGCGACGCGTCGTGGTCGACGCCGTTCTCCACCTGGTTGATCAGCTCCGTCATCAGCTGCCCCACGACCGGCGCGTTCTTGAACTGGTTGCCGCTCGTTCCCACCGCGAGGTAGAAGCCCTCGAGTTCGGTGCGGTCGTAGATCGGAGTCCAATCGTCGGCGACGTCATAGATGCCCACCACGCCGCGCGCCCGGTTGGGCACCGCCAGGTCGGGCAACCGCCGCGCGGCCCGCGTCACCTGAGCCTCGAAGACCGCGGCCGTCGGGTGGATGTCGGCGGTGTCCGGATCGTCGGTCCACTGCATCGGATCACACGCCGGTTCCGTTCCGCCGACGAGCAGGCTCCCTCCTGCTTCACTGCGGAAATAGGTGCCCAGATCCATGTCCGCCACCACAGGCCCTCCATAGCCCTCCGGGACCGGCACGTGCGCTACTTCCTGCCTCATCGGGCGCACCCCGACCGTGAAGTCGGAACCCACGCCGGCCAACCGATTCACCGCGCCCGACCACGGACCGGCCGCGTTGACCACGACGGCACAGGGAAGCCGGGTGCCGTCCGACAGTCGCACCGACGTCACGCGCCCGCCGGCCTTCTCCACCGCTGTCACCGTGCTGCGAAAGCGGAACTCCGCCCCGCACGCCGAGGCCGCGGCGGCGAGGTTCACGGCGGCGAGGCTCGGGTCCGAGACGTAGCCGGCATCCGGGGTGTACACGCCACCGAGCGAGTGTTTCGCGTCCTCCCAGAATTCCTCGTCGTCGAGCCGCTTCGGCGGCCAATAGCGGCCGGTGTCGATACCTGGAACGCGCTCGGCCAAGGTCGCGCTGTCCCATTCCTCGTAGGGAACACCGATCTCATCGAACAACGGAAGCCACGATGTACGCGGAGCCGCCTCGACGTCCAGGATGACAAGCCCGCTCTTGCGGAACATCGCGAGGTCGCCGACATCGTGCCCGAGGTGGCCGGCCCAGTCGAGCCAGCCGAAATGCGCCTCCCACGCCATCGCCACCCCAGCGGTGGTGGAGAAATTGAACCGAACGATCGCACTCGATGCCGAGGTCGACCCCTGACCAGCTCCTGGGGCCCGTTCGAGCACGATCACCCGGTGCCCCGCCCGCGCAAGCTCAAGGGCGATCGACGAACCGATCACCCCTGCCCCGATCACGACCACATCGGCACTCATACGTCGCCCTCTCTGCTGAAGCGCACCCGGTGATCGCGTTTACCGGGCACGGCAGGTCCTGAGGTAGCTGAGGAATGAGGCCTGCAGGCCGGTCACGTGCGTTTCGCGCAGGACCGCGCTGGTGACGGCTTCGCCGCGTGAGGTGAGGTGGTGAAGGACGGTGGCCGTGTTCTTCGTGAGGCTTTGGTAAATGGCCAGGTCTCCGAGCAGCTCTCGCTCGTTGAGGGTCACGTGAAGCTTGGTGGCATGCTGCCTGTCACCCCTCTCTTGGAGCTGGGCGAAGACCTGACTGTCTTCACTGGCAACGCCGGGACTGCCCGCTCCGATGCTCTCGAAGAGCGTGCAGTCGGTGAGCCAGGTGTAGAGACTGAAAAGTCCGCCGTAGGAGTAGCCGAAAAGGCCGTGACCGCTCGTGGCTGTGCCGTAGTCGCGTTCGATCCGCGGATGCAGTTCCGCGGTAAGGAAGTTCAGGAACGCATCGGCGTGGGTGTCGCGCAGTTCGGCGAGGTAGGCGTCGGATTCCTCGCGTGTCCTCGCGCCCGCTTGAACTCCCATCTCCACGGCATCGATGAGCTCCTTGGCGATGGGCTCGCCAGGCGGCACGAGGTCTCTGTTGCGCAGCCGATCCCAGTGCTGTGCTTCCTCGCCCGCGTAGCCGACGCTGACTTGGATGTAGGGCTGGATCTTTTGCATGGGGTCCAGCTGGGTGACGATGAGCGGAGCCGTCATGCCCACGGCCCAGTTGCCGTCGAGCACATACACGACAGGCGCTTGCGTCGTGGCGGGGTCGTAGCCCGGTGGCGTGGTGACCCAGACGCCGTAGTCGTGCCCACCGCTGGAACACATCTCGAAGTAGTCGGTGCCGGCGAGGCAGCCCTGCCACATGGTGCTCATCGAAGGTCCTTCACAACTCGGCCGGCCTTGAGAACGAGGACGGCATTGGCGGGATCAGCGAACAGCTCCGGGTCTTCGACCGGGTTGCCGTTCCACAACACGAGGTCTGCCTGCGCGCCGGGAGCGATGACCCCGACTTGGCCGGACAGGCCGAGGATCTCGGCGTTGGTCTTGGTGGCCGCCACGAGAGCTTCCATCGGTGTTTCGAGCTTTGCGCGCAGCCTGAGCTCTTCGCCTCGACGGTTCTGAGCCGGACCGATGAGATCGGAACCCAGCCCGATCCGCACTCCGGCTTCTTTGGCGACAGCGAGCGCCTCGGTCATCCGCTCACGAACTCCCAGCACACGATCGCGGGTCGACTCGCCGAGGCCGGCTCCGGCGGTGTCGTGCAGCAGTTGCTCGACGACAGCGAACGTGGGCACGAGGGCGACCTCGCGAGTGGCCATCAGGGTGGCCGTGGACTCATCGAGGTCGGTGCCGTGCTCGACGCAGCGCACCCCTGCCTCGACGGCGTTCCGGATGCCGTCGTTGTTGTGGGCGTGAACCGTCACATAGGTGCCCCGCGCCGCGGCCTCCTGGACAGCGACGGCGATCTCCTCGACGGTGAACTGGGTGTCGGTCAGCCGGTCGTGAGCGCCGACCACTCCGCCGGTCACGCAGAGCTTCAGGAAGGAGGCTCCGCGACGGAACGCCTCGCGCACGTTGCCTCGCAGCTCGTCCGCGTTGCCCGACATCATGGACAGGGCGCACAGGCCCGGGATGTGATGGCTGCTCCACAGCTCGGTGGGTTCCCAGTCGGCTCCGTAGTAGCCGTGCCCACCGGTCTGGCATTGGACTGGGCCGCACGACAGGACGCGTGGTCCCCTGACCTTGCCCTTCGCGATCGTGGTGACGACGCCACCGTCGATCCCGCCGGTGTCTCGAACGGTCGTGAAGCCGGCATCGAGCGTCGCGCCGGCCGTGGCGAAGATGTCCGCCGCGATCTCAGCGGCACTGATCTGAAACGAGAACTGCGGCTGGATCAGGCTCGACAAGCCCAGGTGAACGTGAGCGTCGATCAGGCCGGGCGTCATCGTCAGTCCCCCGGCATCGAGGCGCTCGCCATGTGCCCCGGAGGCACCAAGCTGGGTGATATGCCCGTCTTCGACGGTGACGTTGACGTCGACGGGGTCGCGACCCGATCCGTCGACGACCGCCGCGCCGACTACCTGAACACGTCCCACGAGTCGTTCCCTCCGCCGTTGCGGGCCGGCTGCGACCATGTGTGACGCGACACAGCACCGCCAGCACTTCTTTTCCAATGGATAAACTGCGGGAGTGATCTTGTCAAGCGCGGAACGCAAAGGCGACGCACGCGAGCGACTCCTGGCTCGGCTCCTCGACGCCTTCGACGAGGCACTTCCCTCACCGGAGGTGTCGCTCCGTGAGATCGCCGCCCGGGCCGAGACCAGCCACGCCCTCCTGCGATACCACTTCGGGTCACTCTCGGGCGTCTTGGCCGCCATGCTCACGGCACAGCGATCCCGGGACAACGAGGCGCTTTTCGAGGCCGCCCAGCAGGGCACCTTCGACGACCTCGTCGTGGCGATCTGGCGGGCCTACACCCGCCCGGAGCAGCTGTCGCGTGTCCGCGGCTTCTTTCACGTCGTAGGACTGGCCGCGTACAGCCCAGACGACTTTCGCGAGTTCATCGAGTCGCTCAACGACCTGACCAAGATGCTGGCCTCGCTCGCGGAACGCGAAGGCCTCGACACCAAGGAAGCGCTGACCATGGCCACCGTCACCGTTGCCGCGATTCGTGGCCTGCTCCTCCAGGAGGTTCTGACTCCAGCAGTCCACTCGGAGGACGACGTCGCCTTGATCCTGCGCATGGGCAAGGGCGGCCTCAGCGCGCGGTGATCTTCGGCAGGTGTCGCCATGGTGCGATGCCCTTTCCTGGATTCGCAGCGTGTAGGCGATCCGTGGCCTGCAGCGTCAGTCAGCGCGCGTCCAGATGCTGGCGATTTCCGTCGGCATTGGAGCTGCCGAGCGTGATCCCTGTCTGGGAGCACGCCCGCCGTTCGCGGTCCGCCGTGGTCGTCAGTTTCCGTGCCTGCCGGGTGCGGCGCTGCCGGTGTACTCGCCGAGGTCGGAGACGAGTTCGGCGACGTCCGGCACGTTCTCGAACCGGCGTCGGTGAACCTCGGCGATCTTCGCGCCGATCTCCGGGTCCGGGTCGTCGGTGATGTCGTACGACATGAACTTGTCGACCAGTGGCAATCCGACCCGGTCCATCGCGAGGTGCGCCGGATGGTTCATGTACTGCTCGTAACCCTCGATGTCCTCGATCACGGTGACGGCGCCGTAGGCGAATTCCCCGCCGAAGTCGGGGCCGACGACGCGCGCCTTGATGGAGGGGATGGCGTTGATGTGCTCGCCCATTTTCGCGAGACCGGCCACCCTGTCCTCCTCCGAGACGCCGGGCTTGAGGGTGAACCGGATGCAGTGGTAGATCATCGGAGTCGCCTTTCAGTCGGCGTTCGCCGCGGGGGCGAACGCGGTGGCGTGGTCGCGGGCGAAGTCGGTGAGGTCGCGTGCCGGACGTCCGGTGAGGTCGGTGACGGAGGTGTGTACCTCGGCGGCTTCGCCTCGGGCGTAGTGGGCGTAGTCCTCGATGAGGCCGTCGAGTTGCCAGGGCGGGAGGAGGCCGGTCAGCGCGGCGGTGAACTGGTCGGCGGACGTGTCGTGGAAGGTGACGTCCCGGCCGGTCGCGGCGGCGAGTGCGTCGGCGATCTCGTGGTGGGTGACGGCGCGGGGTCCGGTCAGCGTGTACGTGTGGCCGGCGTGTCCGGTGCCGGTCAGCACGGCCGCGGCGGTGTCCGCGATGTCCCTGGTGTCGATGGCGCTGACGGCGGCGTCGCCGATGGGTGCGGCGAACCAGCCTTGCGCGATGGGTCCGGCGAAGGCGAGCAGCGCCTGGAGGTACAGGTTGGGGCGCAGCACGGTGTGGTCGAGCCCGAGTTTCTGAACGTGGGCTTCGACTTCGGCGTGCCAGCGCAGGAACCGGACCGGTGAATCGGCGCGTGCCGCGTACTGGGAGAGCAGCACGAGCCGGTTCACGCCGGCGTCGCGGGCGAGGTCGGCGAACTGGATCTGGAGCGAGGCGGCGTCGGGCGCCGAGGGGCTGTTGAGGAAGGCCGCGTCGACGCCTTTCAGTGCCGCGGCGACCGATTCCGGATCCTGCAGGTCGGCTACGACGGTCTCCGCACCGGCGACGACGTGGCCGGGGTCACGGGTCATCGCGCGGACGGTGACGCCGCGGGCCCGCAGCGCGGGAACCAGTGCGGAACCGATGGTTCCGGTCGCGGCGGTCACGAGCACGGTCGGGGTGTTCATCGTGGGTTTCCCTTCGGTGGAGGAGGTCAGAGCGCGCCGGCCGCGGCCGGGGCCTGCCGTGTGCGGAGTGCGGAGAAGAACGACACCGCGAGGGCGATGAGGACGAGTGCGGCTTCGCCGAAGAACGCGGTCGTGAACGAGATATCGCCGTGCGTTCCCGCGGCGCCGATGGCGATCCCGGCGAGCGCGGCGAGCCCGACCGCGCCGCCCAGCTGCTGTGCGGCGTTGACCAGCCCGCTGAGCAGGCCCGATTCACCGTCCGCGCTGTCGCGTACTCCCATCGCGGTGGCGTTGACGAGGCCGAGCCCGAGTCCGAGGCCGATCAGCAGGAACGCGCCCAGCAGGCTCACCGAGAATCCGGCGGTGGTCGGATCCGTTGCCAGCCAAAGGAAACCGGCGAGCAGCACGGTGAGGCCGGCGGGCAGCGCGCGGGCAAGCCCGAAGCGCTTGGCCAGCAGTGGCGCGACGACACTGCCGACGATGATCATGATCGCGATGGGAATCTGCGTCATCCCGGCCGACAGCGGGCTCATCCCGAGGACGTCCTGCTGGTACTGGGGCAGGAAGAAGAACAGGCTCGTCAGGGTGCCGCCGGTCAGTAACACCACCACGTTGGCGGTGATCACCGGCTTCCGGCGGAAGACGCCGAGCGGGACCAGAGGGTGCGTGGAGCGGCGCTCCACGAAGACGAACGCCACCAAGGAGACAAGGCCGACCGAGAGACCGACGAGTGTGCTGAGCGCACCGAATCCCGCGTCGGAAGCGGAGACCATGCCGAGCGCGAGCCCGGAGATCCCGAGGGTGATGGTGACGGCGCCGAGCGCGTCGAACCGGCCGGGCCTGCCGGGGACGGCGGGCACCGAACGCCACACGATGATCGCTCCGAGGACACCGAACGGCACCGGGGTGAGGAACACCGACTGCCACCCCAGCAGCTGGGTCAGCGTGCCACCGAGAAAGACGCCGATGAGACTGCCGGCACCGGCGACCGCGCCCCAGATTCCCATCGCACGAGTGCGTTCCGCGGGAGACGAGTAGAGGGCGAGCACGAGCGAGAGCGCGGCGGGCATCACGATCGCGGCCCCGGCACCCTGCGCGATCCGTCCGGCGATCAACATCCCGCCGCTGGTGGCCAGCGCGCAGAACGCCGTCGCCGCGAGGTAGACGGCCATTCCGGTCAGGAACACCTTCCGGGCACCGAGGACGTCGGCGAGACGGCCACCGAGCAGCAGCAGCCCGGCGAACGCCACCAGATAGCTGTCCACGACGACCGCGAGCTCGGCGGCCGTGAGCCCGAGACCTTCGCGGATCCTGGATCCGGCGAGGTTCACCATCGAGGCGTCGAGAATGACCAGGAACATGGCACTCGCCAGGCCGGTCATCGCCGTCCCCCGCGGTATCCGCGGGCCGCCCGGCGCGGTCGCGGGTGCGGTTTCGTCACTCATCGTTTCGTCCTTCCGCGGTGGTGTTCGCCGATGCCATGACGGTCTCGTGGAACGGGCCTCACTCGCGTCGGTGACAATCACCTACTTGTGCCGACGCCCTGCTGTGGCGGCGTCACCCCTAGGGTTCACACCATGCCCACGACGTCCCGATCGCTCGTCGGAAGGCACGACGAGATCACCGCCCTCCTCGCCGTCGTCCGCGCGGCGGAACAAGGCGAAGGCGGTGTGCTCGTCCTCCGTGGCGAACCGGGGATCGGCAAGAGCGCGTTGCTGGAGCACGTCGTACACGCGGTGCCGGAGCGGTTCCAGGTCATCCGTGCGTCCGGGGCGGAGTTCGAGGGCGAGCTGCCGTTCGCGGCACTACATCAGCTTTGTGTTCCGGTGCTGGAGCAGCTCGAAACGCTGTCCGCGCCCTATCGCGACTCCCTGCTGGTCGCGTTCGGGTTGGCCGAGGGGGCACCGGATCCGTTCCGCGCCGGCCTCGCCGCGCTGGAACTGCTCGCGGCCGCGGCGGTGGAACGTCCGATGCTGTGCGTCGTCGATGACGCCCATTGGCTGGACGCCGCTTCGGTGAAGGCGTTGACGTTCCTGGCGAGGCGGATCGCGGCGGAGCCGATCGCGATGGTGTTCGCGGCCCGTGACCAGGATGCCCTTCGCGGGCTGGACGACCTGCCGGGACTGACGATCAGGGGGCTGACCGACGCGAACGCGCGCGCGTTGCTGGCCGGAGAGAAGACCGTGACGCTCGACGAGCGGGTGCGTGGCCGCCTTCTCGCCGAGGCACGGGGAAACCCGCTCGCCCTGATCGAGTTGCCGAAGGCGGGCGGCTTCGCGTTGCCGACGCCGTCGCCGGTCGCGAGCAGGATCGAGCGGAGCTTTCGGACCAGGACGGCGGAACTGCCGCCGGACGCCCGGCTGTTGCTGATTCTCGCGAGTGCCGATCCCACCGGCGACCCCGGCCTGCTCTGGGCGGCCGCGCGGCGGCTGGGCATCGACGTGCCTGCCGCGAGCGCCGCCGCCGAAGCGTCCGGGCTGGTGCGGTTCGACACGCGTGCGCGCTTCTGCCATCCGCTGGCGCGTTCGGCCACCTACCGCGCGGCCGAACCGGAGTGGCGCGTCGCGGCGCATCGGGCGCTGGCCGACGCCACCGATCCGGTCGCCGCCCCGGACCGGCACGCCTGGCACCGTGCGCAGGCCACCAGCGGGCCGGACGAACAGGTCGCGGCGGAACTGGAGTCGTCGGCGTCGCGCGCCCAAGCGCGTGGGGGCGTCGCGGCGGCCGCCGCGTTCCTCGAACGCGCCGCCGCGTTGTCGCTGGACTCCGGCAAGCAGACCGAGCGGAGCCTCGCGGCCGCGAGGGCGACGCTCGCGGCCGGCGGGGCGGCCGCGGCGGCGGACCTGGTGGCCAGTATCGACACGGACACGCTGGATGACGTCCGCCACGCGTCGGTCGACCTGCTGCGCGGGCAGATCGCGTTCGTCCAGGGTGCGGACGGAGTCGTCAAGGGACCGGAACTCATCTTGCGGGCGGCGCAGCGGCTCGCCGCCGTCGATCCGGCACGCTCACGCGAGTGCTTCGTGGCGGCACTGGAGATGGGACTGGTCGTCGGCCGGGCCGCGGGGGTGATGGACCGGGTGCTCGACGCGGCCCGCTCGGCACCGCCGTCGTCGGGACCGCCGGATCTCCTCGACGCGCTGGTGCTGTTGAGGACCGGGGGACACCATGCCGGGGTGCCCGCGCTTCGGCGGGTCCTCACCGGCGACGACGCCGACTGGACCCGGGTACCCGCGTTGGCCACGGTGCTCGCGGGCGAACTGTGGGACCTCGATCTGCACACGGCGGTCGTCGAGTGGCTGGTGCGGACCGGGCAGGACACGGGATCCCCGATGGCCGTCCGGCTCGGCCTGTCGCAGGTGGCCGTGTCCGCGGTGCTCGTCGGCGACTTCGGGCGGGCGATCGACGCGGTCGCCGAGGAGGAGGCGATCGCCGACGCCCTCGGCGATCTGCCGCAGCTCTACCCGAGAGTGCACCTCGCGGCGATGCGCGGCCGCCGTCAGGAGGTGCTCGACCTGTTCGCCGAGGTGTCGGACCGGGGCAGCGGGCAGCTCACCGCGAACGCGCACTGGGCGATGGCCGTGCTCTACAACGGCCTCGCCGAGTACCCGGCCGCGCTGGAAGCGGCCACGCGAGCCGTGGCGGGCGGAGACCTCTTCCTCACCGGGATCGCGCTGTCCGAACTGGTGGAGGCCGCTGTCCGGTGTGGTGAGGACGCCACCGCACGGTCGGCGCTGGAGTCGCTGGTCGAGCGCACGGAGCCGGCGGGAACCCGTTTCGCGCTCGGTATGGCGGCAAGCGCGCGGGCACTGGTCGACGAGCGGGAGAACGACCACCTGGAGGCACTCGAACACCTGAAGGCCGGCACGCTGGCCCCGCACCTCGCGCGAGCGCACCTGCGGTACGGGGAGTGGCTACGCCGCGCGGGCCGCCGTCGCGACGCACGCGACCACCTGCGCACCGCGCACGAACAGCTGTCGGAGATCGGGATGGAGGCGTTCGCCCGGCGGGCCGCGGACGAACTGCGCGCGACCGGGGAAGTGGCCCGCAGCCGTTCCGAATACACCTACGACCGCCTGACCATGCAAGAGACGCACATCGCGCGCCAGGTCGCGGCCGGCGCGACGACGAAAGAGGTGGCCGGGCGCCTGTTCCTCAGTCCCCGCACGGTAGACGCCCACTTGCGCAACATCTTCCGCAAGCTCGAAATCACCTCGCGCAGACAGCTCAAGGACATACCGGACCTCGGGTGATGCCTAGGTGACTCCTGCCGACGCGAACGGCGTCGAAGTCGCACGACCATGTTCGCAGACACGCGGAGCCTGCCGCTCCAGCCTCGGAAAGGTCTGCGGATGATCACCGAAATCGACGTGAAAGCACCCGTGGTGGTGCGCTGTGACACCGTCGTCGACGCGCCGCTGCAGTGCGTGTGGCGACTGCTCACCGAGGTATCCTCGTGGCCGGACTGGCAACCCGACATCACCGCCGCGGCAGCTGATCGTCCTCTTAGGACGGACAGCACGATCCGGTGGAGCACGGCAGGGCTCGACATCGAGTCCACTGTGTACCAACTACGGGCCCCCCACCGGATCCTCTGGGGCGGAACCGCCAACGGAATCACCGGCATCCACCTGTGGACGTTCGACGTGATCGGGTCCTCGGTGCACGTCCACACCGAGGAGTCGTGGGATGGAGACCCCGTGCTCGCCGACATCGACGGCATGCGGGCCGCCCTCGGCGAATCCCTCGCGGCATGGCTCGGCCACCTCAGAAAGGCCGCCGAGAACTCGTGAACGTGGCCAGGCCGGACGACGAGCCGCCGATCGGGCGCAGGCCGGCTCCCGACCTTGGGCTTCCGTGGTTGACGCCTCGACGACGAGAATCAGGGCTGCAGTGGACGTACGAACACAGGCTCGCCGTAGTGGGTACGTTCTGTGCCGTGAAAGCCGCAGCGGCGCCAGAAACCTTCGGCGCCGCCCGCGACTGGTACGACGCTTGTCTCCAGAGACCGCCATCCGCCCTTGCGTAGTTCGTCCACCAGCAGTTCGACGGCACGGCTACCGACTCCGCGGCCCTGATGGTCTGCGTCGACCATGAACCGGACTAGGTGCGGGGTCTCGTTCTCGACCTCGACGAGAAGGACGCCGACCGGCGTGTCGTCGAGGTAGATGGCCCGGAGGATCGCGTCCGGTTCGTAGTTGCCTTCGGCGACGGTGTAGGCCGCGGGTGCGACCAGATGGCGTTGGTCCTCGGCCAGGCGGAGCTCGCAGACCGCGCGGACGTTCTCGCGCGACAGCGGCCGTAGCAACACGGTCATTGCTCGAACGTAGTACCCCCGGCGCCCAGGCCACCCGGGGTGGTGGGTGGTTTCAGTGCCGCGGTCGCACCAGCTGCCGGCGACGGAAACCTCGCCCGCTCACGTTCCGCGTGTTCGTTGTCGGCCCGCTGTATCCATAGGTCGATGTCGCCCGCGTCGGCCGAACCTTGTCATCGAGCTGATCGTCGCCGGACGGCACGCCCTAGCCGAATGCAGCCAACGGACTCTTCAACATCGGGGAAAGTTCGTGCCGGGGCCGGTGAGTTCGGCAAGGCGGGCGGGGTGATGTCCAGGGCGATCTCGCGCCGCAGCAGCGCCGCCACTTCGGCGGCGTCGGATGTTCTCAGCCATCCGCGACGGCATCGACACCAGCCCTGTCAGCTATCCGGCATGCGCGCCCGGCGGCCGGATCGCCACTCGCGATCCTGACTCGCATGCCGTCTCCCTCAGCCAGGCGGGGAGCCGCTCAAGGTCACGCCGGTGAACCCGGTGCTGTTGACGAAGTCGGAAGCCGTGGGGAGCGCTTCAGCACGGTTGGCGCGATCTTCGCGCGGCAAGCCCCAGCGGAGTAGTCCGCTGGGGCTTGCCGTGTGGCGGCGGGGTTCGGTCAGCCAGTGCAGTTGGGTACGGCAGGGGCGCTTCCGACGCAGTTGCCGGGGGTGTTGGCGGTGATCGGTGCATTGTTGGTGGTCATGGTGCCGTTGCTCCGGTAGACGCCCCCCGCGGTCAGCAGCGCGTGGTTCACGGTCACGGCGGTCTGGGTGATGGTCGTCGCGGTCGAGTTGACCGCGGCGATACCGCCACCTTGGGCGCCGTTGTTGCCGCTGACGAGCATCGGCGTGCCGGAGACGCCGGTGGTGGTCAGTGTGCCGCGGAGACCGTTGTAGATGCCGCCACCCTGGAGCAGCGCGGTGTTCCCGAGAACGCTGCTTCTGGTGAACGACGCGGCGGGCGCCGTGCCGGACGGGGTGTCGGCGTTGGCGAGGCCGCCGCCGGCGAGGGTGGCGTAGTTGCCGCTCAGGCTGCTGCTGGTGAGTGTCACGGCGCCGCGGTTGAGTATGGCGCCCCCGTTGCCGACCACGTTGCCGTTGGTGAAGGCGACCGAGGTGGTCAGGGTGAGGTTGCCGGTCGGGCCGACTTCCGCGATCCGGAAGGGCAGCGCCGCGGTGCGGGTGATGGTTGCCGGGCCGAGCAGTTCGATCGGCGTGGTGATGACCGGCAGCCCGTTGGCGAGTCCGCCGTGCGCGGAGGTCAGGGCGTAGGTGCAGCCGCCCGCCAGGGTCAGGGTGTCGCTGTTGACCGTGGAGTTGGCGAGGTTGATGGCGGCGACGAGGGCGTTCTCACTGCAGGCGACGGGAATGGTGGTCGCCTGCGCCATGGGGGCCGCTACGATCATGCCCCCGGTCAGGGCGGTGATTCCGACGACGGCCCGCAGGACACTGCGGTTTCTTCGCATCACATCTTCTTTCCTGTGAACAAATCAAACGGGCGTGGCCACGAAGGAACGGGAAATTATCCGATGCATCCAGGGACAGGGGAGGGGCTGCCGGTGCAGTTGGTCGCGGTGTTGGCGGTCACCGTGGAGGTGTTCAGCGTCGCCGAACCCGCCACGTAGTAGATCCCGCCGGGATTCACCGTCGCCGCGTTGGTGTTGACCACGCTGCTGGTGAGGGTGAGCATCCCGTTAACGCTGGCGATTCCGCCGCCCTGGCCGGCGGTGTTGCCGTTGACCGTGCTGTTGGTGAACGTCGCCGCCGACGGGGTTCCGGTGCTGTACAAGGCGCCACCCCTGCCGTTGGCGGTGTTGCCGGACAACGCACCGCCGGTGAGTGTCACCGCGCCGAAACTGAGAATGCCTCCGCCGTCGTCATTGCCCACGGTGGCCGCGTGCCCCTTGCTCAAGGTGACCGCTTTGAGCGTGATGCCGCCGGTGGGCGCCACCTGGCCGATGCGGAAAGCGGCCGCTGTCGGTGCACGGGTGATGGTGGTGGCATTGCCCTCGAAGGTGATGGGCGTGGTAATGACCGGCAGACCGGCCGGACCGTGGACGCCGTCGTCACCATGGGCGGAGGTGAGGGTGTACGTGCACCCTGGGGTCAAGGCCACGGTGCCGCCACCGGCCGCGTTGGCCGCGTCGACCGCGGAGACCAGCGCCGCCTCGTTGCAAGGGACGGATTCTGCGCGGGCCTGTGCCGCTGCAGGGAGGACGACAGCCGATCCGGCAGCCAGAAATATGGCGCCGGCAAGCGTGGAAATCGTGCGATTGTGTCGCATTTTTACTTTCCTGGATCCGAGACCGATGGTGGAGGAGCAAGAAGCTCGAACGTCCCACTGAAAGCGGTCACCGGCGGTCAATGAACAACCACCTCGGACCCTACCCTGAATGTTCGTAAATAGACAGGTCAGCGTTATCGAAGACGGTCCATTGTCTGGTTGTGGAACCCCAGGCGTAAGAAAGGTTTCAGAGCGAGCATGACGGGTAGGTCTGTGCGTTGCGCCACCGAAACCGCGCAATTGTATGCCGAATCCTTCGAAATGGGGCGAGCGTGCTGAATCATCCGGTTCTCACGTTGACTGAGCCGGATCGCCATAGTGCCGGTAAGTCGTTGCCGGGCCCGTGTTCCCTGTTCCAGCCGCCCTCGATGCACAGGCTCTCGACCTCATCGATAGGGCGAGTGCCTCGGTGCTCAGCCCTCGGAAAAGGATGATCGAGGACGTCAGGATGAAGGTCGAAGCTCAGCGAGATCCAGGCGACCGAGGTGATGATCTACGGGACGACCACAGGCCGAATACCGCGAACCCGCCGAACAAGAATGGCGGTATTTTCAGCAGCATTCCCACACCCGCAAGCTGGAACTCGGCGAATGCGGACGCCCTACGACACGCCGTGCAAGCACGAGCACGCCTGCGTCCGCTGTCCTGCCTGCTGGGGGGTGCGAAGCTTGAGGAAGACAAGGGCCCTGTTCCCCAGGGGGTGAGGGTATGTGGAGCCACCGCGAGAGTCTTGGCATGATCCTGGTGCTGGAGCCGATTGTCACGACGTGTGTGATGACCGGCGAGGCTGTGATCGCGCGGGAACCAGCGTCCGGCTACTTTCCTGGATGCTCCCGGCCGGGTACTGGGGACTCGTATCCACTGTGTCTGGCTCTCGCCCGGTTGTGGGTTTCCGAGAGCGCCTGGAAGACGTCGACCAGGAGGATGAACCGCGCGCGCAGATCCGCGGTTTTGAGGCGTGAGGCACGGGCCTCATCGAACAGCCGAACCGCGAGCGTTGGATCGGTCATGAGCTCAAGCGTGCCTTCTGCGCTCGGCTCTGGCCAGCCCCGGCACTGAAGTTCAGCGCGAGGCCCCTGACGGGGCCATGGAGATGAGGCTGCTCAGCCAGGCAGAAACCGAGTCGGAAACGCCGCTACGGGCCCGGTATCGCGGTAGGATCGAGGGGACAGCGCCGGAGCGCCCAGCCCTTGCCCTCGCGACGATCGACCGTCATAGGCGGCCGCATCTGTCCCTCGGCCGCGCGCTCGTCGTCACAGCGGTGAGGATCAGTAGCGGTCGGCAAGCCGAGGAGCCCGATCGTGAAACTCAGAACTCTCGATCTCCGTCGACGCCCATCGCCGGCAGCGACACCGCTCGCCATTCCCGCCGCACGCGGTCACAGCGGCGGCAGGTCACGGATCGGCGTCGACCGCGCGGTCACCGCGCCGCCGATACGCCGGAATCCGCCGCTGACGGTCGCGACAGAACATTGTGGACGGACGTTGGTCCTTATCGTGGACGGCGACGTGGATCTGCACACCGCGCCCGCGGTGCACCAAGCGCTCGAATCGGCGTTGAGCCGACGACCGCGGCGGCTGGTCGTGGACCTGTCGCGGGTCCAGTTCCTGAACTCGGCGGGGCTGGAGGTTCTGCTGGACGCACACCAGCAAGCCGCGCCACACACCGATCTGCGGCTGGTCGCCACGACCCGCGCGACCTGGCGTCCGCTGCAGATCACCAGGCTGCACGAACAGTTGGCCATCCATGCTTCGCGGGACGAGGCCGTCGCCGCACCCGCACGACGAAGCGTCGAAGGCCGTTCTCCGCCGGTGGAACCCCACCGGCCCATTCCCTCGTTCGAATCGACACCGTCATGACCACGACCGAACACGCCTCGCCACCGCGACATTTCCCGGCGGGCCCGAAACCGATGCTCTCCGGTGAGCACTCCCGCTCGGAGCTCGTCACCATCCGGATCTTCCTGGTCGCGCCGTTCCTCGCGCTGGTCTCGGTGATGGTCCTCGTGTGGGGGTGGGGCCTGAGCTGGCTCGACATCGGCCTCGCGACCGGGTTCTACATCTTGACAACCTTGGGTGTCACCGTCGGTTACCACCGCTATTTCACCCACGGCGCTTTCGCGGCCAGCCGCGGTTTGCGTATCGCTCTCGCGATCGCCGGCGGCCTCGCGGCACAGGGCCCGGTCATCACCTGGGTCGCCGACCATCGCCGGCATCACGCTTTCTCCGACCGCGAAGGCGATCCGCACTCGCCGTGGCTGTTCGGGACGTCCCCGCTGGCGCTGGCACGAGGGTTCTGGCACGCGCACCTCGGGTGGCTGTTCGGCCGTGACAAGACCAATGTCGCCAGGTTCGCCCCGGATCTGGCCGCCGACGCCGACATTCGGATGGTCGACCGCCTGTTCCCGGTCTGGGTCGCGGCGACCGTGCTGGTCCCCGCCGCGCTCGGTGGCCTGATCGGCGGGTCCTGGTGGGCCGCGCTGACCGCGTTCCTCTGGGCCGGGTTGGCGAGGGTTTCCTTACAGCATCACGTGACCTGGTCGGTGAATTCGATCTGTCACATGATCGGCGCCCGGCCGTTCACCAACCGGGACCGTTCGGCGAATTTCTGGCCGCTGGCGATCCTGTCGATGGGCGAATCCTGGCACAACTCCCACCACGCCGATCCGACCTGCGCCCGCCACGGCGTGCTGCGCGGGCAGATCGACATCTCCGCCCGGGTGATCTGGCTGCTGGAGAAACTCGGCTGGGCGACCCACGTCCGCTGGCCCACCCCGCAACGAATCGCCAAGATGACCGCCCCACGGCGCGGGACCCGGAATTCCGCGATCCCCGTACACAGAAGGCGAGACCGTCGCTGTTCACCATGACCGAACAGGCCACCGAGGCGATCAACCAGCTCACCTCGGCCCAGAACGTCCACGCCGAAGGCGGCTCGCGCCTGACCCTCGATGGCCTCCCCCGCCGACGGCGCCGAGCTGACGGTCGAGGTCGCCGCGCACCCCATGGCCGGAGACCGCGTCATCACCACCGCGAGTACTCAGGTGTTCCTCGCCCGCGAGACCCGACGTCTCGGCATGCCCAAGGGAACTCCACGCGGCTGCACGTCGTCGATCGCTACGCCACCGTCGGGACCTAGCGGGAGGTCGTGCGGCCGTCGGACGATCCGGCGATGCAGGAAGCCCGCAGGTGGCGTGGCGAGACGCGGCGGCTGATCGAAGCCGAGCCGCGGCAGGGCGCCGGCGCCGGCGCCGGCCTCCGGAAGGTCGACGTCCAGGTCGCCACCTTGCAGCTGTTCGGCTCGGTGCAAGGGATGTGGGTCTGGTTTGATCCCGACGGGGCCTGCGCGCGGTAGCATGAGGGTCCGCCGCCGGAGCGCCCAGATCCCGCTCTCAGACGATCACCGATAGTAACCGGACAGTGCCAGTCGGCCCTGCCCGGCAACGTCAGGAGTCGATCGTGACACGAGCGATGTCCCTCATTCCGGGTCCCCGCGACCACCTGGCTGCTACACCGCCTGGTTGACAGAGCATGGACGCCTCTCACGCAGTGTCAGTCATCCCTGATCACGATTCCCCGCCCGCCGCGGCACCAAATGGTGACGTGGCCGACCTGCACACGATCGGTGCACCCCTGCGCGCCCGCACCGAAGTGGGTGACACCGCATGGCAACCAGCTGGCGACTCCCCGTCCCGGTAACGGAAAACTGGGACTGGCAGCTGCGAGGCAGCTGCCGCGGCCTGGACAGCACATTCTTCTTCCACCCCGACGGCGAACGCGGCCACACCAGAGACGACAGGGTCACCAAAGCCAAACAGATCTGCGAGACCTGCCCTGTTCTCATCCAGTGCCGCAGACACGCCCTGACCGCTCAGGAGCTCTACGGTGTCTGGGGTGGGCTATCCGAAGCCGACCGCCGGACCGCGACTCACCCGAGAGACAGCTGATGCCCGGCCCCAGACTGCCTCGGCCAAGGTCAAGTTCTGAGAACGAAAGGATCACCGTGGCCGCTCAACGGCATGTCGAGCTACTGAGCATGCTCGACGCCGAGAGCGATGATCCGGCCGCGCTGCTGCGACGAGTGTGCGAACTGTGCGTCGACGTGTGCGCGGTATCCGGAGCCGCGATAGTCGTCCACACCGACGGCGCGGGCGACGGCACCGCGCAAGCCGTCGCCTGCGCGACCGATCCGGTCAGTTTGATCATCGACGACCTGCAGCGCACCGTCGGCGAAGGACCCAGGGTGGCGGCATACACCCTGGGTGGCCCGGTGCTGGTCGCCGACCTGGCGACCGCTGGTACCCGCTGGCCCGCCTTCACCTCCGCGGCGCAGGCCGCCGGTGTGGCGGCGGTGTTCTCGTTCCCGCTGCATGTCGGCGCGGTCCGGGTTGGCACGCTCGACCTCTACCGCGGCAGAGAGGGTTCCCTCAGCCGGGCAGAACTGAGGGACGCGCTGGCGCTGGCCGACATCGCCACCCACACGGTGCTCGACGACCTCAGCGGCCCGGACCCCATGGACGTCGGCTGGCTGTCCGACGTCCACGCCGTGGTGCACCAAGCCACCGGCGTCGTCACAGTCCAGCTGAACGTCTCCATGCACGACGCGTTGCTGCGCATCCGAGCACACGCCTACGCTCACCAGACCCCCCTCGACGAGGTCTCCCGGCAGATCGTCGGCCGCTACCTCTACCTCGAGACAGGAGACTGACAGCATGTCAGAACAACCCCAGATCACTCCCCCGACGCGGGCCACCGCGACGGCCGCGGGCCGTGAGCAGCGGGTGGCCGACACCTTCGTCGCGCTGGCCGACACCCTGGTCGACGACTTCGACGTCCTGGAGTTCCTGCACATGCTGTGCGACCAGTGCGTCGAACTGCTCGAGGTGTCCGCGGCCGGGGTGATCCTGCTCGACGAGCACGGCGGACTCCGCATGGCGGCGGCATCCTCCGAACGGGCGGAACTGCTGGAAGTGTTCGCCGTGCAAACCGAGGACGGCCCCTGCATCGACTGCGTCCGCACCGGAGCGCCGAGTGCCAGCGCGAACATCACCGCTGACGCCGCCCGATGGCCGCGTTTCGCGGCCGCCGCCCACGAATGCGGGTTCCACGCCGTACAAGCGGTGCCGATGCGGCTACGCCGTCAGGTCATCGGAGTGCTGACTCTGCTCAAGTCAGACAGCAAGGGCGTCCACGACGCGAGCACCCGACTGGGGCAGGCCTTGGCCGACGTCGCCACGATCGGGATGCTGCAACAGCGGGCCATCGGCAACGCCGACCTGCTCGCCGAACAACTGCAGACGGCTCTCAACAGCCGGGTCATCATCGAACAAGCCAAAGGAGTGCTCTCGGTCCACAGCAACAACCTGGACATGGACGCGGCATTCACCGCACTACGCGGCTACGCCCGCTCCCACCACCAACGCCTCTCCGACCTGGCCCGCGCGGTAGCGGACGGCACAGCGAACATCCCCGAAATCCTCGCCCACCACACCTGACTCCGGATGTCCGATCGCGGTGACCGGCGCCGCATCGGATCTGGGCTCCTGCCCGGACTTTCATGGCAGGCTCGAGGTGTGCCGGGCGCTTGAGAAGAACCTTGACGCGCCAACACATTCTACGAACTTGTCCAGAAATTCTTCCGTGTGGTCGCGCGGGTGGTCATCTGCCTGTCGAGAACGGCTTTTCCGCTTGACGTTGCCCTCAAGGTTCGGGAGAGACGGGACGGCCATGGCGCGGTCGGCCACGGAGTTTTTTAGCGCACCAGCACATCGTGGCCCGGGAGTCTGGGTCATTGTCGACGCGCGTGCGCCGGGGCGTATCTCGGGCGGCCGCTGACACTGTTGGTAGGTGTTCGGTCACGCGGGTCGTTCCGGTTCTCGGTAGGGTTGGCCGGGTCGACACGAGGGGGTTGTTGAGGGTGCTGGGTGCAAGGCTCGTACCGAAGGCCTTGGTGGGTGATCCTCGCTTTTTCGTCAATCGGGAAACCGAGCTCGAGCTGATCGAGCGGGAGATGACGGGCTCGTTGGCCTCGCAGCGCGTCGGTGTCGTAGTTCTGACGGGTTTGCCCGGAGTGGGTAAGACGACACTCGCGGCGCGTGGCGCACATCGGGTGAAGCACCTGTTCCGGGACGGCTGGTTGTGGGCCGAATTGGGCAGTTCGTCGGAGTCCGTATCCGTCGACGACGTGCTCTTCCTGTTTCTGACCCAGTTGGGTGTGGAGAAGCCGCCGGCGACCTCGCAGGGCCTTCGGGCGGTGTTTCAGACGGTCACCGCGGACCTGGCTCTGCTGGTGGTGCTCGATGATGTCGAGTCAGCGGCTCAGCTGACGAACCTGCTTCCCTCGTCGTCGCGCAGTGTGGTGCTGGCGACCAGCCGTAAGCGGTCACAGGGGTTTCGGCGGGAGCGTTTCACAGTGGTGGATGTTCCGCCGTTCTCGGTGGCGAGCGCGGTGGAGCTGCTGTCCGCCGATCTGGACGCCGCGCTCGAACCAGGTGACAGGCAAGCGATCGAGGCATTGGTGGAGCTGTGCGGGCGTCTTCCGCTGGCGCTGAGTATCGCCGCTGCCCAGCTGGCCAGCCGTCATGCCGGGCAGCCGGCCGAGTACGTCGGTCAGCTTCGGACGGCGCAATCGGTGGTCAAGAAGCTCACCGAAGACGGCCGTCCGGTGGTCGAGGCCGTTTTCGAGGTCTCCTACCAGGATCTTCCGGCCGAGGCGCAGCGCGCGTATCGCCTGCTGAGCCTCCATCCAGGCAACCGGTTCAGTGCCGGCGCGGCGCAGGCGCTGCTCGATATCACCGGCGACTCCGAGCTGGAGACGCTGGTCGTCGCGAATCTGCTGACCCAGGTCCGCCCGGGCCGGTACGAGTTTCACAGCCTGGTCCGCGATCACGCTGCCGGGCTGGCGGATCACGTCGAGCAGCCTGAGGAGTGTCAGGCGGCGGTGGAGCGGGTCGTCGAGTGGTATCTGCGGTTCGCGGTGGCACGCCAGCTCGCGATCAGCGACCGGCCGCGGTTCGGGGAGTATTTCGACGGCCGTGTCACGTCGTCTCAGGACAGTGTCAACGCGTGGGCGGACCTGGAAGCCGAGCGAGCGAACCTGCGCCGCACGGCGAGAACCGCCGCGGAAGAGGGGCTTCACGCGCTGACCTGGCAACTGAGCGAGGCTCTCGCGACCTTCTATTTCCAGCGTGATCTCTTCGACGACGCGATCGCCGTCCATGCTTTCGGGCTGGCCGCCGCGATCGCGGTATACGAGGACACGGGGGATGCCAGGCCGGTGCTGCGGATGCGGGCCGAGCTCGGCACCGCGTACTTCTCGGCGAAGGACGACGCGGCCGCGATGGAGCAGTTCGCGGCCGCGGCCGAGCTGGCCGACGGACTGCCCGAATCCGGCGAGGTGCTGTTCACCCGGGAGAAGATGTTCCAGTGGAAGTCGTTCGTCCACCAGCGCCGCGGTGAGTTCGCGGCCGCGGTCCGGGCGATCGACGACGCACGGTCCATTGTGGATGTTCCCGGATTTCCCGCAGGCGAGCGTGCGCGGGAGGGTGCTTTGCTCGACATGAACGGCGGGCCGATGCTGGCAGCGGTGGGCAGATTCGGGGACGCCGTGGCTCGCGGCCGCGCGGCGGTGGCCTATTTCGCCGACGGTAAGGAAAAGTTCAATCTGGCGAAGTCGCTCGCCAACCTCGGCTCGTCCCTGGCGGCGGCCGGAGCGGACCACCACGAGGAGGCCGAGCGCACGCTGCGTGAGGCACTGAGGTCGCTCGCGGAGCAGGAGATGCAGTTCTGGGAAGCCGAAACCAGCACTGAGCTCGCCGACCTGCTCGAGCGCGCGGGCCGCCTCGCAGAGGCAACGTCCCTGCTGAAACGCGCCGAAGAGCTGTACACGCTTCTGGACGACCGGAAGGCACAGTCACTCAGGGACCGGCTGGGCGAGCGTTGACGTGATCCGGATCGTCAGCCGATGCGGCCCGGCGATCACACTGGTCACCGCGGGGAGTTCGCTCAGGGCGCGCTGCGCGAGCAGCCATGCGTAGATCAGCGAGCCCGCGACGACCGGATCCGCGGTGTCGAGGACGACCTGGCCAGCGTCTCGAACGTGCACGACACAGGCCTTGCCTGTGACGACGGCGAGCGCCGCTCCAGGAAAGCGCTGCAGGGTGTCATCGAGGACAGCGGTGGTCCGGTCGGGATTCTCGGACGGTCCGATCAGGACGACGTCGGCACTGTCCAGCAGGGCACGCTGCGGATGATCCTCGTGCGCGACAAGGAATGTATCGTCGATTTCCGCGGCCGCTGACCGGCCAGGTGTCACCTCAGCCGGGTAGCGGACAAGGTGAGCGGTCGCGGTGCTGTCGAATGAGCAGACGACACGGTCCGCGGTGTGCTCAGGTCGCGGGGCCACGACCATGGCTTCAGCCGGGACAACTGGGACCAGAGCGGCCGAATTCGGCTCAGCAAGGTCGAGATGCCGGTAGAATAACGTGCGCAACCTGGCCGCGGACTCACCGGGGCACGAGGTCACCGCATCCCGGACAATGCGATAGGCCTCGACATCTTGGTCGAGCGCGGTGGTGATCTGATCACGCAACGACACGTGCCGGTGCAGGCGCGGCGCCGTGCGGCCCAGTAGATCGGCCGCGGACCCGGCGGCGACGTCCTCGTCAGGGAAGGACGCCAGCAAGACCGGCCGGAGAAGGCCCGCCGCGTAGCACGTGGTCGCGCCGTGGTCTCCCAGGACCAGGTCGGACGCGATCAGCATGGCCTGCCAGCCTTCCTCCGGCGGGACGACCAGCAACCCCGCGCGTACGCAGTCGGCCAGCCAGGTGTGCACCTGCCAGGGACCGTGCCCGTGCCAGACGTTCGGGTGAATCACCGCGGCGACCCGGTAGTCGTCACTCGGCAGACATGCGAGCACCTCGCGGAACAGCGAGGGCCAGGTACCCATGAGCGACCGCCGCCACCACGTGCTCGAGATCGTGACGAGCTTCTGCCCGGGGGCTACACCGAGCCTGCCGCGGTACTGGTCGCGAAGGTGACTGCTGCGCAGCATCCGGTCGAAGCAGGGATCTCCGGCCACGACAGCACTGCTGGCGGCCGCCGGAGTCGTCGACTCGAGCCTGGCCAGCTGCTCTTCATGCGACAGCACCAGCGACGTCGCGATGGGCCTGCCGTTGTAGAGCAACCATTCCGGTGAGAGCCCGAACACGGACCGGTTTCCGGTTTCCGGTTTCCGGTTTCCGGTTTCCGGTTTCCGGTTTCCGGGAGAATTCTTATTGTATCCGGCGCCGTGGGGAATGATGACGAGGGGTGCGGTTATTTCGGTGAGTCCGCCGTGATTGGCCGCGATGACGAGGTCGAACTCGGTGTCGATCGCTTGATGCCAGGGAATGATGACGGTTCCCAGGTCCTGGAGAAAACGGTGTATGCCGTGCTGAAAAGGATCCGAGCCGTTCCAGCTGAACACCACCTGTATCCGGGGATCCGAGTCGAACACCGTGATCACATCGAGCAATCTCAGCAGGGACGTGATGTGGTGGGCGACAACGAGGACGAGCCGTTCGGGTTCGATGGTGTTCCAGTGCTGCGCCTGGAGGCTGATCGGCACTTTGACCGGGGACACGATGGACACGGGGCTCCCTGCGCGAACGGGCGGTGCGGTGGTGCTCAGCCACCGTAGCTGATCATCGGTGTCGGGCAGCCGTAGCCACGAGGCGGTCTCGGTCAGGAAGTGGCGCACGGTGTCGACCTGGTCGAAGTTGCGCAGCGCGTGTTGATGGGCGCCTCGGCGCAGGTGGGAGCGGCTGGTGTGGTCCATCTCGAGTGCGCGGCGCAGGGCCTCGGCCAGGTGAGGCGGGGAACCGGGTGGACAGGAGATGCCGGTGCTCCCGTCGATGACCTGGTGGGCGAGCCCGCCGGCTGTGGTGCTGATCACGGGTGCGGCCCCGGCGGCGAAGGCTTCCATCGGGATCCTCCCGAACGGTTCGGCCCGCGAGGGCACGACGACGCCGCGCAGTCCGGGATGGCCGAGCAAGCTGGGGACGGCGGGAGTGAACCGGGTCAGGATCGTGTGGGTGAGGTCGAGCTGACGAAGGCTGGTCATCAGGTGCTGCTGGTAGCTGCTCGGGAGCGGTGATTCGCTGGTGGCGGCGAGAATGAGATGCGGGATCTCGGTTCCGGTGTCCTGCAAGATCTCGAGGGCGTCGAGGAGATCGTCGAAGCCTTTGTATGGTTCGGCGCGTCCCATGGAGAGCAGAAACTCTGCGGGAAATACGGAGCCCCGGAGTAATTCGTGCTGTCGGTCGCTGCGAGCCCATTCGGAATGGGCGAGACCGTCGGGAACCGGCAGCATGGCGGAGCGCGGTACGCGGTAGTCGGCGTGCAAGTGGCGCGCCATGAAAGGGGAGATGGCGCCGACTCTTGTTCCGTCCGCCAGGCCGGCGTGCAGTTCTTCTGTTTCCCAGCGGATGCGGCGGCGGTCGAGTGGTGTGTGGATCAGGCCCGTGGAGCGCGGAACCACTACAGTGCGGGCTCGCGCTCGGCGGGACAGCAGGGCCGGAAGCCCGAAGAACGGAACGTCGAAGGCGACGATCAGGAGTGGTCCGGCCTGGGGAAGTACCTCCAGTTCGATCCGGTCCGCCGCGTGCGCGGAGAGACGTTGGAAGTTCTCGACCGTTCCCCAACGGTCGATGCCGTCCGTGCCGTTGTCCACGGGGAGGATCGTCGTGTCCGCTGCCGAGACGAGAGCCTCGGCCCGCGCGTGCCAGTCAGGGTGATGTTGGTGGCTTGAGGGGTGCAGTAACAGCGGCAGTATGACGAGGCGAGTCCCGGGGGCGAGCAGCTGCACCAGCGTTTCGAGAAACGCGAAGTTCGCGTAGCCGGCTCCCGTGCCGCACCCGTACCAGCCGTCGTGCAGGGCGACCGCGATCGTCGGCCGCCGGGTCATGCGGGAGAAGCACCGCGATCGGCCGTGCTCGTGCCGAGGTATTCCGGTGTGCTCGTGGCAGGGTCGGTCAGCGCTTGTGCCAGCTGTTCTTCGGTGAGCCCGCGGCTTTCGGTGAGGTCGGTGCCGCGGATATCGGTTCCGTCGAAAACGGCGCCGGCGAAGTCGGCGCCGCGGAGGGTGGCGCCGCGGAGATCTGCCGAGCTCAGGTTCGCCCGCGAGAGGCGGGTGTCCGTCAGATCCGCTTTGGCGAGAACGGCGCCGGACAGGTCGGCGTTGATCAGGGTCGCCTGGCACAGGCGTGTTTCGCCGAGGTCGGCGTCGGCCAGCACCGTACCGGTGAGTTCGGCGGAGCTCAGGTCCGCGCGGTGCAGCGGCATCTCTCGGAGGACGGTTTGGGCGACCCGGATCCCGCGCAGGTCGAGCGGGTTGTCGCCGGCCTGCCGCTTTGGTGGCAGACCGCGGTTGCGCAGTGCAGCCAGCGCGGCGGAGATGTCGTCGTGGTCCGGGGAACTCGCCGCGACGGTGCGGTGTCGGAGGAACCCGGTGAGGCTCGCGAGAACACGGTTCCGGTCGGCGGGAGAGTCGTGCAAGATCCGGTCCAGTGCACGGACGCCGCCTGCGCGCACGGTTTCGTCGGCGGATCCGAGATGGTCGATCGCGGCGTTGAAGCGGTCGGTGAACTGCTTGTCCCGGTCGAGGAAGAATTTCCGTCCTGTGTAGTAGAGGCCGCCACCGACGACCGCCGCGCTCAGTACTGACCCGATGAGCGTGCGGATGCTGCTCAGCGCGGCGAGGCGCTCGTTCGGATTGAGCCGGGCGAGGTCGCTACCGCCGATCCACGTGGTGAGTGGCCCGAAGAGGAACCACAACAAGGCCACGCCCGCCACGACCGCGCCGCCGCCGGCGAGATATCGAACCCAAGAACGAGTCATACCGTCATCTCACTATGCCTCTCAGCCGGGAGTGACGGAGGGTAGGTCCCAGGTAAGGGCCGCCGCGGGAAACGGTTGCCTGATCGTCTGCGAATGCGTTCGCAGACGATCCTGGGTCATGGATAAGTAGGCAGTCGCTCACCTTGGCTAGAAAATCGAATACCTGTCGCCAGGCAGTTACGGAATCAGCATCACGCCTGCCAGGTGGGCAGTCTCAGTGCCTCACCCGGAAGGGTCCGTGCATGGCGGTTCACGGGATGAGCGCGAATGATGATCACTTGAAGGAACAGCAGGTCCTTCAAGTTCGACCAACCCCTCAAAGTGCCGCAATGAGTACGAATCGGAGGTCGGACTCGGTGGGTGTGGAAGGCAAAGCGGTCCGGCGATGTCACGGCATTCGCTGTCCTCGTAGAACGCCACTGTGTGGCTGCCTACTACCGTCGCTGCTTCCTCCAGACCCTGAGCCGTGCTATCGCAGTCGCGTCGGCCGCGACCAAGCCGACCGGTCAGTGAATCGGTATTCCTCCGCCGGGTAGTGACGCGTCCGTCGCCATGACGGAAGGGGGCCTTTGTCGGTACCCTCCACTCGGTGGAGGGGGTTGATGTTGATCGACACGTCGGTGCCGGACCAGATTCCGGGTAAGAACCACAACCATGTCAACCAGGATCTGACCCTGGAACGCGGGATGGCGGTGGTCCGGGGCGGCGACGGTAATCAGATCGTGGTCTTCAGCGGTACGCCGGGGGTGGGTAAGACCGCGACGGCGATCGAGTTGTCCCACCGTGCCCGTGCCTTTTTCCCGGAGGGCCGGTTGTTCGCCCGACTGTCCGGTGGCCTGGAGCAGCCGGGGACCGAGGCCGAGGTGCTGAAGGATTTTCTGCTCGCGTTTCGCGAGCGGCCGGAGGACATCCCGGACCGGTTGGATGCCCGCCGCGCTCGTTTCCAGACGTTGACCGCGGGCCGGCGGCTGCAGGTGTTCCTCGACGGCGCGACATCGGCGAGCCAGGTGCGGACTTTGCTCCCAGGTGTCGGGCCGTCGCTGGTGATCGTCACCGAGGGGCGGCCGCTGAGCACACTGATGGTGGACAACCCGGTCACCTTCCTCGAACTCGCCCCCTTGGAGGACGACGCGGCGGTCGAGCTGTTCTCCCGGTTGATCGGCGAGGACCGGGTGGCCGCCGAGCGCGCCGAGGTCGACGAGATCATCAAGCTGTGCGGGCATCTGCCCATCGCGCTGTGCGTGGTCGGCGCCATGATCACTCGGTCGCGCCGGGCGACAGTGGCGTCCATGGCCACCCGCCTGGGCGACGAGCGCCGCAGGGTCACCAGGCTGTCGCTTGATGATGATCTGTCCGTGACGTCGGTGTTCAATGCCGCGTACCGGTTGCTCGGTGACTCCGCCCAGGTCTGTTACCGGGCCTTGGGACTGCGACCGCGTAGCGGCGAGATCGGCATTCCGGCGCTGGCCGCGGCCTTGGAGATGCCGGACTACGAAGTCCTGGACGCCATGACCGAACTCGCCGACGCCAGACTCGTCGACGAGCTCGAGGACGATCGCTATGTGGTGCGGGAATTGGTCGCGCTGCACGCGGAACAGCTCGAAGATCGCCAGGGAAGCGAACGCTCTGCCGAGACCGCTCGGCTTCTGGACTTCTACCGCCAAGGCGCGATCGATGCGGACGCGATGATCGCCCCGTTACGCCCGTGGCGGCAGTCACTGTTCCCCGAACTCATCGCCGGCCAAGGCCATGACACACCTGATCGAGCGCGGCAGTGGCTGCGGGCCGAGCGCGCCAACCTACGGGCCGTTGTCGAGTATGCCCACGAACTCGACCGGCAGGATCTTCTCGCGCAGTGGTGTGTCCTGCTCTGGCCGTTCTACGAGAAAGAGAAGTTCCTGGACGACCTGTTCGCCACTCATCGGCTCGCGCTCCGGAAGGTCACGGCGCCGCAGACGCGCAGTTTGCTGCATACCCAGGTCGGCTACGCCCACTACTGGTTGCGCGAGCTCACGGATGCGGCCGGCGAGTTCGAGCGAGCGGTCGCGCTGGCGTGCGAGGTCGGAAGCCCGGAACTGGAAGCGACCGCATCGGAGGGGCTCGGGCTGGTCAAACTCGCCCAGGGCCGGCTCGATGAGGCGCGGACGCTCCTCGTGCGCTCACTCGAGCTGGCGAAGGACACAGGGGACGTGCGCCGGATCGCGCTCGCTGAGCTGCACCTGGCCAAAACCGAGGCGCCGAGCAGGGCCTTGGAACTGCTCGAACACGCCGAAGCCGTGTTCGTCGGGTTGGATGCGGATGAGGCGGAGAACGAGGCGAAGGTCCTGACCTGGCGGGGAAGGAAGCTGATCGAACTCGGCGACTACGGCACCGCCCGAGATCTACTGAGGCGCGCGTTGGACACGATGGCGACGCGCGGACGGCGCTTCGATGAAGCCGAGGCGCTCACCGCGCTCGGCGCCGCCGCCTCCGGAGCGGGAGAGACGCGCCAGGCCATCGAGCACTACCAGGAAGCACTGGTGATCTACGAAGGCCTGCGGTTCACCGGCCCGGCTGAAGCCGTGCGCGCAGAACTCACCGCCCTGGGAGACACAGCCTCGCCCTGACCGGACGCTCCTGTGCTCCCCAGGAAACGGACCATACTTCGGGAAAGTCATCAAGGGCGTTTCCCTGAGCCAGCCACTCATAGACCACCGAGACGAACACCCGGCAGGTCGAGCTGTCGCCCTCGACCCGCACACGGTGGCCGGTGCGGTCACCCACCAGCCAGGCCCGGTCGGTCACCGGTGCGGCCGCCAGGACACAGCCCGGCATGAGGGCGAGAGTCCCGGCGATCCAGTCGTCGGCATCCGCACCCTCCTCCCCGAGGATGACATCGGCCGTTTCCAGCCATCGCCGCAGCGGCTCGTTCACCCCCACCGCCAGATGAGCCTCACGCAACGCTGCCTGCGGGCCTGTTCTGATTCCTTCGGCAGGGAACCGCGTCACGACCGCGGAACCTGCCCGGTCCAGCACAATCCGGACCTGATGAGAATCCGGCCCGGTCAAGGGTCGGCCCGGAAGTGGCAGTGCGACGACCTCTGCCTGTTCCGGCGGCTCAGGCAGACGAAGAATCCGGTAGAACGCGCGGCGCAACAGCGCGGCGGCACGTCCTGGCTCCGACGTGGTCAACGCCGTGATCTCCGCATAGCGACCCGGATCGTGCTCGGCGATCGCAGTCCGGACCTGTGCGGCGAGATCGCCCGAAAGATCAAGCCGCGGACCCGTGGCCAGCAGGTGTGCGATCGGGGACTGCGGATCAACGGTGTGCCCGGGTGTGGTCGCCAGCAACAACGGGTTACCCAAGGCTGTGGAGTAGAACGGCACCGACCCGTGATCGCCGATGACAAGGTCGGCCGCGACAATCGCCGCCCGCCATTCGTCGACGTCCTGCGACACGTGAACCCCGTGACGGCGGCAGGAGGACAACCATTCCAATACCTGCCAACGGGAATGATGTGACCAAATGTTCGGATGCAACGCGACGATCACCCGGAACTCGTCGATCGGCAGGCTGCCCGCGATCATCCGCGGCAACTGCGGCGCGGCACTCAGGAGCGAGTCAGATCCCCAGGTCGATGAGAGCACCACGAGCTTCTGTCCGGCGGACATACCGAACGCCCGCCGGTAGGTCGGACGCAGAGCAACACTCGCCGACAGCCTGTCGTAGCACACGTCCCCGGCCACCAGGGCGTAAGGAACCGCCTCGGGACACGCGGCACGCAACCTGTCGAGCTGTTCGGAATGGGACAGCACCAGCGCCGAGGGAACTACGCGACCCTTATGGACAAGCCACTCAGGCGACAAACCGAAAACTGGTTTCCGGTTTCCGGTTTCCGGTTTCCGGTTTCCGGTTTCCAAGTATTTATTGTATCCCATTCCGTGTGGGACTACGACCAAGGGCGCGTTGATTCGATGAAGGTCGCCGCCGTAGCTTGCCGAGACGGCAAGGTCGAATTCCTGACTCGTTGCCTCGTCCCACGGGATCTCGGTCACGCCATGCTTGGCCAGAAACTCCGCGGTGCCTTCATCGAAGGCGGATGACCCGGTCTTGGTGAACACCACGCGGATCCGCGGGTCCGCCGCCAGGAGGGGGAGCGTGTCGAGAAGCCGGGTGGCCGCCGTCACATTGTGCACGACAGCCAGGACCACGCGCTGCGTCGCCACCGTGGACCAGGGGTCCGGTGGTTCCGATGAGGATTCAAGCGCTGCCGTCGACACGAGAGGTCATCGTAAACGGCGTACTTCCGGGCCGGTCATGATCGTGACGAAACTCGTGGACCACACCCGCGGGTTTGTTGTCGTAGGAGCTGGCCAGGCAAGACTGAGTCCCTTGGATGTCCTGAGTGCACAACAGCTGCCGGACCGCCGCATGGCTGGAAGCCGACGCACAGCCGCGGCCAGACGGCATCGATGGGTTCTCGCGGTGAGTGGGCTGATCACCATGCGATCGGCGATCTGGTCGTTGGACAGGCCGTGTACGACCAGGGTGATGGCCTCGCGTTCGCGGTTGGTCAGTTCTTTCAGGCGGGTGCCGGTGTTGAGCGGCTGGGAGGAAATCTTCGGGTTCGATGTCTTTTGACGAGGAATCCGGTGGTGCCGGCGCGCAGTTCGTCCGACCGCTGCGGTCCTCGACACCTTCCCGACCAGCCGAGACGATCACTAGTCGGGTCGGGAGGTCGTGGTGACCGTCAGCGGCCCGGTTCGCGAGGTGCACCTCGCGAAACTGGCGTGTCGACCCGGCAGACGCGCAGCCCGGCCGTGCGGTGGTCCGTGGGGTCTGTTTCAGCGTTGCCCGTGATCGGGCCCAGCGGCCTGGTGTATGGCTGCGGCGATGGCGGGGAAGTCCTTGCGCAAGATGTTGCCGTGGTTGCTGGGGACCTTCGCGTGGATCTTGATGTTCGGGTTGCGTTCGACTACCTGATCGAGGCTGGCGCGGATGCGTTCCTGCTCGTCACCCTTGCTTCCGAACGACGTCCCCGACGCGTTCACATACCGCGTCGGGACGGAGATGTTGTCCAGCACGGGGCCCAGTTCGCGTTCGCGGGCGAACTCGCCGGCCTCGATGTTGCTGTCGGCCATTTGTTCGGCGGTCATCCGGGATGCCAGGCCGAACGGGCGCAGGAGGAGCATCAGCCAGCTCAGCCGCCGCCACAGCTTCCGCATTCCCTCGATATCGACCTCGTCGATCCAGTCGTGCGGTTGCGCGCCGTCGACCAGGACCGCGCCGATGGTGCGGTCGGGATTGCGGCTGGCCCAGTGCGCCGCGACGAATGCCCCGTAGGACCAGCCGATCACCAACGCCCGCTCCACATTCCTGGCCGCGAGAACGGCGTCGACATCCCGGACGTTCGTCTCGAATGAATAGTCCGCCGAACGCTTCGACTTGCCGCGGGCCCGCATGTCGTAGGTGATGTGCCGCCACTCCGGCCCCAGGTCGGCGATGACCCGCCGCCAGTATCGCTGGGTGGCGACGTGGCCGTTGAGGTAGAGCACGGGGATTCCGGGGCCGCCGGTGTCGGTGACGGCCAGCTCCGTGTCATCGACCGGCACCATGCCGGTCCACGTCGAATCGGTCGGGGAAATGCTGTTCTTCGTCATGTGGTCCTCCTGGTCGTGGTGGGTTGTTCTGCTTCGTCAGAGGCTGCGGGCGGCGATGTCGCCGTGCGAGGAGGTGGCGCGGATGTCGAGTCCGGCGGTGCCGTCGTTCTTGAGGGCGTTGGTGATGCGGCCGTAGTCGGTGCCGGCGTCCAAGGTGGCCGAGACGCCGGCCGCGGCGGCGACCGAGATGTCGCCGGACTGGGTTCGGAGCACGACCGTGCCGCGCACGGCCTCGGCGATCCGGATGTCGCCCCTGGTGGTGCTGATCTCCGCGGGGCCGTTGAGCCGGCCGACCTCGACGTCACCCTCGACCGCGGTGAGGCGGACGCTCGCGGCCTCGTCGATCTTGATCCGGCGGTACGCGCCTTCGAAGGTGACGTCGCCTAGGCGTCCGACGCCGCGGAGCTCGGTGCCGCCGGCCTTGGCCTCGATGCGGGAGCCGGCGGGCAGCCGGACGGTGATCTCCAGGGACCCGGAGGGGCCGAAGAGTTGATTTCCGGGCGTCGAGGCCGTGATCCGCAGGACGCCGTCCGTGTAGGCGACGGTGGCCTGCTCGACAGCCTTGGTGTCGCGGCTCTTGGAGGGGTCGGCCGGTAGGACCTCGACGGTGGTGTCGGTGCGGTCCGCCGCGATGAACTGGATGCGTCCGGCGGTGATGTCCAGGACCGCGGAAATCGGGGCGGGGGTGTCGAACTTCTGCATGATGCTCTCCGTGCTGGCTCGTTGTTTCTGATATTAGAAACGCTACGTTGCTTTCCAAATTACGGCAACAAGCATGTTGCGTACTGTCAGTATAAGTGCAGGTCCAATGAGTTCAACTGTTGCAATGAGTGTGAAATTAACGCAACGAACACGATCTGATCATTGCAATGAATGAGAAGTGAACGCTACGGTGGCCAGATCAGGGACCGCCACAAGGGATCTAGGAGCGCGCGATGCCGGGAGGCAGACTCACTCAGACCGAACGTCGGCAGATCGCACTGGGATTGGCCGACGATCTCCCCTACGCCGAGATTGCGCGGGGCTTGGACCGTCCGACCTCGACGATCACCCGTGAGGTGATGCGCAACGGCGGCCCCACCGCCTACCGCGCCGACCTGGCGCACCGCGCCACCGAAAGCCGCGCTCACCGGCGCAGGCAGGTCACGCCCCGAGGGCTCGAAACGCCGGCGCCGGGCCACGGGCGCGACGCCGAGGCCGTGCGCGAGTACGAGGAGGCCTTCATCACCCTTCTCATGCAACAGGGCATGTCCAAGATGATGGCCCGGGTGCTGACCTGCCTTTTCATCGCCGACGCGGGCAGCCTCACCGCGTCCGAACTCGTCCAGCGCCTCCAGGTCAGTCCGGCGTCCGTCTCCAAGTCGATCTCGGTCCTCGAAAGCCAGGGCCTGGTCCGCAGGGAACCCGACGAACGCCGCCGCGAGCGCTACCACGTCGACGACGACGTCTGGTACCAGTCGACGATCGACAGCGCCCGCGGCATCGCCCAGATCGCCGAGATCGCACGGCGGGGGGTCGGCATTCTCGGCCGCGATACCCCGGCCGCCGCCCGCCTGGAGAACATGGCCCGCTTCAGCGACTTCATCAGCGAGAGCATCTTGCGCGCCGCGGTTCAAGGCCGCGAGGTCCTCCACACAAAACCCGCAACGAGTCCAGGCGGTGCTACCGAGTCGATTTCAGATCGCGAATAGACAGCCGTTTTGACAGCAGCGCGGAACGCGCGCCCGGCGCCTCACTTTCCCGCGTCAGGGCTGCTACTCCGGCGGTGTCTGGGAGCGAGCCGGTCGGTTTGTGGCGTGGAGGGCTTCATCGACGGTGTGGTAGAGCCGAAGCAGGACGTCGAGGCCGGTGACTTCGATGGGGCGGATCACGGGGCTGTTGGAGTCCACGGCGATGCGAAGAGGCTTTCGGCGTGTCTCCGCGTGCGCGTGAGCGGCCAGCAGGGCGGCGAGGCCGGCGGAGTCGAGGAAGGCCACCGCGGTCAGATCCAGAACGCAGGCTCCGCCTGGAGAATCGTCGATCGCCGTGATCAGCGCCGCTTGCAGCTCCGGCGCGGTGTCGGTGTCGATTTCGCCGGTCACCGTGACCACGATCTTGCCGGTGACGATTCGGCTGACGATGTCGAGGTCCGGGGGCGGCGGTTCGGCTCGGGACGATTCGCTCACGGTGGCGAACGCTACCGGGCCAGCGACGGCATGGAATGCCTCGCTGGTCCGGGTTCCGCCTCTTCCCGGGTAGGGCATGGTCAGTCCTGTGCCTGCCACGTGGGGGTGGCCGCCAGATGAGGGGCGTGACCGCTGCTTCCCTCGCGGTCCAACGCGAGTTCGGCCCAGACGGTCTTGTGCCCCGTGCCGTTGTCCACTCCCCAGGTGGAAGCGAGCCTGTCGATCAGCAGCAGCCCACGCCCACCGGAACCGTTCGGGGTCCGCTGCCGTGGTTGGCGCGGCGAGGCGTCTTCGACTTCGATGCGGAGGTATCGGCCCTCGTGGATGAGCCTGAGGCGGCAGGCGCGCGGTGCGTCCCCGTGCCGATGAGCGTTGCTGATCAGTTCGTCGGCCACCAAGACGGCGTCGTCCACGGTGAGCCCGCGGTAGGCGGCCAGCACCTGACGAACCGCTTGCCGGACGTCCCGGGTGGAGGTCGCGTCCAGGTCGCAGGTCACGCCGCTCGGCTCCGTGCGCTCTGAAATCCCCGGCTGTGTTGACATCCGTCCCACCCGCCTCGTTCTAGACGACCTATCTGGAAACATCGCGCATCGGATTCCCAGTACCCAAAGCCCGGCCTGGGCAAACGCCCGGGGCGACTACCTCATCATCGTGAACGCCGCGTCGGCTTGTAGCGGATGACTGTGACCACGGTGTCGTCGGCGTGCAGGACTACGTCGTGCATCTCCGTGGCGAGGATGTCGGGGATCCTCGTGGTGGGCAGCCCGGCGTTCCGGCGCGCGGCGGTTCCGGGTACTTCGGGGGGAACAGGATGGGGGTCACACGATCGGGTCGTGACGATCTTTCCGGGACGGGGTCTTAGTGGTGTGGAAGGGAAAGTGGACACCGTGAACGTCCGCTGACACCACAGGAACCGATCCGAGGAGAAGTCATGACCAACTCGACCGCTACCAAGGCTCCTGCCCACTCGACCGAGGTCGAGAAGACCGGTACGGGCGCACTCGTGTCGAGCCAGGGCTCCACCACCATCGCCGACACGGTCGTTGCGAAGGTCGCCGGCCTGGCCACCCGCGAGATTTCCGGTGTGTACGACCTCGGCGGTGGCGCCGCCCGCGCGTTCAGCGCGATCCGTGAGCGCATTCCCGGGGCTACAGCGTCGGCGAGCCAGGGTGTCTCGGTCGAGGTCGGCGAGAAGCAAGCCGCCGTGGACCTGCAGATCCTCGTCGAGTACGGCGTGTCCATCGCCGACCTGTCCCGCGCGGTGCGAAAGAACGTCATCGGCGCCGTCGAGCAGATCACGGGACTCGAGGTCGTCGAGGTCAACATCAACGTCTCCGACGTGCACATCCCCGGTGACGACGAGGACGACGACACCCAGAACGACACCGGCCGAGTCCAGTGAGTTCCGGCGTCGAGATCGACGCCGACCGCATCGCCGCCGCTGTGCAGGCCCGGCCGCATATCGCGGGTCTGCACAGCGGCCGGTTCGGCGAGATCGCCACCCTCCTTCGCGGGCGCCGGATCCCTGGGATCCGGATCCGCGACGACGAGATCACCATCGGTGTCACCGGCCGCTACCCGGCGACCGCCGTCGAGATCAGTGACGACGTCCGCACGGCGGTGGGGCCGGTCGATCGCCCGGTGCATGTGCGGATCGGCGACATCGCCTCATCCTCAGCGCGTACCGCCGGCGAAGACCCAGGCGCAGTGTCCGTCGCGTCACAGCCAAGGAGAGAATCATGAATTCCACCCACATCGGGTTGCTCACCGGTCTCGCCCTCGGACTCGCTGCCGCCTTCGGCGGGTTCGGTGCCTTCCTCGTCGTTCTTGTGCTGGGTGCGCTGGGTCTGCTCGCCGGTCGCGTCCTCGACGGCAAGCTCGACCTCTCCCAGCTCACCGGTCGCGACAAGGGGTGATCCACATGACGGCCACCTTGCCGGGCCCCGCCGCCGACGCCGGATCGGCCGACGAGGACGACCCGGGCACGCTCACCATCTCCGACAGCACGGTCGAGCGGATCGCCGCCCGGGTCGTGACAGAGGTCGACGGCGTCGGCGGCGCGGCGAGCCGCGTGCTCGGAGTCGCAGTCGGTGGTGAAGACCTCGACAACACCGCGAAAGTCACCGCGAAGGTCGACGGAGACACCGCGACTCTCGACGTCCGGCTCTCCCTCGGCTATCCGCTGTCGGTTTCCCGCACCACCGAGAACGTCCGCAAGCACCTGATGCGCCGCGTCGAGGAGTTCACCGGGCTCGCCGTGTCGCGAGTGGACATCATCGTCACCGCGCTGCACACCGCGGCGCCCGACGCCAGGAGGGTCCAGTGAAACGCCGCCCACGTCGCAGCATCCCCGCGACCCTCACCGCAGTGGTGCTGCTGCTCGCCTGCGCTCTCGTCGCCGTCGTCGCGGTCCAGATGCTCCTCGGCGAAACCCCCTGGGTCCGCTACGACACGGTCGCGGACGCCTTGCACGACACACGCTGGAGCGACCTGGCCCCTGCCATCGCCGGTGGCCTTGTCGCCGTGCTCGGGCTGGTCCTCCTGATGAGCGCGGTACTGCCTGGCAAGCCGACAGTCCTGCCGCTGCAGGGCGAGCTTGATTCCGGGGCCTCCAGACGCAGCTATCTCAGCACTCTGCGCACAGCGGCGTCCACAGTGGATGGAGTGGCCGCGGCGAAGCTGAAACTGAAGCACCGCAGGATTTCGGCGAAGGTCAAAACGGAGCGGACGAACACCGACGGCCTGACCGACGCCGTCCGCGGCGCGATCGAACGCCGGCTCGACCAGATCGATCCCGCTGTCCGCCCTACCGTCAAGATCAAGGTCCACGCCCCCAGGAGCGCATCGTGAGCCACCTCAACCGTCCTGCCGGCCTCAACCGAAGCCTGCTCGCGATCCTGAGTGTGGTCCTCCTCGCCGCCGGCGCCTTCGCCATCGCGACGCATTTCGGCACGCTCACCGTGCTCAAGCCGGATTCAGCACTGGTCCCTGGCACCGAAAACCCGCCCACCTGGGTCCTGTACGTCGCCGCGGGCGGGGCGATCGTGATCGGCCTGCTCGTCCTCCGCTGGCTGATCGCACAGCTGACCCGCAAACCCAAAACCCACGTCTGGCACTTCGAGTCCGACCAGGACACCGGCCGGACCGAGCTGGCGGCGAGCACCGCGGTCACCCCGTTCACCGCCGAGATCGCCACCTACCCCGGCGTCCACGCCGCACACGCCACTCTGGCCGGGCACCAGAACGCCCCCACGGTCGCACTGGTGATCAGCGCGGAACAGGACGCCGACCTCACGACGATCCGCGACCAGCTCACCACCGAGGGCCTCCCACGGCTGCGGCAGGCCCTCGACCTCGACACCCTCCCGGCGACCGTCGAATTCCGCTTCTCCACCAAGCCCGGCGCTCGGACGCTCCCAGCGCCCGGGGGTGTGCCGCGAGACGCTTGCGGCACACCCGGCGGTCTTATTCGGTGGTGCGGAGTTGGTGGTTTTGGCGTTGGGCGTCGTGGAGTTGGTCTTCGAGGCCGATGATGCGGCAGGCGGCGTCGAGGCCGGTGCCTTGGTCGACCAGTTCTCGTACGCGTGCGGCGAGGCGGAGTTGGTGGCGGGAGTAGCGGCGGTGTCCGCCGGCTGAGCGCTGCGGTTGCAGGAAACCGGCTTCGTCGAGGCTGCGCAGGAAGTTCTGCGTCGCGCCGAGCATGTCCGCGGCCCGGCCCATGGTGTAGGCGGGGTACTGGTCGTCGTCGAATTTGTCGGCCTCGCCCGTACCGGGGTCGGGGGTCTCGCGTTGGTCAGGGATCATTCCACCTCCACATCACAAGGGACCCCGGGCGCCACTTGCGGCGCCCGGGGTCCCAGGGTTTCAGGTATCACCATTGTCAGCCGGCGAAGAGGCCGGATTCCTGTATCCACGGTGTCCGTCCGAGAGGCGGACGACGCGGAGATCGCTTATTCGTAACCGAGAACCACCTTCCAATCTGATGGGACTGCGGTACCCGCGCGGCACTACCTTCCAGCCGCGGCGGGCGATCCAATGATGCGCCCTTTCCCTTCTTCCCTGTACTTCTTCCTTACCTTGCATCACTTCTACTGCTGCGGTCATCACCGGCTGGAACCCTTTCCCTGATCGGTCCCAGCACGCGTCACGCCGCTGGTCACTGCCCGGAGCCCTGTCCGATATCGGCTCCGGCCACCTGACCGGTCCTGCACCATCTGACTTGCCACTGACTTCGTACTGCCACTTGCTTGACTTGCGTTCTGCACTACTGCGCCGGGACCGCCTTGCCTACTTCGTCTTCATTATCCGGTCCCGGGATGCTGCCTCGGTCACCAGTCGAAACCTGTTCACTGATTGGCTTCGTCCTGCCTGACCGTCTTGTCTCACCTCGCGGGTAGTTCCGTCATCTCCCGCGCCTGCTTGACGTTGTCTCTCTCGGTATGGGCAGAACACTACACACAGCCACGCTTGAATGTCTACCCTCGCCATCATAGATTTGTTCTGGTTTCCGATGGAAAGCTCGACCGGAACAAGAACCGCAGGTCAGCGGTGTTGGGTGATTTCGATGTTCTCGCTCCGGCTGCCACCACCATTCCACTGCGGCCGCCATCAGGAGTGATGACCCAATCTCCAGTCTTCAACTGGCGGGTGGTGCGCCTACCTTCGTCGGAGAGGTCTGACTCGGTCTCCATCCCGCGCCGATCCTCGGGACCGGTCCCGGAGAACCCGCCCGATACTGCGGACATCACGCACTATGGGAAGCAGTGGCGACGATGGGCGAGTATCCGCAAGTGCGTCTGGCCTGGATCCGCAGCGAGCGACACCGCGAGTACATCGTCATCTCCACGACCACCACCCGGTACTCGTTAAGCGACATCGTGGTTTCGCGACCCGCCACCGGTGCCGTCGAAGCCGCAGTGGCCTGCGGCTCGTGTGAGAGCCCCCTACGTGTGCGTGTGTGGAAGCTGGCTTGGTTCGGGCCGTTCCTGCTCGTGGCGATGATCGCCACGGCGGCCATCATCCGCCTGAGCGCCTTGGACGCGCTCGACGACTCGACCCCGCGGCCCTACGTGCTGCTGCTCGCCAACGCACTCGGTCTCGGCTGGGTTGGTCTCGGGAACCCTGTTACCGAGGACGGCGCCCGGCTTTCTTCGTACTGGATCGATGCCGGCCGCCGTCTCCGCCGGTGGTGACGTGGACGTGGCATCGAAATACCCGCGACTCCTCGTCCTCGTGCGAGCACTGCTCCTGTGTGGTCTGCTCGCTGTCGCCGTAGCCGGATGTAGCAAGGAATCGGCGTCGACGGGGCGCTCCTCGGGCGACGCCGTCATCGATACGGTCACCGGCTTCGCGGGCGAGGATGCCGACGTATCGTGGATCAATGTCTTGTGGGAGCAGGCGAAGAGCGGTGACAGGGAGTTCCTGCGCTTGGTCATCGCCTGCAAGCCCGGAACCCGCGAGTGCCTGCTGGTAGCACCCGATGGCGCGGGATACGCGAACCTCGAAGATTTCGTCGAGGACACCAAACTGCTGAAACCAGGCGACACGATCTCCGGCGCCGGCGGTATCCCGAACAGCCCGGACACCTCCAAGACCGAGACTCAGACCAAGCACGACGACAATGACAACGCGGGATTCTGGGCCGGGACGATCGCTTGCATCCTGCTCGCGGCGGCCTTGATCGCCGTTTCCGTGTGGTGGTGGGTCAGGAAGTCACGCAACCGCAGCGACGACGTCCGGCTGCTGGAAGCCTGGGACGTACCACCTGATCCCGACGACAATCTGTTCGGCCCAGACCCGCCGCGGCCGGCTTGAGTCGCCGGCCGGGGCTCGGGGCCGATCCCCGTCCGGCTGCGATTGCTGACTCGCACAGAGCAGTCAACGGAGTGCCGGCGCGCGCGGACATAGCTGAGAATGCGCCGAATCGCGTTGCTCCCAAACGAAAAGTCGGGCGCGGCCGCGGCGAACAGCTCGGCCAGGTCCGTCCTTCCTCTTTCGCCAGGTGCGAACTCGGCATGCTCCCGCTCAGCGCGGTTGCTGCTGGACGACGCTGAACACGGCGGGCTGCCGCCGGCCTCCCTTTCGCACATACACCGCTGACCCGGCACGCCGTCGGCCGAGAGGCTCCACGCCGCCGGCCGGCTGGGCGGTGACCGTCAAGACCTGATCCCGTGGGTTCTGGGCACGATCTCCACGGTCACCTGGCTTCGAGACGTGCCGGCTTCTCGGCGGTGGCGTCGTAGGTGCCCAGGTGGAGGGTTCCCCAACTGCGGGTGCCCAAGTCAACTTACGATCGCTCGAAAAGCCTTCCCAACGTGGGTCCGACGCTCTCGCCGATCGTTCAGCGCTGACTCAGACGGGCTGAAAAGGTTGGGATATCAGCTGAGTGCTTGAATCTCGGTCGCCAGCTTCTCCTGGCTAGCCGCATACGACGCCAATAGGGCTAGACCGTCCGAGGTCGCCGTGCCGGCGGGCGCGGTGTAGACGGTCAGGAGCAGGCCGGGGTCGGCAGGCAGATCCATCGACTCGACGTCCAGGTCGAGCTGGCCCACTACCGGATGGTGCATACGCTTGCGTCCGGACCGGTGGAGCCGAACGTTCTGAGATGCCCACCGCTGCCGAAATAGTTCACTGCGTGTTGATAGTTCACCGACCAGGGCGATCAGCTCCTCGTCGTGCGGATTGCGGCCGGCTTCCATGCGTAGTTTCGCGGCCACATCGCAGGCGATTCGGTCATAGTCGACGAAGAACGTTTTTGCCGCTTCGGGATCCAGATACACGAACCGCGCGGTGTTCGCCGGCCTTCGCGTGTCGGCCAGCACCGGTGAATACAGCGCGCGGGCAAGGTGATTCATGGCCAGCACGTCATAACGGCCGTTGCAAATCCAAGCCGGCGCATCGGTGATGGCGTCGAGCACCTGCTGAAGCGCCGGACGCATCGTCGCGGCGGGTCGCCGGCGGCGTTGACCGCCGGGCGCCCTGGACTGCCGCGCAAGGTGGTAGAGGTGATCGCGCTCGGCCTCGTCAAGTTGCAAGGCAGAGGCCAACGCGTCGAGCACCCCGTCGGAGGTGCCGGCGAGGCTGCCGCGCTCCATCCGCACGTAGTAGTCGACCGATACCCCTGCTAGTAGAGCTACCTCTTCGCGACGCAGACCTTTGACCCGGCGGTTGCCGCCGTAGGCGGGCAGCCGAGCCTGCTCGGGCGTGATCCGCGCGCGACGCGAGCTCAGGAACTCCTTGATCTCAGTGCGGAGATCGATCTTGACCACCCCTTCACCATAGGCCCTGTCCGTGGGCGAAGGGAGGTACTGCTGGTACCCCCGTTGAGACCCGGCTTGGAGGTATTCACGAGGGCCGTCGGCCGCGGGCAAAGCCTCGCGCCGACGCCTAGGTACCCGATGCGGTCGTGGCGGTGCCGCCGTCGACCGGGACGATGGTGCCCGTCAGGTAAGACCCGGCCCGGCTGGCGAGGAAGACGGCGACACCTGCCATGTCGTCGTCGCGGCCGAGCCGGCGCAGGGGGGCCTTCGCCGCGATCGTGTCGCCGATGGCATCGATCGTGGCCGCCATCATCTGCGACGGGAACACTCCTGGGGCTACCGCGTTCACCGTGACGTGCTGTGGGCCCAGTTCCCTGGCAAGCACCCTGGTGAGTTGATGGAGTGCCGCTTTGCTGCTGGCGTACGAGTAGTTGGGTGCCTCGGCGACGTGGATGGCGGCGATACTGCCGATGTTGATGATCCGCGCGGGATCATCGGCGGTGCCCGCCCTGCGCAGTGCGGGCAGCAGCGCCTGCACCAGCCAGAACGGCGACTTGAGGTTGAGGTCGATCACTGCGTCCCAGGCCTCGGCCGGGAACGTCTCCAGCGGCTCGCGCCACATCGCTCCCGCGTTGTTGACGAGGATGTCCAGGCGTTCCGAGTCGGCCTTGACCAGATCAGCGAGGCGCTGACACTCGTCGTACCTGGACAGGTCGGCGGGGATTGCTTGAACGTCGCCGAATTCGGACAGTAGATGCTGTGCCTCCGCGCACGCGTCTGCCTTGCGTGAGCTGACGACGACGCGGGCGCCCGCCTGCAGAAAGCCGCGCGCGATCATCATCCCAATGCCCCTGGTGCCGCCAGTGACAAGTGCGTACTTCCCACTCAGATCGAAAAGGTCTGAGTGAGTGGTGAACTGGTTGTCCGCCATTGGTCTTCGTCCGTTCTATCGTGGATGCATGTGCTGACACGGTCACGCGTCCGGTGCAGCTGAATTGAACTGATGGGGGTAAAGCCGCCGTGCGTGTCTCCCGCGGATCCATTACTTCTCCTCCGTGTAACCGGAAGCCGACTCAAACAGGTTGACAGGGGTCCTGGACATCTGGGAGATCCTGGCGATACAGGTACTGTGAGAGCCCCCTTGCCTGGCGCGCCGGCTCACGCCGCCACAATCCCCTCCTGCACAGTCATTTTCCCTGTGAATGCCGGTCGCCCATCAGATGATCGGCCCGGGTTCGACGATGACAGGGATGCCGAGATGCACCGGACCGGTCTGCTGCCGCTCGCGGGTGCGATCCAGGATGACCAGTTTCTCGACCGCTTTCGCCAGGCTGGTGCTCAGGCCCTGCACTTCGCCCTGCCATCCGTTCAGTCGCGCTTCCTCGATGCGGTCGCTGAACTCTGGTCCAGCTCGGCATGAGCTGTTGCCTGCCAGGTGAGCCGGTGCCGTCTCCGAAGTAGAGCTTGCGGCGGAGGGGACTTGTAAACAGAAGGTCAGGGGTTCGAGCCCCCTTGGCGGCTCACTTCACTTCACCGGAAGACCCCGGTCACTTGCCTCACGGTCGGAGGCCCGACTCGTAGGCGAGGACGACGAGTTGAGCGCGGTCGCGGGCGTGCAGTTTGGTCATCGCCCGGTTGACGTGGGTTTTCGCGGTGAGTGGGCTGATCACCATGCGCTCGGCGATCTGGTCGTTGGACAGGCCCTGAGTCACGAGGGTGACGGCTTCGTGTTCGCGGTTGGTCAACCCCTTCAAGCCCGCGCCGACGTTGCCCGGGAGCGGCTGGGTGACATATCGGTCGATCAGCTTGCGGGTGATCGAGGGTGCGAGCAGCGCGTCGCCGCGGGCGGCGACGCGGATGGAGTGGAGGAAGTCTTCGGGTTCGATGTCTTTGACGAGGAAGCCGGCGGCGCCGGCGCGTAGCGCGTTGAAGACGTATTCGTCGAAGCCGTAGTTGGTCAGGATGACGACGTGTACTCCGGTCAGGGCCGGGTCCGCGGCGATGCGCCGGGTCGCCTCGATACCGTCGACGACCGGCATCTGAATGTCGATGAGCACGACGTCGGGAAGGTGTTCCCGGGTGAGCGCGACGCCTTCGTCGCCGTCGCCGGCCTCGGCCACCACGTCGATGTCGTGCTCGATATCAAGGAGCGCACGGAATCCGCTGCGGATGAGGGGCTGGTCGTCGACCAGCAGTACTCGGATCATGAGGTTCGCTCCACGGGAAGTTCGGCCTGTACGGAGAAGCCGCCTTCGATTCGCGGTTCGGCGCGCAGGTGGCCGCCGAGGGCGGTGATCCGTTCCCGCATTCCGAGCAGCCCGACTCCGGGGACCGGCGGGTTTCCCGGTGTGGCTTGGCCGTCGTCATCGATCCGGATGGTCAGGAGTTCGGGGCGGTGTTCGATCCGGACGGACGCGGTCGTGGCGGCGGCGTGCCGGGCGATGTTGGTCAGCGATTCCTGGACGATCCGGTAGGCGGTTCTGTCCACTGTGGCCGGTAGGGCCGGTTGTCGTCCTTCGATCGTCAGTTTCGCGTCCAGCCCGGTCGTCCGGGCCCGCTGAACCAGGTCCGGTAGGTGGGCGAGCCCGAGTGGCGGGTTCTTGTCGTCGTCGCGCAGGGCTTCGAGGGTCGCTCGCAGTTCTCTGGTCGCTTCACGGCCGGCCTCGCGGATGGCGAGCAGGGCCTGGGGTACTGGCTCTCCTTGCTTGGTGGCGACGTGGACGGCGGCTTCGGCCTGCACCTTGATGACGGAGATCTGATGGGTGAGCGAATCGTGCAGCTCTCGCGCGATGTGGAGCCGTTCTTCGCCGGCGCGGCGCAGCGCGGTCTCCTCACGGGTGCGCTCGGCCTCGACGGCGCGGCGCCCGGTCTGTCGCAGTGCTTCACCCGCGGCACCAGCGGCGATCAGCCACGCTATCTGAAGTGCGTCCCGGGAATGCGTGAACGCCTCGCCCACAGTCCAGCCGTCCGGGGATGCCAGTAGCGCCAAGGGAAGCCCGGCGAGCATGAGCACCGCGCCCGCCACTGTCGCGATGCGATGTCCCGCGCGCATCGTGCCGTACACCGCGACGAGAAACGCGACGGTGGGCACGTCGAAACCGATGGCCTGGTACCCCAGAGCGAACAAGGCTGTCGCCGCCAGCACGGTGATCGGAGCTTTGCGGTAGGCGGCCAGCGCCACACCACTCGCGACCAGCAACGCGTATCCCAGCGGGGCGAGACCTGTGCCAGGTTGCTTCCCGAAGAGTCCGCCGGTCACCAGGAATCCCGCGACGACGATGGCGATCGCCCAGTCGCTGATAGGGATCCGCCAGTTGCGCATACCGCAATCTAGCCCGATGTCCGCGTGGGCGACTCCTCCGTGCGGACAATCAGCGGACTACTGCGAACGCGGTAGTGGCCGGGATTTCCGCGGCGTTCGTGGCAGTCCGGTTCGACAACGGCGGCACCGCGAAGTGTCCACCGCTGGACAACGACCGGAAGGGGTGCAGGTGGCCATGATCTGGCGACGACCAGACGCGGTAGCGAAGGAGCACCTCATGTTCACCAACTTGCTTGCCATTACGGCTTTTTCCGCCCAGCCCGCGATCGGTACCTCCACTTTGACGTCCGGCCGTGTCTGGTCGCTGGTGGCCGCGGCGCTGGGATTGGCTGGTCTGGCCGTCGGCGTCTGGGCGCTGACCCGCTCCGCCGGTCGTACCGGCGCACGACGCAAGAGGGCCACCGTCGCCCTGGCCGCGGGGCTGGCCGCCATCGTCATCGGGGGAGTGGTGGTCGCCGCCGCCGACGGCGGGCCCGGCACCGGCTACGGAATCGTCGGTGGCTACATCGACATCGTGGTCGGGGCGGTGGCCGCGATCCTCGGCGGGCTGACGCTGGCACGTGCCCGCCTCGGCAGCGGGTCGCGGCGATAGCGTGGATTTCGTCGATGAGGGAAGGCCACGGTTTGCAGAGGGTTCCGCTCGCCGGGTCCCCGGAGGCGAAACCGCTGCTGCCTGGCGGCGAAACGGTTCCTCCTTCATAGACCGCTTTCGGGAACACGGGTTCGAGGGCTCGGCCCGGTGGCCGGCGGGAACACCGAGTCCAGTACGTGGGTGAGGATCGCGGCGGGGTCGCCCGCCGGTGCGACTGTTCGGCGCAGGGCGAGGCCGATGCCCAACGCGCCCAGCATGATGACCGCCTGGTGCAGCGGCATCGCGGGTTCGAGGTGCAGACGTCGGGAATGCTCGGAGAGCAGCGCGACGACTTCATCGTCGTGACGCCGTTGGATCGCGGCGATCAGGGTGGCGGTTTCGGGTTGCTGGGCCGTTGCGGCGAGCACTTCCGCGGCCGCCGCGCTCCACTTCGCCGCGTCCTTGTCCGCCGGGTCGATGGGGGCGAGGGCCGCGATCAGCTGGTCGCGGGTGGTGGCGTGGTCGAGAGCCTTCCGCAGCCCCTGGAGATGGGCTTCCGTGGTGGCTTCGATGATTGCCAGCCACAGTCCTTCCTTGCCGCCGAAATGTTTGTAGACGGCGCCGCGGGTGTAGCCGGCGTCGGCGGCGATCTCCTCGACCGTCGCCATCAGGAAGCCGCGTCGCAGGAACACCTCGCGCCCAGCGTCCAGCAGGTGTTCGTGGGTGCGTTGCTGCTGCTCGGCCCGGGTCAGCCTGGTCATCGCCCACCAATTCAGTAACAGTACGTTTCTAGAAACACGACGTTACTGTACTGTCGACGGCATGGAGATCCTGGCCCCCTTGGCCGCGTTTCTCAGCCTGCCGCTCTTCCTGGCCGGGTTCGCGTGGTACGCCGTGCGTGCTCGCCGTTGCGGCAGCAGTCAGTCCTTGTTGGCGCCGATCGAGGAGATCTGGGACCCGATCGCCCACAAGACCAACATCGAGATCCAGATCGAGGCCGAACGGAGTCCGGAGACGCCTTCACCCGGCGACCCGCCCGTGCTGCCGTGGCGGTACACCGAAACCGACGCGCCTCCGGCCCGTTCCGCGCGCCGCGAGAACGGCGCTGTGCTTTAAGACGACGCGATCCACTTCGCGAACACCTCCTGCACCTCGCGTGGCGCGTGTGTCAGCGTGTCCCGGTCCGCTTCGGCCGGGGAAACCCGTGGCACGTGGATGAGGATGTCGAAGGCCTCCAGTGCGTTCACGCCGGAGTAGAATGACCCCATCCGCTGCTCGGCGACGGTCCGGATGGTCTCGGTGTCCGTTGTGGACAGACCTCGCAGGTCGGTCGCGAACAGCCCGTCATGACTCGCGGACAGGACGCCGTCGAGACTGTCCGCTTCAGCCGGTTCGAGGTCGCTGAAGAACTGGCCCGCGTAAAACTCGGTGCCCTCACTCAGGACCTTGCCGGCGCCGGACGTGGTGCCGATGGCCAGGTAGTCGGAGCCCAGCCGGTCGGCGAGGAACAGGCCCATCGGCGCCGCCGGCGGGACGCCCGGCAGGGTGCCGCGCCAGCGCTGGATGTGGGCGTTGTGGGCGCCGAGCACGACCCGGTCCTCGGTGCGCAAGATCCCCTCGACGGTTTCGGCGATGGTGGCGTCGCGTGCCTCCAGCGCCGTGCGCATGTCGCCGGCGGTCATCGCGCGGACGACGTTGTCGAGGGTGATCACGGCCTTCAAAGCGGTGGAGGCGCGTTCGTACGCGCCGGTGCCGGTCCTGGCCGAGTAGTCCAGGCGGCGGGCCGACATGCGCGTCGCGAGTCCGGCGAGCCGCGCGGTCAGGGCATCTTTGGCCGCGTCGGGGAGTTTTCCGTATTCGCCGATCGCCGCGGGGATCGAAAAGGGCGATTCTGCCGCGAAGACGCTCGCCGTCTCCCGGATCGCCGGGTCCGGCGAGAAGTCCGGATCGACGTCCGCGAGGTAGCCGAAGACGGCGTCCAATCCCGGCAGCAGTGAGATGTTCGAGCCGCCGAGGTCGATGCCGTAACAGCTGACGGGACGGCCGCGCAGCCATTCCAGCTGGTCGCGGTTCTCCGTCCACAGCCCGGTCAGCGAGGTCATGCCGTTCGCGAGGGCGTTGCCGAGTTCGCCGTCGCCGGTGCGGACCCAGTCGTCGACCAGCCGGCTTTCGGCGAAGCCGGACTCGAACGCGAAGGCCTTGAAGCCCTGCCTCTCGACGAGGTAGCGAAGGACGCGATGGCGTAGCTGGGCGAACTCGCGGTTGTAGTGCGCGCTCTCGCCGATCGCGACCACGCGCGCGTCGCCGATCGCCTTGCCGAGCCAGTCGAGGTCGTCCAGCGGCGCGGTGGGGTCGAGCGTGTCCAGCGGGATCACCGCGTCGGCGGTCAGTCTGAGCATATCGGTCTCCGTTCCCATTTTTGGGAACGGTACCAGGTGTGGGATCGTAACGGCCGTGAACACTCTCGACCTGCTCCTGCACCCGGTCCGGCTGCGCATCGTGAACGCCATGTACGGCGGCGTCACGCGCACGACGTCCGAACTGTGCGCGCGGATGCCCGATGTCCCGAAGACCTCCGCGTACCGGCATGTCGGCCTGCTGGCCGAGGCGGGAATCCTGGAAGTCGTCGACGAGCAGCGCGTGCACGGAGCCGTCGAGCGGTACTACCGGCTGAGCGCGGACAAGGCGCGGATCGACCTCGACGACGCCAAGGCGATGTCGCTGGACGACCATCGGCAGGGCTTCGCGGCGGCGATGGCCGCCTTGCTTTCGGAGTTCAACGCCTACCTGGACCGGGACGGTTCGGATCCCGCCGCCGACTCGGTCGGCTATCGGCAGGGGGTTCTGTGGCTCACGCCGCAGGAACTGGCGGAGTTCGTCGACGAGCTGCTCGGGGTGTTCAAGGCGCGGGCGCTCAACACGCCGGCGCCGGGACGGAAGCCGCACGTGATGAGCGCGATCTTCTTTCCGGTCGGCGAAGCGGGTGTTCAGCCGGAGGCCGGACAGGCGCTGCCGGTGACAGGGCAGCACAGCGCGTCATAGGGGTCGCGGAGGTCTTCGATCAGCCGCCGGTGGTCCTCCCAGTTGTGGCGAAGCCAGCGAGCCACGCAAAGGACGGTGACCTGCTCGGCTCCGAAGGTCTTCAGCGCCAGCGAGGCGGACTGCGCCTTGTCGCCTGAGACCCACGTGTCGTCGACGATGAGCGCATGGCGTCCGCGGACAGCGGGCCGGAACTCGGGTTCGAGGGTGAACCGGTCGAGCCGCGGAGAGCGCGAGGGTTCCATGTCGAATCCGGGGCCGATACTCAGCCGGACGCGGCGCGCGGCCGGGTTCAGATCGGCGATCTGGCGGGCGAGCCCGGCGCTCGGATGTTCCGGCCCGGGTCGTTTCGCCGACGGCACGAACGTCACGACATCCCACGCGCCGACCGAGCTCGCGATGCACGCGCCGTGCAGGAGGCCGCCGACGCGCACCATGAGACGGAGGTCCCGTTCACATTTGGGTGCTGCGGGCAGGCGTTTGTATCCGTACACGTGGTGTTCCGACTGGTGGGTGGGGCTCATCCTGCTCTTGGCGTAGGCGAGCGGAACCACGAGGTCGGCGAGCCCGCCGCCGAAGGTCGCCCGTGCCGCGCGGCACTGTGGGCAAAGGGCGCCGGTTGCGGGGCCTGTGCACACTGGACATATGCCGGGCCTGCCTCTCCGGGTGTTGCAGAAGAATCCGCCGACCTCGGCTCGGAGCAACCGCGCCAGTTCTGTGGCCGTGACGGCCGGTGGAGTCATCTGTCGGCAGTGAGATTGAGCAGTGCGTCGATCTCGGCCGGGCCGGAGACGACGTGCTCGGCGGCCGCGATGACCTCCGCTGTGCTCCCGGCGACGTGGACACCGGGGCGATCGATCAGTTCTGCGGGCCATTTGTTGTTGCGTACGACGAGATCTGTGAGGATGACCGGTCGTCCGTGTGCGATGGCCTGGCGCGCTTGGATGCGAGCGCCGCTGTGTTCTCCGGCTTCGACGACGATCGTCGCGCGGCTGTACCCCGACATCACCGCGTTGCGCATGGGGAATGACTGCCTCGTCGGCGGAGAATCCGGCCAGAACTGCGAGATCACGAGTCCTTCGGTCGCGATGCGCTCCTGAAGCCGCCGATTTTCCGCCGGATAGTGACGGGTGATTCCGGTGCCGATCACAGCGACGGTCCGGCCGCCCGAGTCCAAGGCTGCCGTATGTGCTGCCGCGTCGATTCCTTTGGCGAGGCCGGAAATCACCGTGATACCCCGATCAGCCAAGCCGGTGGCCACGGCCCGGGCGATGGTCACTCCCAGCTCTGACGCCTGCCGGGACCCGACGACGGCCATCCCGACTTCCTCCGAAGGAAGTTTGCCCTGGTGGAACAGAACGGGAGGAAAGTCGTGGATCTCGCGCAGCTGCGGCGGGTAGAGCTCGTCCATGAAGGTCAAAAAGCCGAGCTCGTGCCACGACTCGATGTCGCGCTCGGCTTCGTGGAGTGCGGAGTTTTGGGTGGCTTCGTCGAACAAGCCGGGAGGATGGTGTTCTTCCCAGACATGCAGAGCGCTCTCTCGCTGCTCGATCTCGCGGGCGAGATCACGCCAGCTGAGTCCGTTCGGCCGGGTACGCAGCAGGGCGACCAACGCCGCCCGCTCCGTGTCGTCCCAGCGATCCGCCATGGGGTTCAGCGTAGGTGTTTCGCGATGCCTCGGCGCTTCAACCTCGGCTGAGCGAGGACTTGGGATGGAATAGAACACGCGTTCGATTATGACGATCTTCGGTCGATCACGCAAACATGATCAATTGTCACTTTTCGTGGTCGCCTTGACATGCACCCATGAGGCTGCCTAATGTAAAAGGCACCCGAAAGGCTGCATATCCGACCGGAAGGCGACATGGACGAGGTGTTCAAGGCACTGGCCGATGCCAGCCGCCGCCGGTTGCTCGACGACCTGAACGCCCGCAACGGGCAGACCCTGCGCGAGTTGTGCGCAGGACTGGACATGGCGCGGCAGTCGGTCAGTAAGCATCTGGCCGTGCTCGAAGCGGCCAATCTGGTGACCACGGTATGGCGTGGCCGCGAGAAGTTGCACTACGTCAACGCCGAGCCGATCAACGCGATCGCGGAGCGCTGGATCGACCGGTACCACCAGGGCCGGGTCGGCGCGCTCGCGGATCTGAAGAGAGCATTGGAGCAGGAACCCATGAGTACCAACGAATTCGTGTACACCAGCTACATCAGGACGACGCCGGAGCGGCTCTGGCAGGCGCTGACCGACCCGGTCTTCACGCGGCAGTACTGGGGGTGCGAGTTCACTTCGGAGTGGACGGCCGGGGCGTCGATGGCGTGGGAGCAGCTCGGGGTGAAGGTGGAGGATCCCGAGCAGGTGGTGCTGGAGTCCGACCCGTACCGGCGGCTCTCGTACACCTGGCACACCTTCAGCCCGGAGTTCGCCAAATCAGTCGGGCTCGACGACGACGTGGCGGCCAAGCTCGCGGCCGAGCCTCGGTCGAAGGTGACGTTCGACCTCGAACCCGCCGGCGAACTCGTCAAGCTGACCGTGGTCCATGACGGATTCGCGCCGGGCAGCACCGCGCTGGAGATGGTCAAGGGCGGGTGGCCGGGCATCCTGTCCAGCCTCAAGACGCTCCTCGAGACCGGTGCACCGCTGCCCGAACCCGCGTAACCGGTCGACGCGGCCGGTGCCGGTCGGGCAGGATCCGGAGGGTGCACCTCGAAATCGCCTGCGACGAGTCCGGGTCGGAGGGCGAGAAGCTGATCGGCGGGCAGACCGACGTGTTCGCGCACGCGGGGGTCCGGCTGAGCACCGAGGCCGCCAAGGGCTGTCTGGCGGAACTGCGCCGCAGGATCCGCTCGCCGGCGGTCGAGTACAAGGCGAACCACCTGCTCCGTACGAAACACCGCCTGGTCCTCGAATGGTTCCTCGGTCCACAAGGGCCGGTCCACGGCCGCGCCAGCGTGTACCTCGTCGACAAGAAACTGCTCCTGGCCGCCAAACTCCGTGACCTCCTCGGCCGCGAGGTCTCGCCGGACCAGGAACTGCTGGCGGCGTTCAACGACGTGCTGCGGACCAGGAACCGGCGCGATCCGGCGGCCGGGTCGTTCTTCGCCATGGTGGACGACACCGAGGAACTGCGAGCGAAGACGGCCGAGTTGCGCAGCGCGAAGGTCCTCGATCCCTTGGTCCCCGCGATCCTCCGCGCTCTCGAGTACTGGAGCGAGAACGGCGACCCGGTCTTCCTCGTCCACGACGAACAGCCGTCGCTCAAGGACGAACGGCTGGCGGAGATCGTGTCGAGTCCCCGGCTGGGCGGGTTGCGCTTCGTCGATTCGAGGACGGATCCGCGGGTTCAGGTGGCCGATTTCCTCGTCGGCGTCGCGCGGCGGATCGCGGAGGACGACCTCAACGGAAACGGCGACGCGATATTGACGGGGCTTCTCGAACCGTATATCGACACCGCTTCTCTTTGGAACTGAATCCGTCACTGGAACGGTTCACTCCATAGTGCGCCGAATCGCTCAGGTGGCCGTTGCCCGGTGTGCCCGGCGGCTGGAAATGTCGAGCTGTCATCGACCCACCCGGCCGGGAGGCAACCGCAGATGCAGGCTTTCACCTTGCCCGAGTTCTACGTGCCGCATCCGGCGCGGATAAACCCGCACCTGGAAGCGGCGCGGGCGCACAGCATGGCTTGGGCAGGAAAGATGGGCATGCTCGATTCGCCGTCCCCGTCCGGCGACGTCGTCTGGACCGAGCAGGCGCTGGCGAAGATGGATTACGCCCTGCTCTGCGCGCACACTCATCCGGACTGTGACGGGCCGTCCCTCGATCTGGTCACGGACTGGTACGTGTGGGTGTTCTTTTTCGACGACGATTTCCTCGCGCAATTCAAGTACACGCGGGATACCGCCGGTGCCAAGGCTTATCTGGACCGGCTGGAATTATTCATGACCGGCACCGGGGAAACGCCGCCGGAACCGGAGAATCCCGCCGAGGCCGGGCTCGAAGACCTTTGGGCGCGCACCATCCCGTCGATGTCGGAGGCCTGGCGGAAACGGTTCGTCACCAGCACGCACAACCTGATGGTCGAATCGCTCTGGGAACTGGACAACATCGACCGCGGCCGGATCGCGAACCCCATCGAGTACATCCAGATGCGCCGCCGGGTCGGCGGGGCGCCGTGGTCGGCCAACCTGATCGAGTACGCCGTCGGCGCCGAGGTTCCCGACAAGGTCGCCGCCACCAGGCCGATGGAGGTCCTGCGCGACACCTTCGCCGACGCCGTCCACCTGCGCAACGACCTCTTCTCCTATCAGCGTGAGGTGCGGGAAGAAGGCGAGAACTCCAACGCCGTCCTCGTTTTCGAGAAGTTCCTCGACTGCTCGACGCAGGAGGCGGCCGAACTCACGAACGACCTGCTGACCTCCCGGCTGCAGCAGTTCGAGAACACGGCGCTCGTCGAGGTGCCCGCGTTGCTGGTCGAACACGACGTCCCCCTGCTGGACCAGGTCGGGATCGGCCTGTACGTCAAAGGACTGCAGGACTGGCAGTCCGGTGGCCACGAATGGCACGCGCGGTCGAGCCGGTACATGAACGAAGGCACGGTTTCCGGTACGAACGGCGGTCTCGGCGGGCCGACGGGGCTCGGTACGAAGTCGCTCCGGCTTTCGCCGAACCGGCTGGGGCTCGGACGGCGGACGCGGCAGCAGGCACCGGCACCGTTCGCGAAGGTGGGGCACCTGCCGCTGCCCGAATTCCGCATGCCGTACCCGATCCGCACCAGCCCGCACCTCGCCGCCGCCCGCGCCTACGCGCCGGGCTGGGCGAGGGAGATGGGCATGTTCGACTCGGTGCCGGGCGTCGAGCGAGGCGGTGTCTGGGACGAGCGCCGGTTCCGCGGCTTCGACTTCCCGCACTGCGCGGCGATGATCCACGCCGACGCGGATCTTGAACAGCTCAAGGTGTCGTCGGACTGGCTCGCGTGGGGCACCTACGGCGATGACTACTTCCCGTTGCTCTTCGGGCTGAAACGGGACCCCGTGGCCGCGAAACTCTGTAGCGACCGCCTTTCCGTGTTCATGCCACTCGACGGCGAGCCGGTGCCGGAACCGGTGAACCCGGTCGAACGCGGCCTCGTCGATCTGTGGAACCGCACCGCCGGACCGCTGGAACGGCCCGCGCGGGCCGACTTCCGGCGGGCGATCGAGAGCATGACCGAGAGTTGGGTCTGGGAGGTGCTCAACCAGGCACAGAACCGGATCCCCGACCCCGTCGACTACGTGGAGATGCGGCGGCGGACGTTCGGATCGGATCTCACGAAGAGCCTCGCGCGGCTGCAACTCGGCGACGTCGTGCCGCCGGAGATCTACCAGAACCGGGTCCTGCACGAACTCGACACCGCGGCGCAGGACTACGCGGCCTTCATCAACGACCTTTTCTCGTACCAGAAAGAAATCGAGTACGAAGGCGAAGTGCACAACCTCGTCTACGTCGTCGAGCGGTTCCTCGATGTGGACCGGAACCTCGCCAGGGACATCGCGGCGCGGCTGATGAACGCGCGGATGGAACAGTTCGAACAGCTCGCGAACGAGGACCTGCCGCAGATGTGCGCCGACCTCGGGCTCGGCGACGGCGTCCGTGCCGTGCTGGTGCGGTATGCGGACAATATGAAGGAGTGGATGTCCGGGATTTTGGAATGGCACCGGAAATGTGTGCGGTACAGGGCTCGTGAGTGGTAGTGACGGTTAGAACCGTCACTACCACTCACGAGGCTCTAGAAGGCTGTCAGAATGATCCGCGCGCTCTGCGGGTTCCCGTCATGCACCAGCGACTCGAAATGCCCGACGTCGTCGAAGGCGAATCCGTACGCCTTACCGTCGACCATCTGGTCGTGCACGATCTTCGAATAGTGGTCGGTCACCGCACCCTTGTAGAACTCGCCTGCTTCGTAGGTCGGCTGCGTGTGCAGGACACCGAGGGTCGACCGGTGCAGCGCCGCGCACAGCGTCCGCGCGATCGGCCCGACGATCTGGTCGTTCGGGGCCTGGAGCTTCCCATCGCAGTTGAAGACGTCGCGTGTGCTCGGCTTGCCGAACGTCGCCACCTCGGCGCCCGAGGTGTCGGTGAACTTCAGGACGTCCCCGTCGGTCTTCCCGGTGAACTTGTTGCCGGGATCGGCTTCGAACGGGACCACGGTCAGGGGTGTCGACTTGTAGGTGTTCCACGCGTCCGTGATGTAGCCGTCGAGGTAGTTCGCGGTGAACCCGCCGGTGTCGAGGCCCTTGCCGGGCGCGAGGACCCGCAGGGCCGTTCCGTCACCGCGTTTGTAGATCAGACTGGAGAAATCCGGCTGCCCTTGGATGGCGTTGAAGATGTTCTCCCGGCCGTTGTCCTTGAGCCGCCCGGCTTCCTTGTTCTCGCCGGCGGCGTTCGTCAGCCCGACGGCGTGGGGGACGCTGAACATGTCGACCTGCGAGCTGTTGATGAACAGGCCCGCGTTGTCGTAGGTGAATTCGCTCCAGTCGAACAGGACGTCGCGGTTCGGGTCGCCGGCGGCCCACGGCGCGGGTTGCACCAGGCCGTCCGGGGTGAGAAGGAACCGCAGTTTCTCACCGAATGACATGTAGACCCGGCCCGAGATCATCTTCGGGATCTTCAACGTCGTCGAGCCGCCGTTGCCGGGACCAGCGATCGAGACGTCCGGCGCGGGGCTGGGCGGGTTCGCGCCTGGTGGCCAGGCGGAGAAGGCCCCGTCGGCATTGACGTAGCCCAGCTTCCCGGTGTTGAGGTTCGTCCCGAGAACGTAGAGGTGGACCGCGTCCGACCGGTTCGAATTGTTCGTGACGGTCAACGGGAGGGGGTCGGGGCCCGCCGCGGTCGCGGTGGACGCGGAAAGCGCCGAAACACCGGTGACCAGGGGGAGAACGACGGTCAGCGCGGTCAGGACGCGCCGGATCTTCTGGCGGATGCGCACAATTCACTCCTCGGCTGTATCCCGTGGCGAACGTGAACGTGCGCCACGGGGTGCGTGCGGATATCGGCCGGGGGCGCGTTCCCGGCCTGCTTCTGCGGCCTTGGCGAGGGGCCACGGCACGGGAAGTTACGTCCCGTTGATCGACTTGTCCAGACCAATGGTGAGAATCTGTCCGGTTTTCCTGAGAGCCGGACAATTTGTCGCGAACCCTCGTTGATTGAGCCGGCCGGATTCCTCGACTACCGTTGTCCGCGTTCGGCGCGACGGGGCGAAAGCCCCGGTCAGGCCGAACGTCCGTCCCAGACCCCGGCGGCCGGGTTGCATCATCACGCGGGGAGCGCGGGTATGGGTGACGGTGACGATTTTCTGGCGCGGACAACCGGTGACGGCGGAGCGTGGATCTCGCCGGCCGGATGGGACGGGCTCGCCAAGGCGGCCGCGTTCGGTGAACCGCGCGCCATGGAGGAACTCATGGTCGCCCTCATGCCGTGGGCGGGGCGCTACGCCGAAGCCCGGCTGGGCGGCCGGGACCTGACCTATCTCGAACCCGCCGACGTCGCCCAGGAGATCTGTCTCGCGCTCTTCGTCGCGGTCCCCCGCTACGGCCTACGCGGCGGTTCGTTCCTGTTCCTCATGCGGGCCATCGCGGCGAACAAGGTCGCCGACGTCTTCCGCAAGGCGGCGCGGAGCCGGCTGATCCTGACCGACGACGTCCCGGAGTGTCCGGCCGAAGCCGCGGAGGACCCGGAACAGCGCGCCCTGCGGGCGGAACTCGGGGTCCGGCTCGGGAGGCTGATGCGGATGCTGCCGGTCGCCCACCGGGATGTGCTGGGGCTTCGCGTGATCGGGGAACTCACCTCGAACGAGACCGCGGCCGCGCTGGGCACGACGTCGTCACGGGTGCGGGTGACCAAACATCGGGCGATCAGCCGGCTTCGCGCGTGCGCTCAGCGCCAGGAGGCCTTCAGCTGAATGCGGACCAGGAGCCGGAGGATCGGATTCCCCCGCTTGGCCCGGGTTTCGAGAATGCGTACGCACATCAGCCCTCCAGGGGATCGCCGTCGAACGGCCACCGCCGAGGGCTGGGACGAAGGCACGGATCGCGCAGGATTCCACCCTATGCGCAGAGCGGGGCATCGGAACCGGCTGAACGGACGATTGGTCTCCGCCTGCGTCCGTTCCGACGAGGATCGCTCGCCTCTTCGGCTCATTACATTGATACCGAAGAAGTTTCTCGCATGGTGACAAAGGCCGGACTGATACCGATTCGGCGCTTGTTCGCCACTGTTCGATACCTAGACTGGATAGGTGTTCTCCCTCGAACAGCTGGTGAGTTTCGTCGCGGTGGCCGAGGAACTGCACTACGGCCGTGCGGCTGAACGACTTTCGATGACCCAGCCGCCGTTGAGCAGGCGGATCCAGTTGCTGGAGCGGGAACTGGGGGTCGAACTTTTCGACCGTACGCACCGCACGGTCCGGCTGACACCCGCCGGACGGGTTTTTCTCGCCGAGGCAAGGAAAATACTGCGTTCGTCGCATGAGGCGACGCTGTACGTGCGGCGGGCGAAACAGGGGGAAGTCGGTGTCGTCACACTCGGTTTCACCGCCACCGTGGCGTATTCGTACCTCGAACGCGTCCTCTCCGCGGCGAACGCCGAATTGCCCGGCCTCGATCTGGTGCTGCGGGAGATGGTGACGTCGGTGCAGGTGGAGGAGTTATTGGCGGACGGGATCGACGTCGGCCTGATCCGGCCGCCGGTCACCGGCGGCGACATCGTGACCCTGCCGCTGTGGCGCGAGCCGCTGCTCGCGGCTTTGCCGGTGACGCATCCGTTGGCACGGCGCAAGAAGAATCCCGACGTCCGCGACTTCGACGGCGAGCCGTTCATCCTGTTCTCGCCGTCGGAGGGCCGGTACTTCCACGACGTGGTCGTGGCGGTGTTCCGCGCGGCGCGGGTGCTGCCGGCGTACACGCAGTACCCGAGTCAGGTGCACACGATCCTTGCGCTGGTGAAGGCGGATCTCGGGGTGGCACTGGTACCCGCCGCGGCCGCCGCGCTCCGGTTCGAAGGTGTCGTGCTCCGTCCGGTGGACGGGATCGAGGGCCGTCCGGTGGAACTGGAGCTGATGTGGCGGCGCGGCAACGACAACCCGGCGCTCGGCGCGCTGCTCAACGTCATCGGCAACCTCGCCCGGCGAGGCCGTCAGTCCACAGTGGACTAAATGCGTGGGGACTGACCCGGCCAGGCGTCGCCCCATTCGACGTCGCGTGCCGCGCGGTAGGCCGTGCCGTGCCGTTTGGTGACGATCGATTCGGTGAGCCCGGATTCCGCGCACAGGGTCAGGCTGACCATGCCCTTGCGTTTGACGGGATGCCGCAGGATCCGGCCGGCCGCTCGCTCCGGCGCCGTCCTGGACGCGACGACGTAGGAGAACTTCTCGTCTTCGAAGTCGAGCGTCGCGGACTTGAGCCGGCGGTGCAGGCCGTTGCGCGGCAGGCGGGCGGAGAAATGGCACCAGTCCTTGCCGCGCGGGATCGGGCAATCGCCCTCGTGGGGGCACGGCGCGACCAGCGAGAGGCCGAGGCCGACCAGCTGATCCCGTGCTTCGACGATCCGTTCGTACCCGCCAGGGGTGCCGGGTTCGATCAGCACCAGCATCCCGGCCTTCGCCGACAGCCAGCGGACGACGTCGGCCCGGCGAGCCTCGGGCAGCTCGCCCAGGACGTAGGAGAGGGTCACCAGGTCGGCGTCCGGCGCGGGGGCGGCCGTGTCGATCAGGCCCCGCTGCCAATTCGAGCCGCGAACGGCCTTGCCTCCGGCGTTCCCGGCGAGCCGCCGCCCGAGCGCGATCGCGCCGGGGACCTGCTCCACCACGGTGCTCTCCTCCAGCGACGGCCAGACGTCGGCCGCCGCCCAGATCGCCGCGCCGGTACCGCCGCCGACGTCGATCTGCGTCCGCGGAGCGAACCCAGGTGCGCGAAGGGCGGCTTCGGCGAGAACTGCGTGTACGGCCGCGTAGGTCGCCGGCATCCGGTAACCCGCGTACGCGGCGATGTCGACCTCGGAAGAGAGGATCGGAGCCGTCGCCGGGCTGTTGTCGCGGTAGCGCGAGCTGAGCCGCTCGACGGACTGCGTCAGCCTGGTCTGCGGGTACTTGCCGAGCTCCGCGTCGAGGGCGGAGCGGAGGTCAGGGGGGAGGACGGCCACGGTCGAAGATTGTTTCATGTGCGGTTGACCTGCGGTTTCCCGGCTGGTCGAATACTCGCGGAAAAAAGTTCGGGGGCCGTGTCGAATCCTGGGGTGCCCGATCGACGCGTTGATGAGGCAGGGGACGAGCCCCCGCCGGGAACGGAGACAACGAGATGCGCTTCATGGTGATCGTCAAGAGCGACGGCGAGACCGACACGGCCGGCACCCAGCCGAGCACCGAAGAGCTGGAGGAGATGGGGAAGTTCAACGAGGAGCTGGTGAAGGCCGGCGTCATGCTCGCGGGTGAAGGTCTGCACCCCAGCTCCGAAGGTATGCGCATCCAGTACTCCGGCGACTCCGAGGCCAGGGTCGTCGACGGGCCCTTCGCCGAGAGCAAGGAACTCATCGCGGGTTTCTGGATCCTGCAGGTCAAGGACAAGGCCGAGGTCATCGAATGGATGAAGCGGGCACCGTTCCGCGAGGGCGAGATCGAGCTCCGCCGCGTGTTCGAGCTCGAAGACTTCTCCAACGCCACCCCCGAGATCGTCGAGCACGAGCGGAACCTGCGGGAGCAGGCCGAGGGCAAGTAATGGTTGCGGTCGTCGCGCCGACGATGTTGATTGGTCGGCGTGACGGCAACAGCAGACCCCCGTTCGGCGATCGACGCGGTGTGGCGGATCGAGTCCCCACGCCTCATCGCCGGCCTCGCGCGCATGACCCGCGACGTCGGCCTTGCCGAGGAACTGGCGCAGGACGCGCTGGTCGCCGCGCTCGAACAATGGCCTGAGGCAGGCGTCCCGAGGAATCCGGGCGCCTGGCTCATGACCACGGCCAAACGCCGCGCCGTCGACGTCTTCCGCCGCAACGAGCGGTACGAACGGAAGCTCGGCGAGATCGGCCGCGAGCAGGAGTTCGAGGAAGAACCCGACTTCACCGCCGGCCTCGACGACCACATCGAGGACGACCTGCTGCGGCTGGTGTTCACCGCCTGTCACCCGGTGCTCTCGACCGAGGCCAGGGTGGCGCTCACGCTGAAGATGATCGGCGGGCTCCAGACGCACGAGATCGCGCGGGCGTTCTTGGCCAAGGAAACGGCCATCGCGCAGCGGATCGTCCGGGCGAAGAAGACGCTCGGCGACGCCAAAGTGCCGTTCGAGGTGCCCGAGGGCGCCGATCGGGTCGCACGGCTGTCTTCGGTGCTCGAAGTGATCTACCTGATCTTCAACGAGGGATATTCGGCGACGGCGGGCGAGGACTGGATGCGCCCGGGGTTGTGCGAGGAGGCCCTGCGGCTCGGCCGGATCCTGGCCGGGCTCATGCCGAAGGAACCCGAGGTGCACGGCCTCGTTTCGCTGATGGAGATCCAGGCTTCGCGGTCCGCCGCGCGGGTCGGCCCCAACGGCGAGCCCGTGCTGCTGCTGGAACAGGACCGAACGCGCTGGAACAGGATCCTGATCGGCCGCGGTCTCGCCGCACTGGAGTTCGCCGAGTTGCTGGCCGACGGCGCTTTCGGCGTCTACGCGGCCCAGGCGGCCATCGCGGCCTGCCACGCACGGGCGCGCACGGGCGACGAGACCGACTGGGAGCGCATCGCGGTCCTCTACGAAGGGCTCGGGAAGCTGAACCCGTCACCGGTCATCGAACTCAACCGCGCGGTGGCGCTGTCGATGGCCTTCGGGCCGCAGGCGGGACTCGACGTCGTCGACAAGCTGACGTCCGAGCCCGCTCTCAAGTCGTATCACCTGCTGCCGAGCGTGCGCGGCGACTTCCTGGCCAAACTCGGCCGCCTCGACGAAGCCCGGGCCGAGTTCGAGCGGGCGGCGGAGATGACCGGGAACGACCGGGAACGCACCCTGCTGCTGAACCGTGCGGCGGACTGCCGCAAGTAGTCCTCTGGTTGCGCTGGCAACTGCCGCAATTAGTCGTCTAGTTGCGCCCCGAGGCCGTATTCAGGGTCTCGGAGGGCGTGAAGGGGGGCGCAACTAGAGGACTAATTGCGTCAGGCGGGGGTGGGGCGCAGGGTGGTGAGGGCCCGGTGCTGGCCCAGCCGGACGGCCTGCACGGAACAGCCGAGCGCCAGCGCGGTGTCGTCGGCGGAGAGCCCGACGAGCGAACGCAGCACCATGATCTCCCGCTGCGTGCCCGGCAGCCCGGAAAGCGGGTTCGGCAGTTCGCCGCGGGCGAGGTTGAAGTAGTCGACCTGACCACGCGTGACGTCGTAGGCGAACGCGAGAAGGACGGGTGCCTCGGCGGCCCCGGTGAGGATCGCGAGACAGCTGTCCTTCGCGACCGCGTCGGCGGCTTCATAGGTACCCGAACGCCGCCCGATCCGCGCCCGGCAATAGCGCACGACGAGGACACGGACGACGTCGATGAGTTTCGCGGCTGACTCCATCCGGCCGTCGACCTCCTCCGACCGGTGCGAACTGTCTGCTTGCATCGGCTCCCTCTCCCACCTTTCAGATGAGCACGTCGGAGGGGGGAGGAGGTACGGTCTTTTTCCCTACAGCAGGAGTGGCAGGGGTGGTCATGCTTCGAGGAAGACGATCCGCTCCGGCTCCACGGTCAGCTCTACTGCCTGCCGTTTCACGCTCACCAAGGTCTCGAACTCCGTCGCGTGGCCGTCCGGGAGGGTGAACAGCCGGTCGTTGCGGGAATCGAGGAAGGCGGAGAACCCGGTCAGCGAGACGCCGCCGGTTTCGTCGAGCGCGAGATAGTCGACGAGACGGCGGAACAGTTTCGGCAGGAGCACCAGTTCGTCGGACAGCTGGCGCCGGGCCGAAAGCTTGAATCCGGAGTTCGTGACGTCCTGCGGCCACAACCCGAGCCCGTCTTGGCGCGCTTTGACCGCGGCTTCGGCCAAGGCGTCACGAAGATCGGGGTAAAGCAGTGAATAGAACGTCGGGTAGACGAGCCCCTCGGCGACCTGCCGGTAGTTCGCCGAGTTCTTCAAAGTTTTGACGTCGAGATGGACTTTTGAAAGATCCGCCGACCTTCCCGGCCGTTGTCCGGGAAAGGCGAAGGCCACCGCTCGTCCGTATTTGTCCGCGAATCGCGTCAGTATGTGACCAGGTACCTTGATCGGAGTCGCCGAAGTGACCCGGCCGCGTTCGTCGCGTTCGACCTTCTTGAAGCCGAGGCCTTTCAGGAGGTTCGCGGCGGCCGCGTCGGCGAATTCCGCGGGCTGGTGCCACATTCCTCCGGTTCCCCTGGCCTGGTAATGCGTTTCGAGCGCGTCGATGGCGTCGAGCCGCAACTGCATCCCGCCCCGGGAATTGAGGCGGACCTTGAGGCCTGCCTTCTTCGTCGCCAGGGGGTCGTCGGGATAGAACCGCACCGAATCGCCGTCCGGTGAGGCTCCGACAAGCTGGAACGTACCTTTGATCAGCGTCATGGGCATGAGGCAACGGTAGTTCGCATTTCGTCCGGTGCGTTAGCCGTTCATCCATCCAGACCAGCGGGCGGTTAAGATCGGATGACCACTGTGGACATTCTTCGTCCGCCTCTATTCATTAGCGTCGGTTGATGGAATCCCTCTCACGACGGGATCATGAAGCTGAGCACGGTCGCCTGCAGCAGCGAGATCACCCCGACCACGGCGGTCAGCAGGACCGACCACAGGAACGTCTGCCGCAGCAGCGCGCCTTCCTTTCCGCTCTGCCCGATCGCGGTGGCGCCGATGGACAGGTTCTGGGGCGAGATCATCTTGCCCATCACGCCGCCCGAGGTGTTCGTCGCGCCGGCGAGGATCGGGTCGACGCCCAGTTGCTGAGCCGAAATCACCTGCATCGGCCCGAAAAGACTGTTCGTCGACGCGTCGGAGCCGGTGAGGAAGACGCCCAGCCAGCCGATGTAGGCGGAGAACAACGGGAACAGCACGCCGGTCGTCGCCAAGGCGAGCCCGAGTGTCTGTGTCGCACCCGAATAGTTCATCACGAACGCGATCGCGAGGATCATGAAGATCGTCGCCAGCGCCCACCGCATCTGGTGCAGCGTCCGCCGGTAGGTGGCCAGCAGCAGCCCGGGTTTCGCGCCCATCGCGAAACCGGCCGCGATCGCCGCGATCAGGGCCACGGTTCCCGGCGAATAAAGGAAGTCGACGGTCAGTGTCGCCGCGTACGGAGTGTCCTTCGGCGTGATCGGCGCGTGCTGGACGACCTCCTTGTGCAGCCCGGGCCAGGCGAACACCCAGTCGGCCTTGTGCAGCAACCTGGTCAGATCCAGCCATTCCGGCAGGTTCTTGAAGATCGTGCCGATCCGGGAAAGGAAGATCGCCACGATCAAGACGATGTACGGCGCCCACGCGTACAGCGCGCCACGATCGGCTTTCGCCGCCCCGAGACTCGCGCCGGCCTTGACCGGTTCTTCGCCGTCGAAACGCCACACCGTCGACGGCTGCCAGAACCGGGTCAGGACCCACAGCGAGCCCATCGCGGCGAGCGCGGCGACGACGTCGACGAGGCTCGGGCTGACGAAGTTCGAGATGACGAACTGCATGATCGCGAACGACAGACCGGCCGTCAGCACCGCGGGCCAGACCTCGATCATCCGTTTCCAGCCGGCCAGGACCACGATCAGGAAGCCCGGAACGATCAACGCCAGCAACGGAAGCTGACGTCCGACCATCGACGAGAACAGGTCGGTCGCCTGTTCCTGTTTCATCCCGAGGATCGGCGCGGTCAGCCTGCCGAGCACGATGAGCGGGTTGCCGAGACCGCCGAACGCGACCGGCGCGGTGTTCGCCAGCAGCGCGAGCACGACGGCCTTCACCGGCGGGAAACCGAGCGCCGCCATCATCGCCGCGGTGATCGCGATGGGTGAACCACCGCCCGCGATCCCTTCCAGCAAGGCGCCGAAGCCGAACGCGATCAGCAGCGCCTGCAGACGGCGGTCCTCACTGAATCCGGCGAGGACGGCCTTGATGTTGTCGAACCGTCCGGTCGCGACGGTGACATTGTGGAAATACACGGCGTGGAACGCGATCCAGGCGACCGACCAGACCCCGAACACCAGGCCCATGGCCGCGGAGTCGAAGGCCAGCCCGGCGGGCATCCGGTACAGCAGCAGCGCCACCGCCAGCGCGGTGACCAGCGCCAGCGCCGCCGAAAGGTGCGCCGAACGCCGCAGGACACCCAACGCCACCAGCAGCACGATGATCGGCAGCGCGGCGAGCGCCGCCGACCACCACAGCCCGCCCGCCGGCTGGTAGTCCTGGATCCAGCCCACCGCGTCAGCCCCTCTGAGCCCGCACGTAACCCAGCCGGAGTGACAGCGCGGCGGCCGTCCCGGCGACGGTCGCGCCCAGTTCGTCGATCCGGCGGAGCACGCGGCCGGCGGGGCCCGCGATGCTGATCGCCGCGATCGGCCGTCCGGAGTGATCGCGCACCGCCGCGGCCACGCAGCCGACGTCGGGTTCGTTCTCGATCTCGTCGATGGCCCAGCCGCGACGGCTCGTCCTGGCGAGGTCGTCGAGAAGCCGGGCGGGATCGATGATCGTCTTGAGGGTGAGGCTGTCGAGTTTCATCCGGCGGATGCGCTCGACGCGGTCCTGTTCGGGCAGTGCGGCCAGCCAGGCCTTGCCCAGCGACGTCGCGTGCTGGGGGCGGCGCGTGCCGAGACGACAGGCGAGGGTGACGGCGTTGGCGCTGCGTTCGGTGGCGACGTAGACCATGGTGTCGTTGTCCGGGACGGCGAGATAGGTCGTCTCGCCGCTCCGCTCGGCCAGCGACGCGAGATACCGCGGCGCGCAGCGGTGGAGATCGGTCGCCGCCATCGCGCGGGCGCCGAGTTCGACCAGCCGGGTGCCGAGCCGCACGCGGCCGGTGGCGCGATCGGCTTCGAGATATTCGAGATTCTTGAGGGTGCCGACGATGCGGTAGGCGGCGCTCCTGGAGAGACCCAGTTGCCTGGCGATCGCGTTGGTGGAAATCTCCTGGTTCTGGCCAACATGCTCGAGGACGGCGAGTCCGCGCTCGAGAGTGCCACTGGAATCCAGGCCGCGTGGTGTGCCCACTTCGCCCTCCGTTGGACCGGGGTACCGATGATCGGCACCTGTTTCCGCTAAGCGGATTCGGACGTTAACAGCTCCGGTCACTGTTGGGAAGGTTTCTTAACGAAGTCCCGACCAAGGCAGGTTTGCGCAGCTCCGAGCGGGTCTGGCGAAGATCACCGGTTTGGCCCAACTGGCGGGCTCATCGAATTCGAAATATGACTTCAGAGGATTTTCTTCTGTTCACGGATATGAAAGAACCCCCGCCGCTAAAAGTGCGGCAGGGGTTCGGCGTGAAGTTCGTTTCTAACGCACCGAGAGGCTCGCGACCGCTCGGACGACCGCCGTGCACCGATCCTCGACGTAGTCCAAACCGCCTTCTTCGGCGATCCGGCGCGACTCGGCGGAGACGATTCCTTGCTGAAGCCAGAGCGCCTTCGCACCGATCGCGACGGCCTGCTCGGCGATCGGCGGGGTGTCCGCCGAGGGCCGGAAGACGTCGACGAGGTCGACAGGCTCCGGGATGTCGGCGAGCGAGCGGTAGACCTTCTCGCCCAGCAACTCGTCGGCCGTGGGATGGACGGGGATGATCCGGAAGCCATGTGCCTGCAGCACCGCGGCGACGCCATGGGAGGCCTTGGCCGGATCGCGGCTGAGGCCCACGACGGCGATCGTCTTCGAACCGGCGAGGATTTCGGTGGCGCGATCGGTCATACCGTCCTCAACGACGCCGGCCGCCCGGGAATTCCTAGAGCTTCCACAGCCGGAGGCCGCGCACCCGGTACACCGGCCAGACGACGTGCCAGGCCCGGCGCCGCAGGAAGACCGCGGAACAGGTCAGGACGTTGCGCGCGGACGTCGTCGCGACGTCGTGGCGGTCCGCCCAGCTCTCCCCGTGCCTGCCCGCCGCGATCCGGAAGACGTTGACCAGCCCGCGGCCCTGCATGTCGTATTTCGCGCCGGTGTCGCCGGAATCCGGGGCCAGTGAAGCGATTTCCGGGCCGAACGCGGCCGCGGGAGCGGGGCCCGCGTCGGCCGGGAGATCCCCGACGGTCGACGAGACCGCCTTGCCGTACAGGCGGCGCGTGTAGCGCTTGAGCAGCAGCCGTTCCCACAGCGGCAGGACCCGGCGGTGCCTGAGCAGGGCCGAACACTCCGCGTGCCCGATGGCGAAGATGTCGGTCAGCTCGTCGTAAGCGTTGTGCGCGGCGGGTTCGTTGAGGTGCACGCGGACCTCGTAGCGGATGCGCGCGGTGAGCTCGTCGAGCTCCTCGCGGCGGTCGATCCTGGTCTTCGCCCGTGAGAGGGACCAATCGGACATGGGACTCCCTGTCATCGGGGCACTGTCGGGCACAGGCTAGGTGATGATCGGGCCCGCACAAGCCACTTTCGGCCTAATCTGTCCGTACCGTCCAGCGGAACGGGCATCTTGTGCGGGCCCTGGTGAAGGGGCAGAGTTCGGCTGTCGGAAGGAGCCCATGGACGCCAGCACGCTGCAGGAGGCCGCGGCCGCGCTGCTCAGCGCGTACGAGACCGGCAAGCCGATCCCGCCCCTGATCGAGACGTATCCCGGCACGACGCTGGAGGACGCGTACCGCATCCAGCAGCGGCTCGTGCGCCGTTGGGCCGAACGCGGCGACGGCGTGCGCGGGCACAAGGTCGGCCTCGCGTCGGCCGCCATGCAGCGGCAGATGGGTGTCGACCAGCCCGACTACGGCCACCTGACCGGCTCGATGTTCCACCTCGAGCACCAGCCGATCCCGATCGGCGGCTTCCTGCAGCCGAAGATCGAACCGGAGATCGCGTTCGTGCTCGGCTCGCGGCTGCGCGGCCCCGGTGTCACGGTGGCGGACGCGCTGCGGGCGGTGGACTTCGTCGTGCCGGCGCTGGAGATCGTCGATTCCCGCATCCAGGACTGGAAGATCAGCATCGTCGACACCATCGCGGACAACGCGTCCTCGGGCGGTGTGGTGCTCGGCAGCAGGCCGACCGCGATCGGCGACGTCGACCTGCGGCTGGCGGGCTGCGTCCTGCATTCGAACGGCGAGATCGCGGCCACCGGTGCCGGCGGCGCGGTGCTCGGATCGCCGGTGAACGCGCTGGTGTGGCTCGCGAACACGGTCGGCCCGCTCGGTGTCGCGCTCGAACCGGGACATGTCGTGCTGCCGGGTTCGATGACGCGGGCGATCCCGGTGAACCCGGGTGACACCGTCGTCTCGACGATCGCCGGGCTCGGCAGTGTCACGGCGAAGTTCTCCGGGGAGGAGCGGGCGTGAGCCTGGGTGTGCGGGAGGCGGCGGAAGCGCTGCTGTCCGGAGAAGAACGCGAGCCGCTGACAGATGCGTGGCCCGCCTTGGACGTCCATACGGCGTATGCGATCCAGGACGAGGCGCTGCGGCTTCGGCAGGCGCGCGGCGAGACCGTGATCGGCGTCAAGCTGGGCCTGACGTCGAGGGCGAAGCAGCGGAGGATGGGCATCGACTCGCCGTTGCTCGCGTGGCTGACCGACGCGATGGTGCTGCCCGCCGGGGTCCCGGTGCCGCGGCTGATCCATCCGCGTGCCGAGCCGGAACTGGTTTTCCTCATGGGGCAACGACTTTCCGGTCCGGGCGTGACCTCGGCGACCGCGCTGGCGGCGGTGGACAAGGTGTACGGCGGGGTCGAGATCATCGACAGCCGCTACCGCGACTACCGCTTCAAGCTGCCGGACGCGGTGGCGGACAACGGTTCTTCGGCCTACTTCACGCTGGGCCCGGTCGGCGCCGACGCGTCCGCGCTGGATCTTTCGCTGGAAGCGGCGTTGCTGGAGGTGGACGGGAACATCGTCGACACCGCCACCGGCGCCGCCGTGCAAGGACATCCGGCGGAGGCGCTGGCCCTGGCGGCCAACGCCTTGGGAGCCCGCGGGCTCGCGCTGGAACCAGGGTGGATCGTGCTCACCGGCGGGATGACCGACGCCGTGGACCTCCGCCCGGGTTCACGGGTCGCGGCGCATTTCTCGCATCTGGGTTCGATCACGCTCGCCGGGTGACGACGTCGGCGCGGTCGGCCGTCCGGACCAGGCCGCGCACCAGCCGCGGCCAGATCGCGCGCGGAATGTCGTGTCCCATCCCGGCGACGACGTCCAGCTCGGACTCGCGCAGCGCGCGGGCGGTCGCCCGGCCGCCGGAGACGTGCACGAGCGGGTCCTTCGAACCGTGCACGACGAGGGCGGGCACGCGTACTTTCCGCAGTGCCCGGAAGCGATCCCGGCCGGACATGATCGCCGCGAGCTGGCGCGCGGTGCCGCCGGGATTGACGCCGCGGTCGTAGGAACGTTCCGCGCGCTCCCGCATCCTGGCTTCGTCGAAGGGATATCCCGGCGAACCGATGACCCGGAACGTGCGCAGCAGGTAGTCCACGAACTGCGCACGATTGCGAGGAGGAGCCGAAAGCAGCATGGAGACTGCGCGGGCGCTCGGCCTGCCGACGAACCGGTTTCCGGTGGTCGACATGATCGACGTCAGCGAGCGCACCCGGGACGGATGCTCGATGGCCAAGGTCTGCGCGACCATCCCGCCCATTGACGCGCCCACGACGTGCGCGCTCTCGATACCGAGTTCGTCGAGCAGGCCGGCCGCGTCGTCCGCCAGATCTTTCAGCGAGTACGGCGCCACGCGCAGGGTGTAGGCCAGCGGCAGGCTCACCCGCCCGGCCATCCGGCTGGACCGGCCGGCGTCCCGGTTGTCGTAGCGGATGACGTAGAAGCCCTCGGCCACGAGTTTTTCGCAGAGTTCGTCGTCCCACCAGATCATCTGCGAGGCCAGCCCCATGATCATCAGCAAGGGCCTGCCGTCCGGCGAACCGAACGTCTCGTGGCACAGCTCGATGCCGTTCACCTCGGCGATTTTCTCCGGCATCAGGACAGTGTGACTACTCGCCGCGATATGCGCGAGCCTGGATTTCGTAAAGCTCGTGGTAGAGACCTCCTTCGCCGATGAGTTCGCCGTGCGTGCCCTGCTCGATCAGCCGCCCCTTGTCCAGCACCAGGATCCGGTCCGCGGAACGGATGTTGGCCAGCCGGTGGGTCACCAGGATCGTCGTGCGCCTGCCCGTTCCGGACGTGCTCGCGTGCCGGAGCCCGGCGAAGACGCGGGCCTCGGCCTTCGCGTCGAGTGCCGCCGTCGGCTCGTCGGCGACGAGGACGGCGGCGTCACGGTAGATCCCGCGGGCGATCCCCATCCGCTGCCACTGCCCGCCCGAGAGATCCTGCCCGTCGTTGAACTTCTTGGACAGCACCGTTTTCTCCTTGGCAGACAAGGATTCGATCACCTCGTCGGCGCCGGAGGAGGTGATCGCGTCGTGCCACGCCGCCCGCGCCGGATCGTCCCGGGTGAGCCTGCCGACGGTCACGTTGTGCTCGGCGGTCATCGGCCATTCGGCGGGATCCTGGGCGATCACGGCGATATTCGCGTGCACCGACTCGTGATCGGCGTCCGCGAGATCGACGTCGTCCCAGGACACCTTCCCCTCCGACGGCGGGTACAGCCCGGTGAGCAGTTTGCCCAAGGTGGTCTTTCCGGAGCCGTTCTCGCCGACGAGCGCGATGACCTCGCCGCGGCGGATGGTCAGCGAAACATCCCGCACCGCGGGCGTTTCCTGGCCGGGGTAGGTGAAGGAGACGTTCTCCAGCCGGATCTCGCCCGGATCCGGCGGCGCGATGAGCCCGCCCTTCGCCGGGCTCCTGGCCTGGGACTCCACGAGCAGCCGGTGGAAGAAGGCGACGTAGAACGAGTCTTCGTAGAGCGAGTTCACCGCGTGCATCGTGATGGACAGCGAATTCGACGCCGTCCGCATGGCGAGCACGGCCGTCCCGGCGAGGGCGAGTTCCATCTGCCCGTTGTAGAGCAGGAACCCCAGCACGAAGTAGGCGATCGCGGTGCCGACCCCGGCCGCGGCGCGGCCGGTCAGCCGGACCAGGTTGCTGCGATGCGCGAGCCGGACCTCTTCGCGCATCAGGCTTTCGGTGATCCGCGAGTACTCGGTCAGCAGCGGTTCCTGCAGGGTGAGCGCGTGCCGTTCGAGCGCGAACGAACGCCAGGTGGCGACCTCTTCGACGATCGACTTCCGGATGTTCCGGCCGACGGTGTCGAGGAAATGCCGGTAGTTGAGCCGGGCGACCTTGGCCGCCGCCCAGCCGTCGGCCGCGGCGGCGAGCAGCAGCACCGGCGCGAGCCACGGGTTGAGCAGGCCCGCCGCGACGAGAGCGGCGAGCAGCGAGATCAGCGCCGACGTCAGATCCGCGATCCAGCGCAGGCTCATCTCGATGGCGCGGACGCCGTAGCGCGCGCCCTGCCTGGCCAGTTCCCGGAAATCGGCGTCCTCGAAAGCCAGCAACCGGACCCGGACCATGGCGGCGGTGACCTCGTCGCCCGCCGCGGTGACGATCCGCGGCCGGAGCGTCCCCTCGACCGCCGCGACGGCCGTGTCGAGCAGGGCGCGCAAGGCGTAGGTGCCGGTGACGACGGCCAGCGCGGGCAGCGAATCCAGCACCCTGTCCGGGGTCGGGCCGTTCTCCAGCAGGGCGGTGAACACGTTGGCCGTAGCGAGCAGCCCGAAGGCCGTGACACAGCCGGAGAGCACGTGGACGACCCCGGCCAGCAGGGTCAGCCGCGCCGACGTCCGCCAGGCGAGCCGCAGCACGATGGCGACGGCGGAGGGCAACGCGCGGATGGCCTTGACCATCCCGGCATCGGCCACGGTCTCGTCGACCACGGCCCACTCGGGCATCTTCAGGTTCTCGACCCCGATCAGGGGCACCGGCGCTTCGGGCACTCCTCTTTCTCTACGCGCCCCCACCGACAGTTTCCGGCCGATGCCCTCCCCGACCTCGCAAGTAGTCCTCTAGTTGCGGTAGTCGGGGGCACGAACTATCGCAACTAGAGGACTACTTGCGCTACGCTTCCTCTCGCTAGAGCGATCTATCTAATCGCAAGGGGGCGAACATGGAAGCTCTGCGAGACAGGGGGCTCACCGCGCTGCGGCTGGTCCTGGCTTTCACGCTGTTGTCGACCACGCTGCACTACGCGCACAACGTGATCAGGGCGGCGGACTATCCGCAGGTCGAGGGGATCCCGGTCGGCGTCGCCGCCGCCTTGGTCGTCGTCGCCTACGTCCTGTTCACCACGTTCGGCCTGCTCGGCTACCGCGACTACCTGCGCGGACGCTACTGGCGGGCGCTTGCGTTCCTGATGGTCTTCTCGTTGTCCGGGCTCGCGAGTCTCGGCCATTTCCTGGTCGCCGTCCCGCAGATCCCGGCGTTCTGGTTCGCCACGATCTACACCGACACGGCGGCCGCGCTGCTGCTGTGGGTCTTCGTGACGTGGGCGGCGACGAAGCTCAACCGGGTGAACGTGCCTGACCAACTTTCTACACAACATTGACGGTAGTCATCAAGATGTAGACAATCGGTGGGGTGACGCGGACCACACCGGTGACGTTCGAACGTCATCCCAGCGGCTACCGGCACTGGAAACTGGCCATCGACGGCGACGTCGCATGGCTGGAACTCGACGTCGACGCCGACGGGGGTCTCGTTCCGGGTTACGAGCTCAAACTCAACTCGTACGACCTCGGCGTCGACATCGAGCTGTACGACGCCACGCAACGCCTGCGGTTCGAGCATCCCGAGGTCCGCGTGGTCATCGTGACCAGCGCGAAGGACAACGTCTTCTGCGCCGGCGCGAACATCCGGATGCTGGCCTCGTCCTCGCACGGGTGGAAGGTGAACTTCTGCAAATTCACCAATGAGACCCGCAACGCGATGGAGGACGCCACCGCGAACTCCGGCCAGATCTACGTCGCGGCGGTCAACGGCACCTGCGCGGGCGGCGGCTACGAGATCGCGCTCGCCTGCGAAAAGATCCTGCTGGTCGACGACAACTCCTCGACCGTCGCGCTGCCGGAGGTCCCGCTCCTCGGTGTCCTCCCCGGCACCGGCGGGCTCACCCGGCTGGTCGACAAACGCGGGGTGCGGCGGGATCTCGCCGACGTCTTCGCCACCCGATCGGACGGCGTGAAGGGGCGGACCGCCGTCGACTGGCGCCTCGTCGACGAACTCGTGCCCCGGCAGGGATTCCGCGAAGCCGTGCTGGCCAGGGCCAGGGAGCTCGCCCGGACGAGCGAGCGGCTCGACGGCGAAGGCGTCGAACTGGCCCCGTTGACGCATCGCTATGTCGACATCGCGCTGGGCGCCACCGAAGCGACCATCACCATCAAGGGGCCGGAGGACGACGACGGCTGGCTGCTGGACTTCACCCGCGAACTGGACGACGCGATCCTTCGCTTACGCACCAACGAACCCGAACTCGGGACGTGGGTGATCCGCACCGAGGGCGATCCCGCGAAGGTTCTCGAACACGAACGCGCCGTCCTCGACGCGAAAGACTGCCTGAGCAACGAAATCGTCCATTACTACAAGCGGACGCTCAAACGGCTCGACGTCACCAGCCGCAGTCTCATCGCGCTCATCGAGCCCGGCAGTTGCTTCGCCGGACTCCTCCTGGAACTCGCCCTCGCCGCGGACCGTCAGTACATCTTGGACGGCCCCCCGATCAGCGACGAAGACAGCGAAGAACGAGCTTCGATCACGTTGTCCGAGGCCAACTTCGGCCGTTTCCCGATGGGCAACGGCCTGTCCCGCCTCGAATCCCGCTTCTACGGCGACCCGGACCACGTCCCGAGGCTCGCGGAAGTACGCGGCAAACCGCTGAGCCCGGGAGAGGTGAACGAACTCGGCCTGGTCACCGACGCCCCGGACGACCTCGACTGGGAGGACGAGATCCGGATCGCGCTGGAAGGGCGGGCCTCGCTCAGCCCCGACGCGCTGACCGCGATGGAGGCGAATCACCGGTTCGTCGGCCCGGAAACGGTGGAAAGCAAGATCTTCGGCCGGTTGGCCGCTTGGCAGAACTGGATCTTCACCCGTCCGAACGCATCCGGCCCCGACGGCGCCTTGCGTCGATACGGTACTGGCCAGAAGGCCGTCTTCGACAGGAAGCGGGTCTGAACCATGCCCACCAAGATCGACTACGACGCCAAGATCCCCAACAACGTCGACCTCTCCGGGAATCGGCGGCTCCAGCGGGCGCTGGAGGGATGGCAACCGAAGTTCCTGAACTGGTGGGGCGAAATGGGCCCCACACTGCAGACCCACGGGGTGTACCTGCGCACCGCGACCAGCGTCGGCCGGGACGGCTGGGCGCATTTCGACCACGTCAACGTGCCCGACTACCGGTGGGGGATCTTCCTCGCGGAGCGGGACCCGGACCGCGTCATCTCCTTCGGTGAGCACAAGGGTGAGCAGGTATGGCAGCAGGTCCCCGGCGAATACCGCGCCGATCTGCAGCGGCTGATCGTCATCCAGGGTGACACCGAACCCGCGTCGGTCGAACAGCAGAAACTGCTCGGGCTGACCGCGCCGAGCCTGTACGACCTCCGGAACCTCTTCCAGGTCAACGTCGAGGAAGGCCGTCATCTCTGGGCGATGGTCTACCTGCTGCACGCCTACTTCGGCCGGGAAGGCCGGGACGAGGCGGAAGGATTGCTGCTCCGGAATTCCGGAAGTCCGGATGCCCCGCGCATCCTCGGCGCGTTCAACGAGGAGACCGCGGATTGGCTCGCGTTCTACATGTTCACCTATTTCACCGATCGTGATGGCAAATATCAGCTCGGCACGCTCAAGGAAAGCGGCTTCGACCCGCTTTCCCGCACTTGTGAATTCATGCTCAAGGAAGAGGCGCACCACATGTTCGTCGGCACCACGGGGGTCGACCGCGTGGTCACCCGCAGTGCCGAACTGGTCCGCGAGCACGACACCTTCGACATCGCCGGGCACGGCGGGATCCCGCTGGAACTCATCCAGCGCTACCTCAACTTCCACTACACGGTCTCACTCGACCTGTTCGGCAGCGAGACCTCCACCAACGCGGCGAACTACTACACCGCCGGGCTCAAAGGCCGCTGGCAGGAGACCCGCCGCAAGGACGACCACAAGCTCACCGACGCCGCCGCGTCGCTGGTCCGGCCGCGGCCGGATGGTACCTGGGAGACCGAGGAACTGCAGGCCATCCTGCTGCTCAATCTCGACCTCCGGGAGGAGTACCGGGCCGACTGCCAGACCGGGGTCAACCGCTGGAACAAGATTCTGGACGAGGCCGGTATCGACTTCCGATTCGTCCTCCCGCACCCTGGTTTCAATCGCGAAGTCGGCATAAACTCCGGCCACCATGTGACGCCCGACGGCACGGTTGTCGACGAGCGGACCTGGCTGGCCGGCAAACGCAAGTGGCTGCCCACTCCCGAAGACCTGACTTTCGTCCGATCGCTGATGCACCCGGTGTACGAGCGAGGAAAGATCGCGAGCTGGGTGGCCCCGCCGCGCCAGGGCATCAATGGAAAGCCGTTCGACTACGAATACGTTTACCTGAGCTGAGCCGATAGAAGGTGCGCCCGTGACCGCTACGACAGCTGCCGGGTTCAATGCGGCGAGTTACCTGCTCGACAGGCATTTGGCGGAAGGGCGCGGAGCGAAGGAAGCGGTCGTTTCTCCCCGGCGCAGCCTCACCTACGCCGGTCTTTCCGCCGAGACCCGACGGGTCGCGGCCGGGCTGAGGGCGATCGGTGTTCGCCCGGAGGAACGGGTCCTGTTCTGCATGGTCGACGACGTCGAGCTGCTCACCGGGATCCTGGGCGCGATGCTGGCCGGCGCCGTCGCGGTCCCGGTGTCCACGATGGTCACCGGGATGGACCTGGGCAAGGTGCTGGCCGATTCGCGGGCCAGGGTGCTGTGCGTTTCCGGCGAGTTCGCCGCGCAGGCGACGATCGCGCTGGGACTGGCGCCGGAGGTCACCGACGTCGTGCTCGACCGGGCGACGGCGGTGGAACTGCCGGCCGGGGTCCGGGTGCACGACTGGAACGATCTGTCCACAGTGGACGACCGAGGTTTCGAGGCGGCGCCGACCTGGGAGGACTCACCCGCGCTCTGGCTCTACACCTCGGGGACGACGGGAAAGCCGAAAGGCGCGATGCACCGGCACGGCGGCATCCGCGCGGTCTGCGAGACGTATGCGCGCGGCGTGCTGGACACCGGGCCGAGCGACCGGTTCCTTTCCATCCCGAAGCTGTTCTTCGCTTACGGCTTGGGGAATTCGGCGTTCTTCCCGCTCGCGGCGGGCGGGACGGCGCTGCTCGAACCGGCCCGGCCGACCCCGGGGCTGATCGCCGCCAGGGCCAAGGCCGAACGGCCCACCCTCTTCTTCGCCGTCCCGACGTTCTACGCGGCGCTGCTCGCCAGCGACATCCCGGACGACACGTTCGCCTCGGTGCGCCAAGCCGTTTCTGCCGGGGAACCGCTGCCCGCCGTGCTGTACGAACGGTTCCGCGAGCGTTTCGGCGTCGAGATCCTCGACGGCATCGGGTCGACCGAGGCGCTGCACATCTTCCTGTCCAACCGCCCGCGTCAGGTCCGTCCGGGCACCACCGGGGTGCCGGTGCCCGGGTACGGCGTCGATCTGCGCGACGAGCACGGCGCTCCCGTGCCGGACGGGCAGCCCGGCGAGCTGTACGTGTCCGGGCCCTCGATCGCGAACGGCTACTGGGCGCGCTACGAGACGACGAAGCTGGTCTTCCAGGGCGAATGGCTGCGTACGGGCGACAGTTTCGTGCGCAATCCCGACGGCAGCTACACCTGTCTCGGCCGGTTCAACGACATGCTGAAACCCGGTGGGATCTGGGTGTCCCCGGCCGAGGTCGAAGAGCGGCTGCTGCAGCACCCGGCGGTCGCCGAGGTGGCCGTCGTGGCCGCCTTCGACGCCGACGGCATCGAGAAACCGGTCGCCTGCGTGGTCGGCATGCCCGACCACCGGCTCGACGCGGACGAGCTCATCGAATTCTGCCGGGCCGGGCTGGCGTCGTTCAAGCGGCCGCGCGGGATCGTCGAGCTGGGCGAACTGCCCAAGACGGCGACCGGGAAGATCCGGCGCAACGTCATCCGCGAACTGGTGCGGGACATGTACCAGGTGGAGGCCTACCACCCCGACCCCGCCCTGACACCCCGCTCGTGAGTGATTTGGGTCGTTCTAACGACCCGAATCACTCACGACCCGAGGAGTCGCCGTTGGCCGTGCGCAGGGTCCGCATGGCCTCCGCCAGCGCGGGCGCGTCGTCACCCAGCGGAGCCAGCACGATCCGGCGCAGGATCTCCGCACACGCCTCCCGTGCCTGCTGGGCGACGTCGAGGCCGTGCTCGGTGAGGGCGGCGAACGTGACGCGGCGGTCGTCCGGGCTGGGGACGCGGCAGATCAGGTCGGCGGCCACCAGCCTGTCCGCGACCTTGGTGAAACCGCCGCTGGACAGTGCCGCCTCGACGGCCAGGCGTGTCATCGGCATCCGGTGCTCCGGCGAGCGGACGAGCCGCAGGAGGATGTCGAACGACGCCGGCGCCAGGCCGAACCGGTCGGCGATCTCGCCCATCAGCTTGTTCTGCGTGGCCAGGTAGCCCTCGATCACCAGGCCCCACCACGTGACCACTTCGTCGTCCTTCGGTTCGGCTGTCACGCGGGCGAGCCTACACCGAAAACTCTTCCAGGAATATATCTTGCGCGCGAGAGGTTATCGGGTTAGCTTGCTTTTACCGGCTTCCAGAGGAGGGGCACCATGTCGATCAAGACCTCCGGCCTGCACCACGTCACCGCCATCGGTGGCGATCCCCAGCGCAACGCGGACTTCTACACCCGGGCCCTCGGCCTGCGGCTGGTGAAGACCACCGTGAACTTCGACGACCCCGGCACGTATCACCTCTACTACGGCGACCAGTCCGGCAAGCCCGGCTCGCTGATGACGTTCTTCCCGTGGAAGGACGCGCCCGCCGGCCGCCACGGCACCGGGCAGGCGACCACCACGTCGTTCTCCGTGCCCGAAACCTCGCTCGGCTGGTGGAAACAGCACCTCGCCGAGAGCGGCGTCGAGACCGGCCGGGTCCGGAACTCCGACGGCGAAGAGACGCTCACCTTCAACGACCCGGACGGCCTGAAGATCGCGCTCGTCGCGCATCCGCAGGGCGACCCGCGTGACCCGTGGGACACGGAACTCGTCCCCGCCGAGAACGCGATCCGCGGCCTGCACTCCGTCACGCTGTCAGTGTCCAAAGAGGACGCGACGGCCGGGATGCTGACCGATGGGCTCGGCCTGAGCTTCGTGCACCAGGAAGGCAACCGTCTGCGGTTCTCCGCCGGTGAAGGTGGTCCGGGCGCGCTGGTCGACGTCCTGGTGACGCCGGACGCGCCGCGCGGGCTGGTGGCTTCGGGCACCGTCCACCACGTCGCCTGGCGCGCGCCGGATGAGCCGACGCAGGCCGCTTGGCGCGACGAGCTGATCGACGACGGTGTCAACGTGACGTCCATTTTGGACCGTCAGTACTTCCGGTCGATCTACTTCCGTGAGCCGGGCGGCACTCTGCTCGAGGTCGCGACCGACGAACCCGGATTCGCGATCGACGAACCGCTGCTGGAACTCGGCCGCGCGCTGAAACTCCCGCCGTGGCTGGAACCGAAGCGCGAGGACATCGAGGCGATGCTGCCGAAGCTGGACCTCCCGAGCGAGAACAACCCGGGATCACGATGAACTCCTTTGACCACAAGTATGTCGAAGGTTCACCGGAAGCGCCGGTGCTGCTGCTCCTGCACGGCACCGGCGGTGGGCCGGACGATCTGGTCCCGCTCGCGCGTGAGCTGAGCCCGGCCTCGGCGCTGCTCGCGCCGGCCGGGCCGGTGTCCGAACACGGTGCGGCACGGTGGTTCCGGCGTCTCGCCGAGGGCGTTTTCGATCACGAGGACGTCGTCTTCCGTGCCGAGGAACTTGCCGATTTCGTGGTGGCGGCCCGGAAAGACTACGGAATCGAGGACAGACGTCTCGTCGCTGTAGGATTTTCCAACGGTGCCAACATCGCCGCCGCGGTGACGTTGCTCCGCCCGGACGCCGTCCGAGAAGCCGTGCTGTTCGCGGCGATGTCGCCCGTTCCTTCGCCGCCACAGCATGATTTGTCCGGTACGCGAGTGTTTCTGTCGAATGGTGAACACGATCCGATGGCGCCGCTCGCGTCGGCGGAAACCCTTGTCCGGGCGTTGCGTGAGCGTTCCGCCGACGTCGTCGCACATCGCCATCCGGGCGGACATACCGTGACAGGCAACGGTTTGGTCGCGGCCACGCAGTGGCTTACCCAGTAGTCAGGGAGAGCAAAGTAGACGAACGTACCATCGTCCGATGACCAACGGGGAATTAGCTCGCGCCCAGGCACTGCTCGAATCCGTGATCCTCGCGGACGGACACAACGACCTGCCCTGGGAACTGCGGGTCACGACCGGACCGGATCCGGTCGAGGCCGTGGCGGGCACCGATCTCACCGTCCGCCAGGCACATCTGCACACCGATTTCCCGAAGCTCGCCGAGGGCAGGCTCGGGATGCAGTTCTGGTCCGTTTACGTGCCTTGTCAGTTCGAGGGGCACAGCGCGGTCACGGCGGTCCTCGAACAGATCGAGATCGTGCACCAGATGGCCGAGCGCTACCCCGATCGCCTGGCCCTCGTGGACACCGCCGACGAAGCCGAAGCCGCGTTCCGCGACGGCAAGATCGCCTCGCTGCTGGGTGCCGAAGGCGGGCACAGCATCGCCGAATCCCTGGGCGTGCTGAGGATTCTGCGCCGTCTCGGCGTCCGCTACATGACGCTGACGCACAACTACAACACCACCTGGGCCGACTCCGGCACCGACGAGGCCACGCACGGCGGGCTCACCGGCTTCGGCCGCGACGTCGTCCGCGAGATGAACAAGATCGGCATGCTGGTCGACCTCTCGCATGTCGCGCCGAGCACGATGCGCGACGCGCTGGAAGTCAGTTCCGCGCCGGTGATCTTCAGCCACTCCTCGTGCGTCGCGGTCAACGACCACCCCCGCAACATCCCCGACGACGTCCTGGAAACCCTGGCGGCCAGGGGCGGCGTCGCGATGGTGACCTTCGTACCGGGCTTCATCTCGCCGCGCGTCGCGGAGTGGGACGACCAGCTGCGCCAGGACATGGACGCGGCGGGTGAGGACTACCGGAACCTCGACCTGCGCACGAAGTTCACCGCGTCGCGGGGCGGCCCCGAGAAGCCGAAGGCGAGCATCGACGACGTCGTCGCGCACATCGAGCACGCGCGCGAAGTGGCCGGTGTCGACCACCTCGGACTCGGCGGCGACTACGACGGCGTCGCGACGCTGCCAGTCGGTCTGGAAGACGTTTCGAAGTACCCGGTCCTGTTCGCCGCGCTGCTGGAGCGTGGCTGGAGCGAGGCGGATTGCGCGAAGCTCGCCGGCCAGAACACCTTGCGCGTGCTCCGCGCGGCGGACGAGGTCACCCGTTCGGACGCTTGAGGGCGCGATCAAGCCGACTTCGGCGGACACTGTCCAGCATGACTCAGCCGCAGGAGGGTGCCGCCGAGGTTCCGGTCGAGCCCGTCAAGCCGCCCGAAACCGCTGGCGGCGCGCGCCACAGCGGTAAGTTCGACGCCGTCCCGAAGCTCAAACGCACGCGGGTGAGCGGGACCTGGATCGCCGTCATCGTGGCGTTGGTCGTGCTGGTCTTCCTGCTCGTCTTCATCCTGCAGAACCAGGACACGGCCACCGTGCACTTCCTGGGCATGTCCGGCAGCATGCCGCTCGCCGTCGCGATGCTGTTCTCCGTGATCGCCGGCGGCGCGGTGGTCGCGCTCGTCGGCGGTGCCCGGATCCTGCAGCTGCGCAAACAGGCCAAGTCGCGTCATCTGCTGCGCTAGCTCACGATGATCGACGTCATCCCGAGCAGGGTGGCGCAAACGTTTTCGTCCCCCTTGGCGGTGACCCGGTCCCGGTCCACCGGGTTCCGGGTGCACAGCCGCCAGAAGGTGTCCGCGTCCGTCGTCACCGAAGCCAACGGTGAGCGGGACGTCGGCGCGGAGCGGTCGATCACCCAGCCGTCCGCGGTGCGCTGAGCCGTCCATTTCCCGCCGCCCGGCCCGGTCACCGTGTAGGCCACCTGCCTGCCCGTCCGCGTTCCGACGTCGCGCAAGGTGTGCGGCAGCGCCCGCAGGAAGATGTCGACCACCGGCCCGCGGAACTCCGGCTCGTCGAGCGGCCGCGCCCCCACGGCCTCGCGGATCTGCTGCTGGTGCACCCAGAACTCGGTGTACTCGCGGGCGACGTCGAGCCACACCGGCGCCGGTTCGTCCCCCGCCCAGCTCACCGGATCGCCGAGGGCGTCGAGGTCGGCGCGGCCCCACATCTCGGCGAGCTGCGCGGTGGAGTCGACCAGCATCGCGAACAGCACTTCGGGGGACAGCCGCCGGCACGCCACCACCCATTCGTCGTTGATCCGGTCGAGGAACTTCGCGAACGGCTCACCCTCACGCGGCGACGTCGTGCGGTAGCCGTCGCGGTCGCGGGACAGCCTGCCGAGCTTGTCGCCCAGGATGTGGGCGGCGAGATCGTGCACCGTCCAGCCCGTGCACACCGTCGGCGCGGCCCACTGGCTCGCGTCGAGACCGGTGAGCACGTCCAGCAAGGCCTGCTCCTCCCGCGCGAACAGCGGGAGGACGTCGATCGGCGGACCCCAGCGCGTGAAGCTCATGGCTCCATCCAAACACCCACGTCGATCACAATTTCGGCCATTCGGCCTACTCGCAGGTAGCATCAGCGCGAACGCGAGGGGAGTGCCCGTGAGCAACGATCGACCCGCCGGTGACGACCTGGCCGCTTTCGCCAAACGCGCGGGGCAGCTGGCGGGCTGGGCCGCCCGCACGGGCTTCGAATTCACGCGCAAGCTGCCCGGCGTCGACATCGCCGAGCAGGTTCTCAAGCAGGGCGAGCGGCAGTTGCTGACGGAACTGCGCCGCCGTCTCGACGAGGTCGACGACCCGTATCACGCCGCGCTGACCGCCGCGTCCGCGATGAACCGGCCCGACGCCAACGGCTCGCGCCCGATCGAAGCGACCGTCACCCTCGTGCACACACGCAGCCAGCTAGAGCCGCTGCGCGCCGCGATGGCCGAGCTGCTCAACCACTCCATCGGCTTCGGCCGCGAGCGCGCCCGCGAGTACCTCTACGCGATCATCCTGCGGCAGCTGACGCCGGACGAGGCCCGCATCCTTTCCGCGCTTTCGGACGGCTCGCCGTTCCCCGCGGTCGACGTCGCCGAGCGGACCAACCTCGGCGGGGCCGGACGGTTCGTGCTGCGCAACGCTTCCACCGTCGGCAAGGCGGCCGGGGTGTCGCTGCCGGACCAGGTGCCCGGGTACCTCACGCGGCTGATCGGGCTCGGCCTGGTCGAGCTGGACGAAGAGGTGCCCGCGCTGGAGACGCAGTACGAAATCCTGCTGACCGACGAGGTCGTCCGTGAGGCGGAGAAGTCGGTCAAACGGGCCAAGTTCGTCAAACGCACCGTCCACATTTCCCGGCTCGGCGCCCAGTTCTGGCAGGCCTGCGACCCGAGCATCGGCTGAACCCGGGCATGGGTGCCTTCCTCGACGGGATCCTCGCCGATTTCGCCCGGCACTGGCCGCTCTACGTCTCCATCCCGATCGTCGCCGCGCTGATCGGGTACACCACCAAGCTCGTCGCGATCCGGATGATGTTCCAGCCGGTCGAGTTCGTCGGCATCAAACCGTTCCTCGGCTGGCAGGGCATCGTGCCCAAACGGGCCGCGCGGATGGCGAGCATCGCCTGCGACACGATGACCGAGCAGCTGATCAAACCGGCCGAGGTCGTCGCCCGGCTCGATCCGCAGAGAATCGCCAAGGAGATCGAAAAGCCGCTCCAGGCCGCCGTCGAGGAGATCGTCCGCGACGTCGCCGGGCACTACCAGCCGGGACTGTGGGAATCGCTGCCGGTGCGGGTGCAGCGGCTGGTGATCCAGCGCGTCCAGGCCGAGACGCCGAAGATGGTCGCGGCCGTGCTGGAGCTGATCAAGTCCGATGTGGACAGTGTGTTCGACCTCAAGGGCATGGTGGTCACCGCCCTGGTCAAGGACAAGCGGCTGCTGAACCGGATCTTCCAGGAGGCGGGCGACAAGGAGTTCAAGTTCATCGCCCGGTCCGGCATCTTCTTCGGCGGGCTGATCGGCGTCATCCAGATGATCGCGTGGGTGCTGTTCAAGTTCCCGCTGATGATGCCGCTGTTCGGGCTCTTCACCGGCTGGTTCACCGACTGGCTCGCACTGCGGATGATCTTCTACCCGCTCGAAGAGCGCCGGTACTTCGGTGTGCGCTGGCAAGGGCTGTTCCTGAAGCGGCGCAGCGAGGTCGCGGAGGCGTACGGCGGATTGATCGCCCAGGAGATCATCACCCCGCACAACGTGATCGAGGCGGTACTGCACGGGCCGCTGTCCGACCGGGTCCTCGGGCTGATCCAGCGCCAGCTCGACGAGCAGCTCGGGCGCCGCGTCGGCGTCGGGAAACCGCTGGTGGTGTTCGCCGTCGGCAGCAGACGGTATCAGGACATGAAGCTGAACATCGCCGAGAAGATCATGGACAAGCTGCCGGAGACCATGCGGTACATCGAGGACTACGCCAACGACGCGATGGACATCCGGAACGTGCTGGTGACCAAGATGAAGGAGCTGTCGCCGCGCGAGTTCGAAGGTCTGCTGCGGCCGGCGTTCCAGCAGGACGAATGGATCCTGATCGCGACCGGCGCCGGCTTGGGCTTCGCCGTCGGTGAGGCTCAAGTCCTGCTGCTCGAACACTTCGCCGCCTGACCCGGCCCGCGTTTAGTCCTCTGAATGCGGTAGTTCGCGTTACCAACGACCGCATCCAGAGGACGAAACGCGGGAGGCACGACTCGCTTCCGCGTGTAAGGCCTTGTGAGCGGTCCTGTGTTGAGGGGGTGTGTGGAAATAGGGACGTTGAGTGTCCCTATTTCCACACACCCCCTCCGGATCCGGTCGTGACAGGGACGATCTCGCCTGACTGTGTGGGTTTTGGGTCATCTGACGTCCCGAAATCCACACAGTCGCCGACGCGCCCACTCGCGACCGGCGGGAGGTCAGGACGCTTTGGTTGCGTCGTAAGAGCGGCGCGCCTCGCCTACGATCGCCCGGTGCTTCACCGCCCAGGCGGAAAGCGCGTGGAGTGGCGCGTCGAGTTCGGCGGCGTGCGTTTCAGCGGCGAGGGCGGGCCCGAGGTACTGAAGGTCGTGGACGTCGAAATCGGCGAGCCGGGGCCGGGCGAAGCTCGGCTACACCTCCGCGGGGGTGATCGACGCGGTCACGGCGCTGGCGGCGGTCGAGGTCGCCGGCCACCTCGGCGCCACCACGATCGCGACGACGCGTACGCCCGCGAAGAAGGAGCGGCTCCTCAAAGCCGGTGCGGCACACGTGATCGTCACGAGCGAAGAGGACGTCGTCGAGCGCACGAAGGCGTTCACCGGTGGGCGCGGCGCCGACCTGGTCTTCGACGCGATCGCCGGTGAGGGCGTGCGCAAGCTGTCCGACGCCACCGCGGCCGGCGGCGCGATCGTGATCTATGGCGCGCTGGACACCAAAGAGACGCCGTTCCCGCTGTAGTACGCCCGACGATGCGGATGTTCAACGCTTTCGGCATCACGATGAACCCCGAACGGCTTCGCCGCGCCGACGCCTTCATCCGCGCGGGTGTCCGGGCGGGATCGTTCCAATCAGCAGTTCGGGAAGATCGTCCTCACCGTGAAGTGAAATTGCCCTTAAGGGCGAACGAATTTCGGCACTAACGGTGGTACAGCGGTTCGGCCGTCCGGTCTAAAGTGCACGTGCTCGATCGTGAGCACAGCCTTGGGGAGGGCGCACATGGCCGACGCGGGAAGTCCGTGGCCGCAGGAGATCCGGCTGGCGATGACCATGGTGGGCGGGGCGAGCCTCGCGGTCTGGATGGGCGGGGTCGCCACCGAGACCTCGCATCTGCTGCAGGCGTCGAGAACGCCGGAATCCGAGAGCCCGTACCGGGCCTTGCTCGATCTGCTCAATGCCACGGTCTCGCTCGACGTGCTCACCGGCACGAGCGCGGGCGGGATCAACGCGGCCTGCCTGGGGCTGGCCGAGGCGTTCCGGTCGAGCCCGCAGGTGTTGCGTGACACCTGGATCAGCACGGGATCGCTCGACAATCTCATTCGCGATCCCGGCGAGAAGCAACCGCGCTCGCTGCTCGACGGCGACAAGGTGCTGCTGGCGGATCTGAAGGACGCGCTGCACCGGATCACCGACAAGGCGACGGTGAAACCCGACTGCCCGGACATCACCGTGCTGCTCACCGGCACGATGATCGACGGCGAGACGACCCGGTTCGACGACGCGCTGGGAAACCTGGTGCGGGACACCGAACATCGCCTGCTGTTCCGGTTCGATGGTCCTTTGTGGACGAACGACGTGGTGGGGCCGCTCGCGCTCGCGGCACGCTCCACCGCGTCGTTCCCCGGAGCGTTCGAACTGTCCCGGATGCCGATCGGTGACAAGACCGACGCGCTGCATCCGGATATGACGCCCTACACCGATGTCACCCGCTCCCATTGGCTGACCGACGGCGGTGTGCTGCTGAACAAACCGTTGCGCCCGGCGATGCGGGAGATCTTCGAGCGGCCGTCCCATTCGGACGTCCGGCGGCTGCTGCTCTACGTGGTGCCGACGGCGGAACGTGAAGCGGAGCGGGTCGAGGTCGACCCGGAACGGCCGCCGTTGCTGGGCAGCGCGATGAGCAAGGTCGTCGGCACCGTGCTGAGCCAGACCATCAGCGCCGAACTCGAAGACCTGACCCGGCACAATGACGCCGTCGTCCGGACCAGAGGGACCCGTGTTTCCCTTGCCGCGATGGGAGTCCGTGCCGGCCCGGGCACCCTGGTCGACCAGCGGCTGATGAACGACTACCGCGACCGCCGCGTGCAGGAGGACGCCACCGCGCTGGTCCGCGAGGCGACCCGCCGGCTGTCACTGTCCGATGTGGACGACCCTGGCCGTCAGTGGGCCTCGGGTACGGCGGCGCAGTTGCGCGCGGCCGCGGCGGAGGGACTGCGTGACGGCCTGCCCACCGAGCCGCCGAAGGATTCCTGCGCACTCGAAGACCTGATCGCCTTCCGCACCACCGCGTTGGACGATTCGGTGGGCACCGGTCTGCAACTGGTCAACGCGGGTTTCCGGCTCGATCCCGCGCCGGAGCAGGCGGTCCAGCTCAACCGCTGCCGGGTGCTGCTGCACGAGGCGCGGCACCGGGCCGCCCGCGGCAGCAGGCTCGCGAGCTGGGTCGCCCAACAGGAACCACCGCCCGCCGGTGACACCCTCTCCGGCTGGATCGAAGGCCTGGCAAGGGAATGGGCCGCGCTCGGCCGACCGGACACGCTGAAAGAGGCCTGGCCGCTCGTGGCCGCCGCGCTCCGGCAGGCGACGCCGATCCTTTTGCCGCTGGCGCGGGCGAAACCGGACGCCGAGGCCGCCGACACGGTCAGCACGCTGCTCGCGTGGACCGGGCTCACTTCCGATGAGAAGAGCGCCGGAGATCCCGTCGTCACCTCGCGGCTGGTGCTGCTGCACATCGCGACGCGCGGGCTCCTCGCGCAACCGCCATCGGTCGATCAGCGGGTCGACCTCGTCCAGGTGAGCGCGGATTCACGGACGCTGCTCGACATGAAGCGGCGCCGGTCTTGGGACAAGCTCACCGGGATGCAGGCCGACTACTTCGGCGCGTTCTACAAGGCGTCCTGGCGGGCGAACGACTGGATGTGGGGCCGCGTCGACGGCGCGGGCTGGCTGATCCAGTGCCTGCTCGACCCGAAACGCCTGCGGCTGCTGCGCGACGTCGTCGGGAGGGAGTCCTTTCGCACGCAGGTGCGGGAGACGTTCAAGAAGATCGGCTGGCGGCAGCCGGGTACCGAAGACGGGCTGTCCCAGGCGGAAGCGGACGCCTTGCGCGCGCAACTGGCCGGTGAACTCGCTTTCCTGGGTCTCGACGGCGAACTCGGTGACGTGGAAGGAGAAGCCGGGCTTCCGATCAGTATGCCGGTGACGGCGATGGCGCTCGCCCGGATGCGGCAGCTCCAGGTCGCGCGCGAGGAACTGCCCTGCGTCGGCCTCCACGCCGGACACGACGTGAAAACGGCCAAGGGGAACGGAAAGCCGTCCGAACGATTCCGTCGGTTGATCGAAACCGAACCGTTCAACGAAGAATCGGCGGACGACGACCGGACCCAGCGCGCGTTCCAGGCGTGCCAGGTCTCCGGCGAGCGGTTCGAACACGAACGCGGTTCGATGCTGCTGACGAAGACGTTGGTCAAGGCGGGGGCCGCCGGGATCAACGCGACCGTCGGCGCGACGCGCGTGCCGAAGTCGGTCCAGCCCGCCGCGACCTTCGCGCAGGCCGCCGGGCGCAGCGCGTGGTGGGTCACGCGCGGCGCGGCCACCCTGCCGTCCCCGTGGAACGTGCTGGCCGCGCTGATCACCGTGCTGGCCGGGTTCGTCCTCGGTGGACAGGGCGGGCCGGTGCTGCAGTGGGTCGGCGTCCCGGTGGCCGCCGGCGCCATCGTGTTCCTGATGGTCAGCCTGATGACGTTGCGCAGGACGTGGCGAATGGTGCTGACGGTGCTGGGCGTTCTCCTGGGAACAGGGCTGCTGTTCGCCGGGTTCCTGCCACCGGTGCGGGATCCGCTGTTCGGCTGGCTCGGCGAGGTCGTCGCGGGCTGGCGGCGCGGCGAGGCCCCGGTCTGGTGGCTCGCGGTATGCCTGCTGGTCCTGCTGCCCGCCGTCCGGCCTCGTCGTAAGTAGTCCTCTGGTGGCGGTAGTTGAGAGCGCAAGTACCGCAACTAGAGGACGAATTGCGCCCTGGTCCTGCGACGGAGTGGTAACGGTTGGTATCGTCACATGCAGTGAGACCGCAACGAAGCGGCCTTACCCACAAGTGCTGCGCATCAAACGTTACCGTTACCTTTATCACGTGTGTTTCAGGGTTGTTGCAGGTAGCCGCGTTGCCGCCGATGCGCTGATCTGACCGCGCCCGAAACCTCCGGTACGTTTCTTGAACATGTCCGGAAAGCACTTGATCGAATCGCCGACCAAGTCCGACGGTGCCGCGCTCTGGCGAATCGCTCGCGATTCCCAGAAGCTCGATCTGAACTCGTCGTACGCCTATTTGCTCCTGAGCCACGATTTCGCCGACACCTCCGTCGTAGCGAAAGTCGACGGCACCGCGGTCGGCTTCGTGCTCGGGTATCGCAAGCACGACGTCGGCTTCGTCTGGCAGGTCGCAGTCGACGCCTCTCAGCGCGGAAAAGGGCTGGCAGGCGCGTTGCTCGACGAGCTGTTTCAGCGACTGGTCGCGCAAGGTGTGCGGTACCTCGAGACCACGATCACGCCGGACAACGAGGCTTCGATCCGGTTGTTCGCCTCGTTCGCCAAGCGGTGGGACGCCACCCTGGAACGCAGAGATCTGTTCTCCGCGGCGGATTTTCCGGCCGAGGACGGAACGCATGAGCAAGAGGATCTGTATCGAATCGGTCCGCTCAGCAGCCACTAGAACGTAAAGCCGGGGATCCAGGGAGAAAGAAAACGTGATGAGTATTTTCGAGGAACTCGAATCCGAAGTACGCAGTTACAGCCGTGGCTGGCCCGTGGTGTTCGACCGGGCGCAGGGAAGCTATCTGTACGACGAAGACGGCAAGGGCTACCTCGACTTCTTCGCCGGCGCGGGCGCGCTCAACTACGGGCACAACAACCCGGCGCTCAAGCGGGCCCTGATCGACTACATCGCGCGCGATGGCGTCACGCACGCGCTCGACATGTACACCGTGGCGAAGCGCGACTTCCTTGAGACCTTCAAGGAAAAGATCCTCGCGCCGCGCGATCTCGACTACAAGGTCGTCTTCCCCGGCCCCGGTGGCGCCAACGCCGTCGAGGCCGCGCTGAAGCTCGCCCGCAAGGTGACCGGCAAGGAATCGGTCATCAACTTCACCAACGCCTTCCACGGGATGACCCTGGGCGCCCTCTCGGTGACCGGGAACTCGATGAAGCGCGGCGGCGCGGGTGTCCCGCTGGTGCACGCCACCCCGATGCCGTACGACAACTACTTCGACGGCTCCATCCCCGACTTCCTGTACTTCGAGAAGCTGCTCGAAGACTCCGGCAGTGGCCTCAACGAGCCCGCCGCCGTGATCGTCGAAGGCGTGCAGGGCGAGGGCGGCATCAACGCCGCGCGCATCGAGTGGCTCAAGGCCCTCGACGACCTGTGCAAGAAGCACGGCATCCTGCTGATCCTCGACGACGTCCAGATGGGCTGCGGCCGCACCGGCCCGTTCTTCAGCTTCGAAGAGGCGGGTATCCAGCCCGACATCGTCTGCCTGTCGAAGTCCATCGGCGGCTACGGCATCCCCATGGCGCTGACGCTGATCCGCCCGGACCTCGACGTCTGGGAGCCGGGTGAGCACAACGGCACCTTCCGCGGCATCAGCCCGGCGTTCGTCACCGCCACCGAGGCGCTGCGCGTCTACTGGAGCGACGACGAACTGGAGAAGTCGACGAAGGCCAAGGGCGAGCGCATCGCCGCCGCCTTCTCCGGCATCGTCGAGGCCTACCCGGACGCGAACCTGGTCGCCAAGGGCCGCGGTCTCGCCCGTGGCCTCGAGTTCCAGAACGGCGACCTGGCGGGCAAGGTCTGTGCCGCCGCGTTCGAACGCGGGCTCCTGATGGAGACCTCCGGCCCGGACGGCGAGGTCATGAAGCTGCTGCCCCCGCTGACCCTGACCGACGACGAACTCACGAAGGGCCTGTCGATCATCGACGAGTCCATCGCCACCGTCCTGAACTGAGGCGTCCGTACCAGAGAAGAAGTAGGGAGACATCCTTTGCTTGTCAGAACACTCGACGAGGTCACCGACACCGAGTCCGACATCAAGACCCCGAACTGGCGCAGCAAGCGCATCGTGCTGGCCAAGGAGGGTGTCGGCTTCTCGGTGCACGAGACCACGCTTTACGCCGGGACGGTCAACGACTTCTGGTACGCGAACCACATCGAGGCGGTCTTCATCACCTCCGGTGAGGGCGAGCTCGAGAACACCGCCACCGGCGAGGTCTTCCAGCTGAAGCCGGGAACGTTGTACCTGCTCAACGACCACGACAAGCACCAGGTCCGGCCCAAGACCGAGATCAAGTGCGTCTGCGTGTTCAACCCGCCCATCACCGGACGTGAGGTCCACGACGAAAACGGCGTGTACCCGCTCGTAACCGAATCCTGAATCGCTCGAGGAGGCGACTGCATTGACGCTGACCGACACCCGAGTCGACGACAGCTACCCGACCCGCATCACGGGTAAGCCCCAGCACCTGCCCCGGACGCACCCCACCGTCTGGGGCACGGAGGCCGACGGTCCCATTGACGCGGCCGCGCTGGCCAACCACGAGACCCGTGGTTACACCGTCGTCGACCAGCTGTTGTCGCCAGGTGAAGTCCAGACGTACTGGCAGGAGCTCGTCCGGATGTCCTCGGGCGATCACCGCGATGATGAACGCGTCATCACCGAGGCGCGGACCGGTGAGGTCCGTTCCATCTTCGACGTCCACGAGACCAGTGAGCTGATCGCGGAGCTCGTCCGCGATCCTCGCGTGCTCGACCGGGCCCGGCAGATCCTCGGCTCCGAGGTCTACATCCACCAGAGCCGGGTCAACTACATGCCCGGCTTCAAGGGCACCGGGTTCTACTGGCACTCGGACTTCGAAACCTGGCACGCCGAGGACGGCATGCCGTCGCCGCGTGCGGTCAGCTGCTCGATCGCACTCACCGACAACTACCCGTTCAACGGCGGGTTGATGGTGATGCCGGGATCGCAACGGACCTTCGTCCAATGCGCCGGGGAAACTCCCGAAGAGAACTACAAGAGTTCACTGAAAGAGCAGCGGGCCGGTGTCCCCAACGAGGACGACATCACCAAACTCGCCGCCGAATACGGTATCGATCAATTCACCGGGCAGGCCGGTTCGGCGCTCTGGTTCGATTCGAACGTGATGCACGGTTCGTCGAACAACATCACGCCGTACCCGCGGTCGAACATCTTCGTCGTGTTCAACAGCGTCGAGAACGCGCTGAGGGAACCGTTCGCCGCGATCGAACCTCGTCCGGCGTTCATCGCCGGCCGGAACAGCAGCCCGCTGACCCGCTGATACGCACAGCGTGACAGGGCGCCTGTAGCCAAGGATGTGCGCCCTGTTACGTTGTCGCGACGTGAACGGGCCAGTGGGTTCGCTCACGTAGCTGTTCGTCGACGACCGCACGGGTTCTTCGCTCGGGGTGAGCCCACCCGCACGGACGTGGACGCCGATGTCCGATGTGGGTCGCGCCCCCAGGCGGCCCAAATCGGACATCCCCCCGGCTCCGTGCCATCAGATCGGGACTGATGGCACGGAGCCGTTTTATTGCCCGGGTGCCGCGAAGACGTTCCGCAAAGCTCACGACAACCTTTGTTTTCTGGTTGGCGGCGTCTTCGCGAGGTAGGTTGGCTACTCCGGTAAGGGGAGAGATCGGGGGGAGGGGGCTGTCATGGGCGAAAACGCTTCCCCCGCCAGCTTCCAGCTCCTCGGTCCCGTGCGGTTGCTGCACGGCGAGAAGCCGGTTCCCGTCGGCGGCCCCGGAGTCCGCGGCCTGCTCGCGCTGCTCGCCCTGAAGGTCAACAAGGTCGTCGGGCTCGACGAGATCATCGACGCGCTGTGGGGTCACGATCCGCCGGCCACCGCCCGCACGATCGTCCACGGCAACGTCTCCCATCTGCGGCGGGTGCTGCGCGACATCCAGGGTGATCATCCTCAGGGCGCCCAGATCCTGACCGCGCCGCCCGGTTATCAGCTCACCGTCGACCCCGGCCGGATCGACGTCCACCGCGCCCGGAGCGTGCTGGAACAGGCCTCCACCGCTGAGCCCGGTAAGGCATCCATACTGCTCGCCGGGGCACTCGCGCTCTGGCAGGGACCGGCGCTCGCCGGGGTGCCGGGTTCGGTGCGCGCGCCCGAACTGGAAGACCTGCGGCTGGCCGTCCACGGCGCCCGGGTCGACGCGGACCTCGAACTCGGCAGGCACGCCGAACTGATCGTCGAACTCAGCCCGATGGTCCGGGCCGATCCCCTCTCCGAGCGCACCGCGGGCCAGCTGATGCGCGCGCTCTACCATGCCGGGCGCCGGGGTGACGCGCTCGAGCTGTACCGCACCGTTTCGCGGGCGACGCTGCGCACGCTCGGCGTCGAACCCGGCGCGGATCTGCGCTGGCTGCACGAACGCGTGCTCAACGACGACCTGCCGGTCAAGATCGTCACCGATACCCGGCCGAAGTCCGAACAGGTCACGACGCCGGTGCAGCAGTTGCCGCCCGCGGTGCCGAACCTCGCCGGCCGCGAAGCCGATCTCGCCTGGCTCGACGAGCTTTCCGAGCGCGCCGAAGCGGGCGAGACGGCTGTCGGCGTCGTCAGCGGGACGGCGGGGATCGGCAAGAGCAGCCTCGTGGTCTGGTGGGCGCACCGCTCGGCCCGGCGCTTCCCGGACGGAATCCTCTTCGCCTCGCTGCGCGGATTCGACCCGCACCACCCGCCGCTGGAGCCCGCCGAACTGCTCACCCAGTTCCTGCTCGGCCTCGGCGTTCCGGTGGAAGGGATTCCCGAGCAGGTCCACGAGCGCATCGCGTTGTACCGCTCGATGATCGCCGGACGGCGGATGCTGGTGATCCTCGACAACGTCCGCTCGGCCGAGCAGGTGCGCCCGCTGCTGCCGCCGGGCTCGCGCTCGATGACCCTGGTGACGAGCCGGTCCCGGCTCGACGGGCTGGCCGTGTCCAACGCCGCCAAGCTGCGCGTGCTCGGCACGCTCGCGCCCGGCGACGCCGTCCGGCTGATCGAGGAACTCGCCGGGCCCGCCGGATTCGACCTCAACCACGCGCTCGCCCGGCTCTGCGGCTATCTCCCGCTCGCGCTGCGGATCGCGGGCGCGCGGCTCGCGGCCAGCGCGCAGTGGAGCGCGCAGGACCTGGTCGACGAACTCGGCAACGAACGCACGAGGCTGGCCGCGCTCGACGTCGACGGCCCGGACGACGGCGTCCGCGCGGCGTTCGACGTCTCGTTCCGCGGGCTGCCGCCCGACGTCGCGGACACCTTCCTGCGGCTCGGCGTCGTCCAGTGCGTCTCGGCCGGTTCCTATCTGACGGCCGCGATCAGCGGGATCACCGTGCCCGAAGCACGGCGGCATCTGCGGGTGCTCGCCGCGCACAACCTGCTCACCGAGACCGGCCGCGACGCCTTCGGCCCGCACGATCTGGTCCGGCTGTTCCTGCGCGAACTGGCCGAGAACGAACTCGACGCCATCGACCGGAAAGCCGTCCTGTCCCGGTCGGTGCGGTACTACCAGGCCGTCGCGGACCGGGCACGGCGGCTGATGCTGCGGATCGTCGATCCGCTCGATTTCACCGGTGTGCTCACCGACGCCCAGACCCCGCCGATGCGCGGGTTTTCCGAGGCACAGGACTGGTTCGCCGCGGAATGGGAAAACCTCATGGAGGTGCTCGACGCCGCCCGTGCCGCCGGACGCCACGACGACGTCTGGCGCCTCGCCAGGGTCGCGCACACCTATCGCGCGGTGTATCCGCTGCTGGACGAGTGGACGCGGCTGGTCGAGATCGGCCTCGAGGCCGCGGAGCGGTCCGGCGACGTGCTCGGCCGGTGCTGGATGCTGATCTCGCGGTGCGCCATCGCGCTGACCTTCGAACTGCCGCAGGGCTGTCTCGCCGACGCCGAACGTGCGCTGGAGCTGGCGAGCGCGGTCGGCGACAAGCGGCTGATGGTCTCGGCGAACATCCACCTCGGCTCCGCGCTGACCCTGCTGGGCCGCCATGACGAGGCCATCGCGACGCTGCGGCAGGCGGTCGAGGAGACCGACCGGACCGGCGATCTCGAACTGCGCGGGCAGGCCCTCAACAATTGCGCCGAGGCCGAAAAGCGGGCGGGCCGGTTCATCGAGGCGATCGGGCATCAGGTCGTTTCGCTGGAGATCGACCGGACCCTCGGCGACGACAGTTACGTCGTCGTTTCGCTGAACAATCTGGCCGAACTGAGCATGAAGATCGGCGAACTCGCGGCCGCGGAGCGGTACGTCTGGGAAGCCATCGACCTGACCATCAGCCGTCGGTTCCTCCTCCAGGAGGGCGTGCTGCGGCTGACCCTGGGCCGGGTGCTGCGGGCCAAGTCCGAGATGGACGGTGCCCGGGAGCAGTTCGGGCTGGCGCTGAAGATCTACGAGGACGCCAATCCCCGGCTCTCCGGGCTCGTCCAGGCGGAGATCACCGACCTCGGCCAGTGATCCTTAGCGGATTCTTAGTGGGCCCGTCCCTTGCGCGCGTAGGGTCCGCTTCAGTGTCGGTCGAGCCCTAGGGGAGGGGCATGCGGTAGGGACCGGCGCTCGGGCGGACCCGGTTCGGAGTCCGTCTGAAGAGTCGCCAGGAGCGGCTCGTGGCGGTCCGGCCGGTGGCGGATGGGGGCGATACCGGCCGGCCGCCAGGCGACCGCCATCGCACCCGCCGTTGTCGCATTCAGAGGACTACTTGCGTGGGTGTCAGCCCGTGTTCGCGGTGCAGAGGGCGATCGTCGCGCCCTTGTTCTCGGCCACCTTCTTGCCGTTGACCAGGATCGAGCAGGCGATCTGGTTGCTGACCGACGCGTTCCTGGTGTCCGCGGTGACAGTGAGCATGTAGTCGCCCGAATTGAACGACGCCGTGCCATTCCAATCGTCGGTACTACCCGGGGTGGTCACGGTCCGCTGATCGCTGAGAGTGCCGAAGCGGACGGTCGCGCCGCCCGAGGCGCTGACGACGAACTCGACCTTGTTCTTGTCTCCGCTGACCGCCGGTATGTGAAGTCCGGACTCGCCGGTGGTGAAGAAAGTGGTGTAGACCAGTAACCCGCTCGCGGCCAGCAAGCCGCCGATCGAAAGCGCCAGTCCGGCTACGCCCATTCCCTTCTTGTCCGCTTCACCCTTCTTGATTTTGATCAAGCCGATTACGGAAAGAGTCATTCCGATTACGGCGAGCGGCCACGCGGCGATCCCTGCGACCGGGACGAAGGCGACTCCGAGCGCCGCCAGGCCGACCAGGAATCCGATGATGACCAGGCCGTTCTTGGGCTTCTTGTGCCGTGTCCCGTGGGTGGCGAACCCCGGCCCGTAGCGGGTGGCCGGAGGATGCGGGAGTGGTGGATCGGTCGGCATACATGCCCTTTCGGCGGGTTCCGTCCGAAGACGTTAACCCATCGTTCGGGGGAATGGCCGAAATTGTTACCTGTCAGAATAAGTCATCATTAAACGATGATCAAGCAGGTATCGATAATGTCTGACGAGAATTGTGGTATCGCCGATTGTCGGATACCCGATCACTGATCGAACAGACTGACCTCGGGAGTGATCTCCAGCAGCTCGTGCACCGGGCGGCCGCGGCGGCCGTCGATCGTCGTCGTCCGCACCACACGCAGCCGCGCGGTCACCGGCCGGTCGAGGTTCTCCTTGATCTCGTCGAGCAGATCCGGCGCGACCGCGCCCTGGATCGTGCCGCCCGATTCACGCTCGAGATAGAAGATCCGCCGACGGGTGCGGACGCCGTCCAGCCTGCCGCTCACCGTCTCGTAGCCGACGGCCTCCCGCGATTCGCGCAGGCTCGAAGACAGGACCCGCGCCTGTTCGGTGGTCATGCTGCGGGTGAGTTCGTCGCCCGACGTCGGGGTCAGCGCCATGCCGATCCCGGCGTGCTTGCTGACCGCGTTCACGATGTCGCTGACCGCGTTTCGGACGGTGTCGCGCTGCAGCAGTACCGCGTCCAGCGCGCCGTCGTCGGAGCCGTTGGCGGGCAGGAAATCGCACAATTCCTTGACCGCGCGCTCGGAAAGCGATTCGAGGCCGTCGTGGATCAGCGCGTCGTCGAGAGCCGGTTCGGGGAATCCGAAGAAGATCGCGTTGCCCGCCTGGCCACGCTGGATCAGCGGCGCCTTTTCCCGGTCCGCGGGCTGGACGAAGGTCACCTCGCCCGACGGGTTGCGGATGATGTGCCCGATCTTCGCGGTCGCGTCCTGCAGCGCCCGGCTGATGTCGGAGAACGTGTACGCGTCGAGATGCGACTCGCCGATGACGGAAACGCGAAGCAGCGGCGAACGGGACGTCCGCTCGAACTTCGCGTACGCGGCCATCGCCGACGCGCGAGCGAGGTCGTCGAGCCAGGTACCGCCGGGGATCTCGTCGGCGATACGCCGGAATTCGTTCCTCACCAGATCACTTCCGGAATTCCCCTGCCACCCGCTGACCACACTTCCTCCCAGATGTCCTCGTCGCCGGGGCGACAGAGGAAGCCGTCGAGCATTCCGCCGACCGGCTGGACCTGGTCGAGGTACATGGCCGGCTGCCCGACGATGACCCCCCGCAGGGTCAGCAGGCCGTAAAGGGCCGAGCGGCCCTCGTCGTCGAGCCGTTTGAGGGCGCCCCATTCGTCCGGGATCAGCACCACGTCCAGCCCGCGCGGCACGTGCGACGTGCGGGCGGTCAGCGCGCCGCCGATCCAGGCGCGGCCGGTCGGCATGATCCGCCGGGCGACCCCGAGGTAGCTGTTCAGCGCGCTGAACAGGATTTCCCGGTCGTTCTGATGGGGCGCGTCGAAGACCAGCCGTTCGTAGACGTCGGCCAGGTCGGCGGGATGGCGGCCCGGAGGCAGCAGGTTGTGCGGCGTCCAATAGGGGAGCGCCAAATCGGAGCCTCCTTCGTGTGCCGGGGCTCCCGATCGAAGAAAAGTACCCGGCTTCACGCTCACAGTGCGTAGCCGAATTTACCAGGTGGGTGTCAGCTGCCGTGCCCCGGCCGGTGCTCGGTGCCGCGTCCGGCGGGCGGCCAGTCCTCGTCGCTCGGCCAGACCGGTTCGGGCTCGTGCGCGCGCTCGCCGTTCTGCCCGCCCGGCTCCGGATCGCCGGAGTGGTAGACCTGCGCCGGGCGCACCGCTTCCGGGGTCAGCTGACCGGCTCGGTGCCCCTCCGCTTCCTGGTCGTACGGCCCGTCGTCGTCCTGGATCCGCGCGGGCGGGATGAACTGCGTCTGCTCGGCCGACAGCGGTTCGGGCTCGGCGTAGGTGAGTGCCGCCGGCCGTTCCCGTTCCTGGACCGGCGCTGGTTCGGAGGCCGGCTCCTCACGCCGCTCGCCGCGCGTCATCAGCCACGTGACGCCGCAGCCGAGGGCGAACGAGATGAGCAGCCAGAGCCAGATCTGCCCGAAGAGCCAGAACATCAGCCATCACCTCTGTTCGACCGTGATGTCGACGCGGCGGCCTTCGCCGCCGGTCCCATCACTGTTCTTGCGTTCGGTGGAGAACACCTGGGCCCGTGGGGCCCCGTTGCGCTCCAAGAACCTTTCGACGGCCTTCGCCCGGTTCAGCGCGAGCTTCTTGTCGGAACCCGTCGCCACCTGCCCGGTGATCCGGAACCGCAGGTTCTCCGGCGCGCCCGTGAGCAGTTTCGCGATCTCCGTCGCGCCGCGTTCGCCGTCCGGGGTCAGCTCGATGCCGTCGGGTTCGAACGTGATCGGGGTGGCGGCCAGCAGACGGTCGATCTCGGCCTGGAAACCGGCCTTGTCCGTCGGCCTGGCCGGCGTCGGGCTGGGTGGCGGGCTCGACGGGGCGGTCTGCGGTGGCGGGCTGGAGGGTTCGCCGCTGGTCGTGACCGGACCGGCGGGCGGGGTGGTGTCCCCGGAGATCTCGACCGTGCGGACGCCGTCGAGCCGCTGGATCGCGTCCATCGCCTGAGCGGCCTTGTCCGGCGGGAAGCCGCTGAGGCTCGCGTCGCGTCCGGAGAAGCTCACCTGGCCGCCGGTGACGCCGACGTCGGCGAGCGCGTTTTTCGCGCGCGCCATCAGGTCGGCCTCGATCCCTCCCGAGGTCGACCACACGGAAATCGCCGTCAAGGCGGCCGTGACCAGCAGCGCTGTAGGCAGCAAGCGGCTCCAGCGTGTACCGGGCATGAAGGGACTGTAAGCCGCGATTCGCCGCTTTGCGAACCGGCTCTTACGCCGTCCGGCCTACAGTGCGGCGGCCGCCGAAGGTGTCGTCAACGGTGTTGAGCTTGGACGGGCCGGTGCGGGGAGCCTGGATCCGCGCCGGTGGTGGATCACCGGGCGGGTCGGGCACGTAACCCTCTTGAGTGACATCGTTCGGCCGTTCGGAGCATCCGATCCGCGAGGGTGTCCTGGCGACAGGAGTGCGGGAAGCCGTGAAGGACTCCTTGAGGGACTCTGAGTCCCTCAAGGAGTCCTTCACGGCTTCCGAGACGTCACTGCACCAGTGCTCACGACCACCTTCAGCTCGCGTGGTGGTGGATCGTTCGGACCGGCAGCATCGGCTCGGCCGGGAGCGGGACCCCGGTCGTGTCCAGCGGCAGCAGCGGCGCGAGCTCGGGGCGCTTCGGCGACAGGCCGTCGCCCATCGACTGGCCCTTGAGCTGACGCCGGATCCACGGCAGCAGGTGCGCCTTCGTCCACTCGAGGTCGGAGCGGCGCGAAGTGATCCACGTGTGCGGCTCGTCGGACTCCGGCCACGGCTCACGCCAGTCGTCGGCCGCCGGGACGCCGAGGACCTCGGCCGCGCGCAGCGCGATCCGGCGGTGAGCCTCGGGGGTGAAGTGCAGCCTGTCGTCGCTCCAGGCGCGGCGGTCGTGCAGCGGCGCCATCGCCCACATGTCGACCAGTTTCGCGCCGTGGCGGTCGGCGATCGCCCACAGATGGGCGTTGTAGATGCCGACCTTGCCGCGCAGCACGTGCATGACCGACAGGTACTTGGTGTCCGGGCCGTTGAAGATGAGCACCGGGATCCCGGCCTGGCGCAGCTTGGCGACCCCCTCCTCCAGCCGCGCGGCCACGGCGTCCACGTCCGCGCCCGGCACGATGATGTCGTTCCCGCCCGCGCACAGCGTGACCAGGTCCGGCTTGACCTCGAGAGCGATCGGCAGCTGCTCGTCCAGGATCTCGTCGAGCATCTTGCCGCGGAGGGCGAGGTTCGCGTACTGGAAGTCGTGCCTGCCTTCGGCGAGGATCTCGGCGAGCCTGTCCGCCCAGCCCCGGAAGGAGCCGTCGGGCAGTCCGTCGTTGAGCCCTTCGGTGAAGCTGTCACCGATCGCCACGTAGCTGTCGAATCCGTACACGTTGGGTCCCCTTCCGTCCGTGTTCCCCCGGTTGATACTTGTACATCACAACTAACAGCTCAGAGGGCCCCTGCAATCCCGTCTGACCGAACTCGTGGTTCAACCCCTCGACACAGTCTCGTAGTTTGTCGGACGTCCATGCATCTCCATTACTGGGATGTACACTCCGTTGCTGCGAAGATTCCCCTCAAGTGGGCGTAAACCGGACACAGGATGTGGCGAACATCTCCCCGGCCGGGTGCTCACGCTCTTCGATCCGGCAGGCTGTAAGGGTGACCTACCATCCCCCGCGCGAGTCGCTCGCCCAGATCCTCGGCGGTCGGCGTGGCGCCATCGACGCGAGTATCCCGCCGGCGGCCTTCGTCGTCGGTTGGCTCGCCGCGGACCAGTCGATCGCCTGGGGTGCCGGGGTGGCCATCGGGGTGGCGGTGCTGCTCGGTGCCTACCGGATCGCGCGCGGTGACAAGGCACGCGCGGTCGTGGTGAGCCTCGCCGCGGTGATCGCCGCCGCGCTGATCGCCCTGCACACCGGGCGCGCCGAAGACTTCTTCCTCATCCAGCTGCTGTCCAATGTGGCCAGCGCGCTGCTGTGGGCGGCCAGCATCGTGATCCGGTGGCCGCTGCTCGGCGTCATCGTCGGCCTGCTGCTCGGCCAGAAGACCCGCTGGCGGCGCGATCCCGAACTGGTGCGCGCGTATTCGCGGGCGAGCTGGGTGTGGGTCTTCGGCCAATACGCCCTGCGAGTGCTCGTGTACGGCTCGTTGTGGTGGAGCGGGCAGGTGGTCGCGCTCGGCATCGCGCGGACGGTGCTGTCCTGGCCGCTGGTCGCCGTGACGGTCGCCACGAGCGGCTGGGTGCTCTACCGGACGCTGCCGGCCGAACATCCCGGTCTGCGGGTGGTGGAAGACGCCGACGCCACGGACAAGGCCACCGAAGAAGTCATCGAGGACGACGCGGACGTGGCAGGCAAGAACCCCTCGGACGGGCTACCCAGGACATAAGGCGGCCCCCGGCGAGGGGGGAGGGTCCGGGGGCCGGGTCCTACGGTACCCGGAGTTCGGGCCCGGAGTCGATGTTTTGGTCTTTTAGCCGGATCTTTTGGTGTTTTTCATGCGGGCACGGGCCGGGGCGCCCCTTCCCCGTAGGCGTCGACGGCGGCCAGCCAGGCCGCACCCAGGACGCCGTCGGTGCTGGTCAGGACTTCGATACCGGCCAGCTCGGCCCGGACCTTCGCGCCCACCGGGCCTGCGGGCGAGAGCACACTGCCGACCAGCACGACTGGAGTCGACTCGCCGGGTTCACGCGCGCTCATGACGTTGGTCACCAGAAGCGCGGCCGCCCGGGTGGTGATCCGGTCCGCCGCCGGGTCCCCGGCGGCGGAGGCCTCGCTGACCAACGGGGCGAACCTGGCGAGCCGGATCGGCGTCTCGGCGTTGGCGCTCGTGATGAGCGCGCGCCACGTCGCCGTCCGGGTTTCGGTGTCCCGGCCGCTCGCCGCGTCCACTGCGGACTGTCCGAGCGCCTCGGCGAGTACGGCGTTGGCGAGCACGCCCAGTTCGGTTCCCTGGCCGAGAACATCCAAAGTGGAGCGAACGGCTTCGCGGCCGAGCCAGTACGCCGAACCTTCGTCACCGAGCAACCAGCCGTAGCCGCCGAAGGTCGAGACCAGCCGCCTGCCGCGGACCCGGCCGGCGATCGACCCCGTACCGGCCACCAGTACCGAACCATCCGGCGCCGAAGTGGCCGACGCGTAGGCGACTTCGGAGTCGGGGACCGTCCGCACAGGACTGATCCCCAAGTTCTTCCAGGCGGTCTCGAAGATCGCCGCGATCGACGGGTCGCTCAGCTTGCTGACCCCGGCCATGCCGACGACGCACGCGGCCGTCGCGGCCGGGTCCAGGGTGCCGAGCGCGTCGGTGATCGCGCTCGCGATCCGCGCCGCGGCTTCCTGTGGTGGATGGGAGTTGGGGTTCGCGCCGCCCGCGCGCCCGGTGCCCAGGACGGCGCCGGAGGCGTCGACGGCGATCGCTCGCGTCGACGTGCCTCCGGCGTCCACACCGACGACGTGGGTCACCTGGTCTTGGTCACCTTGAGCAGCCCGCGCGGGTTGTCCGGGTCACCGCCGCGTGCCAGCGAAAGGCCCAGTGCGATCCGCTGAATGGGCAGGATCTCCAGGATCGGCGCGACTTCTTCGGCCGAAGGGGCGACGCCGATCCGCAGCGCGGCGGGGACATCGCCCGCGGCGGAACCGACCGCGAGCACGTCCGCGCCGCGTTTGCCGACGGCCTCGACGACCTCCTGCATCGCGCCGACTCCGTGCCCCGCACTCGTCACCGCGAGCACCGCGGTCTCGCCGTCGACGGCGGCGACCGGGCCGTGCAACAGGTCCGCGCCGCTGTACGCGCGGGCCGCGAGGTAGCTGGTTTCCGCCAGTTTCAGGGAACCTTCGAGCGCCGAGGCGTAGGAGTAGCCGCGGCCCGTGGTGAGCACCCGGTCGACGAAGCGGTAGCGATCCACCGCGCGCTGCACGCCTTCGTCGGAGCCGTCGAGGGTCTGCTGCGCGAGTTCGCCCAGCTTCTCCGCGTCCTCGCCCTTGCCGCCGCGGACCGCGTCGATCAGAAGGTAAAGCGAGAGCAAGGTGGCGGAGTACGTCTTCGTCGCGGCGACGGCTTTTTCCAGTCCCGCTCCGATGTCCACGCCGAGTTCGGCGGCGGCGCGCAGCGGCGACTCCGGGGTGTTGGTGACCGAGACGGTCAGCGCTCCCTGGCGACGCGCGGTTTCGGTGACCTCGATGAGATCGGGGGATCCGCCGCTTTGGCTTACTGTGATGAAGAGAACGTCCCGCAGATCGGGACGGGCACCGTACAAAGTCGCCGTGGAGGGCGAGACGAGACCGGCGGGAAGACCGAGGAGTACTTCGATCAGGTACTTCGCATACAGGGCGGCGTGGTCACTGGAGCCCCGGGCGGCGAGCAGTGCGAACCTGGGCGGGCGCTTGGAGATGGCTTCGGCCACCTCGGCGATTTCGGCCTGTCGCTCCACGATTCCTGCCAGAATGGCGGGTTGCTGGGAGATCTCTGCGGCCATGTGCTCGCCGGGGCGCTGTTCGGTCATCTCGTTCCCTTCCACCGGGACGTACCTCGTCCCCTGTAGGTCTAGACCAATACTAGCCCGAATGGACGTTTGTGGTGAAGGGTACGTTTCTTAGCGGGGCAGGTGCGCGTTTGAGTGGGAAGGCTTAGGGAGTCGGTCATGTTGGAGACAACCACCGCGGGTGAGGCGGGCGCTACAGCAGGGATGCGCGGACAGCGCGAACCCAAGTACTGGGCGCTGAAACAGCATCTCCTCGATTTGCTCGACGCGTTGCCGCCGGGCTCGCCGATTCCGACGGAACGGGCACTGGCGGGGGAATTCACCGTCTCGCGCACCACGGTCCGGCAGGCGCTCGCCGACCTGACCGCCGAGGGCAGGCTCCACCGCGTACAGGGCAAGGGCACTTTCGCCGCCGAGCCGAAACTCGCGCAGCGGCTGCAGTTGTCGTCCTACACCGAGGACATGCGCAAACAGGGCCTCAAGCCGTCGTCGAAGCTGCTGGAGATCGACGAACTGCCGGTCGAGGCCGATCTGGCGAAACTGCTCGGAATCCGGGTCGGTGCGAAAATCCTTCGCCTTCGGCGGCTCCGGCTCGCCGATTCGCAGCCGATGGCGCTGGAGACCACGCATCTCCCGCTGGGCCGGTTCCGCGGTTTGCGCAAACACGTCTCCGCGGGCGGTTCGCTCTACGCAGTGCTGCGGGAGCACTACGGCGTGGAGCTGGAAAGGGCCGAGGAAACGATCGAGACGGCACTCGCCGGACCGCACGAGGCCGAGATGCTGGGCGCCGACGTCGGGATGCCGATGTTGCTCCTTTCGCGGCATTCTTTCGCCACCGACGGAAAGCCGGTCGAGTTCGCCCGCGCCATCTACCGAGGTGATCGTTACAAGTTCGTCACGACGCTCTTGCCTTGAGCGCGCAGCGCTGTGCGGACTCCCCGTCCGCGCTGGCGCGCTTCCGGGGAGTCGGTCCGCCGGTCACCGCGCTCTGGTCACCCAGGCGCGGTCCCTAACCGCCCTGGCTTGGGGAGGGGTGTCGTGATTCAGTCGGGTCATGACTGACACGGCGGCGGGTATCCGGTGGGGGACGCCGGTGGCGCGCGGGGTGCTCGCGACGACCATCGTCGGCTCGGGCATGGCGATGCTCGACGGGACGATCATCAACGTCGCACTCCCGAGGATCGGCGAGGAGCTCGGCGCCTCCGTCGCGGGACTGCAGTGGATCCTCGACGGCTATCTGCTCGCCCTCGCCGCGCTGATCCTCGTCGCCGGTTCGCTCGGCGACCGCTACGGCCGCCGCCGGATGTTCCTCATCGGCGTCGTCTGGTTCGGCGTCGCCTCCGGGCTGTGCGCCGCCGCGACGTCGACCGAGATGCTCGTCGCGACCCGGATCCTGCAGGGCATCGGGGGAGCTTTGCTGACGCCCGGCTCGCTCGCGATCCTGCAGGCGTCCTTCGCCCACGACGACCGGGCCCGCGCGATCGGCGCGTGGTCCGGGCTCGGCGGTATCGCCGCCGCGATCGGCCCGCTGCTCGGCGGCGTGCTGGTGCAGGTGTGGTCATGGCGGCTGGCGTTCCTGATCAATCTGCCGCTGGCCGCGGTCTGCGTCCTGCTCGCCCGGCGCTACGTGCCCGAGTCGCGGGACGAGCAGGCCACCGGGCATCCGGACTTCCTCGCGGCCGCCGTCGGCGCCGTCGGTCTCGCCGGGCTGACCGGCGCGCTCGTCGAGGCGCCCGGGCGAGGCATCGGTGACCCGATCGTCCTGATCGCCGGTGTGCTCGGCGTCGCGGGACTGGGCGCGTTCCTGGTGATCCAGCACCGCTCGGCCGACCCGCTGGTGCCGCCGAAGCTGTTCCGCGACCGCACGTTCAGCCTCGCGAACGCCCTGACCTTCGTCGTCTACGCCGCACTCGGCGGCGTGATGATGCTGATGGTGATGCAACTTCAGGTGTCACTGGACTATTCGCCGACTGCGGCGGGCCTCGCCGGACTGCCGATCACCGTGATCATGCTGCTGTTCTCCGGCCGCTCGGGCGCGCTGGCGCAGCGGATCGGGCCGAGGGCGCAACTGGTGATCGGCCCGATCCTGGTCGGCGTCGGCATGCTGCTGCTGATGCGCGTTGAACCGGGGTCGACGTACCTCGGTTCGGTGCTGCCCGCCGTCGTCGTGTTCGGGCTCGGGCTGGCCACCGTCGTCGCGCCGGTGACCGCGACCGTGCTCGCCGCCGCGCCGGACCGCTACGCCGGGGTGGCGTCCGGGGTCAACAACGCCATCGCCCGCTCCGGCGGGCTGCTCGCCATCGCTGTACTCCCCGCCGTCGCCGGGCTGTCCGGAGCCGCGTACGCCGATCCGGTGGCGCTGACGTCGGGCTGGCGGACGGCGTTGCTGGTCTGCGCGGCGCTGGCCATCGGGGGCGGGCTGATCGCGCTCGGCATCCACAACGGCGTTCTGGATGCCCCTTCCGACGAGCCTGCCGTCGCCGACGAGTCGCCGCACCCCGGCGAGTGCCTCCACTGCGGTGTCGATTCGCCGCCGACGCACGTGCGGCCCGCCGGCCACCCCGGTTAGCGGGTGAGTCGGGACGGAACCAGGATCTCCGCCAGCGTCGCCGGGTCGAGGTTGCCGCCGGAGACGACGGAAACGGTCTTGCCCTCCGGGAACTCGTCGCGGTGGAACAGGAACGCCGCCGTCGCGGTGGCGCCGCTCGGTTCGGTGATCAGCCGGGAGCGGTGCGCCAGCGTCCGGACGGCCGCGCGGATCTCGTCCTCGGTGACGGTGATGATGCCGTCCAGCACCGACTGGAGGTGCGCGAAGGTCAGGTCCGACGGCTCCGCGCGCAGGCCGTCGGCGATGGTCCGCGCCCGCAGTTCCACCGGCCACTCGATCCGCTTGCCCGCGCGCAGGCTCTCGGCCGCGTCGGCGGCCAGTTCCGGCTCGACTCCGAAGACCTTCGCCTCCGGTCGCAGCGCCTTGATCGCCGTGCCGACGCCGGAGGCCAGCCCACCGCCGCTGACCGGGACGAGCACGACGTCGGCGTCCGGCAGGTCCTCGGCGATCTCCAGGCCGACGGTGCCCTGCCCGGCGATGACGTCGCGGTGGTCGTACGGCGGGATGAAGGCGAGCTTCCGCTCCTCGGCGACGGCGAGCGCGGCGGACTGCTGGTCGCCGATGGGGACCTCGATGACTTCGGCGCCGAGCGCCTGGGTGGCTTCGACCTTGGCGCGCGGTGCGACGTCCGGAACGATGATCACCGCGGGAACGCCGAATCGCTTCGCCGCGTAGGCGACCGCTTGCGCGTGGTTGCCGCTGGAAAACGCGACGACGCCGCGAGCGCGTTGATCTTCAGGCAAGGCGGCGATCGCATTGTACGCGCCGCGAACCTTGAAAGCGCCGATCTCCTGCAGGCTTTCCGGCTTCAGCCACAACGACGCCCAGGATTGTTTCAGCAACGGCGTCCGCACCGCGGCACCCTTGATCCGGCTCGCCGCATCGCGAATCTCTTCGATTGAAACCAGTTCCATATGCCTGAGTATGTCAAGGAATTGCGCATATTCGCGAGTCCTTTTTGGACAGACGGCGTGGCGCTCCTCACGTACGGACAACGAAGGGAGCATCTCATGCGCCTTAACCGTTAGGACCGGGTGAGGATCGACTATCGGCAGAACGGGATCATGAGCAAGGAGACTTCCGAAAAAGACATCGAAAAGACCGAGAAGCAGGGGCGGATCGTCCAGGTGCTGGCGGCCGCGCTGGCCGCGGTCACCGCCGCGTTGCTCGGTTCCACGATCGGCGTCGCGGGCACGGTGCTCGGCGCCGGCCTGGCGAGCGTGATCACGACGCTCGGCGGCGAGCTGTACCTGCGCTCGCTGCAGCGGACGCGTGACGCCGCGGTGAAGGCACGGGAGGTGCTGACCGTCCCTGGACGGCGACGGGTGCTCGACCCGGCCGAGCAGGAGACCGTCCGGCTCACCCCGCCCGACGGCGAAGAAGAGGGTGAGAAGCCCGAGCGGAAGTTCAAACCGCGCTGGGCGGTGATCGCCGGCGTCAGCGTGGCCGCTTTCGCGGTGGCGATCCTCGCCATCACCGGCTTCGAAGGCGCGACCGGGAAGACCTTCGGTGGTGGGAACGGGACGACCATAGGGAAGATCGTCGGCGGCGGGCAGGCCCAGGAGCAGCAGAACAAGCAGGACGCTCCGCCGGTGACTCCTTCGGAGACCCCCGACGACCAGCCCGAGACGACGCCGTCGACCACGCCGTCCACCCCGGCGACACCCACGACGCCGACCACGACACCGTCGGCTCCCACCACGACGCCGTCGACCTCCCAGGCGCCCCCGACGACCCAGTCCGCCCCTTCCTCGGCCCCCACGACCCCCTGACGACCCCGACGACCTCGCAATTCGTCCTCTAGTTGCGGTAGTTCGTATCGCCAACTACCGCAACTAGAGGACGAAACGCGGGGTCAGGGGAGGGCGGAGCGCAGGGTGCGGGCGGCGGCTTCGGGGTCTTCGGCATCGGTGATCGCTCGGACGACGACGATGCGCGAAGCACCCGCGTCCAGGACCTCCGGCAGACGCTCGGCGTCGATCCCGCCGATCGCGAACCACGGCCGGGACGTGCCGAAAGCCGCCGTCGCGCGCACCAGGTCGAGCCCGGGCGCCGAGCGGCCGGGCTTCGTCGGCGTCGGCCAGCACGGGCCGGTGCAGAAGTAGTCGACGCCGGGTTCCTCGGCCGCGGCCTTGGCCTGCTCGACCGAATGGGTGGATCGGCCGATCACCACGTCGTCGCCGAGGATCCGCCGGGCGAGTGACACCGGGATGTCGTCCTGGCCGAGGTGCAGCACGTGCGCGCCGACGGCGAGCGCGACGTCCGCGCGGTCGTTCACCGCCAGCAGCTTGCCGTGCTTCTCACACGCCTCCGCCAGCACTTCCAGCGCCGCGATCTCGTGTGCCGCCTCCAGCGGTGAGCCGCCGGTCTTGTCCCGCAACTGGATGATGTCGACCCCGCCGGCCAGCGCCGCGTCGGCGAATTCGGCGAGGTCGCCGCGGCCGGACCGGGCGTCGGTGCAGAGATAGAGCCGGGCATCCGCGAGCCGGGCGCGGACCTGCGTGTGGGTGGGCATGGCGGGGACGGTACCTGCGCGCTACGGTGAGGTGGTCCGCACGGGAGCCCGAGGACGGGCTGAGAGGGAGCCGAAACCGCTCCGACCGTGGAACCTGATCCGGGTCATGCCGGCGCAGGGAGCGTGCGTTCATGAGAGAAATTTCCGTAGTCGGCGGCGGCGTCATCGGCCTGTCGATCGCTTGGCGTGCCGCTGTGCGCGGCCACCGCGTCACCGTCCACGACCCCGATCCAGGCCGCGGCGCGTCCTGGCTCGCGGGCGGCATGCTCGCGCCGGTCACCGAGGCCTGGCCCGGCGAAGAGGACGTCCTCACTCTTGGCGAGGCGTCGTTGCGGCGCTGGCCGGACTTCGCCCGTGACCTGGCCGAAGAGGGCGTCGATCCGGGCCTGTCGCCGCACGGAACCCTTGTCGTCGCGCTGGACAGCGCCGACGCCGGGAACCTCGAAATGCTCGCCGCGTACCTCACCGAACTCGGCCGCGAGGTCGAGCAGCTCACCGGTCGTGACGTCCGCCGCACCGAACCCGGACTCGCCGCCACTGTCCGAAGTGGACTCTTGGTGCCCGGGGATCTGGCCGTGGACAACAGAAGGCTGCTGCAAGCGCTCAAACACGCCTGCGACAAGCACGAAGTCGAGTTCCGCCTCAAGACGGTCTCGGACCTCGAAGACCTCGAAGGCGACGTCGTCCTCGCCGCGGGCGCCTGGACCGGGCGCCTGCATCCCGCCCTCGCCGACGCCGTCCGCCCGCTGAAGGGCGAGATCCTCCGCCTGCGACCTCGCCGCGGCTGCCTGCCGCCGCCGCGCCGGACGGTCCGCGCGATGGTCGAGGGACGCCCGATCTACCTCGTCCCGCGCGACGACGGCGAACTCGTGCTCGGCGCGACCCAGTACGAGGCCGGGTTCGACGAGACCGTCACCGTGCGCGGAGTCCGTGAGCTGCTCGAAGGCGCGGAGCGTGTCTTCCCGGGCATCACCGAATACGAACTGGTCGAGACCGCTGCCGGGCTGCGCGCGGCGAGCGTCGACACGATGCCTTTCATCGGTGAGCTGGGCGAAGGCGTCTTCGCCGCTACGGGCCACCATCGCAACGGCCTCCTGATGGCCCCGGTCACCGCGGACGCCGCGGTGGCCTGGCTGGACGGCGTGCCGTTGCCGGACGAGACCGCCGCGGCCACCCCGGCGCGGCTGCGCAGCGAGGAGCGCGTGTGATGGAGATCAAGGTCAACGGCCAGTGGCGCGAGTTCCCCGACGGGACGACCGTCGCGGCCGTGCTCGAAGCGCTGGGCACGGCGACACAGGGCGTCGCGGTCGCGGTGGACGGCGTCGTCGTCCGGCGCGGCGAATGGCCGGAATCCGTGGTGTGCAAGGGCGCCAGCGTCGACATCCTGACCGCGGTCCAAGGAGGCTGAAAATGGACGGTGACCACCTCGTCATCGGCGAGCACAAGCTCTCGTCACGGCTCGTCATCGGAACCGGCGGTACGGCGAACCTCGCCGTGCTGGAACGCGCGCTGGTGGCGTCCGGCACGGAATTGACCACCGTCGCGATGCGCCGCGCGGACGCCGAGGGCGGCTCCGGCGTGCTGGAACTGCTGCGGCGCCTCGGTATCCGCCTGCTGCCCAACACCGCCGGCTGCCGCACGGCCGCCGAAGCCGTGCTCACCGCGCGGCTGGCGCGGGAGGCGCTCGACACCGACCTCGTCAAGCTGGAGGTCCACGCGGACGACCGGACGTTGCTGCCGGATCCGTTCGAGACCCTCGAAGCGGCCGAACAGCTCACCGCCGACGGCTTCACCGTGCTCGCCTACACCAACGACGACCCGGTGCTGGCGCTGCGGCTGGAGGAGGCGGGCTGCGCGGCCGTGATGCCGCTCGGCGCGCCGATCGGCACCGGTCTCGGCATCCGGAACCCGCACAACATCGAGCTGATCGTGGCGCGCGCGGGTGTCCCGGTGATCCTCGACGCCGGGATCGGCACGGCGTCGGACGCGACGCTGGCGATGGAACTCGGCTGCGACGCCGTCCTGCTCTCCACCGCCGTGACCAGGGCGGCGGACCCGGAACGGATGGCGTCGGCGATGCGCGCCGCGGTCGTGGCCGGGCGGCTGGCCGCCGGTGCGGGCCGGATTCCGCAGCGGTTCTGGGCCCACGCCTCGAGCCCGCCTCGATGAACCTTTTGTACGGTTCACGGCCTTAACGGCGAGTGCGCTGCCGAAGCCCGTATCGTTGACGGCACTCTCCGGCGGCGCACCCGCCGCCGTGAACCCAGAGGAGCCAGTGGTGACCACGTCAGCGGTCCAGGACGTTTCGGGCAGATTGTTCCTGGCGGTGGGCCGGTTGTCCCGGTCCCTGCGCCAGGCGGGAGTGCCCGGACCCGGCCACGGCGCGATCTCGGCGCTCGCCACGCTCGTGAACTACGGGCAGCTTCGTCTGGGTGACCTCGCGGCGAAGGAAGGCGTCGCCGCGGCCACCATGTCGAGGATCGTCGCTTCGCTCGTCGAGGCCGGCTACGTCAGCCGCGAATCGGACCCGGTCGACAGGCGCGCCTGGCTCGCGCAGGCCACCGAAGAGGGCGAGCGGATGGTGTCCGGCGTCCGGTCGACGCGCGTGAACGAACTGGGACGTCGTCTCGAAAAGCTGACTCCGGAGCACCAGGCCGCGCTGGCAGCGGCTCTGCCTGCGCTCGAAGCGCTGGTCGCGGACTGAGACTCAGGCGTTCTGTTTCAACTCGGCGACTTCGGCGCGAAGAGCCCGAAGCTCGTCGAGGATCTCCTTGTTCGCCGCAGCCTGGGTTTCGGCCTGCTTCGCCTCCTCCTCGCGGAAGTCCTGGCGAAGCTCGTCCTCCATCCCGCTGACCACGACGGCGATGAAGAGGTTCAGCACCGCGAAGCTGGATACGAGGATGTACACGACGAAGAACACCCAGGCCATGGGTGCTTCCCGCATGACTTCCTTGGCGATGTCCGGCCACGCCTCGCCGGTCATCACCTGGAACAGGGTGAACAGCGAAGTGCCGAGGTCGCCGAAGTTGTCCGGCGAGATGGCGCCGAACAGTTTCGTCGCCATCACGCCCGCGACGAAGATGATCAACCCGAGCAGCGCGGCGATCGACGCCATCCCGGGGATCGCGGTGAGCAGGCCGGAGACGACCTTCCGCATCGACGGCACGACCGAGATCAGCCGCAGGATCCGCAACACGCGCAACGCCCGCAGCACCGCGAACGGTCCGGTCGCCGGGATCACCGCGATGCCGACGACGGCCAGGTCGAAGATGTTCCACGGATCGCGGAAGAACTTCGCGCGGTAGGCGTAGAACTTCGCGCCCAGTTCGAGCACGAAGATCCCGAGCGCGAGGTAGTCGAGCGTGTGCAGCAGGCGCCCGTACTCACCGACGATCCGCGTGGAGGTCTCCAAGCCGAGCGTGACGGCGTTGAAGATGATCACCGCGATGATGAAGTTCTGGAAGCGGCGGGCCTCGACGACCTCGGCCACCCTCTCGCGTCCGGTCAACGCCCCGCCCCTGTTCGCTGGTTCCTTCGGCGCAGATCGTAACCGGACGAGTTCTCAGTGCTCCGGCGCAAGCCTCCAGAAAGCCGAAACCGGACCGACCTTCGCGCCCATGGAGTAGGCGTTTTCGACGGCGTGTGAAACGAACCACTTGCCGTACCGCGCGGCCTCCACCACGGACATCCCCTTCGCGAGACCGGCCGTCAGCGCCGACGCCATGGTGTCCCCGGCGCCGTGCGTGTGCTGCGTCGCGAACCGCTCACCGGGCAGTTCCACGAACGTCGAGCCGTCGAAGAGCACGTCGACGCATTCCGGGTCGGACACCAGATGGCCGCTCTTCACCAGGACGTACCTCGGGCCGAGCCGGTGCAGGACGACGGCCGCCTGGTGCATCTGCTCGCGGGTGGTCACGGTCATCCCGGTCAGCAGCCGGACCTCGTCGAGGTTGGGCGTGAGGACGGTCGCGCGCGGCAGGAGTTCGTCCCGCAGCGCCACGAGACCGGCGTCGTCGAACAGCGGATGCCCGTGCATCGAGGCCGCGACCGGGTCGACCACGAACGGCACCTTGCGGTGGCGCCCGATGTCGGCCTTGTCGCACGCGGCGGCGACGGCGTGGATGATCTCGGCCGAGGCGAGCATGCCGGTCTTGGCCGCGTTGACGCCCATGTCGGCCGCGACGGCCTCGATCTGTCCCGCGACGATATGCGCCGGGATGTCGGTGCGGTCGTGCACGCCGAGGGTGTTCTGGACGGTCACCGCGGTGACCGCGACCAGGCCGTGCACGCCGCAGGTGAGGAACGTGCGCAGGTCCGCCTGCAGGCCGGCGGCGCCGCCGGAGTCGGAGCCGGCGATGGTCAGCGCGGTCGGCGGGCTCGGGTTTTCGCTCATGGGTTCATTTTCCCGACTTTTGATGGCATCCGTTCGGTTCAACACGGCTTCGGCCGCAGTCCATCACGGTGGCACAGTGTGTGAGCCAAAGCACTACCGGTGCGTGAAAGGGCCAGGATGAAACTCTCCCCTGCGATCTTCCTGATCAGTGCGGTCGTGGCCGCGTCGCTTTCCGGCACGGCCGCGAACGCGGACTCCGCGAAGGTTTCCCATGTGACCACGATCGGCGTCCACAACACCTATGAGACCGGTGCCTACGACTATCTCGCGCGGGCGCTGGACGCCGGCACCTCGTTGATCGAACTCGACGTCTGGCCCAACATCATCACCCGCGAGTGGAAGGTCAGTCACTCGAACCCGTTGGGGAACAACAACAACTGCGTCGCGGCGAGTTCGCCGTCACAGTTGTACACCGGTGGGCGGAACAAGAACCTCGAACACTGCCTCGACGACATCCGCGTCTGGCTGTCGGCGCATCCGGACAGCAAACCGCTCACGCTCAAGCTGGAGATGAAGACCGGGTTCGCGGACAACCGGGGCCTCGGCCCGGACGAACTCGACGCGTCCATCCGGGGGCATCTCGGCGGCGCGGTGTTCCGGCCGGCGGACCTGCTCGGCGGCCACGCGACCCTCGACGACGCGGCCAAAGCGGACAACTGGCCATCGCTGGAAGCGTTGCGGGGCAAGGTGATCATCGAAGTCATCCCCGGCACGGTCGAGGAGGGCAATCCGACGGACACGCTCAAGACCGATGTGGAGTACGCGCGGTATCTGCGGTCGCTCAAGGACGCGGGCCGGGTCGGCGAGGCGCAGATCTTCCCGACGGTGCACGGCGCGGCCCCGGGTGATCCGCGGAGCAAGTACGCCGATGCCGGGCTGCGGCCGTGGTTCGTGGTGTTCGACGGCGACGCGAACGCGTGGCTCACCCAGACCGGGCCGGGCTGGTACGACGACAACCATTACTACGTCGTGATGACCGACGCGCACAACGTCGCGCCGGCCATCGACTCCCGGAACCCGACTCCTCAGCAGGCGAGCGACCGGGCCGTGCTGCTGGCGAAGAACCACGCGTCGGTGCTCACCTCGGACTGGACGGGCCTGACCACCGTCCTGCCCCAGGTGCTCCCGCGCGGTTAGACGGTCAAGACCAGCTTTCCGGTGACACGGCCGCCTTCGCCGACTTCGTGGGCCTTGGCGACGTCCTCCAGCGGGAAGGTCTGGTCGACGTGGACGCGCAGTTCGCCCTTCTCGATCAGGTCGGTCAGTGCCAGGAGGCCGATCTGATCGGGTTCGGCGAGCATCCCCGACGTCCGCACGTCCAGCTTCCCGGCCTTCGCGGCAACGGCTTCACTCACGCCGCCCGGAACCGCGATCAGCAGGCCGCCCGGCTTCACCGAGCCGAGCCAGCGCAGGTCGCTGTCTTCGCCGACCAGCCCGAACACGACGTCCACATCGGACGCCGTCGCGCTCGCGTCGTGGTAGTCGATCGCCTCGTCGACGCCCAGTTCCCTGAGGAACTCGTGCTTTCCGGCGCTCGCCGTGCCCAGCACGTACGCCCCGCGGGCTTTCGCCACCTGGACGGCGAGGTGGCCGACCCCGCCGGCCGCCGCGTCGATCAGCACGCGCTGACCGGGCCGGACGTCGGCGATGTCCACGAGGCCCTGCCACGCGGTGAGCCCGGCGAGCGGCAGCCCGGCGGCCTCTTCGTGGGAGAGGTTCGCGGGTTTGCGCACGAACTGACGGGCGGGCGCCGTCACGTATTCGCCGTAGCCACCGGCATGCCGGGGAAACCAGGGGAAGCCGAGGACCTCGTCGCCGACGGCGAACAGCGTCGTCCCGGCGCCGAGCTCCTCCACCACACCGGAAACGTCCCAGCCGAGGACGAACGGCGGCTCGCCCATGAAGACGCCGTAGGCCCGGGTCTTCCAGTCCACCGGGTTGATCCCCGCGGCGCGCACGCGCACGAGTACCTCGGTCGGGCCGGGCGACGGGCGCTCGGCCTCGGTCACCGTCAGCACCTCCGGGCCGCCAAGCCGCTGCTGGGTCACCACGCGCATCGAAAGCTCCTCTGTTGTTGGTGCCCTCCATGGTCGGCCGCCCGGTCACTTTTCGCTAGAAGGCACTTTTGGGTAAACTAGGTACCTGATGGAAACCACCTGTGAAGTGCCGGAATCGCCGTGGGACATCTACCTGCGGAACTGCCCGTGCCGAGACGTTCTCGATCTGCTCGCCAACAAGTGGACCGCGCTGGTGCTCGGGGCGCTGTCGCGGCAGCCGCACCGGTTCGGTGAACTGCGCCGCGCGGTCGGCGGCATCAGCCAGAAGATGCTGACCCAGAACCTGCGCGCCCTCGAACGCGACGGCCTCGTCACGCGCACGGTCTACCCGACCACGCCACCGACGGTCGAGTACGCGTTGACCGAGCGGGGCACCGGCGCGAGCACGCTGCTCATGGCGGTCAGCGCGTGGTCGATCGACAACTTCGACGGGATCCTCGAATCCCGCAAGAGTTACGACTCGCGGGTGATGGAGCCCGTCGGCTGAAGTCCGTCCGGCGGGCACGCGGACTTCATCGGGAAGACAGTTCGGCGCACTAACTTGACGAGCAATTGGTTCGAACAAGTTACCCGGAGGCTTTTGTGCGCAGAACGCTATCCCTCCTGTCGGCCCTGGTGGCCGTCGCCGGGCTCACTTCAGGCGTCGCCGCTGCCGCGGCCAAGACGCCAAAGGTGCTGGTCATCGGCCTGGACGGCGCTCGGTTCGACAAGCTGCTGGCCGCGGACACTCCCAACGTCCACGCGCTGGTGAATCGCGGTTACGCGTCCCGCAGTTCGTTGTACGGCAGCGGAATGGCCCCGACGGTCAGCGGTCCCGGCTGGTCCACGATCCTCACCGGCGTCTGGCCGGACAAACACAAGGTGAAGGACAATTCCTTCACCGGCAACGATCTCGCCGCGCATCCGAGCTGGCTGGCCCGCGCCGAGACCGCGAACCCGGCGCTCGACACCTATGCCGCCGTCGACTGGACGCCGATCAGCGACCGGATCCTGCGCACGGGCCAGGACCGCAAGTTCGTGCTGAACGGCGACAGCGCCGGCTACGAGAAGACCGACGAGCAGGTCGCCGTCGACGCGGAGAAGCATCTCAAGCAGGACAAGGCCGACGCGTCATTCGTCTACTTCGGACAGACGGACATCGCGGGCCACGATCACGGTGCGGATTCGTCGCAGTACGAGGCCAGCCTGCGGACCGACGACGCGCTGATCGGCCGGTTGCTGGCGTCGATCGACGCGCGGGCGAACCGGGCGGACGAGGACTGGCTGGTCATGATCTCCGCCGATCACGGTCACACGCCCTCGGGCGGGCACGGCGGGGACACTCCCGAGGAGCGGATGACGTTCGTGATCGCCGCGGGAGGCGCGGTCCCGGCCGGAACCCCCGCTGTGGCGCCGAAAATCGTCGACATCGCGCCCACCGTGCTGCGGCACCTCGGCATCACCGCCCCGACGGTCTACGACGGCTACGCACTCGGCGCCGCGCCCGCGGACGTCTTCGACACTGCTTCCCTGAAGCCCCGGCAAGACGAGACCGGTGTCCCGGCGGGTGTCCTCGGCTGGACCCACGACGCGCCGGGCGGCTGGACCGTGCGGAACGCGTCCGGGATGCCCGCCGGGGTTACGGAATGGCAGGGCTGGGCCTTCACCACCGACGACTTCTGGACCCGCACCGCACCCGGGCAGCAGCGCGAGGCGAACGCCCGGGCACGTGGCGTCTTCGCGGTCGCCGACCCGGACGAGTGGGACGACAAGGGATCGCCGTCTTCGCGCGGCACGTTCGACTCTTCCCTGGTTTCACCTGGGCTTGACGTTGCCGGAAAGTCCACTGTGGACGTATCGTTCGTCTCGCACTACCGGCAGGACGGTACGCAGCGAGGTGCGCTGACGGCGTCGTTCGATGGTGGGCCCGAGCAGAGCGTGCTGGCCTACGGGCCGGAGTCCGGCACGGCGAACAAGGGCGGCGACGTGCTTTCGGTGCCGACGTCGGCGTCGATCAAGGTGCCCGCCGGCGCGCGTTCGGTGAAGCTGACCTGGCGCCTCTATGCGGCGGGGAACAACTGGTACTGGGCCGTGGACGCTCCTCGGCTTAAGACTAGCTAAGGGTCTCGTGAATGGTAATGACGGTTAGAACCGTCATTACCACTCACGACTTCTTGCCCACGCGCGGCTCAGGCGTCGCCCAGCCGCCAGAACGGTGACACCGGGCCGACTCCCGCACCCAGCGGGTACGACTCCGCGACGCACCGCTCGATGAACCGTTTCCCGTCGGCGACCGCGGTGGGGACGTCGGCTCCCTTGGCCAAGGAAGACGTGATGGCCGAAGCCATGGTGTCCCCGCCGCCGTGCGTGTTCCGCGTGTCGTAGCGCGGTCCGCTCAGCTCGATCCACGACGCGCCGTCGGACAGCAGATCGACGCAGTCCTGAGCCGCGTCGAGGTGCCCGCCCTTGACCAGTACCCACTCGGAACCGAACTCCAGCAACGCCTTCGCCGCATCTCGCTGAGTCGAGGGTCCGGTCACTTCGACGCCGGTGAGGAGCCGGACCTCGTCGAGGTTCGGCGTGATCAGCGTGGCGCGCGGGAACAGTTCGGTGCGGATCGCCTCCAGCGCTTCCTCGCGCAACAAGGCGTGCCCGGTCATCGAAGCGGCGACGGGGTCCACGACGAACGGCGTCGAGGTGTTCCGTCCGATGTGGACTTCGTCGAGCGTTTTGGCCACGGCGTTGATGATCTCGGCCGTGGCCAGCATCCCGGTCTTGGCGGCGTCGACGCCCATGTCGGTGGCGACGGCCTTGATCTGGCCGGTGACGACGTCGACCGGGATCTCGCTGAAACCCTGCACGCCCAGCGAATTCTGCACGGTGACCGCGGTGAGCGCGACCATCCCGTGCACACCGTTGGCGAAGAACGTGCGCAGATCGGCCTGGATGCCCGCACCACCGCCGCTGTCGGAGCCGGCGATGGTGAGGGCGGTCTTGGGCGTTTCCGTCACTTAGTGACCACCGGCAGATAGACCTTGTTGCCCTGCTCGGCGAACTCCTCCGACTTCTCCGTCATGCCCGCCTCGATGGCTTCCACAGTGGACAGTCCGTGTTCCTCGGCGTACTTGCGGACGTCCTGCGTGATCCGCATCGAGCAGAACTTCGGCCCGCACATGGAGCAGAAGTGCGCCGTCTTCGCTGGTTCCGCGGGCAGCGTCTCGTCGTGGAACGAGCGGGCGGTGTCCGGGTCCAGCGACAGGTTGAACTGGTCGTTCCAGCGGAATTCGAAGCGGGCCTTGGAAAGCTCGTCGTCCCACTCCTGCGCGTACTGGTGGCCCTTGGCGAGGTCGGCGGCGTGCGCGGCGATCTTGTAGGTGATCACGCCGGTCTTGACGTCGTCGCGGTTCGGGAGGCCGAGGTGCTCCTTCGGCGTGACGTAACACAGCATCGCCGTGCCGTACCAGCCGATCTGCGCCGCGCCGATGGCCGAGGTGATGTGGTCGTAGGCGGGCGCGATGTCGGTCGTGAGCGGGCCGAGGGTGTAGAACGGCGCCTCGCCGGTCAGCTTCTCCTCGATCTCGACGTTCTCCTTGATCTTGTGCATCGGCACATGGCCGGGGCCTTCGATCATCACCTGGACGTTGTGGTCCCGGGCGATATGCGTGAGCTCGCCCAGCGTTTCCAGTTCGGCGAACTGCGCTCGGTCGTTCGCGTCGGCGATCGACCCGGGACGCAGCCCGTCGCCGAGGGAGAAGCAGACGTCGTACTCGCGAAGGATCTCGCAAAGTTCGGCGAAATTGGTGTACAGGAACGACTCCTTGTGGTGCGCGAGGCACCAGGCGGCCATGATCGCGCCGCCGCGCGAGACGATGCCGGTGACCCGCCGCGCGGTCAGCGGGATGTAGCGCAGCAGCACGCCGGCGTGCACGGTGACGTAGTCGACGCCCTGCTCGCACTGCTCGATGATGGTGTCGCGGTAGATCTCCCACGTGAGCTTTTCCGGCTCACCGTTGACCTTTTCCAGCGCCTGGTAGATCGGCACGGTGCCGACCGGGACCGGCGAGTTCCGGATGATCCACTCGCGGGTCTCGTGGATCCGTTTGCCGGTGGAGAGGTCCATGATGGTGTCGGCGCCCCAGCGGGTGGCCCACACCATCTTGTCGACCTCTTCCTCCACGGAGGACCAGACGGCCGAGTTACCCATGTTGGCGTTGATCTTCACCAGGAACTTCTTGCCGATGATCATCGGCTCGCTCTCCGGGTGCTTGCGGTTGACCGGGATCACCGCGCGGCCGCGCGCGACCTCGTCCCGCACGAATTCCGGCGTGCAGCGCTCCCGTGCCGCGATGTACTCCATTTCGCGGGTGATGATGCCCTGTTTCGCCCAGCCGAGCTGGGTGTTGTGCTCGCGGCCGTCGGCCCAGCCCGCGCGCAGCCGATGGAGTCCACTGTGGACGTCGATCTCGGCGTCCGTGTCGGTGTACGGACCCGAAGTGTCGTAAACGTCGAAATGCTCGCCGTTCGAAAGATCGATCCGCCTCGCGGGGACCCGGAGGCCGGATTCCGTCTGGTTGTAGACCTTTCGCGAACCGGTGATCGGCCCGGTGGTCACTGTGGGCGTGATGGCGGGATTGTTCTCAAGCGTCGTCAACGACGTTCACTCCCTACGCCGGCATTACCCGGTCAGGTTCATGCGGTCGGCGGCGCCCATGCCTTTCGAAGATCACAGTCTCCTAGAAAGACACCAGCCGCCCTCTCAGCCCGCCATGGCGCGAGCTCCCGCGTTGTTTGGTTGTGGCCCCGACCATGCCACGGCGAGGCTCCCGCAATCAACCCTCCAGGGCGATGGTCACTCCGAAGCCGCAACTAGTCCTCTAGTTGCGCTACATGCGCGTGCAACTACCGCAACTAGAGGACTACTTGCGTGAGGAGACATGTCGACAGCGTTACCGGTTCACCGGTTTGGAGCATGTGCCCGCACGGGATTCACGACACAATTCTGGGCTCTGCACCGTTACAGAAGTCTGGGGTCGATATGCGAAAACTCATGCTCCCGGCACTGGCAGGCGTCCTGATCGCCGGTCTGGTCCCGGCGGTGGCGACGGCCGAGGGCGGTGAGGCGCCCGGAGCGCCCGGCGCCCATCCGAGCTGGCTTCCGGCGAACAAGACCGGCTTCGGTACCGCCCGCGACCGGGCGAGCAAGGTCTGGTTCACCCTGCAGGGTGGCCGCCTCTCGGAGGTCTACTACCCGGACCTGTCCACACCGAGCGTCCGCGCGCTCGACCTCGTCGTCACCGACGGGAAGAGCTTCGCCACCGTCGATTCCTCGGCCAAGGCCCAGCAGGTGCGCCGCACCGACGCCGACGGTCTCACCTACGAGCAGACGATCACCGACGACCAGCGCCGCTGGAAGGTCCGCAAGACCTACGTCACCGACCCGGCACGGGCGAGCGTGCTGATCGATGTCGACTTCGTTTCGCTGACCGGCCGTCCCTACCAGGTGTTCGCGGTCGCGGACCCGGATCTCACCAACGAGGGATCCGACGACTCCGCGCGGGCGAACGGCGCGAACGCGGTCGCGTCCGATGCGAAGACGGCGGCAGCGTTGACCGCGGAACCGGCGTTCTCCCGCACCAGCGTGGGATACGCGGGTTCCTCCGACGGTATTACCCAGCTGACGAAGTCCTTCACTCTCAAGGAGTACGCGAGCGCGCCCAAGGGCAACGTCCTGCTCACCGGGCAGACGTCCGCCGACGGTGTCCGCTCACGGCACCTCACGCTTTCGCTCGGCATGGGCGCGAAGGGTGACGAGGCGCTCGCCAATGCGAAAGCCTCGCAACGGCGCGGATTCGACGACGCGGCCCGTTCGTATGACCGTGGCTGGAAGCAGTACCTCCGTCAGGTGAAGGACGTGCCGTCGTCCATCAAGACGAAGAAGGAACGCGACCTCTACAAGGCCTCCGTCCTCATGCTCGCCGCGAGCGAGGACAAGACCCACCGGGGCGCGTTCATCGCCGCGCCGAGCATGCCGTGGCGATTCGGCAATAACGACCCGGAATGGTCGCCGTCGGGTACGTATCACCTGGTCTGGCCGCGCGACCTCTATCAGATCGCGACCGGCCTGCTCGCCGCCGGCGACCGTGACGCGGCGAACCGGTCCGTCGACTACATGTTCGGCACGCAGCAGTTGCCGGACGGGCATATGCCGCAGAACAGCCACGTCGACGGCACGCCGTACTGGACGTCGATCCAGCTCGACGAGACGGCTCTGCCGATCGTGCTCGCCCAGCAACTCGGCCGCACCGACGCGAAAACCTGGCAAGGCGTGCGCAAGGCGGCGGAATTCCTGGTGTCCTATAAGGCCGACAACGGCCACGCCTCGCCGTACAGCCAGCAGGAACGGTGGGAGGAACAGGACGGCTACTCGCCCTCGACGATCGCCGCGGTGATCGCCGGGCTGGTCTGCGCGGCCGACATCGCCAAGGCGAACGGCGCCTCCGCCGACGCGAAGCGCTACCTCGACACCGCCGACGCTTTCAAAGCAAAGCTCGTCCAGTGGACGGTGACCACGAACGGTCCGCTGTCGAAGGACCCGTACTTCGTCCGGCTGACCAAGGACGGCAACGCGAACAACGGCACGAAGTACAACCTGGGCAACTCCAGTGTGACCATGGACCAGCGTGCGGTGACCGACGCCGGGTTCCTCGAACTGGTGAGGCTGGGCATCTACCGCGCCGACGATCCGGTGATCCGCAACAGCATCAAGGTCACCGACGCCGACATCGCGTTCACCACTCCGACGGGTCAGTTCTGGCACCGGTACACGAAGGACGGCTACGGCGAGAAGGCCGACGGCTCACCGTGGGACTACACCTTCCCGGCGGAAAGCCGGACCACTTTCGGGCGACTCTGGCCGCTGCTCGCGGGTGAACGCGGCGAATACGACCTCGCCGCAGGTGATCGGGGTATGGCCGCGAAGCGCCTTCGCGATCTTGGTCGCGTCAGCAGTTCCGGTGACACCATGCCGGAGCAGGTCTGGGACGAGAACGCGCCTTCGGGTCAGCTGGGCTTCCCCGCGGGCACACCGACGGCGTCCGCGACGCCGCTGGCGTGGACGCACGCCCAGTACCTCCGGCTCGCCTGGTCGGTGCAGACCGGGAAGGTGATCGAGCAGCCGCGGGTGGTGCGCTGCCACTTCCTGGGCTGCTGAGGCTCGGTCCCGTAATGCTATGAACGACTCGTTACTTGCGAATTTTGCAAGTAACGAGTCGTTCATAGCGCGCGAGGTGACGCGAGAAGGTCAGTCTTCGGCGGGTTCGGGCTCGGCTTCGGGTACCCAGGAGTTGCCCGGAACGCCCCATTTGTTCGACTTGAGCATCTTCTTCGCCGCGCGGGCGTGGCGGCCCACCAGCCGGTCGAGGTAGATGAAGCCGTCCAGGTGGTCGGTTTCGTGCTGGAGGCAGCGCGCGAAGTAGCCGGTGCCTTCGACCTCGATCGGATTACCGTCGACGTCGGAGCCGGTGACCTTCGCCCACGAAGCCCGCCCTGTCGGGTACGACTCGCCGGGGGCCGAGAGGCAGCCTTCCCAGTCGTCGTCCGGGTCCGGCATGGTCTCCGGGATCTCCGACGTCTCGAGTTTCGGGTTCACCACGGCGCCCTTGTGGCGCGTACCCTCGTCGTCGGGGCAGTCGTAGACGAACACTCGCAGGTCGAGGCCGATCTGGTTGGCCGCGAGGCCCACCCCTTCGGCGGCGTACATGGTCTCGAACATGTCGTCGATGAGCGTGCGCAGCTTGTCGTCGAACTCGGTGATCTCCCGAGTCGGGTTGTGCAGCACTGGCTCGCCGGCGATCACGATGGGATGGACGGTCACGCGCGCAGTTTAGTCGGACCCTTCTGGTACACCCTTACCCATGACGCGCCGACGCCGATGCCGAGGCCGGGCACCGGATCCGTGGTCTAATGGCGCCGCGGAATGACAAGCCTGTGGTTTCACGCCCGCCGAGCACTGACCTGATTGCGAGGAGTCAGATGGACGCCGCGGAGTCGATGGCTGAGCCCGACCAGCCGTCCCCGTCGGAGACCGTGAGCGGCCTCAGTGAGCGCGAGCTCGACATGCTCGCCTTCGAGCGGCAGTGGTGGAAATACGCCGGTGCGAAAGAACAGGCCATCCGCGAACGCTTCTCGATGTCGACGACGCGGTATTACCAGCTGCTGAACCGGCTCCTCGAGAAGACCGAAGCCATGCAGGCCGATCCGATGCTGGTGAAGCGACTGCAAAAGACGCGAGCGGCCCGGCAGCGCAACCGCGCGGCCCGGCGACTGGGGATCGATCTCTCATGAGTCTGTTTTCGGGTCTGTCCCGGCCGATGAAGGCCGCCGGACTGGCCTTGGTCGGTATCGCCGTGATCGCCGCCGTGATCGGCGGGATCACCTTGGCCACCAACGGCGGTGATTCCGACACCGCCACTCCGCCCGGGTCCACGCCCACGACCTCGGACGGCGCGACCCCGCCGTCGTCCCCGGCGCCGGGGACACCACCGGCCAGCTCACCGCCCGCTTCGTCGGCGCCGCCGTCGAGCCCGCCCGCGAGTTCGGCGCCTCCGGGGAGCCAGCCGGGGCAGCCCGGCCAGACCGGGCAACCGGGGCAGCCGGGTGGCGACCAGCAGGCATCCAACAAGTGGGTGACCGTGCGGGTCTACAACAACAGCACCGTCCACGGTCTCGCCACGCGTGCCGCCGACGACTTCCGCGCCTCCGGCTGGAAGGTCGAAGAGGTCAGCAACTACTCGTCCGGCATCATCCCGGCGACCACGGCCTACTTCCGGCCGGGCACCGACGAGGAGGCCGCCGCGAAGGCGATCGCCCTCGAGTTCGGCTTCCGCGCCGAGCCGCGGTTCGACGGCATCCAGAAGTCGGCCCCGGGCGTGATCGTCATCGTCACGAACAACTACAAGACCAACGGCAAGACCGGCTCCTAGTAGTACGTGAAGGCCCCCTTCCCTGCGTCTAGCGCAGGGAAGGGGGCCTTCACGTACTTACGCCTGGTTCTGCGCGTAGGCCTCCAGCGCCGCCAGCTGGGCCGGGTCGAGCGAAGGTCGCACGGTCTCCGAGGCCTTCGCCAGATGTGCGGCGGTGACCTCGCTGGCCTCCAGTGACTCCCGCATCGCGGTCAGCGCGGCCTCCCTGATCAGCGCCGCGCAGTCCGCCGCCGAGTAACCGTCCAAAGTGGCCGCGACGGCGGCGAGGTCCACATCGGACGCCAGCGGCGTGTTCTTCGCGTTGGCGGCCAGGATCGCCTCCCGCGCGTGCGCGTCCGGCGGCGGGACGTAGACGCGGCGCTCCAGCCGTCCGGGCCGCAGCAGCGCCGGGTCGACCAGTTCCGGCCGGTTCGTCGCGCCGAGGACGACGACCTCGCGCATCGGCTCGACACCGTCCAATTCGGTCAGCAGGGCCGCGACGACCCGGTCCGACACGCCGGAGTCCGAGGACTGGCCGCGGCGCGGGGCGAGCGCGTCGATCTCGTCGAGGAAGATCAGCGACGGCGCGGCCTCGGAGGCGCGGCGGAAGAGTTCCCGCACCGCGCGCTCGGACTCGCCGACCCACTTGTCCATCAGCTCGGCGCCCTTGACCGCGAACACGTTCAGCGCGCCGGTGCCGGCCAGCGCACGCACCAGGAACGTCTTGCCGCCACCGGGCGGGCCGTACAGCAGCACCCCGCGCGGCGGGTCGACGCCCAGGCGCGCGAACGAGTCCGGGTAGCGCAGCGGCCACAGCACCGCCTCGGTGAGCGACTGCTTGACGTCGGTCATGTTGCCGACGTCGTCGAGGGTGAGCCCGCCGGTGGCCAGATTGTCCGAAGTGGACATCGAGATCGGGCGGACGGTGGTCAGCGCGTCGAGCAGATCCTGCTGGGAGATCCGGGGTTCTTCGGAGTCACGCTGCCGCAACGCGGCGCGGAGGGCGGCGTCACGGCGGAGCGCGATGAGGTCCGCGGCCACGAAACCGGGGGTGCGCTCGGCGATCGGGCCGACGTCGACGCCGGTCTCCAGCGGGGCGTCGCGCAGCAGGACGCGCAGCAGGTCCGTCCGGGTCTTGGCGTCCGGCAGCGGCAGGCCGAGTTCGCGGTCCAGCAGGTCGGCCGCGCGCAGCCGCGGGTCGGTGGACTCGGCGCGGCCGGTGGTGGCGATGACCGCGAAACCCTTGTTGCGCAACGCCTTGCGCAGGTCGTCGAGGACGACCGTCGCGAGCGGCGGCGGCTGCGACGCGGGCAGCAGCGCGTCGATGTCGGTGATCAGCAGGACGGCGGGCTCGTCGTCGCGGGTGGCCTGCGCGATCGCCTCGCGCAGGCGCGCGGCCGCCACGTTCGGATCGAGGACGGCGATGTTCGGCGCCGCGAGCGAGATCACGCGGACCTTCTCGGCCTGCGCCACGGCGCGGACCAAGGTCGCCTTGCCGACGCCTTCCGGGCCGGACAGCAGGACGCCGAGATGCGCCGACGTCCCCAGTTTGGCCAGCAGTTCGGGCCGGTGGAAGGCCAGGTCGAACCATTCGGCGAGCTTGCGCGCCGCCGATTCGGAACCGGCGAGATCGGACAGCGGCGGCACGTTTTCCTCGGCCACCTCGTCGATCTGCTCCTCCTCGACGATCTCGGCGTCGATGAAGTCGTCGTTCGAGGCGACCGGCGTGCTGCGCACCAGCGTCGTCCCGGCGCGGGCCGGAGCGGCGGCGGGCGTGGCTTCACCGGTGCGGGCGCCGTCCCGCCAGCTGACCACAGTGGACGGTCCGACGGCGACCGGGCCCGACGGCTCGGTGGCGGTGACGGTGAGCAGTTCGTTCGTCCACGTCATCCCGATGGCGCGCGAAAGCTGGCCGCGCACGGCGGAGACGTCGGAGCCCGGAGCGGGCGCGAGATCCTGGGGGAGCAGGGAAACCGCGTCGCCGACGGTCAGCACCTTGCCGATCAGGGCGAGCCGCAGGGTGTGCGGGGAGAGCGAAACGCTCGCCATCCGCGAGCCCGACACGGTGACCGTTTTCGCGGCCGAGACCTCCGCCGGCGCGACGACCACTTCGGAGCCCTCGGTCACGCCGAGGTTCGACATCGTGACGTCGTCGACGAGGATCACGCCCGGCAGCCCTTCCGCCTCGGCCGGGGCGGCCAGCGCGGAACTGACGCGGGCGCCGGTGAGGCGGACCGCGTCCCAGGCCATCAGGCCGAGCGCGTCGAGGACTTCGGGGTGCAGCCGGACGACGCCGCGGCGGGAATCGAGGGCGGACGGGGTGTGCCGGACGGTCAGCGTGATCTGGGGTGCGCTCACCCCGTCACCCTATCCAGCCGACGGCGAGGTCAGCGTTTCCGCAGCCCGATCCGGCGCCAAGAACGACGTCGCGGGCCACGGCCGTTGTCCCGGTCCTTCTCGGGGGAGATCGTGCGCGGAGCACGCGCGACGTGCTGCTCGCCTCGCTGCAGCCGGACCCGCTGGGCGGCACCGGCGACGACGCGGCGCAGCGGCGGGCGCAGGCCCAGACGGCGGCGGCTCGACGAACGCCGGATCGCGCGCCGCTCCCGCGGCGGAGCCATCCAGGCCTCCGGATGCCCGGCGAGCCAGCGCTGGCGGTACATCGAGTACGGGATGTGCGCCAGGTACAGCACCATCGCGATCGCCAGCGCCACCAGCGGGAACTGGATGATCGCGGCGGCCAGCAGGCCCACGCCGACCAGCAGCGGCGCGATCGCCTTCGGCGGCGCCTTCACGGTCTTCAGCGAAAGCGTCGGGATCCGGCTGATCAGCAGTGCGGCGACCGCGATCGTCCACACCCAGACCGTGTACTGGTGCGACCACCAGCCCTGCCCGAACTGCAGTTCCAGGATCAGCGGCAGCATCGCCAGCAGGCCACCCATGGGAGCGGGCACGCCGACGAAGAACTCACCCGCGTAGGGCGGCTGCTCGGTGTCCTCGATCAGGGTGTTGAACCGCGCGAGCCGCAGGATCATGCAGACCGCGAAGATCAGCGACACCACCCAGCCGATGCGTTCGCCCTCGGCGTGCCAGACGTACAGCACCAGCGCGGGCGCGACACCGAACGAGATGCCGTCGGACAGCGAGTCGAGCTCCTGGCCCATCTTCGACGTGGCGTCGAGCAGGCGCGCGATCCGGCCGTCGAGGCTGTCGAGCACCGCGGCGATCCCGATCGACGCGATCGCCATCGGGTAGTTGCCGATCAGCGCGAACTGCACGGACGACAGACCGGCGCACAGGGCGAGCACGGTGATGGCGTTCGGCAGCAGCCGGACGCCGGGAGTGGTCACGCGGACCATGGATCAGCCTTCCGGGTGCGGCGCCGCGGGCAGCTCGGCGATCGGGGTTTCCCCGCCGATCGTGCGCTGGCCCTTCGAGACGAGGACCTTGCTGCCGGGGGGCAGGTACAGATCGACTCGCGAGCCGAAGCGGATGATGCCGTACGTCGATCCGACGCCGACTTTGTCACCCTCGCGGATTTCGCAGAGGATGCGCCGGGCGACCAGCCCGGCGATCTGCACCACGACGAGCTCGTGGCCGTCTTCGGTGCGCATGAGCACGGAGTTGCGCTCGTTGTCATCGCTCGCCTTGTCCAGGTCCGCGGAGAGGAACTTGCCGGGCCGGTAAGCGACTTGCTCGATCACGCCCGACGCCGGGATCCGCTGGACGTGCACGTCGAACACCGACAGGAACACGCTCACCCGCATCCGCGGTTCGGCGGACAGCCCCAGCTCGGGCGGCGGGACGGCTTCCTCGATCAGCGAGACCAGGCCGTCCGCCGACGCGACCGCGAGGCCGGACTGGGTGGGCGGGACGCGCTGGGGCTCACGGAAGAACGCGGCCGTGGCGGCCGTCGCGAGCGCTCCGACGACACCGAGGCGCTTGGAGAACTTCCGCAGCACCAGGGTCGCGGCGAGACCGCCGAACACGAACGGCCTGCCGGCCGGGTGCATCGGCGGAACGGTCTCGCGGGCCAGCTTCACGGCGTGTGCGAGAGGGTTGCCAGTGGATTCCGGCCGGTTGCCGCTCATTGGTCGGGGTCACCGCAGTTCGTGTCGGGGAGTGGGGTCTTGAGAAGCCACCACGCTACCGCCCTGTCTCACCCGCGGGCGTGGCCTCCCCCGGAAGGGTTTCCCCGCCACGGGTGGGAGGGACCACATCCGGGTAACGGTAGGTGGAACTCGTCGATAACTCTAGGTAATGGGAGCTGATCGCCGACCTTGAGGACCTGAGAATGCCCGCCTGCCCGGACCCTGTCGGCGAGCGTCTCGCCGAGCTGTTCCGAGCCTGGAAGAGGGACATTTCGGCGGCGCCGATGCCCGCACTCGTCGACCCCGTACGCGCGGCCGCCGTCATCGCGCGGGCGCGGGCGAACGGGTGCATATGCCCCCCGACGGCACATGCACCCGGACGCGGGCACCGGAACTGAGCGAACCTCCCACATTACTCGGCCGGAAGCCGTTGATCACCGCTCGCGAGAAAACCGTTACCAACGGTCACTCCGCTGGTCAGCGGCGATAGGGCGGCTGCGCATCACGACGGCGGCCGGAGCCGCGTACCAGGCGCAGCAGGGCGAGCAGCACGATCGAGCCGAGGATGGCGACGCCGAAGCTGGGGAAGTCGAAGTCGAAGGACTGCTCGCTGCCCGTCGCGACGCGGTAGATGAAACCGCCCAGCGCCGCGCCGAGGACGCCGATCAGGATGCTGAACAGGCAGCCGCCACGCCGGTCGGGGCCGCCCACCACGATATTGGCCAGCCAGCCCGCGATGGCGCCGAAGACGATCCACGAGAAGAAACCCATGCGACCAGGCTACCGGCGCGGATGGAGTAGCGCACAAGAGGACTTGTACAAGATCTCTTGTGCAACTACTGTTGTGCGTTATGACCGACGACGAAGTGCGGGAAGTCCACGATTCGAAGGTGCTCGCCGCGATGTCCCACCCGCTGCGGCGCCGGCTGCTCGACGTCCTCCGCGTCGACGGCCCGTGCACGGCGTCGGTGCTCGCCGAGCGGACCGGGCAGGCCGTCGGGAACGTCAGCCACCACCTGAAGGTGCTCGCCGCCAGCGAGCTCGTCGAGGAGGCGCCCGAACTCGCCCGCGACCGCCGTGAGCGCTGGTGGCGCAGGGTCGGCTACGCGGTTTCCTGGTCGCCGTCGGACTTCCCGGACGACCCGGTCGCGGCCGCCGCCGAATCCCTCGCCCTGGAACGGCAGGTTTCGATGGCACGGCAATGGTTCGCCGAACGCGAGAACTATCCGGAGGAATGGCATCGGGCCGCCTTCGTCACCGACAGCTGGATGAAGCTGTCGGTCGCGGAAATGGCCGAGATCGAGGGCCGGATCCAGGCGCTGGTCCGCGAGTACAGCGACCGTGACCAGCCGGACGACGGCCAGGAACGCAAACCGGTGTTCTTCTCCACCCGAGCCGTCCCGGCCCGGCCGTGATCACCCGCGAACGCGGCGGATTGCTGCGCTCACGCGATTTCCGGCTGCTGTGGTCCGGCGAGACGACCAGCGTGCTCGGCAGTTCCATCGCGGTCGTCGCGCTGCCGCTGGTCGCCGTGGTCACCCTGCAGGCGAGCACGTTCGCGGTCGGGCTGCTGACCGCGGCCGCCTGGCTGCCGTGGCTGCTGATCGGCCTGCCCGCCGGCGCGTGGGTCGATCGCTGGCCGAAGCGGCCGATCATGCTGGTGTGCAACACCGTTTCGATGGTGGTGTTCCTGAGCGTCCCGGTCGCCGCGTGGTTCGGCCTGCTCACGATGACCCAGTTGCTCGTCGTCGCCTTGGCCGGCGGCGTGGCGAAGGTGTTCTTCAACGTCGCCTACCGCGCCTATCTGCCTTCACTGGTCTCGAAGGAGGAACTCCAGGAGGCCAACGAGAAACTGCAAGGCAGCGAGTCCGCCGCACAGATCGGCGGCCCCGGGCTCGCCGGGCTGTTGGCCCAGGGCTTCGGCGCCGTCGCCGGGGTGTTCGCCGACGCCGTCAGTTTCGGGATCTCCTTGCTGTGTCTGCGATCCATCCGCTACCGCGAGCCACGGCGCGTGGTCACCACGCGGTCGCGACTGCGGGACGAGATCCGCGAGGGCCTCGATTTCGTTCTCCACGACCGGTTCCTGCGCGTGTTCGCGGTCTTCGGCGCGGTCTCGAACGTCGCGCTCATGGGGTATCAGTCGATCGAGGTCGTCTTCCTCGCCCGCGATCTCGGGGTGGGGCCGGGTGTCGTCGGTCTGGTGCTCGCGCTCGTCGGCGCGGGCGGTGTCTTCGGCGCCGCGTTGTCGGGCAAACTCGCCGCACGCATCGGCACCGCGCGAGCCTTCGTGCTCTGTGAGGGCTTCGGGGCGCTGATGATGTTGCTGGGGCCGCTCGCGCAGGGAGGCTGGGGGCTCGCGTTCTTCGTCGCCGCGGGGTTTTCGCTCAGCGCCGGGGTGGTGGGCTCGAACGTCCTCAACGCCACGTTCAAGCAGCGCTACGTCCCGGCGGCGATGTTCGGCCGGGTCACCGCGAGCATGTCCGTGCTGAGCTTCGGCGCGATCGCGCTCGGCGGCCTGCTCGGCGGGATCCTCGGCGAGACCGCCGGCGTGCGGCAGACGTTGTGGCTGATGGCCGGGCTCGAAGTCGTCGCCGTCGCCGCGCTGCTGTTCACGCCGATCGGCCGGTGCCGGGACTTCCCGACCACGTCGCGTTTAGCGGGCTAAACGCGACGCGGGGGGCGGTCAGAGCAGGAGGACGTCCACCTCGGCGCCCTGCTCGACCGAGTCGACGTCCTCAGGTAGCACGATCAGGCAGTTCGCCTGCGTGAACGACGCCAGCAGGTGCGAACCGGGGCCGCCGCGCGGTCCGACGATCCCGGTGACCTCGCCTTCGGAATGTGTATAGAAGCCCCGCCGGAACTGACGCCGTCCGGCGGGGGACGTCATCGACTCGGTCAGCCGGGCCCGCACCTTCTGGCGGTCCACTCCGGAATGTCCCATCGCGGCGAGCAAGGCCGGCCGCAGGAACGCTTCGAACGACACGAGCACGCTCACCGGGTTGCCCGGCAGCGTCACCACCGGCACACCGTTCCACCGGCCGCAGCCCTGCGGCCCGCCCGGCTGCATCGCGACCTTCCGGAATTCCACGCCCTGCCCGGTCAGCGCGTCCTTCACGACCTCGTACGCGCCCGCGCTCACCCCGCCCGAGGTCACCAGCAGATCCACCTCCGCCAGCCGCGGCTCGATCACCGCGCGGAACTCGTCCACGTCGTCGACGACACTGCGCACGACGTCGACCTGACAGCCGAGCGCGCGGATCCCGGCGGCGAGCATGATGCTGTTCGACTCGTAGATCTGCCCGAACCGCAAGGGATTCGGCGCGTCGACGAGTTCGGTCCCGGTGGAGGCGACGAGCACCCTCAACGGCCTCCGCACGGGAACCTCGGCGAGGCCGACGGCCGCGGCGAGGCCCAGTTGCGCCGGGCCCAGCACCGTCCCGGCCGAAAGCGCCAGCGTGCCTTCGACTACATCTTCACCGAGACGCCGGATGTGCGCGCCCGGGACAGCCGTCCTGAGAATCCGGACGTCGGTCACGCCCCCGTCCGTGTGCTCGACCATCACGACCGCGTCCGCGCCGGGCGGCAGCGGGGCGCCCGTCATGATCCGGTGCGCGGTCCCGGGTTCCAGGTTCCCGATGTCGATCCGGCCGGCGGGGATGTCGTCGGCGACCGGCAACGTCACCGGCACTGTGTCGGCGGTGGCGATATCGGCCGCGCGGACCGCGTAACCGTCCATCGCGGAGTTGTCGAACGGTGGCAGCGAGACCCCCGCGAACACGTCCTCGCCCAGGACCAGCCCGGCGGCGGAGGCGAGCGGAAGGGGGATGACGGGGGCGTTTCCCAGAAGGCCGGTGACGGTCTCACGGTGGGTGTCGACGGAGATCACGCCGACCATCCTCCCCGGTCGGGCGCCGCATGCAAGACTCTGCGCGTCACAACGACCACCGGGGAGACGAAGACATGCAGGTTCAGATCCGTCACCAGCCATCGTTCGCGGTGGCCAGGCTTCAGCTCGCACCGGGTGAACCGGCGCAGGTCGAGTCCGGCGCGATGATGGCGACGAGCTACGGCGTGCAGGTCCAGTCCCAGGCGCAGGGCGGCATCATGAAGGGTCTCGGCCGCGCCTTCCTCTCCGGTGAGTCCTTCTTCATCTCCACCTACACCGCCCCGCAGAACGGCGGCTGGGTCGACGTCGCCGCGAACCTGCCCGGCGACATGCAGGTCATCAACCTCGACGGCCGCACCGGCTGGTGCGTCACCCGCGGCTCGTGGCTCGCGTCGTCGCACGGCGTGCAGACCGAGACCAAATGGGGCGGGCTCAAGAACCTCGCCGGCGGCGAAGGCGGCTTCCTCACCCACGCGACCGGACAGGGCCCGCTGGTCGTGGCCTGTTACGGCGCGCTGGAGACGGTCACCCTCCAGCAGGGCGAGGTGATCACCATCGACACCGGGCACGTCGTCGCGTTCGCCGACACCGTCCAGTACCAGATCCGCAAGGTCGCCACCGGCATGATCCAGTCGATGAAGAGCGGTGAAGGCCTCGTCTTCGACTTCGCCGGTCCGGGACAGCTGCTCACGCAGACCCGCAATCCGTCGGCGCTGTCCGCCTGGGTGATCGCCCAGGTCCCCGCCCGCTGAGCGCATGCGGATCCAGACCAGGCACACCCCCAACTTCGGGGTCGCCCGCATCCTGCTGTCCCCCGGCGAGGCCGTCCAGGCCGCCGGGAACACCATGCTGGCCAGCAGCTTCGGCATCACCGAAACCGTGCCGGCCCGCGGTGGTTCGCGGGCGAGCAAATCCGCGCCGTCGGTGTTCAACGCCCCCGAAGGCGGCGGCTGGATCGACTTCGCGCCGCTGACCGCGGGCGACGTCCATCCGCTGGAGTTCACCGGCGGATCGGGCTGGTGCGTGAGCCGCGACGCGATCCTCGCCCGCCCGGCGACCATCCGGCAGGACCCGGGCTGGGCGCCGCTGCAGAAACTCTTCGGGGGCGATTCCGGTTTCCTGGAGCACTACAGCGGCACCGGTCCGCTCGTGCTGGCCGCGCAGGGCCCTGTCGACGCCTTCGAGCTGACAGCGGGCGAGCTCGTCACCGTCCGCCCCGATTTCCTGCTGGCCTATCCGGACACCGTCCAGTGCCGTCTGCGGGCGATCGATCCGTCCGGCCCGCAGTCGGTCCGCACCGGTGAAGGGCTCGCTCTGGACTTCGCGGGCCCAGGACGCGTCCTTGTGCAAGCGCGCAATAGGCGGCTTTCTCAGTGACGACCTTAGGGCGAATCGACCATTGCCGAGGCCGGTAATTCGGGTAGCGTGAACTGCACTCGAAACCGCCGTCCGGGGCAGAGAAGGCGGCGGATCCCGTGCTGAGGGAGGGCGCCGTGACTGTCGGCACCGTCAAGTGGTTCAACTCGGAAAAGGGCTACGGATTCATCGAATCCACGGAAGGGCCCGACGTCTTCGTCCACTACTCGGCCATTCAGGCCGACGGGTTCCGGACGCTCGACGAAGGTGATCGTGTGGAATTCGAAGTCCAGTCCGGGCGTGACGGGCGTAGTCAAGCGGCGGACGTGCGCAAGGTCTCCTGAACCCGGAGGCCCCGGTTCGGGCCAACCCCCGGCAGCAGCCGGAACTGGCGCGTTAGGCTGCGCTGCGTGACAGGCGATGAGTCGGGGGACCTGACCGGTCGCCGGCTGGGCAACTACCGCATCGACGGTGTGCTCGGCAAGGGCGGCATGAGCGTGACCTATAAGGCCACGGACGTGCGGCTCGGACGCAAGGTGGCACTGAAGATCATCGGTGATCACCTCGGGGCCGACGCCGAGTTCCGCGAGCGCTTCGTCGACGAGGCGCGGAACACGTCCGCGATCGACCATGCCAACGTCGTGCCCCTGTACGACTTCGGCGAGCTCGAAGGCATGCTCTACATCGCCATGCGCATGGTCGACGGCGGGGACCTCGCCGGCCTCATCTCCGGTGGCCCGATCGCGCCCATCCGCGCACTCACCATGCTCGACCAGGTCGCCGACGCACTCGACACCCTGCACAACCGCGGTCTCGTGCACCTCGACGTCAAACCGGCGAACGTGCTGGTCACCAGCAAGGAGACCTCGCGCGAGCACGTCTACGTCGCCGACTTCGGGCTGACCCGCCGCGGCGCCACCGGGCACCGGACCCGCGGTGGCGACTTCCTCGGCTCGCCCACCTACGCCGCGCCCGAGCATCTGCGCGGCGAACCGCTGGACGGCCGCACCGACCAGTACGCGCTCACCTGTGTCCTCTATGCCTGCCTGACCGGCAGCCCGCCCTTCAAAGGCGACGTGCAGACGGTCATCAAGGGCCACCTGAACGGCGAACCCCCCGCGATCTCGCGGATCGTCGGCCTGCCGGCCGGGATCGACGAGGTCATCCGGAAGGGAATGGCGAAGAATCCCGCCGATCGGTTCCCGAACTGTGTTGAGATGATCGCGGCCGCCAGGCTCGCGCTGGGTTCGCTCGCGACGTCGAACGAGCCCCCGGGCCCGCCCGGGACCGCGACGCCCGCGCCGGTCCAGCAGACGGCTCAGCAGCAGGCGCCACGGCAGAACACGCCGCCACAGGGAGAGGGGGGCCCCGTGCATCCGTACGGAGGTCAGCAGCAGCCGGGCTATGGCCAGCAGGGACCGGGCCAGCAGGGTCCGCCGCCGCAGGGCCCGCCCCCGGGATACGGCCCGCCGCCGCAACAGGGTGGCTTCCAGCAGGGCGGCTACCAGCAGCAGGGTCCGCCGCCCGGCTACGGCCCGCCGCAGCAGCAAGGCGGCTACCCCCAGCAGGGCGGCTTCCAGCAGGGCCCGCCCCCGGGTTACGGGCCCCCGCCGCAGCAGCAGGGCGGTTTCCAGCAGCAGCCCAAGAAGGGCGGCGGCGCCAAGTGGATCTGGATCATCGTCGGCGTCCTCGTGGTCGCCGGCGCGATCGTCGCCGCGATCTTCATCTTCAGTGACTCGGGCGGCAACGGCCCGCAGACCACCGCGCCGAACATCCCGGTCGGCCCCGGCGGCTCGCAGTCGCAGGCGCCGGAGTCGTCCCTGAAGGCCCCGCCGACGTCGATCAGCATCAAGCCGAGCAGCTGACACTTCGACCCGCTCACCTGCGGTTCTTGCACTCGACCCTGGAGAGTGCTAAACACGGTATTAGCACTCGACGCCGTCGAGTGCCAGGCAGGCGATCACCGATCGCTCGCCTGAGGTCGGGAAGGTGAGGCCGCACCCTTAACCGGGTGGGTCGTCCGTCGCGGGCACCGAGCCTGGCCGAGGAAAGAGTCCTGCCGCCGCGCTGAGTAGCGCGCGGCGGCGCCCAATACCGGAGGACCACACCGAAATGGCCAAACTGATCGCGTTCGACGAGGACGCCCGCCGCGGTCTCGAGCGTGGCTTGAACATCCTCGCCGATGCCGTCAAGGTGACCCTCGGCCCGCGGGGCCGCAACGTCGTGCTCGAAAAGAAGTGGGGCGCGCCGACGATCACCAACGACGGTGTCTCCATCGCCAAGGAGATCGAGCTCGAAGACCCGTGGGAGAAGATCGGGGCCGAGCTCGTCAAGGAAGTTGCCAAGAAGACCGACGACGTCGCGGGTGACGGCACCACCACCGCCACCGTGCTCGCCCAGGCTCTCGTCCGCGAGGGTCTGCGCAACGTCGCCGCCGGGGCCGACCCCATCAGCCTGAAGCGCGGCATCGAGGCGGCCGTCGAGGCCATCACCGAGCAGCTGCACAAGATGGCCGTCCAGATCGAGACCAAGGAGCAGATCGCTGCTACCGCCTCGATCTCGGCCGCTGACCGCACCATCGGCGATCTCATCGCCGAGGCGCTGGACAAGGTCGGCAAGGAAGGCGTCGTCACTGTCGAGGAGAGCAACACCTTCGGGCTCGAGCTCGAGCTCACCGAGGGCATGCGCTTCGACAAGGGCTACATCTCCGGTTACTTCGTGACCGACCCGGAGCGTCAGGAAGCCGAGCTCGAGGACCCCTACATCCTCCTCTTCGGTTCCAAGATCTCCACCGTCAAGGACGTTCTGCCGCTGCTGGAGAAGGTCATCCAGTCCGGCAAGCCGCTGCTGATCATCGCCGAGGACGTCGAGGGCGAGGCTCTGGCCACCCTGATCGTCAACAAGATGCGCGGCACCTTCAAGTCCGTCGCCGTCAAGGCCCCGGGCTTCGGTGACCGCCGCAAGGCGATCCTGCAGGACATCGCGATCCTGACCGGTGGCCAGGTCATCGCCGAAGAGGTCGGCCTCAAGCTGGACAACGCGGACCTTTCCCTGCTGGGCAAGGCTCGCAAGGCCGTCATCACCAAGGACGAGACCACCATCGTCGAGGGTGCGGGCGACGCCGACCAGATCCAGGGTCGCGTCAACCAGATCCGCGCCGAGATCGAGAACTCGGACTCGGACTACGACCGCGAGAAGCTCCAGGAGCGTCTGGCGAAGCTGGCCGGCGGCGTGGCCGTCATCAAGGCCGGTGCCGCCACCGAGGTCGAGCTGAAGGAGCGCAAGCACCGCATCGAAGATGCAGTGCGCAACGCCAAGGCCGCCGTCGAAGAGGGCATCGTCGCCGGTGGTGGCGTCGCTCTCATCCAGGCTGCCGAGGCTGCCTTCGCCGGTCTGAAGCTCGAGGGCGACGAGGCCACTGGTGCCAACATCGTCAAGGTCGCCGTCGAGGCGCCGCTCAAGCAGATCGCCATCAACGCCGGCCTCGAAGGCGGCGTCGTGGCGGAGAAGGTCAAGGGCCTCCCCACGGGTCACGGCCTGAACGCCGCCACCGGTGTCTACGAGGACCTGCTCGCCGCCGGCGTGCCGGACCCCACGAAGGTCACCCGTTCCGCGCTGCAGAACGCCGCTTCCATCGCGGCGCTGTTCCTGACCACCGAAGCCGTCGTGGCGGACAAGCCGGAGAAGGCCTCGGCCGCTCCCGCCGACCCGTCCGGTGGCATGGGCGGCATGGACTTCTAAGTCGCTGAAGCACCACCCCGAAAGGCCCGGATGCGCTCTGCGCGTCCGGGCCTTTCTTCGTCTCCAGTGACGATGTCGCGCAGCGCGTGAGGGCCACCCTCAGGGACTCAGAGTCCCTGAGGGTGGCCCTCACGCGCTTCCCCTACCCCCGGCGGTCAGCGGACGCCGCGGCCCCTGCACGCGGCGTCCGCGCCTGTTCAGGAGTCGCCGGCCTGCTCCGGAGTCAGGAGCCAAGCGGCGACGTAGACCGGGATCGCGAACCCGGCGGTGACGAAGACACTGGCCACGAGGGCGATGCGGAGTATCGCGGCGTCGACTCCGAGGTAGGCGGCCCAGCCGCCGGCGACGCCCGCGACCATCTTGTCGGTGCGGCTGCGGTAGAGCTTCTTGGTGGCCTGGGGGGTGTACACGCTGTTCGTCATGGCTCAATGTTCGCCCGGGAACGACCCCGGGCACATCGGGGAACGGCCCGGATCCGACCCTGGAATCGGACCCCTGAGGGTGGGCACAATGCCCTGATGACGATCAAGGCGAAAGCGCTCACGTTCGGGGTCGCGGTGCTGACCGTGCTGGGGATCGGCACGGCCAGTGCCGCACCCGAGGGCCATGGCGCACAGACCAGGCTCGATGTCGTCCAGACCCGCGGGGAGATCCGCGTGTGCTCGACGGGGGACTATCGCCCGTTCACCTACCGGGACGCCGCCGGTGCGTGGAGCGGGATCGACATCGAGCTCGCGGGCGATCTCGCGCAGCGGCTCGGCGTCCGCCTGAAGCTGGTTCAGACCACTTGGAAGGCGATCGCCGACGACGTCGGGCGCAAATGCGATCTGGCGATGGGCGGCGTTTCGGTGACCCTGGATCGCGCGAAGAAGGGGTTCTACACCGTTCCCTACCTGAGGGACGGCAAGACGCCGATCACCTTGTGCGAGAACGAAAACCGGTTCCGGACCCTGGAGCAGATCGACCGTCCCGGCGTCCGGGCGATCGTGAATCCCGGTGGTACCAACGAACAGTTCGCCGACGCGAACCTCAAGCAGGCGAACATCGTCCGGCATCCGGATAACAACACGATCTTCGCCGAGATCCTCGCCGGGCGCGCCGATCTGATGATCACCGACGCCACCGAAACCCGTTGGCAGGCAAAGCAGAATCCGCGGCTGTGCGCGGTGCACCCCGATGAGCCGTTCACCTTCTCCGAGAAGGCGTACCTGCTCCCGCGCGACGTCGTGTTCAAGGAATGGACGGACCAGTGGCTGCACCTCGCGCTGAACGACGGGACGTACGCGCGGATCACGAAACCCTGGCTCGGCTGAAATCGGTTTGAACCACTTTCGTTATCTGACCGTATCTCCAGATGTGGGTGAGGGAGGAATCAGACCGGAGGAACACGGATGAGGAACAGCGCCGGGAAACACCGCAAACGCGCGACGATCGGCATCGCGTCTGTGCTCGGAGTGGCCGCGATCGCCGCGGCCATGTTCGCGGTCAGCACTCCGGATGGACAGGCCTCGGAAAGCTGCCAGGGGCTGGACACGGCACTCCAGAACAACCTGAACTTCATCGCCGGCCAGAAGGCGGCCCCGGACGCCCTGTCCGAGGCACGGATCGTGAACCGGCAGGCCGTCGTCGACCTCATCCAGCAGCGCCGCGAGACCGCGGGCTGCACCGGGAACGTGCAGGCCGACGGCGGTGGGCAGCAGCAGGATCAGGCCGCGGACAAGGCGGAGGCCGACGCCGAGGAAGCCGTCGGGATGGACGACGCGATGGCGGCCGAGGACGAGGCCGCTGGGCAGGACGATGCGGCCGCAGGGGGCGGCGACGTCGTCTGTGAGGGCTCCACCGTGACGCTTTCCGGCGAGGGCGGCGCGCCCGCCGCGTCGAGCAGCGAATTCCCTGCGGGCACGCAGCTGAAGGTGACGAACCTGGACAACGACAAGTCCACGACCGTCGAGGTCACCGGGGTTTCCGGCAGCTGCGCGCTGCTCAACAACGCCGCCTTCGAACAGGTTCGCGAACCTGGGAAATTCTTGATCCGCCGGGCCATCATCGAGCGGGTCGGCTAGACACCCCCGCGCGGACCGGGGGTGAACGGGCCGCACTGAGGAAGAGCACCGGATCGCCGCTGACGCGGACGGGTCCGGTGCGGCGGCGACACGAGCCCTCCTGGCGACCCCTCGGCCAGGAGGGCTCGTGGTCGTTTGTATCTCGCTTGTATGCCCTTTCGGGACGCTTCTCGCGAAACGCCGAGAAAGGACATCCGATGAGAATCAGACGAGTGATCACCGCGGCCGCCACCGCGTTGCTGGGCATGGCCGGGCTGGCGATCACCGCGACCGCGGCCGAGGCCGCCGTCGGGCCGCGTCCGAACTTCCAGCTTCCGTTCCCCTGCAACCAGACGTGGAACGGCGACAACGACAACAGCAGCGCGCACCGGGCGTACGAGATCGACTTCAACCGCGGCGGTTCCGCCGGTGCCGACCTGGGTGACACCGTCGTCGCGGCGGCCGCGGGCAAGATCGTCACCTCGGCGCACCAGGGTTCGCAGAACGGCTTCGGCAACCTGGTGAAGATCGACCACGGTGGGGGATGGTCGACCTACTACGCGCACCTGAAGGTCCGCTCGGTCTCGGCCGGCGCCCAGGTCGCGCAGGGGCAGAAGATCGGCGAGGTCGGCAACACCTCCAAACCGGGCAACAACATCAGCCCCCACTTGCACTACGAGGTCCGTACCAACGACTCGACCTGGCCGAGCAACATCAAGCCCGCGTACTTCAACGGCGCGAAGTTCGGCTACCCCAACGCGAACGTGACTTCGAAGAACACCTGCGGCGGCACCGGGAACCCCAATCCCTATGACGCCGTCGAGGTGTGCGGCGACGGCTACAAGGTGATCGACTCGCAGGCGCTCGGCAGCGCCGCGACCACGTACCTGCTTTACAACGGCACCAACAAGAACAACTGCGTCGCCACGATCAAGGCGACGTCGGTCGGCACGGGCAGCGCGGTCTCGGCGTTCCTCGAAGTGGAAGGCACACAAAGGAAGACCGACTCCGGCAGCTTCGAGTACTACGCCGGTCCGGTGGCCGCGGCCGCGGGCGCGAAGTGCGTCAAGTGGGGCGGCTCCGCGGGCGCTGTGAGCTACGAATCCCCGCTGGAACACTGCAGCTGAGGTCCAGTCAAGTGCTATGAACGAGTCTTTCCTTGCAAAATTTGCAAGGAAAGACTCGTTCATAGCATCCGGAGGTGGGCGCGGACCCGGGTGAAGCGGTCCTCCCAAGCGGCACGGACCTCGGGGGAAGCGGCATGCGCGCCGAAGAGATCCGGCTCGGGAGCCTGTCGCGGGACGGGCAGGCGACCGTCCACAGGAGACAGTGAGTCGCCGCAGACGTCTCCGGTCAGCAAGGACATCGTGCCCAGCCCGCAGGCGAAGTCCAAAGTGGGCAGTGCGCCCGCGAGCGCCAGTCCGGCGGCGAGGCCGACGCTCGTCTCGACAGCCGAGGAGATCACGCACGGCAGGCCGCAGGCCTCGGCCACCTCCAGCGCACGCCGGACCCCGCCCAGCGGCGCGACCTTCAATACGGCCACGTCGGCCGCGCCCGCGACGGCCACCTTGAGCGGGTCTTCCGCCCGGCGGATCGACTCGTCGGCGGCGATCCGCACCTCGACCCGGCGGCGGACGGCGGCCAGGTCCTCAAGGGACGGACACGGCTGCTCGGCGTACTCCAGCCCGCCCGCCGCCCGGTCCAGCTCGGCGATCGCCTTGACCGCCGTGTCGACGTCCCAGGCCATGTTCGCGTCGACGCGAATCGCTCCCGACGGGCCCAGCGCGGCCCGGACCGCTTCCACCCGGGCGCAGTCATCGGCGAGGCTGACCCGCGGATCGGCGACCTTCACCTTCGCCGTCCGGCAGCCCGACGCGGACACCAGTTCGTACGCCTTCTCCGGCGATACCACCGGGACGGTCGCGTTCACCTCGACGCTGTCCCGCACCGGCAGCGGCCAACCGCGATCGCTCGCCTCCAGCGCGGAAGCGAGCCACGGCGCGCTCTCGGCGTCGGAGTAGTCCGAGAACGGGCAGAACTCGCCCCAGCCGGCGTCACCGCGGATCAACAGTCCTTCACGGACGGTGATGTTGCGGAACCGGGTGCGCAGGGGAATCGCGTAGACGTCCATCGACGCCGATCATGCCACCGTCAGTAAGACCGGAATCACGTGCCGATTCCGTCGATTCCGGACAGAATGAGCGGCGTGGCGCTCGACTTTCGCGTGCTGGGGCCCGCCGAGGTCACGGCAGACGGGCTGCCGGTGCCCCTGGGCGGCAGCAGACCGCTCATCGTGCTGGCCGGATTGTTGCTGCGCGCGAACACCGTGGTGCCGGTCGAGGAACTGGGCCGCTGGCTGTGGCCGGACGACCGGCGGCGGTCCAAAGGCGCCCTGCAGACCTACATCCTGCGGGTCCGCCGCGCGCTCGGCGACGAGGTCACCATCCGCACCGAACGGGGCGGCTACCTGCTCGAACTCGACGAGCGGCTGCTCGATCTCACCCGATTCCGCTCCTTGGCCGCGGAAGGCGCGGACGCCGTCCGGGCCGGCGATCCGCGCTCGGCCGCGGACCGGTTCGCCGCCGCGTTGTCCGAATGGCGCGGCCCGGCTCTGCAGAACGTCCACTCCGAAGCGCTGCTTCGGGACGAAGCCGATCAGCTGGGCGAGGAGCGGTTGCGGGTCCGCGAGCAGTGGGCCGACGCGCTCATCTCGCTCGGCGACCACGCCACCGTCGTCCCCGAGCTGACCAGGCTGTGCCGGGAGAACCCGCTGCGGGAGCGGCTGCACGAGCAACTGATGCTCGCGCTGTACCGCTCCGGCAGGCAGGCCGAGGCACTGAACGTCTACCGCCGGATCGGCGCGGTGCTCGCGGAGGAACTCGGGCTCGACCCCGGCGCGTCGCTGCGGCGCGCGCACCAGGCGATCCTGACCGGCGAAGAGTCCGGCGAGACCACATTGGACTCCGGGCTGACGCGGTACCGGCTCGGCGCGGAACCGCTGATCCCGCGCCAGCTCCCGGCGGATCTCCGGGTGTTCTCCGGCCGTCAGCGCGACCTCAAGGCCTTGCGCGAACTGGTCCCGGAGGCGCTGGACACCGAGACGTCGACACCGATCGCGTCGATCGAGGGAATGGGCGGCATCGGCAAAACCACCCTCGCCATCCATTTCGCGCACGAGGTCGGAGACCGTTTTCCCGGCGGGCAGGTCTACCTCAACCTGCGCGGTTACGGCCCCGGGGAGCCGCTCGAGGTCGCCACCGCGCTCGAAACCATGCTGACCTCCGTCGGTGTCCCGGCCGATCAGATCCCCGCCGACGTCGACGGCCGCGCGGCCACCTGGCGCACCTACAGTGCCGGCCGCCGGATGCTGATCCTGGTCGACAACGCCGCCAGCACCGAACAGGTCCGGCCGCTGCTGCCCGGGCCCGGCTGCTTGGTGCTGGTGACCAGCCGCTGGCAGTTGCAGGCGCTCGTGGCGACCCACGGCGCGCGGCGCGTCGCGCTGGAGGAACTGCCCGACGGGGACGCGATCGCCCTCGTCGCTTCGACGATCGGGCTGGACCGGGTCGCCGAGGATCCCGAGGCCACCGAACGGTTCGTCCGCTACTGCGGCGGGCTGCCGCTGGCCATCCGGATCCTCGCGGTGCGGGCAGCGCAGTTCCCGGATCTTCCGCTGCGGGAGTTCGTCCGACTGCTGGAGTCCGAACAGGACAGGCTGGGCTCGTTCGACCTCGCGGACGGCGACGAGACGAACATCCGGGCCGTCTTCTCGTACTCGTACCGGGCACTCGACGAGCGTGCCGCGCGGATGCTGCGCCTGCTCGGCCTCCCGACCGGTGGCGACTTCAGCGTGCCCATGGCGGCGGCGGTGGCCGGCGTCGACATCGCGGAAGCGCACGCGGACCTGGCGAAGCTGACCGCCGCGCACCTGATCGCCCGGTCCCGGCCCGGCCGGTACCAGTTCCACGACCTGATCCGCGCCTACGCGGCCGAGCTGTCGGCGAAGGTGGACGGGCCCGCCGTGCGGGCGGACGTGCTGGACAGGCTGCTTCACGCCTCCCTGGCGTCGGCGCTGAACGCGTCGAGGTTGCTGCGCTCCGACCGGCACTACCGGCTCGTCGAGCCGGAGCGGTTCGACGGCGCCGGGCTGAAGTTCGGGAACTACGAGCAGGCGCTCGACTGGTTCGACGAGGAAGCCGGCAACCTCATCGCCGGGGTGAACGTCGCGTACCGGGAGCGACGGCACCGCGAGTGCTGGCAGCTCGCGTGGCTGCTGCAGTCGTACTTCATCGTGCGGGCCCGGCTGGAGGACTGGCGTTCGGTGTTCGGCTTGGCGCTGCGTGCCGCCCGCGAAATCGGGGATCGTTCCGGCGAGGCCGCGATCCTCAGCGGGCTCGGCGTGGCCTGCGGGGTGTCCCGGCAGTACGAGGAGAGCACTGGCTACCTCAAGCAGGTGCTCGAACTGCAGCAGCAGGTCGGCGACCGGCAGGGCGAGGCGCGGGCCCTCTACAACCTCACCCTGGCCAGCGGGAGCCGCGGCGACACCGAGACGGCGTGGGAGTACGGGACGCGGGCGTTGCGGTTCATCCGGGAGTACAACGTCGGCGCCGGGATGGAGGCCAGCGCCCTGCAGGCGCTCGGCGACATCTGCACCGACGCGGGCCGCTACCAGCAGGCGCTGGACCTCGCCGACCAGGCCATGGCGCTGGCGTCGCACCTGCTGTCCGACGAGAACCGCTTCACCCTCCACACCAAGGGCATCGCGCTCGTCGGGCTCGGCCGGAACGACGAAGGTATCGCCTGCATGCGGCAGGCCGTCGAGATGTTCTTCGCGCACGGCGAGCTCTACGAGGCGGCCGACGTGCTGGCCCAGCTCGGCGGAATCCATCTGCGGCTCGGTGATCCCTCGTCGGCGCGCGACTGCTGGCTGCGCTCGGTGCGGGTGCTGACCGAGCTCGCCCATCCCGACGCCGAAGACGTCCGGACGAAGCTCGCCGCGCTCGTCGGCGGCGAGGTGGTGAAGAGCTGAGTGAGGCACGGGCGCCCGGCGTGCCGACCCCCAGTCGCAGCACGCGAGCACGCCCGTGTCCTCGGGAATCACCTAACAGGACGCCGCTCACTGTGCGCTGACTATGCAGCGTGAGCGAGGTTCGCGAGCGTGATCGCGTTCTTCGGGGCCTCGCCCTTCACGTCGTTGTCGAAGTAGACGTACGTGTCGCGATGCCAGCTCTCGATCTTGCGTGCCCACCGCTTGAGCACCTTGTCGCTGTATCCGCTGACGTACAACTCCTCGTCCCCATGCAGGCGGACGTAGGCGAAGTCGTCGCTCGTCATCTCCTCGACGAGTGGCCATTTTCCCGCCGTGTCCGCGACGACGAGCGCGATGCCGTGCTTCCGGAACAGCTCGATGCTCTCCGGCTCGGCGAAGCTCGGGTGCCGCACTTCCACCGCGTGCCGGAGCTTCCGGCGCGGCTTCGCGTCGGTGTACGGCTCGGACTTCAGCTTGTCGTCGTGCTTGCCCGCCAGCTCGGCCGCCGCGTGGCCGGTGCGGGGTAGCAGACCGAAGAACGTCTCCATGCGCTCGGCGTCGAACGCCAGCCGCGGTGGCAGCTGCCAGAGGAACGGCCCCAGCTTCCGCCCGAGCGCGAGGACGCCGGACGCGAAGAAGTTCGCCAGCGGCGTCTCGAAGTCACGAAGTTGCTTCATATGCGTGATGAAGCGGCCGCCCTTGACGGCGAAGACGAAGTCGTCCGGTGTCTGCTCGGCCCATTCGCGATAACGCTCGGGACGCTGCAGGGAGTAGAACGAACCGTTGATCTCGGCCGAGTTCATCCTGTGGGAGAGATACTCCATTCGCGGCGCTGCACCAGGCCACGGGGGTAGAAGTCCCCGCGCCAGGGCGGGTAGCGCCAGCCTGAGGTGCCGATCCTGATCTCGGCGACGTCGATCACCGCCTTTCCGCTCTGCTCTGAATTTCCCCTCTCCACTCGGCGCAAACGCTTGCTCAGGCCCAGGAGAACTGCCAGCGGCGAGTCTGGACCAGGTCGGCGGCGAACTCGCGCAGGTTGCCCGGCTGGCCGGCGAACGAGGGCAGGCAGAACGAGCGGTGCTCGGCGGCGACCGTGAGCGCGCGGCCCTGGGTGCGCGGCGGTGCGGCCACCGACAACTCCAGCGAGTCGAAGCCCAGCACTGTCAGCGTCGCGCCGAAGCGGTCCTCCCAGCTGCGCAGGACCGCCGACAGCTCGTGGACCTGGTCGGTCGCCTTGATCATGCCGGTCCAGCCCAGGATCGCCGGGATGTCCGCGGGCCGCTCCGTCTGCACCAGCGCGAGCCGGTGCGGGGCACGGGTGGCCAGGATCGACCCGGTGTTGCCCGCCTCGGCCAGCGGATCCGCGCGGCGCGAGGGGCGCCGGGCGAGGCCGGGGAACTTCGCGCCGAACGGGCGCAGGCACGCGCCGTCGCAGCATGAGGTGTCCCACCAGCGGGCCAGGACATCGGCCGGGTCCGCCGAGGCGATCCGGTGATCGGCCGGGGCGAGCCTGCCACGGTCGTCGATCCAGTCCTCGCCGTTGACCGCGAACCGCTGGTCGTGCGGGATGAGCACCGGCCACAGCCCGGACCGGTCGAACTCGGCGACGCAGGCCGTGTAGCGCGACGGCGTGGCCAAGGGCAGGTCCGACACCCAGACGCGGCCGTGCCACCGGCCGGGCGGCAGGGTCTGGACGGGCGGCGTGCCTGGGCGGAACGGTGCGATCGTCATCGGCTTCCCCTCGAACTGGTGTTCGGACAACTCTACCGAACACTAGTTCGAACCACCGACAATTTTCGATACCCCGTTTGCGGGATCCTGCGGACGATCTCGCGTTTCGTCCTCTGGTTGCGGTACTTGCATGCGCAAGTACCGCAACCAGAGGACGACTTGCGGCGGGTCAGGCCGGCGGGTCAGGCGGGGGTGGGGGTCAGATCGGCCGCATCAGGTCGTCGGCGTCCACGATCCGGTACGCGTAGCCCTGCTCGGCCAGGAAGCGCTGCCGGTGCGCCGCGTACTCGGTGTCGACGGTGTCCCGTGAGACGACCGAGTAGAAGTGCGCCTGCCGTCCGTCGCCCTTCGGCCGCAGCAGCCGTCCCAGCCGCTGCGCCTCCTCCTGCCGCGAACCGAACGTCCCGGAGATCTGGATCGCCACCGACGCTTCCGGCAGGTCGATCGAGAAGTTGGCGACCTTCGACACCACGAGCGTCCTGATCTCCCCGCGCCGGAACGCGTCGAAGAGTTCCTCGCGTTCCTTGTTCCGCGTCGCGCCCTGGATCACCGGTGCGTCGAGTTCGTCGCCGATCATCTCCAGCTGGTCGAGATAGGCGCCGATGACCAGCGTCGGCTCGCCGGGGTGCCGGTCCACCAGGGACTTGATCACTTTGGTCTTGGTGTCCGCGGTGGCCGCCAGCTTGTACCGCTCCTCGGCCTCGGCCGTCGCGTACGCGAGCCTCTCGGCGTCCGTCAGGGTCACCCGGACCTCGGTGCATTCCGCCGGCGCGATCCAGCCCTGCGCCTCGATGTCGCGCCACGGGACGTCGTACCGCTTGGGCCCGATGAGGGAGAACACGTCGCCCTCGCGGCCGTCCTCGCGCACGAGGGTCGCGGTCAGGCCCAGCCGCCGCCGTGACTGCAGGTCCGCGGTCATCCGGAAGACCGGCGCGGGCAGCAGGTGGACCTCGTCGTAGACCACCAGGCCCCAGTCACGCGAGTCGAACAGGTCCAGGTGCCGGTACTCGCCCTTGGTCTTGCGCGTGACCACCTGATACGTCGCGATGGTGACCGGCCGGACTTCCTTCTTCTCGCCGGAGTATTCGCCGATCTCCTCTTCGGTCAGCGACGTCCGCGCGATCAGTTCGCGCTTCCACTGCCGCCCGGCCACGGTGTTCGTGACGAGGATCAGCGTCGTCGCCTTCGCGTGCGCCATCGCCGCCGCGCCGACGAGCGTCTTGCCCGCTCCGCAAGGCAGGACCACGACGCCGGACCCGCCCGCCCAGAACGCCTCCGCGGCCTTGCGCTGGTAGTCGCGCAGCTCCCAGTCGCTCTCGTCCAGTTCGATCGGATGCGCTTCGCCGTCGACGTAACCGGCGAGGTCCTCCGCGGGCCAGCCGACCTTCAGCAGCACCTGCTTGAGCCGCCCGCGCTCGGACGGATGCACGATGACGGTGTCTTCGTCGATGCGCGCGCCCAGCATCGGGCTGATCTTCTTGTGCCGGAGGATCTCCTCCAGCACCGCGCGGTCGGTGGTCGCCATGACCAGGCCGTGCGCCGGGTGGTTGGCGATCTGCAGCCGGCCGAACCGGCCCATCGTGTCGACGATGTCGATCAGCAGAGGCTGGGGCACGGGGAACCGTGAGTACGTCGTCAGCGCGTCGACGACCTGCTCGGCGTCGTGGCCCGCGGCGCGCGCGTTCCACAACGCCAGCGGCGTGATCCGGTAGGTGTGGACGTGCTCGGGCGCGCGTTCCAGTTCGGCGAACGGCGCGATGGCGATCCGCGCGTCGTCGGCCTGGCTGTTGTCGACCTCGAGGAGCACGGTCTTGTCGGACTGGACGATCAGCGGGCCATCGGTCACATCCTCCTTTATACGTTCCGGCCACACCGGCGCCCGCCGCGGCACCGCTGGTGGAAGGATGTGCGGGAGGTGACTGGAGGGGATCTTGACGACTACACCGACCGGCGGGGCGCCCGAGTACGACCCGTTCAACGTGCCCGGGCCACCGCCAGGGATGCCGCCCGGGATGCCGGAAGTGGGACCGCCGACGCCGTTCCCGAGGCCGACACCGCTGAGCGTGCTGGCGAAGGTGTCCATCGTGCTGGGGGTCGTCGCCGCACTGGGACTGGGAAGCCTGGCGGCCTGGGGGATTTCGCGGTCGAGCGGGCTCACCACGCTCGAAGCGGGCAAGTGCCTCTATCTGACCGACGAGGCCGGCGGCGGCCAGAGCTACAACACCGTCAGCTGCACGTCGAACCGCGCGACCTTCCGGGTCGACCAGGTGCGCACCGGCGCCTCCGAGTGCCGCGGTGCCGATTATGTCCAGTTCGAGTTGTTCGGCAGCTCGTCGGACCGCAAGGCCAAGTCGACGCTCTGCCTGGCGCTGAACGTCGAGACCGGCGACTGCCTGCGTGACGTCGTGCACGAGACGCGGATCGCGAAGGTCCGCTGCTCGGATATCAGCGCGGAGTCACGGGTGGTGGTGATGCAGGGCTCGTCGGAGACGGCCTGCGCGTCGGACGACACCGCCCTGCACTACGCGGGGCCGCCCGAACGCACCGTCTGCCTGCGGCCCACCGGGGAAAATATTTAGCGCGGCACGAGTGCCTGGACGTCGAGCCGGGCGCCGATCATGCCGGAGTTGTGCATCAGGTCGGCGACGCGCTGCAGCCGGATGCCGTTGAGGGAGACCGGGTACGTCCCGAGCGAGATCAGCGAGGCCGTCGTCCGGTCGATGTCGGAGAACGTCGGCAGCGCGTCGCGGACGACGGCCGGGTCCGCGGCGCGCACCTGCGCGTCGCTCAGCACCTTCCGGAACGCCGCCAGTGTGCGCACGTTGCCCTGGCCGAACGCGCCGGCCGAAACGTAGGCCGACATCGGGAAGTCCAGCGTCGCGCCGCGGCCGCCGTCGGCGAGGATGCTCGCACCGAGTTCCTTCTCGGCCCTGGTGATGTACGGCTCGACCATCCACGCGGCGTCGGCCTCGCCCGCTTGCAACGCCTGCGGCATCCGGTCGAACGGGTGCTGCTTGAACTGGATCTTCGTCACATCGACGCCCGCGGTCGCGAGCACCGAACGGGCCGCCAGCACGCCGACGTCGTCGAGCATGTTCACCGCGACCTTCGGTGACCGCTTCACCGTCGGCTCGGTGTAGTCGGAGCCGGGAAGTGTGACGAGCGCCATGGTGTTGCGGCCGGCGGTGTAGGCCTCGCCCTGCAACTGCAGCGCCGTCCCGGCCGCGGCGGCGCGGAAGATCGACACATCGCTGGCGAAAACGATGTCGATCTCTCCCGCGGAGAGCTTGTTGATCGCCTGGTCGGCGGCGACATCGACGAGGGTGACCGAAAGTCCGGCGGCACTGAACTTCCCGTCCGCCACGGCGATCCTCAGGGGGGCGGTGTCGATGGGGTTGCTGACGCCGATCCGTAGTTCAGTTCGTTCGAGGGGTGCCTCCGAGGTCGAGTCACCACCGGAAAACACTCCGCAACCAGTCGTCGTCAGCAGAGCCGCTACCAGCGAAATCCCCAGCCTGCGCATGATCGTCACCGCTCACCTACCGAGAGAATGTGCTCCTCCTTCTGGATCGTATGGTCTGAGCCCCATACGATCGCCTGCGGGAGACGCCGCACAAGCGCGGCTTTCGATCGTTCTCGAACCTTGTTACTCTACAGTAGGTTCGGGCGCTCGTCCCCGATGTCAGCCACGGGAAAGGGTCCCGTGGTGGGAAAAGGAAACCAGGTGACCCGTCGCGACAAGCGTCCCCGTGGGGGCGACGCGGCGGAACGACATCCGCGCGTCGGCGGTAGATGGCGTCTCCGTAACTGGCATCTGCGCACAAAGCTCTTCGTGGTGCTGCTGATTCCCGCGCTCGCGGTGGTCGCCCTCGTCGGTCTCCGGGTCAACTCGGATCTGCGGGATGCCCAGCAGCTGGCCGAATTCGCCACCCGCGGCCGGGTCGACAGCACGGTCGCCGAGGCGGTGCACCAGCTTCAGCGCGAACGCGACCTCACCACCCGGTTCGTCGCGGGCGATCGCAAGGGCGACGTCTCCGAACTGACCGAGCAGCGCAAACGCTCCGACGAGGCCATCGGCGCCTTCGACCGCACGCTCGGCGAAAGCAAGAGCCGGCTCGGCGACAAGGCCGCGACCAGCCTGCAGCTGACCAGCGATCGCCTGCGCGTGCTCTCCGGTCTGCGGTTTTCCGCGGAGCACTCCGCTTTTCCCGCCGACGCGGTGCTGCGCTCCTACAGCGAACTGATCTCCGGCCTGCTCGACATCAGCGATTCCACCGCCGCCGACGTCTCCGACCCGGATCTGGCGAAACTCCGGCTCGCCGGGAACGCGCTCGCCCGGATCAAGGACCAGATGTCGGTCAAACGGGGAATCCTGGCGGCCGCGCTCGCCCAAGGAAGCCTCAACCGGGACCGGACGCGCGCGCTGCTCGGCGCCGAAGCCGAACTCGCCGCCGCCCGCAACGACTTCCGCACCTTCGCCACGCCCGAACAGCAGCGGATGTACGACGACACGGTGATCGGCCTGATCGTCGACATCGGCAACGACATCGTCGAATCCGCCCTCATCCGGGCGGAGAACGACCAGGGGCTCGGCGGGCTGGACGCGGACAAGTGGGACACCTCCGCCACCTATACGGTCAATCTGGCCCACCAGGTGCAGCAGGCGCTGCTCGTCCAGTTGCAGGAACGCACGGACACCCTTGCGGCGCAAGCGAGAACGTCCGCGATCTGGGACGGCGGCATCGTGCTCGCGGTGCTGATGGTGGCCGGCGTGCTCTCGGTGATCATCGCGCGTTCCCTGTTGCGGCCGTTGAGGATCCTGCGGCGCAGCGCGCTGGACGTCGCCGAACGCCAGCTGCCCGCCGCCGTGGAAGGCCTGCTCAGCGATCCCGAGCCACAACCGGAGAACCTGCGCCGACGGCTGGCCGTCGCGCCGGTGCCGGTGTTCAGCCGCGAGGAACTCGGCCAGGTGGCGCGGGCGTTCGACGCGGTGCACGGCGAGGCCGTCCGGCTGGCCGGGGAACAGGCGATGCTGCGGGAGAACATCAACGCGATGTTCGTCAACCTGTCGCAGCGCAGCCAGGATCTTGTCGAACGGCAGCTTTCCGTGCTGGACCGGATGGAGGCCGACGAACAGGACCCCGACACGCTCGCCGGGCTGTTCGAACTCGACCACCTCGCGACGCGGATGCGGCGCAACAGCGAGAACCTGCTGGTGCTTTCGGGGACCGACGTCGTCCGCGAGGACGGCGGCGTCGTCGTGGCCGACGAGATCATCGGAGCCGCGCTCTCGGAGGTCGAGCACTACCAGCGCATCGAACTCGGTGCGGAGCCGCGGGTCGCGGTGCGCGGCGAGGCCGTGAACGACCTCGTGCACGTGGTGTCCGAGTTGCTGGAGAACGCCACGCGCTATTCGGACCAGAGCACCATGGTGCAGGTCGAAGGCCGGGTGACCGACCGCGGCGAGTGGCTGATCGAGATCACCGACCACGGCGCCGGGATGCCGCAGGCGGAGATCGACCGGACCAACACACGGCTGGCGAATCCGCCCGACGTCGACGTCGAGGTCTCGCGGCGGATGGGGCTGTTCGTGGTCGCGACGCTGGCCGTGCGGCACCGCATCGACGTCCGGCTGAAGTCCGCCGCCGGCGGCGGGATCACCGCGACGGTCCTCGTGCCCACGGCGCTCATGGCCGACGCGCCGCAGCCCGCGCCGATGCCGGAACCCGCGCCTGTGCAGCCCACGCCCGAGCCGGAACCGGAACCGCCGCTGGAAGTCCCTCCGCTTCCCGAGCCTGAGGAGAGCGTGGAGGAGTCGAGGTTCGCGCCCGTACTGGAACCGGGCCCGCTACGGCGTGCGCCCGTCGTCGAGCGCGAGACGGCACCGGAATGGCCCTCGACGGACGACGACGCGGGCAACCACCTGGAGATGGACTCGCCGACCGAGCGGATGCCGAAGTACCACGACGTGCTTTCGCAGTGGTTCGATCACGGCGGTCCGCGCGAGGGTCCTTCGCCCGCTGAGCCGGGTCCGCCGTCCATGCCGTCGTTCGAGCCGGTGAAGGCGGCCGAACAGGCCGGGGCGGAAGCCTGGCCGGAGGAACCGTCGCAGGATCCCGACGAGCCGACCGAGCCGGCGCTGAAGCCGGTGGCCGCGAAGGAAACGGCTCCCGAGCCTTCCCCCGAGCCGGAACCTGAGCCTGAAGCCGAGCACGCCTGGCCGACGCCCGATGAGCTCGAACAGGAGGACGGGGCGGAGGACACCTGGCCGGTGTTGCCCGCCGCCGTCCCGGAGGCGCGGTCGCAGGACGACAGGCCGGATAAGCCGCGAGGGGAGAGGCCGATACTCTCACTTTCCCCCGAAGCGGTCCGCGAACGGATGACCAGCCTGCAAGGCGGTTTCCGGCGCGGTCGCCACGCCCGGGGTGACGACAACCCCTCGGCATAAGCGAATTGGAAGGTCCATGAGTTCGAAAACCGGCCTGCTGGAAGTGATCGCGCTCAACGCGGTGGACGCGGAGCGCGCGCAGGAGGGTGGGGCCGACCGCCTCGAACTGGTCAGCGACATGGCCAGCGACGGCCTCACGCCGTCACTCGAGACAGTGCGCGACGTGCTCGGCGCCACCGACCTCCCGGTCCGGGTCATGGTGCGGGACAACATGTCCTTCGCCCCCGGCGACCTCGACGGGCTGCGCGCGGAAACCGCGCGGCTGATCGACGCGGGGGCGCGCGAGTTCGTCTTCGGTTTCCTGGACGCGGAAAGCGAAATCGACGTCGACTCCTGCGAGACGCTGGTCAAGGACCTCGACGGCCTGCCGTGGACCTTCCACCGCGCGATCGACCGCGCGCGGGACCCGTTGAGCGCCTACGACCAGCTGGCCGCGCTCGGCTGCGACACGGTGCTCGCCGCCGGGCATCCGCACGGGGTGGCGCACGGTCTTTCGGTGCTGCAGCAGCTCGCCCGCCGTACGGACGGGCCGCAGCTGCTGGTGGGCGGTGGCCTGCGGGCGCAGCAGGTGCATCTGCTGCGGGCGGGCGGGGTGCGCGCCTTCCACATCGGCAGTGCGGTCCGTCCTGGTGGCTGGGATGCCGCTGTCGACGCCGCCGGTGTCCGCGAGTGGGCGGCCCTGGTCAAGAGCTGAGCGCGTCGCGGACGCGTTCGAGGGCGGTGGCGACGTCCCGCGCGCTCGCGGGCGTGAGCGTCAAGCGCTCGTCGTCGTAGTGCTTGACGGCGGTGACGATCCAGCGGCCCTCGTCGGTGTCGTAGACCCGCAGGGGATCGCTGACCACGCGGTGCCCGTCGGACTTCCTGGTCTCCATGTACAGCTCCGCGATCACCCAAGGCTGAAGCGACGCGAAACGTTGCGCGCGCCGGACGTCGGCGCTGGGAGTCACCGCTCCGACGACCTCGCGGCTCAGTGCCTGCATTTCCGAGCGCAGCACGGTGATCGAGGGGACCGGCGACTTGCCGACGTCCGCGGGGAGGACGTCCGCGAGCACGCCGGTGAGCCGATCCTTGTGGAACGTGCGCACGTAGACGTCGTCGCCGTCCCGCACCGCGATGAGCCGGAACCAGACGGATCCCGCGACGAGCACGCCGAGGTTGACGCCCGTGGTGGTGTCGGCGATCCAGCCGAAGCTCGCCTCCGCCGGGCTGGACAGCAGGACGGCGATGTCACGAAAGTCGGGCTCGTCCGCGTCGCGCGGATCGCCGCCGTAGCGGGCCTTCGCGGACTTGAGCGCCTTGGTGGCTTCGGCGCGGGCGGAGTCGTCCAGCCACACCGCCTGCGGCGCGAGAACGGGGTGCAGCTCGCCGCCCGTGGTCTCGGTGACCAGGGCGGCGAGCTGATCCACCGCGAACCGTTCCGGCTCGGTGAACCAGACCATCTACTTGCCGATGACCGGAGGTGTCGGGGACATGCCGGTCGTCGGATCGACGATCTTCTCGCCCTTTTCGCCGGGCAGGAAGTGAGAATCGTCGTCGAGCACGTACTTGCGCTGGTGCTCGTCGTCCTCGCCGCCCTTGCCGCGCTGCCCGGCCGCTCCCGGCGCCATCCCGCCCACGCCGGGTTTCCCGGCCGCGCCGCCGCGCATGCCCGGCTCGGCGATGCCGCGCGTGCCCGCCATTCCGGAACCCGAGCCCGGCCCGCCCCCGAGCCGCCCGCCCGTGCCGCCGCCAGTACCCGGTCCGGCGGTTCCCGGCCCGCCGATCCGGCCCGCGCCGGGCCCGCTGAGACGTCCCGCTCCTGGCCCTGATCCCGGTACGCCGGTGCGTCCCGGGCCGCCGGGTACGCCGGGTCCGGTGACCGGCGGGAGCCAGTTCGGGTTGCCGCTGATCGGCGGTCCGCTGATCGGCGGGCGGGGCACGTCCGTGATCGGGGTGCGGATGGGGTTCGGCTTCGGGTGATCCTCGACCGGCCGCGTCGTCTGGTCTTCGCCCTTCGCGACAGGTACGGGCTGCTTCGGTACGTCCACAGTGGACTCTTTGGGGCCTGGCTGAGGCGTGCCCGGCTTCGGAGCCGGAGTCTGGCCGGGAGTCCTCGGCGTCTTCTTGCGCTGCTCCGGTGCGCCACGGAACCCGTCGATCGCTCCGGGCTTCTCGCCGGGAGCCCCCTGCGAGACACTGAAAGCGCCCGGGTCGATGGTGCCGTAGGTGACCGGCATCCTCGCGCCGTTGTCGCCGGAGATCTTGGTCCAGCCGTCCATGACCGACACGTTGCTCTGCGCCGCGTTGTTCGACGCGGTCGTGGCCTCGAAGTAGTTCTTGGCCCCGCCTTCGATCATTTCGTCGAACGAGGCCGGCATCGGCGGGATCGGCGGCACGGGCTGGACCGCGTTCTTGGTGGCGTGGAAGCTGGCGACCTGAGTGCTGAGCAGGTTGTCGGCGAACTCCATCTCGCCACCCGCCTGGCCATGCGCGACGGCGAGAGGGCCCGCACCGCGCTGGGCGGCACCGGCGGCGTCGCCTTGCCAGTGTTCTTCGAGGGCCGCGGCGGCCCTGGTGATCTCGGCCTGGAGGCGGCCGTACTCGACACGGACCTCGACTAGCTGCCGTTGCGCTGCTTCGAGCCCACCCGGGCCGGGGGCGTTCGCGAAGTTCTCGTAGATCTGCTGGCCGTTCATCACTCCCATCTCAAGCCCCCTTCTTGATGGTTTCGATCACAGCTGTTGCCACGTTCTTCGCAGCCACGCAGCTGTCGTTGCCTGGCCTAGCTTGAAGGTCTACCGAGAAGAACATCGTGTCCGTGGCAGCAGTGGAAATACCGCAACTGCCGCCGTCGCGTAGATCCGAGATCCCGTTGTAAACAGCTGGATAGCCACTCACGGTTGCAGGCTCGAAGTAGCCGTTCTTCCACCAGCCAGTCTCGTCGAGGGCGTATAGGTGGCTCAGGCCATCGGGAAGCTTGCGGGCGAACGTCAGGCTGATACTCGTATCCCCGTTCGACCCGATCTCCCAGCGACAGCTCGGGTCTCCTTCGACGTCTTGAGGCGTGCCAGGACCGCGGACGTTGAATTCCTGCTGTTGCTCCTGAGTCAGCGTCGTGCAGGGTGACTCGACGTACTTGGCCGGTTCCAACGGGCTGGCCACTCTGGGCGCTTTCGTGTGGCTCTCGTGCCCGTTCGAAGAGGGCGCAGCGGTACTAGTGGAACTTGAGCTGGCACTGGGCTGTCCCGGCACATCCGATTTGCATGCAGACACCATGGCGAGTGGAACGGCTGCTGCTGCGATGAGCTGAAGCCATCGGCGATTCATGTGGCAGGTCGCTCCTTGAACAAGGCCGATGTTTCCTCATCGTGCTGTTTGTATGTTCCGTTCGCTTTGCGCAGAGAATCAATGAGGCCTTGCGCGTATTCAAGTATCGCAAGGTTGTTGGCCGCGGCTGCGGCCAACGAGTCTCGAACCTTGGCCGCGTTCGCGACCGCGGGAGGATCATTCGATGGTGGTGTTGCGTTTCGAGCCGCTCCCATGAGGTCCACATGAGCTGCGCGGCTGCGATCGCGGATGTCCTCGAACGTGCGGATCTGTGCGGCTAACGCCTCCGGATCGATCCGGTACCCCGCGCCCCCGGTCGGAGCAGCGCCGAAGCCCATCCCAAGCTTGTCGATCACGCTGGGCGGCGGTGGCGGCTCCTTCAGGTTCGCGCGCAGGTCCGTATCCGCTCTCGCGGTCTTGACCTGCTGCGCTATCTCCTGTTCGGCCTGCGTGGCTCTGCCGTGGTCCGGCGCGCCCATGACGTCCTCCCCTGTGGTCATCCCACACCCTCCGACGGAAGATCATAGGACATCGTTCCGCAACGGTGGGGTTACTCAGAGGAGTCACTGAGTGTGATTAAGCGTTTCGATCACCGACGAGGCGATGGCTCGTGCGAATTCGCATCCGGTGCCACCTTGGTGGGCGTGGGAGAAGACGGCGAAGAACAGCTGGTCCGTGAGAGCGACGTTCAGATCGCACTTTCCGATCGGTCGATCGTCCCTGATCGCGGCGAAGACGGCGGGGTAACCCGATACGGTGACGGGTTCGAAGTAGCCGTTCTTCCAGGCGTCGTTCCGATGGTATTCGTAAAGCTGTTCGAGTCCTTTGGTGATTTCCGGAAAGAGCAGGATGTCGATGGTCAACGGCTTGCCCTCGCCGGTGGTCATTTTGCAGCCCGGGGTCTTGCCGCGGTCGGTTTCTTCGATGCGTACGAGGGTCGGGTTGTTCGGGAACACCGCGCACGGGTCGGCCAGCAGTCCGGCGGCATCGAGCGGCTTCGGGACGAGTGGGGCTTTGCGCCCGAGCCCGACGTCGATTACATCCTGTGACGGTGTTGCCCCGCAGGCTGAGATGAAGAGAAGTATGACGATCGCCAACAAGCGTTTCATTGCTGCGCCCCCTTCGCGATGCATGAGCCGCAGCGTTCGTGACGGGTGATCTTGCCGGTCAGGTCGTGGCCGTAGAAGGGGAAGCATGCGGCGCCGCAATTCGCGATGTAGAGGAGGCCGAGCCGCAGTCGTCCCTTGCCGACATAGTGGGCGCGACGTTGTCCCAGGGAAGGGGTTCCGGCCTCGGGGATCCAGCCGCCCGCCGGTAGCCGTTGTGCGGCAAGACGATCGAGTTCGTCGGCGTAGGTGACAAGATCCGTGCCGACCTCATTCAGACGTTCGCCGAGGTCCCGCAGGCTGTCCGCGCGGATCGGCGTGGGGGAGAGCCACGTGATGTCCTTGGGCAACGTCGTGGCCAAGTCGTGCAAGCGCTCGAAAAGGCGTTCGTCCACAGTCATGCGCGGCATGTTCGGTGCTTCAAAACGGCAACACCAAATGTCGATCACCCGGTCGGGATCGCCGGGCTCCGGTGACACACTGCGCGGCATGACGGCACTGGTGGCTACCTCGCGGGCGCGCGCTCTCGGCGCCGCGATTCGTGCTGCGCGCAGGCGAAGAGGGATGGGACTGCGGGAGCTTTCGCGGCTCGCTGAGGTTCCAAGTCCGCAGTTGTCCCACTGGGAGAAAGGAACTCGACTTCCGAAGGTCGAGGAGCTGGCCGGTCTGCTCGCCTACTTGCGGGTGGTGGGTGAGGAGAAGGCGTGGTTCATCGAGTTGGCGCGCAACGCGCACGAGCCGGACTGGTTAGAACAGAATCAGCCCGGTGTGCCGCCAGGTTTGGCTTCGTTCATCGAATACGAGAGAACCGCGACCGCGGTCTTCAACTGGCAGCCGGTATTGATCCCCGGCATCTTCCAAACCTCTGCCTACGCCCGGGCGATCTTTGGCGGCGGCTCTTTGGCTCAAGATGATGTCGAACAGCGGTTGATGGTGCGCCTGGCTCGCAGAGAACTGCTAAGACGGTCAACTCTGCGCTATACCGCACTACTCGGCGAGATTGCCCTCAGGCAAGGCATCGGGGGAGATGCCGTGATGTGCGACCAACTCAAGCGGCTGCTCACGTTTGCGCAGCTGAGCAATGTGACGGTTCGGGTGTTGCCGTTCGGCGACGGCTATCACCCAGGGCTCAATGGATCGTTCGGCATCCTGGACTTCGATGATCTCCCGACGATCGTTCACGTGGAGCACTTCCGCTGCAGCGCGTATCTCTGCGCCGAAGACAAGGTGGCGGTATATCGGGCGGCCGCGAAGACCATGGTGAAGCTGTCTCTGGATGAGGCCGCGTCGTCCGCGGTGATCCAAGGGGTGATCACCGAACTGGAGGAATAGTTTATGAACTGCCCTGAAGCGTGGTCAGCCCTGACCCGCCGCCTCAAGCGCCGTTGAGCAGCGCCTCCACCTTTGAGACCAGTTCGGCCCGCCCCTGGTTCCGATAGATCTCGACAGCTTCAAGCCACATCTCGCGCGCCTTGTCGCCGTCACCGAGCGCGGCATGGCAATTTCCCAGTTCCACCAACGTTTCCGCCTCGCTGTCCGGGAAACCGTGTCCACGAAGCAGAGAAAGCGCCGCCTCGCAGTGCGTGCGCGCCTCGTCGAACCGGCCGAGCTTGCCCGTGTGTCGGCCCATCGCGTTGAGGGCCACGGCTTCCAGCGCGGGCTCGTCCAGCGTCTTGAACCGCTCTCGGGCGAGCGTCGAGTATTCCAGGGCCACTTCGTCATCCTCGCGCCGTTCCCAGAGCAGGCCGAGAATCTGGTACGAGCGGCCTTTCCCTTGCTCGTCCTCGGTTGCCTCGTACAACGAAAGCGCGATCCGGAGGTGATCCAGCGCTTTGTCGAGATCGGCCGTCCGGGAGTACGCGTGCCCGAGACATCGGTGGCACAGCGCCTTCGCGGCGGGATCGTCGAGGCGTTCGGCGGCCGACAGCGCCCGGTGCCACACCGCCAAGTCTTCCCCGACGCGCCCGCGCCGGGAATGGAAAGTGGTCAGCGTCGATGCGAGTTGCCAGACCTGCTCGTCCCAAGCGTGTTCGACGGCGAGTTGCTGGACGGCCAGCAGCATCGGCTGTTCCGCATCGAACCAGTCCAGTGCGGCCGCGGCGTCGGCCAGTCGTTCCGGCACGTAGCCCGAGGGGGCGGGGCCGAGGTCGATCAAGCGCCCGAGCGGGTCGAGCAGCCCTGTGGCCCGGTGCGCGGTGTGCAGAGAGAAATCGACAAGCCGGCGTAGCGCCTCGCCTTGCTCTTCCGGTGAGTAGCGCAGCCGAGCCCCTTGGGCCGCATAGAGCCGCACGAGATCGTGCATGCGCCAGCGGCCGTCGACATATTCATCCACAAGGGACTGTCGTTCGAGTGTTCGCAGCGTGGCCTTGGCTTCCGCGATCGAACCGTCGATCAGGTTCGCGACGGCGGGGAGCGGGAGGTCCGGTCCCGGCGCCAGGCCGAGCAGTTCGAAGAGTTCCCGGTGCCTCTCCACCAGCGCGTAGTACGACATTTCCAGCGCCGCTTCGAGCCCTGTGGCCGGGTTGCGGTCGTCAAGCGGGTCGAGCCTGCTCCGGGTACCGCGAAGGATCGCGGCGGCGGTTCCCAGGAAGAACCCGGGATGCGCGGTCAGCCGTCCGGCGACGATCGCCAGCGCCAGCGGAAGACCGCAGCAATGGGTCAGGATCTCTTCGAACGCTTCGGGTTCCGTGGCGGCCCGGTCCTCGCCGATACGCCGGACGAGCATCGCCCGCGCCTCGCGCACCGGCACCGTGTCCAGCGATACCGAGTGCGCGGCGTGGTCCGGCATCCAGCCGCGGCTGGTGATGAGCACCGTGCACTCCGGCGTACCCGGAAGCAGGTCGGCGATCTGCCCGGCGTCCCGCGCGTTGTCCAGCAGGATCAGCATGCGCTTCCCCGCGACGAGATTCCGGTACAGAACCATCTGCGCTTGCCGGTCGGCCGGGACCTCGTCCGGTGGCACCCCGAGCGCGGTGAGGAAACCGTGCAGCGCCGCTTCGGAATCGTTCAGGTTCACGAAAAGCTGTCCGTCCGGGAACCGTCGCAGGTTGTCGTGCGCCCAGCGCAACGCCAGCCAGGTCTTGCCGATCCCGCCCAGCCCGTCGATGACGACGACGTCGCCGGAGATCGCTTCGAGTTCCCCTTCGCGGCCTTCGAAGTGGACAGGCGCTGGAGGAAGCTGACGCGGCACGAGCGACGTCGACGCGGGCGGTGGGTTCTCGGCGACTTCCAGCAGCAGGGCACTCGCCTCGGCGGCCGTCGGGCGCTTGCGCGGATCCGGATCGGTCAAAACAGCCAGGAGTCCGGAGATGCCGCCCTCGGTCACCGCCGCGAGCGTCACGCCGAGCGCGTGGACATCGAACGCCGGGTCCGAGGCTTCGTCATCGGTGGCCAGGAATTCCGGACTGCCCGCGTTCGACCACACCGCGATGCCGAGATCGGTGAGCTTGGCCGTGCCGTCCTCGGCGACGAGCACGTTTCCCGGCGTGATGTCCCGGTGCACCAGGCCTTTGGCGTGCATCGCGGCCAGCGTCGCCGCCACCTGCGCGCCGATCTCCGCGGCCTTCCCGGCCGGGAGAAGATCACCCGTCCGCAGCATCTCGGCGAGACTGCGCGAGGGCAGGTACTCCATCACCAGCCAGCGCCCGCGCCGTTCCCGGACGACGTCCAAGACCGCGACGACGCCCGCGTGCCGCAGGCCCGCGCCGATTCTCGCCTCACGCCGGACCTGTTCGCCGGAGCGCGCGAGTTTGACGGCGACGACCCGGCGCAGTTCGAGATCCAGCGCCCGCCAGACCTCGCCCCGCTCGCCGGCGCCGACGACCTCCTCCAGCCGATAGCGGCCGGCGATCATCTCCCCCTTGCGCACGCCGTCAAGGTTAGAGCACGGACGGTGACTTGAGGTTGCATCTTCAACTACCGAGATCCGACCGGCTAGCGTGGGGGCATGGCTACCCGCACCGTACGTGACGCGACCAGGGAACTGCTGCGTGAACTGGGCCTGACCACGGTTTTCGGCAATCCCGGAACTACTGAAATCGCTTTCCTCACCGATTGGCCCGACGACTTCACCTACGTGCTCGCCCTGCAAGAGGCGTCCGTCGTCGCGATGGCCGACGGATACGCGCGCGCGTCGCGGCGTCCGGTGCTGGTGAACCTGCATTCGGCGGGCGGGGTCGGGCACGCGCTCGGGCACGTGTTCACCGCGTACCGCAACAACGCGCCGCTGATCATCGTCGCCGGGCAGCAGACCCGGTCGCTGCTCCCGGACGAACCCTTCCTCGGCGCCGTCGACGCGACGAGTTTCCCCAAGCCGTACGTCAAGTGGAGCTGTGAACCGGCCAGGGCCGAGGACGTCCCCGCGGCGCTGGCGCGGGCGTACCACATGGCGACGCAGGCCCCCATGGGTCCGGTGTTCGTCTCCGTCCCGGTGGACGACTGGGACGTCGAGACCACGAAGCCGATCGTGTCCCGCCCGCGGATCCCCGGTTTCGCCCCTGATCCGGCCACCCTGGACGAACTGGTGTCCGCTTTGGACGCCGCCGAGCGGCCTGCGATCGTCGTCGGGCCGGGCGTCGACGACGAAGGCGCCGTGCCGGACGTCGTCGAACTGGCCGAGAAGATCGGAGCCGGGGTCTGGGCTTCGCCGATGTCGTCGCGCTGCTCCTTCCCCGAGGACCACCCGCAGTTCTTCGGTTTCCTGCAGCCGGAACGGCAGATGCTCGCGAGCGCGCTGACCGAGCACGACGTCGTGGTGGTCATCGGTGCCCCGGCGTTCACCTATCACGTGTACCGCGGCGAGTCGGAGATCCCGCTGCCGCAACTGTTCCTGGTCAGCGACGACGAGCAGATCCTGGCGCGCGCCGCGGTGGGCACCGGCCTCCGTGCGACGCCGAAGCTCGCGATCCGGGCGCTGGTCGAGCGCGCCGCGACCCGTGAGGCGCCGAAGTCCCGCGCGGTGATGGAGAAGCCCGCCGCGGTCACGCCGATCTCGCCGGGCTTCGCCTACGCCACGATCGCGGAAGTGCTGCCGGACAACGCCATCGTCGTCGAAGAGGCGCCGAGCCACCGCAACGACCTGCACGACCACCTGCCGATCACATCCACCGACGCGGGCTTCCTGGCCGTCGCCAGCGGCACCCTGGGCTATGCCCTCCCGGCCGCCGTCGGCGCCGCGATGGCCCGCCCGGACCGCAAGGTCGTGGCCATCCTCGGCGACGGTTCGAGCATGTACTGCATCCAGGCACTGTGGACCGCGGCGCAGCACAACCTGCCTATCACCTTCGTGATCTTCGACAACTCGCAGTACGCCGCCGTGCGCATCCTCGGCGAGGCGGCGGGCGGCGAGAAGGTGCCGGGCGTCGACCTCGGCGGCATCGATTTCCCCGCGCTGGCACAGAGCATGGGCCTGCGGACGTCGGCCGTCGAGAAGGCCGAGGACCTGAAGCCGGCCCTGGAAGCGGCGCTGCCGGACGAGCGCCCGCACCTGGTGCACGTCCGCATCGATCCCAACCCCCGCAAGCTCTACTGAGCGACTGGACGAGTGCTGAAGGGCGCGCTATGAACGAGTCTTTCCTTGCAAATTTTGCAAGGAAAGACTCGTTCATAGCATCGCTGGGGAGAGTGATCAGCCCTTCGTGCGGGCTTCCGTCGCAGCGTCGGCCGCGGCGTCGACCTGGGCCAGGTCCCATTCGGCGGCGTCGGAAGCGGCGGTGACGGCTTCGGGCGCGCCACCCTGCAGCAGCCGCGCCACCTCACCGCGCAGCGTCACGAACTCCGGGGACTCGCGCGTGGTGATCTGGTTCCGTTCGGCGGGCAGCCCGACCGGCAGGTCCGCGACGATCGTGGCGGGCGACTTCGACAGCACCAGCACTCGGTCCGACAGGTAGACGCTCTCGTCGATGTCGTGCGTGACCACGAGAACCGTGCTCCCGTTCTCGCGCTGCACGCGCCGGGTCAGGTCCTCCAGTTCGAACCGCGTCTGCGCGTCGACCGACGCGAACGGCTCGTCCATCAGCAGCAGTGCGGGCCGGCTCGCCAGCGCCCGCGCGATCGACACACGCTGCTGCATACCGCCCGAAAGCTGCCACGGGAACTTCGAGCCGACACCGGACAGGCCGACCGACTCCAGCGCCTCCTGCGCCCGCGTCCGGCGCTCGGAACGGCTCAAGTTGCGCCACCGCAAGGGGAACTCGACGTTCTTCGCGACCGAGAGCCACGGGAACAGCGAGCGGCTGTAGTCCTGGAACACCACGGCCAGGTCTTCCGGCACTCCGGAGACGTCGTCGCCGTGCAGGCTGACCTGTCCGGACGTCGGCTTGATCAGCCCGGCGATGCAGCGCAGCAGGGTCGACTTGCCGCAGCCCGACGGGCCCACGATGCTGGCGAGCTGACCGGCTTCCACGGTGAACGAGAGGTCGTTGACCGCGACGTGCGCCTTTTCTCCCGCGCCGTACCGGTGGTTCAGCCCGGAGACCTCGAGCATGGTTGACATTTGGCTGACCCTTCGAAACTGGGAGACTAGATACGGCCGTTGCGGGTGGGCTGCCAGCGGAGCACTCTCTGCTCCACCGCCAGGAAGGCCGCGTTGAACCCGAAGCCGAGCAGTCCGAGCAGGACCAGCCACGACCACATGAGCGGGAAGTCGAACGCCTGCTGGGCGTCCATCAGGGACCGGCCGATGCCGTTGTAGGAACCGACCAGCTCCGAGATCACCATCAGCAGCAGGGAAATCGACAGGCTGAGCCGCAGGCCGGCGAAGATCTTCGGCCCGGCGGCCGGGAGGACGACCGAGCGCAGCCAGAACGACCTCGGCGTCCGGAACGAGCGCGCGGTCTCGACCTTCACCTGGTCCACCGAGCGGACACCGTCGACGGTGTTGAGCAGCACCGGCCAGATCGCGCCGAAGATGATCGACCCGGTCTGCATACCCGGTCCGAGTCCGAAAAGGACGATGAAGACCGGGATCAGCGCGGGCGGCGGAACCGAACGGAAGAACGCGAACAGCGGGCCGACGTAGTCCATGCCGGTCTTGGACCGTCCTAACGCGACACCCAGGGCGACCCCGATCGCGCCGGCCAGCAGCCAGCCGCCGAGTGTCCGGCCGAGACTGGGCAGGACGTTGTCGAACACGGTGTCGGTGAGGAACAGCTGCGACGCCGGACCGGTGAACCACAGTTTCGCCGCGGCGGCCACGATCTCGCTCGGCGGCGGGAAGAACGGGCTCTCGGCCAGCCGGGTCGAAAGCTCCCAGATTCCCAGCAGGGCGAAGAAGAGCAGCCAGTTGCGGACCAGGATGCCGAGCCCCCGGCCCACCTGCTTGCCGACGCGGCTGGACAGCGTGAGGGTCGTCACGAGACAGCCTCCCGGTCGACGGTGCTCCAGCGGAAGACCCGACGGCCGATCATCTCGAGCCCGCCGTTGATCAGGAAGCCGAGCACGCCGACCACCACGGTCCCGGCGAGTACGAGGTCGAACCTGGTCGAGCCGGTACTGGCCTGCATGATGAAGTTGCCGATGCCGAGTTTGGCGCCGGCCAGGAATTCGGTACTGACCACCGCGATCAGCGCGATGTTGGCGGAGAGCCGGACCCCGGTGAACACGAACGGCGCGGTGTGCGGCAGCGCCACCGACGTCAGCGTCCGGAACTTACCGGTGCCGCAGGCCTTCGCGGTCTCCATCAGTACGGGGTCGATCTCGCCGAGGGCGTAGATCGTGTTGAACATGATCGGCCACAGCGAGGCGTACACGGCCAGCGTGATCTTCGCTTCGGGGCCGCCGCCGATCAGCAGCAGCACCAGCGGGATCAGTGCGACGGCGGGGATCGGCCGCAGGAACTCGACGACCACCGCGGTCGCGGTGCGCAGCCCGGGGATGCTGCCCAGCAGCAGCCCCGCCGGCACGGCGATGGCGACGGCGATGACCAGGGCGATCGCCCACGCGAGGAACGTCGCGATCAGATCGCGGATGAACTGCACCTCACCGAACTGCTCGATGATCGTCACGACGACCACGGACGGCGGGGGGAGGAACTCTTGTCGGACCAGGCCGGCCCGGACGATCACTTCCCAGATCAGGAAGAAACCGGCCAGACCGGCCAGAGCACGGAGAAGTCGTGGCACCTTTACCTTTATCCAGCTTGAGGGGCGAGCATCGACGAGGCGTCGAGCTTGGCGGTGATCACGCCGGTCTGCAGGAGCAGGTCCGGCACGCGCTGCAGGCGACGGGCGTCCAGAGTGGACCCGAACGTCGGCAGCGTCAGCAGCGACGCGGTTTCGGCGTCGACCTTGGCGTACTTGACGACCAGGGGCTCGATCTTGGAACGGTCGGCCGAATCACGCACCGCCTTGCTCATCGCACGCTGGAACGCGGCCACCGTCTTCGGGTTCTTGTCGACGAACGCGCCGAGCGCGCCGAAGCCGGCCAGGGGGAAGTCCTGGGTGGCACCGGTCGAGATGTCGACGACCGGGGTCGCGCCGACCACCTTGGACGCCTGAGTCAGGAACGGCTCGGGCAGGTAGCCCGCGTCGACCTGGCCGGAGCTGAGCGCGGCCGCGATGTTCGGCAGCGCCATCGGCACCCACTGGACCTTGCTGGTGTCGACGCCGTGGTCCTTCATCACCGAGACGGTGAGCAGGTGCGACGCGGTGTTCTTGTCGGTGATCGCGATCTTCTTGCCCGCGAGGTCGTTGATCGTCTTGACCGGTGACTTCGGCACGGTGACGACCGCGTTGCTCTTCGGGCTGGCCGAGACGGAGTCGGCGACGAGCCGGATGTCCGCGGCACCCTTGCTCTTCGCGACGAAGAACGGGAAGTAGGTGGAGAAGGCGATGTCGACCTCGCCACCGATCATCTTGGTCATCGACGCCTGGCCGCTGGGGGCGTCGACCGCTTCGACCTCGAGCCCCTCGGCCTTGAAGTAGCCGCCTTCCTGCGCCAGCCGCAGCGGCGCGAGGTCGACGACGGGCAGCAGGGCAACCTTGATCTTCGTCTTCTCCAGCGTGCCGTCGCCGGACCCACCGGACGTGTCGTCACCGCCGAGCGCGCCGCAACCGCTCAAGGCGGTCAGCATCATCGCGCTCAGGGCGACACCGAGGACACCCCGTCGTCTGCGTGCCCCGCTCCTGCTCATGGCGTTTCGAAACAAAGCCCACTCCTCGGAAACAATGAATCACCGTTTGGGGATTTTTCGTCAGTGTCGTGGCTTTATTTCGCCAGGCACGCGGTCACCTTAGAGATTTGCCCACCTGCTCACAATGGGTGTCGTGAGCGGGTGATCATTTTAGGCCATTCGCCGGATCGCATGATCACCCGCTTGGACATCACTACTTGCAGTAATCAAAAAGCCGATTTGCGGGGATTTCGTGGTGACCGCGCGTCATCAGTTCGAGGACTGAGCCGCGATCATCCCGCTGACGTCGATCTTCGTCTGGATGGCGCCCATCTGCAGGAGAAGGTCCGGCACCCGCTGGATGCGGCGGGCGTCCAACGTGGACTGCAGCGTCAGCAGCGTGGTCAACGCGGCGGTGTCCTGGTCGATCTTGGCGTACTTGACCAGCAGCGGCTCGATCTTGGAGCGGTCGGCCGAGTCGCGGGTCGCCTTCTGCATGGCGCGCTGGAAGGCGGCCACGGTCTTGGGGTTCTCGGCGACGAACTTGCCGATGCCGCCGTAGCCGGCGGTGGGGAAGTCCTGGGTGGCACCGGTGGCGGTGTCCACGACCGGGACCGTGCCCGCGGCCTTCGCGGCCTGGGTGATGAACGGCTCGGTCAGGAAGCCGGCATCGATGTCACCGTTCTTGAGCGCGCCCGCGACGTTCGGCAGCGGCAGCGGCACCCACTGGACCTTGCTGAAGTCGACGCCGTGGTCCTTCATGACCGACTTGGAGAGCGTGTCGGACACGGTGTTCGGCGCGGTGATGCCGATCTTCTTGCCCGCCAGGTCGTTCACACTCTTGACGCTGGACGTCGGGAGCGTGACCAGCATGGTGCTCTTCGGGCCGGCGGAGGAGGCGTCGGCGACCAGCTTGATGTCCGCGGTGCCCTTGCTCACCGCGGTGAAGAACGGCGTGTAGCTCGAGTAGGCGATGTCGACCATGCCGCCGATCAGGTTCGTCAGCGAGATCTGGCCGGTCGCGGCTTCGACCGCCTCGACTTCGAGGCCCTCGGCCTTGAAGTAGCCACCGTCCTGCGCGAGGCGGAAGGGCGCGACGTCGATGGTCGACATCACGGAGACCTTGATCTTCGCCTTCTCCAGGTTCCCGGAGCCGCTGGAAGAGGAGGAATCGTCCCCGCCGAGCAGGCCACAACCGCCGACGGACGTCGACACGAGGGCTGCCATCGCGAGTGCGAGCGCCTTCTTCCCCCGGCCGGCGCTCAGGGCCTTCTTCGAGCTTGCAGAGCCAAGCAAGTGGTGCTCCTGATCAAGGGAGGTCACGTGTGACGTGGCCTGATGATGGATTCGGATGTGACTCATTGTCGGGAGTCACGGGCCCACTGTAGAGAACCGACAACCTGCTCACAATGGGTGGTCATCCTATGATCCTCTGGGGTAACGATCACCCGAACAGGTTGTTTGTCAGAAGTGAACACAACGCGGCGTGTTCGTCCCGTGGGTTTGTTGACAACTGAGTAGCAACGGTCAAGGTCCGTCCGGTGGCTCTTCCCACGTCTTGTCCGAAGGGTTACATCTGGGCCGCCCGTTCGCTACCCTCAGGCACCGGTAGTGAGGTGTGGACCACTGATGTAGTGAAAGAGAGTGCCTTGGATGGCCGAACGCTATGGACCTTTTCCGAGGTGCAAGGCACTCTGTGTTCATCGAATGAGCGTCCATCGAACAAGCGTCCGTCGAACGAATGTCCATCAGGACCGCGCTGTACCGGTGCGAGCCGTCACACTGGCGGGTTAGGCCGAAGAGACCAATGACTTGCCAGCACGAGGATCGAAAGCCATGCCTGGGCTGAACAGCTGCCGCCGCGCCAGGCGGGGTTTCGGCCGGGTACACCCGACAGAGTGCGCCGAAGACGTTCTTCTCGTTCAGATGAGTGAGAACTCGCGCCGTGCCTATCCCTGCCGGGTGGCAGGAGTGAGCGGGTAGTGGTCTTCGGCGACGGATCAAGACAGCAGAACGGCCAGTTCGAGAACGGCATGTCCAAAATGGGCTTTCCCGGCCCGAATGAAGATGATGGTGGTGCGGCGGTGCCGAACGAAGACACCGCGGGGGTTGGAGGGGCCCCTGCGCGGGAGACCGGAGACGGTTCTGGTGGAAAAGCCGGATCGTTCCTGGGTTTGCGTAACTGGCGGCTGCGATCCAAACTCGCGGCGGTCCTGATCATCCCGACGCTGACCGCGCTCGCGCTGGGCGCGTTGCGGGTGATCGACGACAGCGGCGAAGCGGCCCGCTTCCAGGACACGGCCGATCAGGTCGCGTTCGCGGACAAGATCACGCTGGTGGTGCACGAGCTGCAGAGCGAGCGCGCGCTGGCCGTCGCCCGGATCTCGTCCGGTGACGGATCGCGGCAGACCGGTGTCGACGCGCAGATCGCCAAGGTCGACCGCGCCGTCGACGACCTGCGGGCCTCGGCGAACCAGATCAACCCGGACGATCAGGACACGAGGGACCGCTACTCGCGTGGTCTGCAGCGGCTCGACGCCCTGCGCCCGCTGCGCGGCGCGATGAACACCTCGCTGCTCGGCGACACCCCGGTCCTCATCGCCTACTCGGGCATCCTCGACTCGCTGGTGCAGCTGGGCCGCGAGGTCACCACCGCGGTGGCCAACCGGGACGTGCTCCGGCTCGGCGTCACCGTGCAGGCCATCAGTGAGAGCAAGGAGTTCATCGCCCGCGGTGACGCGGCGCTGCTGATCGCCTCCTTCCGCTCGTCGTTCCCCGGCGACCTGTTCGACCAGGCCCGGTCGGCGGTCGCCAGCGGTGACGCCTCGACCGCGGCCTTCGTCGCCAACGCCAGCCCCGAACAGCGGCAGCTCTACTCGGACACCTTCTCCGGCCCCGAGGTCGACGACCGCCGCCGGATCACCACGATGGCGTTCTCGCTGGCCCAGCAGGGCCAGGCTCCGGAGATCGACAACGTCGCGCTGGGCAACGACAGCCGGGTCGCGCTGGACAGGCTGCGCGCGGTCGAGACCAACCTGCTCGGCCAGCTGCGGGCACAGGCCGACGGCCTGGCCACCGACGCGATCAACTCCGCCTGGATCGGCGGCGCGATCGTGCTGCTGGCCCTGTTGGCCGCACTGGCGCTGATGCTCGTCATCGCCCGCCTGATGCTGCGCCCGCTGCGGGTGCTGCGGAAGACCGCGCTCGACGTCGCCTACACCCGGCTGCCGGAAACGGTGCAGGCCATCCTCGACGACCCGGACCCGATCAACGCCTCGAAGCGCCGGGTCGAACCGGTGCCGGTCACCTCGCGTGACGAGATCGGTGAAGTGGCGCGTTCGTTCGACATCGTCCACGAACAGGCCGTCAAGATGGCCGCCGAGCAGGCCCTCCTGCGGGAGAACGTCAACGGCATCTTCGTGAACCTGTCCCGCCGGTCGCAGCGGCTGGTGGAACGCCAGCTCGGCGTCATCGACCGGCTCGAGGCCGACGAGCAGGACCCGGACCACTTGGCCAGCCTGTTCGAGCTCGACCACCTCGCCACGCGGCTGCGCCGTAACGGTGAGAGCCTCCTGGTGCTCTCGGGCGCCGGTCTCGCGAAGTCGGTGCCCAAGCCGGTGCCCGCCGGTGACGTCATCGGCGCCGCGGTCTCGGAGATCGAGCAGTACGCCCGGATCGAGATCGGGATCGTCCCCGACGTCGCGGTCCAGGGCCTGACGATCCACGACCTCGTGCACGTGCTCGCGGAACTGCTGGACAACGCCACCTACTTCTCCGAGCCGGAGACCAAGGTGACCGTCCGCGCGGTGATCACCCGCAAGAAGGCGCTCGCCATCCAGGTCACCGACCACGGTGTCGGCATGACCGAGGAGCGGCTCGCCGAGGTCAACACGCGCCTCGCCGACCCGCCGGACCTGGACGTCTCGGTGACCCGGCGGATGGGCCTGTACGTGGTCGCGCGCCTGGCGCGCCGCCACGGCATCGAGGTCCGGCTGCGGGAGAACGAGGACATCGAAGGCGGCGTGATCGCGCGGGTCGTCGTGCCCGCCGAGCTGCTCACGCAGATGCGGCCCGGCGTGCGGAACACCCTGCCGCCGTCGAACCGCTCGGAAACGTCCATGCCCGGGATGTCCGAGATGTCTGGGCCTTCTACCTCACTGCCGAACATCCCGGCGTCGGACCGCGGCCTGGAGATGACACCGCCTCCGCCGTCGAGGCCGCCGGCTTCGCAGCCGATCGCGCACCAGGGCGGGCTTGTCCCGCTCGACCAGCCGATCAGCCTCGACGACCTGGTCGGGAGCAAGAACGCGGCCGGCCCGTTCCTCAGCCCGGCGGTCCCCGCCGAGGAGACCCCGGCATGGCCGACGGCCGACGACCTGTCCCCGGGGAACGGGGACGGCGCTTCCAGCACCACCGAGACCCAGTTCGCCTCGCTGGTACTGCCGAAGCGGGAGCCGAGGTACGTCCCGGTGAACCCGGTGGAGCCGCCGCAGCGGCACGAGGAGCCCTCGGACACCGGCAAGTCGGCACTCGAGGACGACGTCCCCACCAGGCGGCTCCCGATCTACCAGTCGGTGCTGTCGCGCTGGTTCAGCGAAGGCGACGAGGCGACCGGCGAGACCACGCCCACCCACGCCGCGGAGCCCGAGCCCGCCGCTGAATCGGATGTTCCCGAGCAGGTTCGCCACGACCTCGGCGAACCCGTCGAACCCGTCGTCGAGCAGGAGCCCGAAGAGGTATTGCCCACTCGGATCCCGCAGACTGTTCCGCCGGAGACCGTGCTCCAGGACAATGGCTGGCGCAGCGCGTCCGATGACGGGTGGCAGGCAGCACAGGTCCTGTACGAAGATCGGAACGACGAGATCACCCCGGCGGGCCTCCCCAAACGGGTGCCGAACCAGAATCTCGTTCCAGGTTCGATCGGCGGGAACGAGCCGAAGAAGGAAGACTCGTTCGCCGACAAGACCTCCGGAATGCCGGGCACGGGTGCCATCGCCCGCTCGGCGACGGCGGCTCGGAGTCGGATGGCAAGCTTCCAGAAGGGCTATACATCGGGACGGCACGCGTTGAAGGAACGCCCGCTCGATGCGTCGTATGACAACGGCGTTCCGGTGACTGGCGGGGGTTCCCTTGCCGATGACAGCAGTAAGGAGTGAAAGTGACACGGGCGGGTGCAATGCAGCCGGGGGGCCAAGCGCAGCCTGGCGGCCAGGCGCAGGGTAAAGGACACACGAGCAGCTTTGCCTGGCTGATCACGGATTTCGTGCACCGGGTCCCGGGCGCTGCGCATGCCGTGGTGGTCTCGGCGGACGGTTTGCTGCTGGCCTCCTCGAAGGGGCTTCCCAAGGACAGGGCCGACCAGCTCGCCGCGGTCTCGTCGGGGCTCACGAGCCTCGCGCGCGGTGCGGCCAAGGTGTTCGAAGGTGGCACGGTCGCGCAGACGGTGGTCGAGATGGCCAACGGCTTCCTCTTCCTCATGTCGGTTTCGGACGGTTCCTGTCTGGCGGTCCTCGGCTCGCCGGAGAGTGACATCGGCCTGGTCGTCTACGAGATGACCTTGCTGGTGGAACGCGTGGGGCAACAGCTGACACCGGAGATGCGCGCGCAACTGCAGGGCGCGTCGGTCCGCCGCTGAGCGACCGGGAACCGAGGAGAATGCCGTGGACGACGGGCGCTTAAGGGGCGATGGCCGGCTCGGTGACGACTTCTCCGGTGGGTGGTCGGAACGCGACGACGGCCGGGAGGACTGGACGTCGTTCCGTGACCGGGTCGACCGCGAATGGCGATCACGCAGGGCAGAGGGGACGGACAACGACCCCGTGTCCGCGGACGAGGCCGCCCGCTGGCTGACCGATTCGAACGCCGGACAGGGACCCTCCGATTTCAGCGTCTCGGATTACCGGGAACGGCTGCTGGGCGGACCTGGGGCGGAACTGTTCGGTGGTGGCAGCGGCCCGCTGTACGACTCGGGCGAATTCGCCAAGTTCTCCTTCGACAAGGAGGAGGAGCGCAGGGCGGCCGCGGCCGCCGACCCGCTCGCGGCCGCGCTGCCGCAGCAGGCGCAGAACGAATTCGTCGATGAGCCGTACACCGACGACGTCGAATCATCCGGCCTGGTCCGGCCGTATTTCCGCACGCGGGGACGGACCAAGCCGACGTACGACCTGGCCATCGAGGCGTTGATCTCGACCAGTGAACAGGGACGCGTGCTCGACCGGGTGCGTGTTCCCGAACACCGGTCGATCTGCGACCTTTGCCTGGACACCCGGTCCGTAGCCGAAGTCGCGGCGCTGCTGCGCCTGCCGCTCGGCGTGGTCCGGGTGCTGATCGGAGACGTGGCCGGCCTCGGCCTGGTCCTGGTGCACACCGCCAGCCAGACCGTGGGAGACCGGCCGAGTATCGAGTTCATGGAGAGGGTGCTCAGTGGGCTTCGGAGAATTTGACTCCGACGCGAATGCGCCGCAGGTGACCGGACCGACTTCGTCGGCCAAGATCGTGGTCGCTGGCGGATTCGGCTCGGGGAAGACCACGCTGGTCGGGGCGGTTTCGGAGATCGATCCGCTGACCACCGAGGCCATGATGACCGAGGCGAGCGTGTCGGTCGACGACAATTCGGCGACCCCGAACAAGTCGACGACGACCGTGGCCATGGACTTCGGGCGTATTTCGCTGGATTCGGATCTGGTGCTGTACGTGTTCGGTACGCCGGGCCAGCACCGGTTCTGGTTCATGTGGGACGACCTCGCCGTCGGCGCCATCGGTGCCGTCGTGCTGGTCGACACGCGGCGGCTCGCCGACGCGTTCCCGTCGATCGACTTCTTCGAGAACCGGAAGCTGCCCTACGTCGTCGCGATCAACTGCTTCGACCGGCTGCTGCACCACCAGATCGAAGACGTCCGGCACGCGCTGACGATCTCACCGTCCGTGCCGATCATGGCGTGCGACGCGCGTGAGCGTGATTCGGCCAAGCAGGTCTTGATCTCGGTCGTGCAGCACGCCATCGCACACGATTCGGCGTTGCGGGCGGGATAGGCAGGACGAAAGCCCGGAGCGGATGCGGCCGTTGGAGTGAACTCGGCAGGCTTCACCCGCTTCGGGGAGTGGCGCCACCGGCTCGGCTGAACCTGGGGAGATCCCCTTCGGCCGCACCGGTGCCGGCAGCCCCCGATCGGGTCGTCGGCAGGCCCATGACCTGCGTGGACACCGTTTCACGCACGGTCGTCCGCCGCCACCACGGAGTGACCCACGAATGCGTGGTTCGCGATGGGTCGACGCGGTGAGCGGCTGGACGCCTACGTTCGGTGAACACCCTCGGCCGGGTGGCGGGCTCGACACGATCGACGGGGCGAATACGCTGGGTGGAGGCGTCTTTCGGCTCGTGGGCGAGGGACGTCCGGACCACGACGTCCACAGTGGGCGCGCGGTTCTTGACGCAGCGAGGAGGGACTAGTGACGGCATCCGGGCAGCAACAGAGCTCGTTCGGCTGGCTCATCACGGATTTCGCGCGCCGGGTTCCCGGCGCCGCGCATGCCGTGCTGGTCTCCGCGGACGGTCTGCTCCTCGCGCCGTCCGAAGGGCTGCCCCAAGAACGCGCCGAGCAGCTGTCGGCGGTCGCCTCCGGCTTGATCAGCCTGACCGCCGGAGCGGCGCGCTGCTTCGACGCGGGCGGGGTCAACCAGACGGTCGTCGAGATGGAACGCGGGTACCTCTTCCTCATGTCGGTCACCGACGGCTCCTCGCTGGCCGTACTGGCCGCGCCGACGTGTGACATCGGCACGGTGGCCTACGAGATGACCCTGCTCGTGGAGCGCGTCGGCCAGCAGATCACCCCCGAGCTGCGCGCGCAGCTGCAGGGCGGCGTACGTGGGTAGTCGCCGATGAAGATCACCGGATTCACCGAGCCGGATCCGTCCGGCTGGGACTCCCTCCACGAGGGCAACGACCGGGAGAGCTTCGATTCCCCGAGCCGGTTCGAGCTGAGCTCGATCAGCACGATCATGCCGCGCCGTCCGGTCGCGCCGCCCGAGCCTCCGCCGCCGCCCCCGATGTCTCAGCCGTCTCCGTTGGCGACGTCCCCGCTCGCGACCTCTTCCCCGGCGACCTCGCCGATCCGGCAGCCGAGCGTGCGTCCCGCCTCCGCCGGCAACGGTGCCGCCGGTTCCGGCCCAGGGAACGCCCCCGCTTCGGTCTACCTGCCTTTTTCGGGCTCCCGGGTCCGGCCCTACACCCGCACCGGCGGGCGCACCCGCACCGCGCACGACCTGGCGCTGGAGGCGCTGGTTTCGACCAGCGACGACGGCCGCCGGTACCGCGGCGTGCGGACCATCGAGCACCGGCAGATCTGCGACATCTGCCTGGACACCCGGTCGATCGCCGAGATCGCCGCGCATCTGCGACTGCCGCTCGGTGTCGTGAAGGTGATCGTCGGCGACATGGCGGACGCCGGCCTGGTGCTGATCCACCAGACGGAACTGATCCTGGGTGACTCGTCCTCGCGCGCGTTCATGGAGCGGGTCCTTCAAGGCCTTCGCGACCTCTGACTTCCCGCGTTTCGTCCTCTGGTTGCGGTACTTGCACGCGCAAGGATTTGCCCACGCGCAAGCCTCGCGCGCTTTGACTACTTTAAGGTGACTGGCCGGTACTTTCGGTAATGGTTTGTGCGGATTCTCGATAGACCCGTCGTTGCACGTGAACGGAATCTCAGCGTGACGCCGGTCCTCCTGATCTGCGTTAACCTGGTCGAGGAGTAGCCGGTGGGGTACTGGAGAAAGCATCCTAGGAAAGATCTGGAAGCTGTTCTGGATCATTTCCATCGGGCAGGATGGAGGATCTTGGATCCGCCGACCTACTACACCGTCCGGTGCCCATGCGGGCTGCATCAGCGTTGGATCCACCTGACGCCGAGTGGTGCGAACTACGGGAAGAACGCGTTGTCCTGGCTGTTGCGTCAACCTTGCTACGAGATCGAAAGGGGTTCCTGATGAGTGTCACGGTCCATGCGCACTGGGTCTTCATCGCCGACGGTGCCGATGATCTCTTCGGCTACGGCGACAAGGTGATGCACGCTCTCCTCGATCAGGAACGGTGCGTCGCCGGATTCACCGACAGTGCGGTCTCCGCCGACGCCGCGCGTGCGGTCATGGAGATCGAGGCCGACATCATCGGTGTCGACCTGTCCCACGCCATCGCGGAAGGTCATGCCGCGATTCGGGCTGCCCTGCATTCGGTCGGGATCGGAACGCCTGATTGGCCGACCCATGGCGAGGCCATGTCGATGGTGTTGAAGGACCTCCGCACCGAGCAACTGGCCTAGCTCTCGCTTGGATGCCACCGCGTGCAAGTACCGCAACCAGAGGACGAACGCGTCAGTCTTCGACCAGGGCCGCGGAAGTGATCCGGTGCAGCGGGTACCGCTCGTGGTCGTGCCCCTCCAGCACCCCGCCACCGACCCGCATCGGCCGCACCACGCGCTGGCTCGCCGTCCCGCGTGAGTCGACGAAGCCGATCCACACCTCGCGACGGTCCATGGTCGCCTGGGACAGCAACGCCAGCGTCGCGGACGTGTCCCCGGCGCCGACGCCCTGGGGCGCCCGCACGGTCTCGCCGCGGCGTCGCGCCGAAGCGGCGTCACCGGCCCGGACGTGCGCGACGATCTTGCCGACCTGATCGTCTGTCAGCCCGGCAGGTTCCCCAGGCGCCCTTCGCGGGCCACGCGACTTCGCGGGCAGACGACGTCCAGACGGCCTGATGTCCATGACGCGCCCGTCGGGCCCTTCGGCGGCAGGAGCGAACCCGGCGGCGCGGAGCCCGTCGAGGACCTCGGCGAGCGGGTACGAGCTGATGAGGACGGTCGGCGCGATCATGCGCAGGCCGTACTCCGCCGCGACCTGGTTTCCCAGGACCTCCGCCAGCAGCGACGCGTCGTCGCAGCGCAGGAACGACTCCGCGGCGCCACCGCGCAGCCGTCCGTGCCGTCGGGCGACGTCGTCGATCAGGTAGGTGAGCGATTGCGGCACCGGCGTCGCCGACCGCGTCGTGAACAGATGGTGCAGTTCGCCCGCGGTCCGCCCGGTGTCGAGCGCGCGCCGCACGGACGTCTCGGTGATCCGGTACACGGTCGCGTGGCCGGACGATTCGATGTCGGCGACGGCGGTCATGTCGGCCGCGAGTTCGGCCTCCAGCGGTCCGGGGGCGACCACCGTCAGATCGGCCTGGACGAGCACGTGGTCCACCGGGCGCGGCAGCGCTTCGAGCATCGACGCGACAGCGCCGGGCCGGTCTTCGTCCAGCAGCGCCCTCGTCGACGTCGTGAGCCCGCCGAGCGCGACCAGGCCCAGCGCGGACGCCTCGGCCATCGTCCAGCGCACGGTCTCGTCCCTCAGCCGCCCGCCCCGTCGTGGCGCGCGCCAGGCGAGCGCGGCGACGAGTTCGTCGACGCTCTTCACTCCGGCGCCCTCGGGCAGATCGGCCAGCGCGAGAAGGATCCGCCGCCGCGAGACCGGCGCCAGCGGGCGGCGCAGGTCCTCGGAAAGCGTCGCGATCGGCTTGTCCTTCGCGTCCCGTCCGCCGGCGAGACCGGCCAGCCGGGGCAGTTCGAGCCAGGCCTGCGCGATGGTCATCCAGCGTTGCGCGGTCGGCGACGCGAGCCACGAATCCGTGAGCGTCGTCGGCACCCATTCCGGCGTGGTCGCTTCACTGTCGGCGACCAGCCCGGCGCCGACGGCCATCTCGGCCAGCAGGGTCACCCGCGTTTCGCCGACGTCGAGATCCTTGGCGAGCTTCTTCAGTTCGCGCACTCCGAGCCCGCCGGACTTCAGCACCGGAGGCGGCATCTGCGACCACGCGCGGAGCATGGTTTCGGTCTGGCGCAAGAACTCCATCGCCTCGCCCGCGGCCGCCTTGTCCACTGTGGACTGCTGGTGCGGGTGGACCGGGAGCTTCGGTTCGCTCAGCGACGCCGGGTCGAACACCGACCCGCCGCGCAGAGCGATCCCGAGTTCTCGCGGCAGTTCGACGGTCTGATCGTCCCGGCGCAGCAGCAGGCCGCGGGCGAGCAGCCGCTGGACCGGGGTCTGCGCCCGCTCCAGCGAGACGTCGGCCGCGGCGTCCCGGGTGCGGCCGATCGGCGGCCCGGCGGCCAGTGTCGCCAGCAGCGCGCGCTCGTCCTCGCCGACCTCGGCGAGAGCGGCGGTGATGTCCACTCCGGCGAGCTCGGACGACGACGCCCCCAGCCCGGCGGGGAAGGGGCCGAGCGCGTCACGGGCCGACGGCGGGACGCGCAGCGCGTCGTCCTCACCCCAGACCAGTGCCCTGGCGCGCAGCCGCGCGAGGGTGGGGCCGACCTTGGTGCCGGTCAGTCGCGCGACCTCGGCCGCGGTGACCGGCCCGGTGTCCGCACCGGCCAGCAGCAGGGCGTCGAGCACGGCGAGCGTGAAGGTGTCGAGGTCTTCGCAGGCGCGCGCCACGGAGCCCGGCGTGCCGGCTCGGGTGGCGAGCACGATGGTGTCGGACGGTGGTGGCGTGGACAGGTCGCGACGTGTGCGAAGCAGTGCGGCGAGTTCGTCGTCGGACTCCTGGCGCAGCCAGTCCGCCAGGGAGGGCTCGGGCATAGACGACCAGGATACCGGGCGGGTGATTGCGCGGCAGTCGCGTTCGGGCAGACTGTGCGTCGAGACAGCTTGAACATGCTCGGGAGGACGTTGTGGCGAAGGGCGAGAACAAGAAGCGCGCGGGTATCGACCCGACCTGGCCCGGTGAAGACGGGGAGCACCCCGTCACCGAGCTCGCTTCCGACCGGCAGGGCGCGCTGTCCCCGTTCGGTGACCTGACCTTCCCGCTCGAAGCGGTGCCGTACGTGCACCCCGAGACGAAGATCAACAAGTAGCGAGTTACTCGCCAGTCACCCCCTGCGAGGCTTCGTGGCGGTCGTCACGGGAGTAGGTTTTCGATCGACCTATTCGAGCGTCTCAGCGGGGGTAGTGCCATGCCGGTTCCCGGTCCCGGATATTCGATCACCGTCCGGGTGGAGGCCCCCGCGTCGTCCACCGCGGCGGGTGATCTGACCACGGCCGTCGGCCGGGTCGGCGGAGTGCTGACCGCGTTCGACGTCGTCGAGTCGCACCCCGAATCGATCGTCGTCGACATCAGCGCCAACGCCCTGTCGGAGAACCACGCGCAGGACATCACGCAGACCCTGGACTCGCTCCCGGGCGTGCGTGTCCGCGCGATCTCCGACCGGACGTTCCTGATCCACCTCGGCGGCAAGATCGAGGTCACCCCCAAGGTCGCGCTCCGCAACCGTGATGACCTCTCCCGCGCGTACACCCCCGGTGTCGCCCGCGTCTGCCAGGCGATCGCCGCGAACCCCGAGGACGCGCGCCGCCTGACCATCAAGCGGAACACCGTCGCCGTCGTCACCGACGGTTCGGCCGTGCTGGGCCTCGGCAACATCGGCCCGGCCGCCGCGCTGCCGGTGATGGAGGGCAAGGCGGCGCTGTTCAAGAAGTTCGCCGACGTCGACGCCTGGCCGGTGTGCCTGGACACCCAGGACACCGAAGAGATCATCAAGATCGTCAAGGCGATCGCCCCGGTGTACGCCGGCATCAACCTTGAGGACATCGCCGCGCCGCGCTGCTTCGAGATCGAGGCGCGGCTGCGTGAGCTGCTCGACATCCCGGTGTTCCACGACGACCAGCACGGCACCGCGATCGTCGTGGTCGCCGCACTGCGCAACGCCCTGCGCGTGGTCGGCAAGAACATCGAGGACTGCAAGATCGTGGTCAGCGGGGTCGGCGCGGCCGGTTCGGCGATCATCCGCCTGCTGCTGCGCAAGGGCCCGGGCGACATCGTGGCCGCCGACATCGACGGCATCGTGCACTCCGCGCGCGGCAACCTCGACGACAACCTGACCTGGATCGCCGAGCACACCAACAAGGAGCAGCAGGCGGGCACGCTGCACGAGGCGCTCGTCGATGCCGACGTGTTCATCGGGGTCTCCGCGCCGAACCTGTTCGGCGCCGAGCAGGTCGCGACCATGAAGTCCGACGCCGTCGTGTTCGCGCTCGCCAACCCGGACCCCGAGATCGACCCGATGGAGGCGCAGAAGCACGCCGCCGTGGTCGCCACCGGCCGGAGCGACTTCCCGAACCAGATCAACAACGTGCTCGCGTTCCCCGGCGTGTTCCGCGGCCTGCTCGACGCGCACGCGCACCAGATCGACGACTCCATGCTGCTCGCCGCCGCCGACGCCATCGCCGACGTCGTGGACAACGGCAAGCTCAACGCGTCGTTCATCGTGCCGAGCGTGTTCGACAGCGCTGTCGCCCCGGCCGTCGCGGACGCGGTGAAGAAGGTCGCCAAGGCGGCGCGGTAGCAAAGGTCCCTTGCTCCATTCGGGACCGGCGTCACCACTGAGAGCTAGACCGATACCGGACCTCAGGGTGACGACCGCACGCCCTGCCCGCTCATAGGCTCGATTCCGACCAGGAAGTCGATCATGACGGGGGTTGGGAATGAAGCGCTCTGTCCTGAGCAGAATCGGGACACTCACGGCCGCGGCGGTCACTTTGGCGGTACTCGTACCCGCCACTGCGTCCGCCGCGTCCTCGTCTCTGGACTGGGAACCGTGTCCGGACGTGGCCACCCTGCAGTGCGCCACCTTGAAGGTCCCGCTCGACTATCGGAACCCGGGCGGGCCGACCATCGACATCGCCGTTTCGAAGCTCGCCAGCACCAAGCCGGCGAAGCGGCGCGGGATCATGCTGACGAACCCCGGCGGCCCCGGCGGGCCGGGGCTGACCATGCCGGACGCCCTGCGCGCCTCCGGTGTGCCGGCGAGTGTGCTCGACGCGTACGACATCATCGGATTCGACCCGCGGGGGATCGGCGGCAGTACGCCGGTCACCTGCGATCTCAAGCCCGAGCAACTGGTCAGCAACGTCCCGCCGTACGCGCGTGACGCGGCGGCGGTGGCGGAGCGGGCGACGCACGTGGCCGGCGTCGCGAAGCAGTGCGGCGAGTCGAAGACCGCGGGGAACCTGCCGTACATCACCACGGCCAACACCGCCCGGGACATGGACCGCATCCGGGAGGCTCTCGGCGAGAAGAAGCTTTCCTACTACGGCGTCTCGTACGGCAGCTACCTCGGCGCTGTGTACTCGACGATGTTCCCGCAGCAGACCGATCGCGTCGTGCTCGACAGCGTGACCGGTCCGGGCGGGCTCGACCCGGCGACCTCGCGTCGGCTGGCGGAGGGGTTCCAGGACCGCTTCCCGGACTTCGCGAAGTGGGCGGCCGCACGGCATGCCGGCTACGGGCTGGGCCGCACGCCGCAGCAGGTGACGGCGAAGTTCTTCGAACTCGCCGCCAAGCTCGACAGCGGCACGGTTCCCGGCGTGGACGGTGCGGCGTTCCGGATGGGCACGTTCGGTGCGCTGTACTCGACCAGTTCCTTCCCGGTACTGGCGCAGCAGTGGCAGGCGCTCGACACCGAAGGCGTCGTGAAGCAGACCGAGCAGGCGGCGCAGATCGACGTCGGCAATCTGCTGTCCGGCCAGCTGCACGTGGTCTGCAACGACGCGAACTGGCCCGAGAACGTCGGGACCTACCAGCGCAACGTCGAGAAGGACCGGGTCAGGTACCCGATGTTCGGCGCGGCCGGGGCCAACATCTGGGCGTGCGCGTTCTGGCCGTCCGAGCCGATCGAGCCGCCGGTGCGGATCGGCGACCGTGGCCCGTCGAACATCCTGCTGGTGCAGAACCTGCGTGACCCGGCCACGCCGCTCAGTGGTGCCAAGGAGATGCGGCGCGCGCTGGGCGACCGCACGCGGATGGTGTCGGTCGACGACGGCGGGCACGGGGTCTGGCTGACTTCGGAGAACGCTTGCGGCAACAACGCCGTCAACCGGTTCTTCGTGGAAGGCAAGCGCCCCGCGCACGACACGGCCTGCGCCGCGGACAAGGGCGGGCTCTTCAGCTCGATGACACCGGAACAGCGGCAGGAACGGGAGAAGGCGCTCGCCGAGGTTCGGTCGCGGCAGCGGATCTTCTGAGGACTAGCCTGCTGGGCGTGAGTGAACTCAGCCACGTCGACCATACGGGTGCTGCCCGTATGGTCGACGTTTCCGGCAAAACGCCCACCGCCCGCACCGCGCTGGCGGGCGGCACCGTGCACACCACGGCCGAGGTGCTCGGCCTCCTCGCGACGAACGGGCTGGCCAAGGGCGACGCCCTCGCGACCGCCCGGATCGCGGGCATCATGGGCGCGAAGAAGGTCCCCGACCTCATCCCGCTCTGCCACCAGATCGCGTTGTCCGGCGTGAAGGTCGAGTTCGCTCTCGACGAGGCCGCCGTGCACATCACCGCGACCGCGAAGACGAACGACCGGACCGGCGTCGAGATGGAAGCGCTGACCGCTGTCGCCGTCGCCGGGCTGACCCTGCACGACATGATCAAGGCCGTCGATCCGGCGGCGACGCTGGACGACGTCCGCCTGATCCGCAAGGACGGCGGCAAGACCGGGACCTGGGAGCGGCCGTGAGCCGCGCCGCCCGGGTGATCGTGGCGTCGAACCGCGCCGCGAAGGGCGTCTACGAGGACAAGACCGGCCCGGTCATCACGGCCTGGCTCGTTTCGCGTGGCTGGGACGTGCCGGACCCCGTGGTCGTCGAAGACGGGGACCCGGTGGGCGCCGCGCTGCGGGACGCCGTCGCGGCCGGGGTCCAGGTGATCGTGACGACCGGCGGCACCGGTATCTCGCCGACCGACCGCACCCCGGACGTCACCCGCGCGATCCTCGACTACGAACTCCCCGGCGTCGCGGACGCGATCCGCGCCGCCGGACTGCCCGCCGTGCCCACCGCCGTGCTCTCGCGCGGGGTCGCCGGCGTGGCCGGGCGGACCCTGGTGGTGAACCTGCCCGGGTCACGCGGCGGCGTGAAGGACGGCCTGGGCGTACTGGACGGGATCCTCGACCACGCCGTCGACCAGCTGGCAGGCGGCGACCACCTACGGGAGGCACAGCAGTGAGCGTTCGGGTCGCACGGATCGCGGTGGTCGACGAACCGCTCTCGGTCGAGGAACACGCACGACTGGTGGACGACGCGGCCGCGGGCGCCGTCGTCACCTTCGGCGGGGTCGTGCGCGACCACGACGGCGGGCGGTCGGTGGAACGGCTCGCCTACGAGGGACACCCCAGCGCTTCGGAGGTGCTCGCGGAGGTCGTCGCGGACCTCTCGGGGAACTGGACCGGCGTCCGGGCGGTCGCCGTCAGTCACCGGCTGGGCGCGCTGGCCATCGGCGACGTCGCGCTGGCCTGCGCCGTGGCGGCCGAGCACCGGGGGCAGGCCTTCGCGGCGTGCTCGGAACTGGTGGACGAGGTCAAGGCCCGGCTGCCGGTGTGGAAGCACCAGCACTTCAGCGATGGCAGCGACGAGTGGGTCAACTCGCCCTGAGCTTCCTGAAGGCCCCGTGGACGCAACAGAGCCCCACCGCCGGGGGAATAGGCGCGGTGGGGCTCTGTCAGTCGCGACGTGGCCGTGCGGGGATCCCGCAGGCATCACGACTTACTGGTGCTCAAGAGCTCACTTGGTGGCGAGCTTCTGGCCGACGACGATGAAGTCGGCGTTGGACACGAAGTCCTTGTTCAGCTCCTGCAGCTTCTGGTAGCCGCCCTGGACGTTGAACTTGGTGGCGATCGCGGACAGCGTGTCACCCTTGACGACGGTGTAGTCGCCGGTCGGGTGCGAGTTCGCGACGTTGGCGGCGGCCGGGGCCGGGGCCTGCTGCTTGGTGACCGGAGCGGTCGACTTCTTCGGGGTCACCTTCTTGGTGGCCTTCGGCGCGGAGGACTTGGCCTTCGCGGGGCCGGCCGAGGAGCCGGCCTTCTTGCCACAGTGCGGCCACGCGCCGATGCCCTGACCCTGCAGGACGCGCTCGGCGACAGCGATCTGCTGCTCGCGCGAAGCGTTGGCGGCGCTACCGGTGCCGCCGTAGGCACGCCAGGTGCTCTGCGAGAACTGCAGGCCACCGTAGTAGCCGTTACCGGTGTTGGTGCTCCAGTTGCCGCTGCTCTCGCACTGCGCGATGGCGTCCCAGTTGGTCGCCGACGCGGGGGTCGCGGCGATCGCGAGGGGAGCGCCGACCGCGACACCCGCAATGGCGACGCGGGCGATGTGGCGGGTAGCGGCGGACATCTTGCGGTGCTTGCCTCGGTAAGACATGTGAGTAAATCTCGCTCCCTGCGCCTACGAGCCTGAGCTGAGGGCGGGCCCGTGGGCCTGGCTGACCTTCGCAGGCCGGCTGACTTCGCCAGACGCACGACGCGTCGGCTCGGTCCCCTCGTCCCTGTCCGGAAATGCTTTCGCTCGGGGTTGGGTCCGGGAATCCGTTGGACAGGGCTCGGCGCTACGGGTTCCCGGTCATGCGTGGTCGGTCGGGGCCAACCGAAAAGCGACGGTACGTAACGAACGGCCTGATCGGAAATTATTCGAGCTGTGACCTACATCACAGTAACAGCGCACAACCTCTAACGATTCGGCTGTTTATGCAGGTCAGCGGGCCGTTATCTGACCGTTTCCTGGCCGAGATAATTCACGGATCGTGAGGCTTGGATCACGTGGATTAAGGGGTGACTGGCCCATTCGTGCGCCTTCGCGCGCTATTGGGCCGGGCACTTTAGCGAGCCCTCAAGAAGTCCGCCAGCCCTGGCAGGTCATCTGTATTCAGGTGGTCGACCCCGGCGGCGACCAGCTCTTTCCATAACGCTTCACGTGCAGGTCCAGCGGTATCCGGCGTCGCCCAGAAACGCACTCGCTGGCCCGCTGCGTGTGCCCGATTGACTACTTCGTGTAGTTTCGCGCGCTCGGTGGCGGGGAACGGGCCGACGCCGGTCCACGTGAACAACTCGCTCCAGGAGTCCGAGACCAGCGGGGCGATCTTGGGATCCGAGCCGATGTTCAGGTCGTTCTCGTCCCGGATCCGGCCGTCGTAGAAGGCGAGCCGGAACTTCTGCCCGAGCATCACGTCCTTGGGCCGCCCACCGGAGATCACCGCTGTTACTGCCCGCTTCTTCACGTGCCCAAACGCATACAAAGAGAAGAGGAAGGAGTAGCGCGGGTTGTAGAGCCGCTTCTCCAGCGCCGCGTACGTGCTGTTCGCTTCGCCCTTGACGTCGATCAACAGCTGAAACTCGGCTCGCTGCCGGTAAACGCCGCCGTGGTTGGCCAGGACGCGTTTGCGCAGCGGTTCCAGGTAGAGCGACTCCAGGGTGCGGTCCGGCCGCGTGTCCGCCAGGTCGTGCGCGACCAGCAACCGCCCGTCCACGAGATAGACGTCGGCCTCGACGCTGGTGAAGCCCTGATCGAGGGCGTCCTGCAGTGGGCGCGCGTGCTCGTAGTCGTTGTGGCTGTGCGCCTGCGGGAGCGGCCGGACGCGCTCGTGGGCGGACGCCGGGGCGGTCGCCAGGCTCGTGGCGGCGACGGCGGCGAGCAGCGCGGCGAAGACACGGCGGAAGGTGATCACTGGCGCATCCTCGGCTGCTTCGGCGTCCGGCCGGTGAATTCCGGACGGATAGCAGGTCAAAGGCCCCGGAACGACTCGCGGGGGAGCAAGGGACCTTTGCTATCGTTTCCCCGCGTTTCCGCAGGTCAGCCGCCCGCGAACGGAGGCAGGACGTCGAGTTCGGCGGCGTCGGTCAGCGGCCGGGTGAGATCGCGCACGGCGACGCCGTCCAGCAGGAACGACACCGCTTCGAGCAGCTTCGGCAGCTTCTCCGGGTGGAGTTCACGCAGGCGGGTGACGGCGTCGGCGACGCGGGCGCCGTCCGGCAGCGTCACCTTCTCTTCGTCGAGGCCCGTCGCCGCGCGCGCCGACGCGAAGTACCGCACCACGATGGTCACCATGTCAGCCGCCGATCGCGCTCATGGGCCGGATCGGCTGCGCGAAGCCGGCCTCGTTGATCTCGTGCCCGGCGAGCTTGCCCCACATCGTCGCGCGCCAGGCGTCCGCCACCTCTTCTTCGCGCGCGCCCGCGCGCACGAGGGCGCGTAGGTCGGTCTCGTCGTTGCTGAACAGGCAGGAGCGCACCGCGCCGTCCGCGGTCAGCCGGGTCCGCTCGCAGGCGCCGCAGAACGGCCGCGTCACCGACGCGATCACGCCGACGTCGCCCGGCCCGCCGTCGACCAGCCAGCGTTCGGCGGGCGCGCCACCGCGTGCGGCGGGGAACGGCGACAGCGTGAACTCCTCGCCGAGCATGCCGAGGATCTGCTCGGCGGTGATCATGTCGCGGCGGCTCCAGCCGTGCTGCGCGTCGAGCGGCATCTGCTCGATGAACCGCAGGTGGTAGCCCTCGTCGAGGCAGAACCGCAGCAGCGGCACGGCCTGGTCCTCGTTGAGCCCGCGCATGAGCACCGCGTTGACCTTCACCGGGTTCAGCCCGGCCTCCCGCGCCGCGGCCATGCCGGCGAGCACGTGGGACAGCCTGTCGCGGCGGGTGATCGTCTCGAACAGCGCGCGGTCGACGGTGTCCAGCGAGACGTTGATGCGGTCCAGGCCGGCGGAGGCGAGCGCCTTCGCGCGTTTCGCGAGCCCGATCCCGTTGGTGGTCATGGAAAGCCGCGGCCGCGGTTCGAGCGACGCGATCCGCTCGACGACGTTCTCCAGTCCCTGGCGCAGCAGCGGTTCGCCGCCGGTGAGCCGGATGTCGGTGACGCCGAGCCGTTCGACGGCGATCCGGAGCAGGAACACGAGTTCGTCGTCGGTCAGCACGTCCGCGCTCGGCATCCATTCCAGGCCCTCGGCGGGCATGCAATAGGTGCAGCGCAGATTGCACTTGTCGGTGAGCGACACCCGCAGATCGGTCGCGACGCGGCCGAAGGTGTCGATCAGGGCGGGGTTGTCCGGCCTGGGCACGCTTGACGGACCTCGTGTACCGGGGACACGGGGAAACCCGAGATCGACTGCTGTCATTGCCACCAGAGTAGCCCTGCGGCGAGCAGAACCGGCATTCTAAAATGCGCTGCCCGCCGAATCGTCGCTTTTCCCGAAGGGTTTTCCGGATGGTGAAATATCCGCTCTCGGCGGAGGAATTGGCCCGGTTCGCCCACCTCGGCCGCGAAGGCAGCACGCTGACCGTCCTCCGGCACGCCAGGATCGCCGAGCGGATGGGCCTCTCCGCCACCGACCACAAGGCACTCGAACTCATCGGCCAGACGCCGGGACCGTTGACAGCGGGCAGGATCGCGGAACTGACCGGGTTGTCGACGGGCGCTGTGACCGGCGTCATGGACAGGCTGGAGAAGGCGGGCCTCGCCCGCCGCGTCCGGGACACCGTGGACCGGCGGAAGGTGCTGATCGAGGTCGTCCCGGGCGCCCTGGAGCGCTACGCGCCGCTCTTCGAATCCGCGTACACGAACATGAAGAACGTGCTCGAACAGTTCTCCCCGGGCGAGCGGAAAGTCCTCGAACGTTTCCAGGCGACGTTGCTGGATGGCCTCCGCGACGAACTGCTCGGCAATTCCTCGCGTCCGTAGCTTTTCCGCATCTGCGGAAGTAGCCTTCCCGTCATGCCGCAATTCCGGTTATCCGAGGCCGCTCGTCTGCTCGGCGTCAGCGACGACACCGTCCGCCGCTGGGTGCGCGCCGGCCAGTTGACCGCGTTCGACGACTCGGCCGGGCGCAAGGTCGTCGACGGCGCCGAACTCGCCGCGTTCGCCAAGGCGCAGGCCGAACAGCCCGAGGACCCGTCCGGCGTCGGACGCTCCGCCCGGAACCGGTTCGTCGGCCTCGTCACCGAGGTCATCACGGACAAGGTGATGGCCCAGGTCGAACTGCAATGCGGCTCGCATCGCGTGGTCTCCCTGATGAGCAGCGAAGCCGTCCGCGAACTCGGGCTGCGGCCCGGGGTGCTCGCGGTCGCCGTCGTCAAGGCCACCACCGTCGTGATCGAAACCCCGGAAGGAAGCCGATGAGGAGACTCGTCTCTGCCTTGCGTGTTCCAGCCCTGCTCGCGCTGGCACTGGCCGCGACGGCCTGCGGTTCGGAGACGGCGGCCACGCCGCAGGCCGGGGCCAAGACGCTGACGGTCTTCGCGGCGGCGTCGCTGACCGAGTCGTTCGGCACGCTGGGCAAGCAGTTCGAGGCGCGGAACTCCGGGGTCACCGTGAAGTTCAGCTTCGAGGGCTCCTCGGCGCTGGTCCAGAAGCTGACCCAGGGCGCCGAGGCCGACGTCTTCGCCTCGGCCGACCAGGCCAATATGGACAAGGCCACCCAGGGTGAGGTGATCGACGGGCAGCCGTCGGTGTTCGCCACCAACCGGCTCGCCATCGCCGTCGGCAAGGGGAACCCGAAGGGCATCAAAGGCCTCGCCGACCTCGCGAAGGACGGGCTGACCGTGATCGTCTGCGCGCCGCAGGTGCCGTGCGGGGCGGCGGCGAAGAAGGTGCAGCAGAGTTCCGGGGTCACGCTCAAGCCCGCGAGCGAGGAACAGGACGTCAAGTCGGTGCTCGCGAAGGTGCGGTCGGGCGACGCCGACGCCGGCCTGGTCTACGTCACCGACGCGACGTCGGCCGCCGCGAAGGTGGACAAGGTGGACTTCCCCGAGTCGGCGGGCGCGATCAACAGCTACCCGATCGCGGTGGTCAAGGACGCGCCCCAGGCGGCGCTCGCGAAGCAGTTCACCGACTTCGTGCTCAGCGCCACCGGGAAGCAAGAACTGGTGAAGGTCGGATTTGGCACGCCGTAAAGCCGCAAGTAGTCCTCTGGTCGCGGTAGATGCGCGTGCAACTACCGCAACCAGAGGACGAATCGCGGGATCCGGGGTGCCGTGGGTGCTCTGGCCGCCGGCGATCTGCGCGCTGGCGCTGGTGGTGCTGCCGGTCGTCGGCCTGCTGGTGCGCTCGGACCTGAGCCGGTTCCCGAGCCTCATCGCCTCGCCGTCGTCACTGAACGCGTTGAGGCTCTCACTGGTCACGGCCGGACTGTCCACTGTGGTCTGTGTGCTGTTCGGCGTCCCGCTCGCCGTGGTGCTCGCGCGTTCGGGGGTGCGCGGCATCCGCGTGCTGCGCGCGGTGGTGCTGCTACCGCTCGTCCTGCCGCCGGTGGTCGGCGGTCTGGCTCTGCTGTACCTGCTGGGACGCAAGGGTTTCCTCGGCATGCTGGTGAACACCCTCACCGGCGAGCAGGTGCCGTTCACCACGGCCGCGGTGGTCATCGCGCAGACGTTCGTCGCGATGCCGTTCCTCGTGGTCAGCCTCGAAGGTGCGCTGCGCGGCGCCGGTGACCGCTACGAACGGGTCGCTTCGACGCTCGGAGCGAAGCCCTGGACGGTGTTCCGCCGGGTCACGCTGCCGTTGCTGCTGCCCGCGCTCGGTTCGGGGATCGTGCTGAGTTTCGCGCGGGCGCTGGGCGAATTCGGCGCCACGATCACCTTCGCGGGCAGCCTGGAGGGCGTCACCCGGACGCTTCCGCTGGAGGTCTACAACCAGGCCGAGGTCGACGTCGACAGCGCCGTCGCCCTGGCCCTGCTGCTGATCCTGGTCGCCGTCGCGGTGATCGCGCTCGCCCGGCCCCGGGCGCTCGAAGGGGTCCGCTCATGACCCTGACCGCCGAGATCGCCCTGCGGCGCGGCGAATTCACCTTGGACGTCGAGTTCGAAGTGCCCGACGGCGGCGTGCTCGCCCTGCTCGGACCGAACGGCTCGGGAAAGTCGAGTGTGCTCGGTTCCCTCGCCGGGCTGCTCCGCCCGGACCGGGCGCGGATCACCCTCGGCGAGCACGCCCTGTCCGGCCTGCCGCCGCACTCCCGCGGCATCGGCCTGCTCTCCCAGGACGCCCTGCTCTTCCCGCATCTGTCCGCTTTGGACAACGTCGCCTTCGCGCCGCGCTCGACCGGCGCCGGACGCGCCGAGGCGAAACGGCGCGCCCGCGACTGGCTGACCGAAGTGGACGCGCTGGAGCTGGCCGGACGACGGCCCGCGCAGCTCTCCGGCGGTCAGGCGCAGCGGGTCGCCATCGCGCGGGCGCTGGCCGCCGAACCCGGGTTGCTGCTGCTCGACGAGCCGTTCGCCGCCCTCGACGTCGACGCGGCTCCCGCCATCCGAGGGCTGCTTCGCCGGGTGCTGCGGTCCGGGCCGCCGACGGTGCTGGTCACCCACGACCCGCTCGACGCGCTCGCGCTGGCCGACCACGTCGCCGTGCTCGACGCGGGCCGGATCGTCGAACGCGGCGAGACGCGGAAGGTACTGGCCGCGCCGCGCACGGCGTTCACCGCGCGGATCGCCGGGCTCAACCTGGTGCCCGGCGTCGCCACCCAGAGCGGTTTGCGCACGTCAGGCGGGCTGCCGCTGGCCGGGATCCCAGCGGAAGACGTCGTCGCAGGCGAAGCGGCCGTCGCCGTCTTCGCCCCCAGCGCCGTCGCGCTGTACCTGAAGGACGGTGAGCATCGGGGCAGCCCGCGCAACACCGTCGAGGGAGTGGTCGACGCGCTCGAACCACACGGTCCGGTGATCCGGGTCCGCACCCGCGGTGACGGCTGGGCGGCCGGTCTGTCCGCCGACCTGACCCCCGCCGCGGTCGCCGAACTGGCGCTCGAACCCGGCACACCGGTCAACCTTTCGGTCAAGGCGGCGTCCGTGGCTGTTCACGCCGTCGCGGATCATTAGGGTGGGGGCATGAACGAGCGCCGTTGGACCTATCTCAGCGACATGGATGGCGTGCTGGTGAAGGAGGAGCACCTCGTACCCGGCGCGGACGAGTTCCTCAAGGAGCTGCGCGCGAACGACATCGGGTTCCTGGTGCTGACCAACAACTCGATCTATACCCCGCGCGACCTGCGCGCGAGGCTCGAACGGACCGGCCTGGACATCCCCGAAGAGGCCATCTGGACCTCCGCGCTGGCGACCGCGAAGTTCCTCGCCTCACAGCGGCCGAACGGCTCGGCGTTCGTGATCGGCGAGGCCGGGCTCACCACGGCGCTGCACGAGGTCGGCTACGTGCTGACCGAGCGCGACCCGGACTACGTCGTCCTCGGCGAGACGCGCACCTACAGCTTCAGCGCGATCACCCGCGCGATCCGGCTGATCGAGGGCGGCGCGAAGTTCATCGCCACCAACCCCGACGTCACCGGCCCGAGCGTCGAGGGCTCCATGCCGGCCACCGGTTCGGTCGCCGCGCTGATCGAGAAGGCGACCGGGCGGTCGCCGTACTACGTCGGCAAGCCGAACCCGCTGATGATGCGCTCGGCCCTGCGGCGGCTCGGCGCGCATTCCGAGTCGACGCTGATGATCGGCGACCGGATGGACACCGACGTCCACTCCGGAATCGAGGCCGGGCTGCAGACGATCCTGGTGCTCACGGGCATCTCCAGCAGGGAAAGCGCCGAGCACTACCCGTACCGGCCGACCATGATCATCGACTCCATCGCCGATCTGGTCGGGCGGACCGGCGACCCGTTCGGTGAAGGCTGAGCGAGGCGACGGCGGGCGGAGGGCTTATCGTGCTCAAGATGCACGACGATCAGCCCCCGTCCGATGCGCCGAATCCGACCTATGTGGTCGGTGACGTGCACGGACATCGGGACGAGCTGGCCGAAGCGCTCCGCGAGAAGGGGCTGCTCGACGCCGACGACGACTGGGCCGGTGGTGAAGCCACCCTGTGGTTCCTGGGTGACTTCGTCGACCGAGGACCCGACGGCGTCGGCGTCATCGACCTGGTGATGCGGCTGGAACGGCAGGCCGCGGCGGCGGGCGGCCACTGCGGGACGCTGCTGGGCAACCACGAGATCCTGCTGCTCGGGATGTACCACTTCGGTGACACGGAGGTGCCGTCGGACTTCGGGCCGCGCAGCTTCGCCCGCAGCTGGGAGATCAACGGCGGCCTGCTGGCCGACCAGGACAGGCTCACCCCGCAACATATCGAATGGCTGACCTCGCGTCCGATGCTGACGCTGGCCGCCAATCACCTGCTGATGCACTCCGACACGCTCGAGTACCTCGACTGGGGTACCGACATCGACGAGATCAACACGCGTGGCCGCGAGATCCTCCAGGGCAGCGACATCGAGTCGTGGTGGGACGTGTGGCGGCGGATGACCACGCGGTACGCCTTCCGCGGCCCGGAGGGCACCGACGTCGCACAGCAGATGATGGACCGGCTCGGCGGCGAGCGGATCGTGCACGGGCACAGCGTCATCGCCGACCAGCTCGGGATCCACCCGGCGCAGATCGAGGGCCCGTACCTCTACGCGGGCGGGAAGGCGCTGGGCATCGACGGCGGCCTGTTCGTCGGCGGTCCGTGCCTGATCATCCCGCTGCCCTGGGAACCCGAGGACTAGAAGCAACCCCGATCTCGCGTGATCAGAGACGTGATTCGCGTGATCGGGGGCGTGACTCATGAGTTCCGGCTTCAAGCACGCGAGTCACGTGCTCACCGAGAAGCCTTGGGCACGACGAGGCCGGATTCGTACGCGGTCACGACGGCCTGGGTCCGGTCGCGCAGGCCCAGTTTGTTCAGCACCCGGCTCACGTGGGTCTTCACCGTCTCCTCGGTGACGCTCAGCCTGCCCGCGATTTCCGGATTGGACAGTCCTTCCGCGATCAGCCGCAGGACCTCGGTCTCGCGCGGCGTCAGCGCGCTCAGTTCGGGCGGGACGCCCTGGCTCGGCCGGAGCCGGGCGAACTCGCTGATCAGACGGCGGGTGACGGTCGGCGCGAGCAGCGCCTCGCCCGCCGCGACCACGCGCACGGCGTCGAAGAGCCGTTCGGCGGTGACGTCCTTGAGCAGGAACCCGCTGGCCCCGGCGCGCAGCGCGTCGTAGACGTACTCGTCGAGGTCGAAGGTGGTCAGGATGAGCACCCGCGGTCCGTCCACTTCGGACTCGGCCACCAGCAGCCGGGTGGCCTCGATCCCGTCCATACCGGGCATACGGACGTCCATCAGCACCACGTCCGGACGCAGTTCCCCGGTGACCCGGACCGCCTCGGTCCCGTCGCGGGCGGTGCCGACGACGGTGAAGTCCGGCTGGCTGTCCAGCAACGCGGCGAATCCGGTGCGGACCACCTGATGGTCGTCGGCCACAACGACGCTGACGACGCGTACGGCGGTCATCCGGTCTCCTCGAGTCGGGCGGGCAAGACGGCTTCGACGACGAAACCGCCGCCCGGGGCGTTGCCGAAATGGAGTTCGCCGTCGACGGCCGCGGCGCGTTCCCGCATCCCGGCCAGTCCGTGGCCGCCGGGTGCGATCGCGGCTCGCGGTCCGGCGCCGTTGTCGCGGATGCGCAGCCGCACCACCTCGGCGTCGTAGCGCAGTTCGACGTCGACGGCGGCCCCCGGCGCGTGCCGGCGGGCGTTGGTGAGCGCCTCCTGGACGATCCGGTACGCGGCCAGTTCGATGCCCGGATCCAGCGTGCGAGGGCTGCCGGAGACGATCAGCCGGGTCCCCGCGCCGGACGCTTCCCTTGCCTCGTCGAGGAGTTCGTTGAGTTCCTGCAGCCCCGGCTGCGGCCGTCGCTCGGCCGGCCCGGCCCGCGCGTCCTCGCGGAGCACTCCCAGCAGCCGCCGCATCTCGGTCAGCCCGGCGCGGGCGGTGTCGCCGATCTCCGACAGCCGCTGCGCGCCCGCGTCGGGCATCCCTGGCGTGGTCAGCCGGGCCGTTTCCGCCTGGACGGAGATCATCGAGATGTGGTGTGCGACGACGTCGTGCAGTTCACGGGCGATCCGTGCGCGCTCCCCGCGAGCGGTGTGTTCGAGCAGGGTGGCGGCGACGGCCTGCCGGGCGGAGCGGTGCACCAGCGCCTCGCCGCGGGCCCGGAGCGCGATCGCGATCCACGCCGCCGCCGGGGCGAGCGACGCCAGGACCAGCGCGAGGAACGCGGCTTCGGAGTCGGCGGGAGCCGGCCCGGCCAGTGCGATCACCGGGAACGGAAGGGCCGCCAGCGACGGCAGGAGACGCGCCCCGGTGCGGCCGAGAAGGTACAGCGAGGCCAGCTGGGCGGCCATGCCCGCGACGGTCAGCGTGCCGAAGACCGTGAGCGAGAGGACGCTCGCCGCGGTGAGCGTCGCCGTCGCGGCGGCCGGGCTGGCGAACCCCAGTGGCAGCGTGGTGGCGAGCGCGAGCAGGCAGAGCACCAGCCCGTACTGCGCTTCGGCGCCCGTCAGCATCGCCCGAGTGAGGGCCTCGGCGACCCCGGCCGTGGCCAGTGCGCCCGCCGCGAGCGGCCAGGCGTGCGGCAGCGCGGCGATCCGCTGCCGGAGGACCGCCCATCCCGTGTTCGTCATCCCCGTCATTGTCTCCGCACGTCCGTCCCGGTGGCGTCCCTCCACCCAGCGACACCGCCGTCACTCCCACGAGGGATCCGCGCCGACCGCCTTCACTCCTGCCAGCGGCGAAGAAGACGGCTCTTCGGCGTGACGACCGGGCAGCCCCGGTTTCTTTAGCCTTTCCGGCGTGGAAGCAACCATCGAAGTCGCCGGCCTGCGAAAGCGATACGGCGCGACGCGGGCACTGGACGGCATGAGCTTCACCGTCACGCCGGGGAACGTTACCGGCTTCGTCGGCCCCAACGGGGCGGGCAAGTCCACCACCATGCGGGTCATCCTGGGGTTGAACACGCCCGACGAGGGCCGGGCGCTGATCGGCGGCAAGCCGTACCGGAGCCTGCGGAACCCGTTGAGCCACGTCGGTTCCCTGCTCGACGCGGCCGCGCTGCAGCCGAGCCGCACCGCGCGCAACCACCTGCTGTGGCTGGCCCATTCCCAAGGGCTGCCCGCCCGGCGGGTGGACGACGTGCTGGAGCAGGCCGGGCTCGCGAGCGCCGCGAAACGCCGCGCCGGCGGGTTCTCCCTCGGCATGCGGCAACGGCTCGGGATCGCCGCCGCCATGCTCGGCGACCCGGGCGTGCTGATGCTCGACGAGCCGTTCAACGGCCTGGATCCCGAGGGAATCCTGTGGATCCGGGGCTTCCTGCGCTCGCTCGCCGCGCAGGGTCGCGCGGTGCTCGTCTCCAGCCACCTGATGAGTGAACTGGAAGGTGCCGCGGACCATCTCGTGGTGGTCGGCCGCGGCCGGGTCATCGGCGATACGAGTGTCGCCGAACTCATCGCCGCCGCTTCCGGCGACCGGGTCACGCTGCGCACGTCCGAGCGGACCCGGGCGATGACGGTGCTGGCACGCGCGGGTGCGACGGTCGCGGCCACGGGGCCGGACACGCTCACCGTGTCCGGGCTGCCCGCGGAGCGCGTCGTGGTGCTGCTCGGTGGCGGCGGCGTCCCCTTCTCGGAGGTCTCGGCGCATCGCGCGTCGCTGGAGGAGGCCTACATGGAGCTCACGCGCGACGCCGTCGAATTCCGGTCCACCGAGGCCGAGGAGACCGCTCGATGAACGCGACGACCCTGCCGGTGAAGGACGGCTTTTCCCAGCTGCTGCACGCGGAATGGACGAAGTTCCGGACGGTCCGGGGCTGGGTGATCGGCATGCTGGTCGCCATCCTGCTCACCGTGCTGGTCGGCTTGCTCGGGCCCGCCGGAAGCGAGATCTCCTGCTCCCGGCCGGACGGGAGCACCTGTGACCACTCCCTGCCGATCGGTCCGGGCGGTGAAGCCGTCCACGACAGCTTCACCTTCGTGCACCGGCCGATGGGCGGCGACGGGAGCATCACCGCCAGGGTGACCTCGCTGACCGGCCGGTTCCTGGCTCCCGGCGGCGAAACCCAGGCCGATGGTCTCCAGCCGTGGTCCAAGGCCGGGATCATGGTGAAGGCGGGGACGGCCGAGGGCGCGTCCTACGTCGCCGTCATGGTCACCGGTTCCCGCGGTGTGCGGATGCAGCACGACTTCACCGGCGACATCGCCGGTCCCTCGGGCGAGGTGTCGGTCACGTCGCCGAAGTGGTTGCGGCTGACCAAAACCGGCGACAGCCTCACCGGCTACGCATCGGCCGACGGCGTGGCCTGGACCGAGATCGGCACCGTGACCGCGGCCGGACTGCGCACCGGAGCCGAGACCGGGCTGTTCGCCGCGTCGCCCGGGTACGAGGTCGTCACCGAGTCCTTCGCCAGTGTGAGCGGGACGTTCGGCCCCACCCAGGCCACCGCGCTCTTCGACAACGTCGGTGTTCAGGGCGGACAGCCGCAGGCAGGCTGGGCGTCCGACCTCGTCGGCGGAGACAGCGACCGGCCGAGTGGCCCGCCCGGTTTCACCGAGGACGGCGGCCGGTTCACCGTCGACGGCACCGGCGACATCGCGCCCGCCGTGGAAAGCCGGGGGTCGGCCGCCAGGACCATCGAAGACGGCCTTGCCGGCGTGTTCGCCGGGCTGATCCCGGTGATCGTCGTGGCCACCTTGTTCAGCACCTCCGAATACCGGCGTGGCCTCATCCAGACCACGTTCGCCGCGAGCCCGCGGCGTGGCCGGGTGCTCGCGGCCAAGGCCGTCGTGCTCGGCGGGGTCAGCTTCGCGGCCGGGCTCATCGCCGCCGTTCTCACCGTGCCGCTCGTCCAAAGCCTGGAGGAGGCCAAAGGCCTGTTCCTCTACCCGGTTTCGGCCTGGACCGAGTTCCGGGTGATCGTCGGGACCGCCGCCCTGTTCGCGGTCGTGTCCGTGCTCGCCCTCGCCGTCGGCACCCTGCTGCGGCGGAGCGCGGGCGCCGTCACCGCCGTCGTGGTGGCGATCGTCCTGCCGTACGTCCTCGCGATCGCGTCCGTGCTGCCTTCGGGTGCCGCACTGTGGCTGACCCGGCTCACCCCGGCCGCGGGCTTCGCCGTTCAGCAGAGCCTGCCCGAGTACCCCCAGGTCGCCGCGGCTTTCACGCCGGTGAACGGGTACTTCCCGCTGTCGCCCCTAGGCGGCTTCACGGTCTTGTGCTGCTACGCGGCTCTCGCCTTCGGGTTCGCAGTCGTCCTCGTTCGCCGGAGGGACGTATGAGGACGGCCCTGCACGCCGAGTGGACGAAACTGCGTACGACGCCAGGGCCCGCGTGGTCGCTGCTCGCCTGCGTCGTCCTGACGGCCGCGCTCAGCGCGCTGGCCGCCTCGACGGTCGCCTGTCAGTCCCCGGGCTGCGTCCAGGACATCGGCAAGGTCAGTTTCACCGGGATCCAGCTCGGGCAGGCGGTCGTCGTCGTGCTGGCCGTGCTGGTGATCGGAGGCGAGTACGGCACGGGGATGATCCAGACGACGCTGACGGCGATCCCGCGCCGGATCACCGCGCTGACCGCCAAGGTCGTCGTCCTGACTGCGGTGGTGCTGGTGGCCGGTGTCGTCGCGGTGCTCGGCTGCCTGGCGGCGGGCGCGCTGATCCTGCCGGGAAACGGGTTCACCCCGCTTTCGCTGTCCGACGGCCCGGCGTTGCGCGCGGCCGGAGGTTCGGTGCTCTACCTCGCGCTGGTCGGGCTGCTCGGCCTCGGCGTCGCGACCGTCGTCCGTGAATCGGCGACGGCCATCGGGCTGGTACTCGGGCTGCTGTACCTGTTCCCGATCATCACGTCGCTGGTCTCGGATCCCGACTGGCACCGGCGGCTCGAGAAGATCTCGCCGATGTCTTCGGGACTGCTCATCCAGGAGACGCTCGACCTCGGAAACCGGGTGCTGACCCCGTGGGAGGGCCTCGGCGTCCTCGGCCTGTGGGCGGCGGGCGCGCTCCTGGCGGGCAGTGCGGTGCTGAGGCTGCGGGACGTCTCGGCCTAGGGACTCGTGAGTGATTTGGGTCGTTCTGGTGGACGGGGTATGGCGCTTGCCGGGCCGGGTGTCGCGAGCCGGCCACGACCGCGCGCACCCTCGTGAAGGACGCTTTCCCAGCATGCGATGCAGGGAAAGCGTCCTTCACCTCTGCAATGGCTCAGGGGGTGGATACACAAATGAGCATCCGTTCTAACGACCCGAATCACTCAGGAGAACCCGACTCATGCGATCCCGCAGCCTCCCCGAACGTGACTGGACGGACGACACGCGTGACTGGACGGACGACACGCCCGCGGCCGGACTCCGCCCCGTGTCGTCCGTCTGGACACGCTCGCCGTCCGTCTGGACACGCGTGTCGTCCATCCAGTCACGCGAAACCGCCGCCCGCGCGCCGGCCTCAGGGGAGTTCGACGATCTCCTTGCCCAGCGGCATCAGCGACACCGGGATCATCTTGAAGTTCGCCACGCCCAACGGGATCCCGATGATCGTGATGCACAGCGCGGCCCCGGTCAGCACGTGCCCGATCGCGAGCCAGAGCCCGGCGAAGATGAACCAGATGACGTTGCCGATCGTCGACCCCGCCCCGGCGTCGTGCCGTTCGACCACCGTGCGGCCGAACGGCCACAGCGCGTAGGCCGCGATCCGGAACGACGCCAGCCCGAACGGAATGGTGACGATCAGGATGCAGCAGATGATGCCGGCGACGATGTAGCCGAGAGCCATCCACAGACCGCACAGGACCAGCCAGATGACATTCAGGATCAGGCGCATCAGACGTGCAACTCCCCACTGGCCACGGTGACCGCCTGCCCGGAGAGCAGGACGCGGTCACCTTCGAGATTCATCCGCACGATCCCACCGCGCGCCGAAGCCTGCTCGCCGACGAGGTCGTCCCGGCCGAGCCGTGCCGCCCAATACGGGGCGAGGGCGCAGTGCGCGGAACCGGTGACCGGGTCTTCGTCGATACCGACGCCGGGGGCGAAGAACCGGGTGACGAAGTCGACCCCGTCGACGTCGCCCGGTGCGGTGACCATCAGCCGTCCGGTCCAGTGCGCCCGCAGCGCGGCCAGGTCCGGGGTGCGGACGCGGACGTCGGAAGCCTTGTCCGCCACCGCGAACAGGTTCTGCTTGCTGCGGCCGACGTACTCGAACCGGATGCCCGGCAGGATCGACGAGAGGTCGTCGTCGGACTCCTTCGGCGGGTCCGACGGGAAGTCCATCGTCACCCAGCCGTCCTCGGCGCGGCAGCGCAGTTCACCACTGCGGGTGGTGAACGTCTGCTCGCCGCCCAGGACGTGCGTGGTCGCCAGCGTCGCGTGCCCGCACAGGTCGACCTCGGTCTCCGGGGTGAACCAGCGAAGCGACTTCGGGCCTTCGCCTCTGACCTCCACGAAGGCCGTCTCGGCGTGCTTCAACTCGGCCGCGACGGACTGCATCCAGGCCGCGTCGCCGGGCGAGTCCAGGAGCACCACCCCGGCGGAGTTGCCGGCGAAGGCTTCAGAGGTGAAGGCGTCGACGATGTAGAGGCGCATGTCCTCGACGATAACGGGCGCGGACGAACCCGGCCTCCGGGTTTCCCCCGAGGTGTCGCGGGTACCTCAGAAACCCGATTTCAGCAACGCGGAGACGACGTCGGCCACCGGACTGTCGATGGCGTTGTAGAGATCGAGGGACTTCCGCCAGCTGCGGCGAGCATCGGCATGCTCGCCGAGCTGCACGTGCGCGACACCGAGAAGGTACAGCGCATGCGCGAGTGAGGGCTTGTCCTCGGCTTTGGCGTACAGGGTGACCGCGATTTCAAGATGGTCGACAGCGGATCTGTGGTCGCCCGTCTTGTGCAGGATCTCGCCGAGCAGCGTGACCCCTTCGGCTTCGGTGTGGTCGTGGCCTCGGTCGTGCGCCAGGCCGACAGCGCGCCTGACCGCCTGGAGAGCTTCGGAAAACCGTTCCAGGGCAAGAAGACTACGAGCGAGCTCGATGAGAGCCCGCGCCTCGCCGACCTCATGACCGGACTGCGCCCACAAGGCCGCGGCTTGAGTCGCTTCGCCAATGGCGGCGTCATGCTGACCGAACACGGCGTGGACGGCGGCGAGCTGGGTCCGGCTGTCCGCCTCACCGTCGCGGTGGCCGAGGTCGCACCGGATCGCCAAGGCCTGCTGTAGAACGGAAAGCTGCTCGTCGTGCCGGTGCAGCCTGCCGTAGGCGGCGCCCATGTTCTGCAGCAGCCTGCTTTCCTTGGCCTGCAGCCCGGTCCGGCGGGCGATCGCGAGTCCTTGGTGGCCGAACTCGATCGCTTCCGTGCATTGCCCGGTGAACCGGTGGACGATGCACAGTCCGGTCAGCGCGGTCACCTGGATGTCCGGGTCGCCGTGAAAAGAGTCGGCGGCCAGTGCCTGTTCGAACGCCTCGATCGCCCGTTGGTTGTCGCGTTGGTCGGAGTAGATGTAGCCGAGTTGGTTGTGCAGCCACGCTTTCAGCCGGACGTCGCCCCGGTCGTGGGCATCGGCGAGCGCGGCTTCGGCTATGTCCGCCCATTCCGACCAGTACCTTCGCAGATCGAGGAACGCGATCACGGAGCCGGCGAGTTGCCGGAACCTTTCGGAGAAGCCTTCGACGTGGGCGCGGTGCACGGTCGCCATGAGGTTCGGCCGCTCGGTCTCCAGCCAGTCGATCGCCGCGGCCCGGTCGGCGAACAACCCGGACGGCTCACCGTTTCCGATGACGAGGGTGTCCGCGTCCTGTGCGTGGTCCAGGTACCAGTCGAACAGGCGCGGGAAGGCTGCCGCACGTTCGGCCGGAGTGCATTGCTCGGCGGCATACGCCCGCAGGAGATCGTGCATGCGCCAGTGAGCAGGCGAGTGGGTGTTCGAGTGGCGATGTTCCTCGACGAGGTGGGCCGCGGCGAGTGCTGTCAACGCCGCGTTCGCCTCCTGCACGGTTACCGCGGCGAGAGCGGCCGCCGCGTCCGTGCTGATACCCGGGCCCGTATGGAGACCCAGCAAACGGAAAAGCCGGGCGTTCGCCTCGGACAGCGCGCGATAGGACCACGACAGGACGGCGCGGACGTTCACGAGGTCTCCGGCGTCGAAGAAGTCCAGCTGCTGCTCACCGAGCTGGCGCACCAGGTCCGTGAGCGTGGACTTCGACCTCGCCGCGTGGGCGCCGGCGACGCGCAGTGCCAGCGGGAGGTAACAGCACATGCGGGCCATCCGGGCCAGCGCCGCGGGTTCCTCATCGGCCCGGGTGTCCGAAATGATCGTTCGCAGGAGGTCGCTCGCCTCGTCCGGGGCGAGCAGGTCCAAGGCGAGCCGGCGGGCGCCGGTTCGCGCGATCAGGCCGGGCATTTCGTTGCGGCTGGTCACGATGACCAGGCAGCCCGGTGTTCCCGGCAGCAACGGCTCCACCTGGTCCGCCGTCGCCGCGTTGTCCAGGAGTATGAGCACGCGTTTACCGGCGAGCGCGGTCCGGTACTGGCGGACGCGTCCGTCCAGCCGCGGCCGGATGTCCTGGTCGCGAACGCCGAGATCGCGCAGGAACTCGCCGAGCACGTTGGCGGCGCTCAGGGGTTTCTCGACGGGGTCGAAGCCGCGCATGTCGACGTAGAGATCCCCGTCGGGAAACCGGTCGCGGACCTGGTGGGCCCAACGCACGGCGAGGGTCGTCTTGCCGACTCCGGCGGTGCCCGCGATCGCCGAGATCACGACGGCGGAGGAGCGCTCGCCGAGGGTGAGCGCGAGCGCTTCGAGGTCGTGTTCGCGTCCGGTGAACCCGGACACCGCGAGCGGTAACTGCCGGGGCACGACCTGGGGCAGGTAGTCCCGTTCCGCGACCGATCGCCAGGCCCGCGACCACGTCTCGATCGTGGCCGCCGGGACGTCGAGCGACTGGAGCGCCTGGTGGAAGGCCGCGAGAGTGAGTTTCCTGGTACCCCGGCGATAGGCCGACAGCGACTGGGGACTGACCTGCATCATCCTGGCGAGCCTGCTCTGGGTGAGCGTTCCGCGGATCCGGCCGGTCTCCGGGGCGGTGCTGAGCTGCCACCGATGGACGAACCAGTCGAGTGCCGCGATGAGATCGGGCTGTGTCCGTGCCGCGGCCGGATCAGGCTCAGTCCGCATCGACCTTCCTCGCGGGTCGCCGGGTGTCCACGTCTGTCCACAATTCTCCACAACCGCTGGCCGCGCGGGGCCGTTCTCGCTAAACAGAACCTTTGCCGCGCGGTTCATACCCATCTGGGCGAAAGGCGAACATCGTTGTCATCAGGACAGGTACCGGTGTGGGTGCCCCTCGTCGTCGGCGTGCTCGGCCTGGTCGGTGTCGTCACCGCCCAGTTGATCAGCACGCGGCGGGAGAACCGGAGCTGGCGCCGCGAAGCGGAACGCGAGGATCTCCGGTGGCAACGGGAGCGACAGCGGCTGTCCGACCAGCGCGTCCATGAAATGACCCTGCATTGGAGCCACCTCCGCAATTCCGGGTACGCCCAGCTGCTGCAAGCGACCGACGCCTACTTGGCGGCGCTGCGCGACCACGCGGACGCGGCGTCACGCGGCGAAGAACCGACCGCCCCGGAGCCGGCCGCGCATCGCGTCAAGATCAGCGAATGCCAGGCGTTGATCGACATCACCGGCTCACCCCGGATCAGAGCGGTGACCGGCGAACTGGTGCGCGCCACCGCCGGTGCCCGGATGAGCATCTCGCCGGGCGGCGAAGCACGGCGTACCGGCGCGGACACCGCACAACGCGCCAAAGACGCTTTTCTCGCCGAGGTCCGCAAGGAACTCGGCATCGACGTCCAGCACACCGACAGCAGGCAGGTTCCGTCCGCCGCGAAAGGCCAGAAGTGATCTCCCAGGCGCTCAACGCCCTGATCTCGAAGTGTCTCGTCCAGGTCCGTGCTCCCGGCCGGTTCGCCACCGGCTTCTTCGTCTCCCGGTCCACCGTCATCACCTGTGCGGCCGCCTTGCGGGACGTCCACGAGGTCACCGTTTCCTGGGGTGTCCTGGAACTGTCCGGAAAAGTGACCACTCGCGTCCACCAGGACGGCCTGGACATCGCGGTCGTCGAACTCGCCGTGCCGGTGGACCACCCGTCGGTCTGGCTGGCCGATCCGCCCAAGCGGCTGCGGGACGGCGCCGCGCTGACGGCATACGGCTTCACGGCGGACACCCCGGAAACCAGGCCCGACCTGTGCAGTCTCGTCCTCACCCCCTCCGCGGACAGCGACTGCGTGCTGCTGGCGGAGTCCGTGCCCTCGGGGATGAGCGGCAGTCCGGTGGTCGACCGGCACAGCCGTCAGGTGACCGGCATCGTGCTGACCGGGGACCGGATCGTCACCGCGGAAGTGCTGACCCGACAGGTGCCGAACCTCGTCGAGGCGAACCGGCGTGACTGCGTGGCTTGGCGGGACACCGTCGACCCCGGGCTCGGTCATCTCCTCGAACTGTCCACTAAGGACAATCCGCCGGTCGTCGAGTTCGAAAGCGAACGGACGCCGTTCTACTACCTGGAACCTCGCCGCCGGGTCGTCGGCTTCCTGCACCGGCCCGAGCGCGAACTGGAGAAACTCGAGGAGTGGTGCCGGCCGGGCAGCTCACAGTGTGTACGGCTGATCTACGGCCCCGGAGGAGCGGGGAAGACCCGGTTGGCGGTCGAGCTGATCGACAAGGTGCGCGGGAAACCGGGCTGGACGGCCCTCCGGCTGGCCAATCCCGCCGACGCCGACCTCGGCACGCTGGCGAAGTCGTTGGACGGGCGCAGGGTGCTGCTCTGCCTTGAGGACGCCGAGGAATGGGCCTACGACCTGCCGGACATGCTGGCTAAGGTGCGCGACCGCAGTGGCTTGCGGATCCTGCTGCTCGCCCGGACCGACGGCCGCTGGTGGACCCGGCTGTGCACCGCGGGCGGGGATCTCGTCAACGCCGAGCAGCTGCTGCTGGCGCCCCTGGGCAGGAAGATCGACCCGGCCACCATCGTGCGGCAGGCCTACCAGGACTTCCGGACCGAGCTCGCACCGTCGGCCCCCGAGCAGGCACCGCCCGCGCTCGTCGACGCGGCCTTGCGTCAGGTGCACGCGCTGGAGTTACTCGCGGGCGTGCTCGCCGTCGTCCTGCACTGCCGAGACCACGAAGGCGAGCCGCCCGACGGGCCGATCGACCTGCAGCACACCTTGAAGGGTGTACTCGGGCACGAGCGGCGGTGGTGGGAGTCGTGGATTCGCCACGCGGACCAGAACGACGTGCAGGCGGATGCCGAAATCCTGGAGAAGGGCGACTTCAGCAGTCGGTTGCTGCTGATGCCCGCCGTCTACGTCGCGACCGACTCCCGCCAGGCCGATGACGCGATACAGGCGGCCTTCGCCGGCCAAGGCTTCGGCGCCGGACTGTCCGCCAGGGCCGCGGCGGCCCTGGCGAAGGTCTACCCGCCCACACCCGGCGGAGACGTGCCGCGGCTCTGGGATCCGCTTCGTCCGGACAGGCTGGGCGAAACCTTGGTCCTCGAGGTGCTGAAGGACGATCAAGCGGATCTCGCCGACCTGTTGTGCCGGATCTTCGCGACCGGCGTGGACCAGGTCCAGGCGGAACGTGTCCTCACCGTGCTCGGCCGCGCCGAGAGCGCGACCGACGACGAGGACCTGCGCCATCGCGTCCGAGCCTGCGTGCGGGCGCTGCTGGAGAGGTATGCCGGGGTGTTCTTCCCCGCCGCGATCTCCGTCGCTCTGACGCTCACCGATCCCACGTCACTGATCGATGCCATCGAGGCCACTTCCGGGTCGGCCAACGACGAGGCGCTGCGCAACGCGGTACTCGACATCCCGGAGGACAACACCAAGCTGGCGTCGTTGGCGGCCAAGCTGTGGGAGCGCCGCTGCACCTTGCTGCTGGAGCAGTCCAAGAACCTCGCGACGACACAGCGGCTCACCCTCGCCCAGTTCACTCAATGGCAGGCATACGCCCACGACAAAGCCGAAGAAACCCAGCTCGCGCTGGAGGTCGCCGGCCGGGCGATCGACCACTACCGGCAGGTGGTGGCCGCGGGCAAGGCCGGCGAGCAGCCGACCATGCTGAAAATGCGCGAATTCGCCGCGGAAATGGCGAAAAAGGGTGGCCTGTACGAGGAGGCTCTGGCGCACAGCCGCTATGCCAGCGACGCGTATTTCGACATCGAGGACTACGGCGGCCTGCAGCAGACGATGAAGTTCCAGGGTGAGCTGCTGCGCGAGCTGGGCAGGGACGCGCAAGCCGAGGAGGCGTTCAAGGAGGCCAAGAAATACGGCCTCGCCTACAAGAAGGAGATCGACGAGCTCGTCGCGGCGCAGATCATCATTCCCGATGACACCCCGGACCAGCTCGATCCCGTGCTCGCGTACCAGGGACCCAAGGCGAGGTACGACGATCCGGACGTCCGGCTGGTGATACCTGTCGGCCATTTCGCCGGACCGATGTACACCGCGCCCGGTGCGGCGGCACCGGAGTCGTTCGAAATCCGATTCCGCGACGGTGTGTTCAGCCTCTCGGCCGGGGAGTACGCCGTCTGGGCGACGAGCCACGGTGATCCGAACCTGGTCAGCCGGATACCCACGACGAGAGCGGTCGCCGAGTATGCGTCAAAGCAAGCAGGGGTGCTCGAGCCGGCCATCGTGTCCGGCCAGCTGCTCGACGACGGTCTGCTCGTCGAGATCGGCCTGACCGCCGAGTCCACCAGGGAGTTCGCGCGTAACCACCGCGTGGTTCCGCTCGCGCTCGGCCTCGGCAACTCGGCGCGGAACCCGGCCGAGTTCGCGATCGGCCTGCCCAACGCGGCCAGGGTTTCCGTCGGCTACGACGTCTACCACCTGTGGTTGTTCAGCCACCGCGCACCGACCCTGTGGGACGCGATCACCGCGATCGCGCAGGAAGCCGCGGAGTCCAATGACGAAGAGCAGGACGAGAGGGCGAGGCTGGTCGACGATCCCGACGCCCTGCTCGCCGGTCTCGTCCGGGCACTGCAGGTGCTGATCTCGACGAGCTGCGTGTTCATCGACCGTGTTTGACCGGAACGCCTCGGGGTCTCCACTTGCGGGTGGCCGGGGGCATCGGCGCTTCTTAGACTCGACGCGTCCACGCCGCCGAACGCAGGAGTCTCCATGCCTGACGCCCCCGCAGTGCCTGGCTACGCATCGGGAATCTCGGACGTCCCGCTGCTGGGGGACACCATCGGCGACAACTTCGATCGCACCGTGGCCGCCTTCGGCGATCGCGACGCGCTCGTCGACCGCGCGGCCGGGAAACGCTGGACCTACACCGAACTGGCCGCCGAGGTCGACGCGCTCGCGCTGGGCCTGCTGAGCCTCGGCATCCAGAAGGGTGACCGGGTCGGCATCTGGTCGCCGAACCGGGCGGAGTGGACGTTCACCCAGTACGCGACCGCGAAGATCGGCGCGATCCTGGTGAACATCAACCCGGCGTACCGCTCGCACGAACTCGAGTACGTGCTGAACCAGGCCGGGATCAAGCTCGTCGTGGCCGCGGAGTCGTTCAAGACCTCGGACTACGCCGGCATGATCGCCGAAGCCGGGCCGAAATGCCCGGCGCTGGAACACGTCGTGCTGCTCGAAGGCGAGGCGTGGACGTCGTTGCTGGAGAGCGGCCGCGGCGCCGATCGCGCGTTGCTGGCGCGGCGCGCACGCGAGCTTTCCGCGGACGACCCGATCAACATCCAGTACACCTCCGGCACCACCGGGTTCCCCAAGGGCGCCACCCTCAGCCACCACAACATCCTGAACAACGGCTACTTCGTCGGCGAACTCTGCAACTACACCGAGGCCGACAAGGTGTGCATCCCGGTGCCCTTCTACCACTGCTTCGGCATGGTGATGGGAAATCTCGCGGCGACCACCCACGGGTCGTGCATGGTGATCCCGGCGCCGGCGTTCGAGCCGAAGGCGACCCTCGAAGCCGTCGCGGCCGAGAAATGCACGTCCCTGTACGGGGTTCCGACGATGTTCATCGCCGAACTCGCCGACCCGGACTTCGGCACTTTCGACCTTTCCTCGCTGCGGACCGGGATCATGGCCGGCTCGCCCTGCCCGGTCGAGGTGATGAAGCAGGTCATCGACCGGATGGGCATGACGGAGGTGTCGATCTGCTACGGCATGACCGAGACGTCGCCGGTGTCCACCCAGACCCGCGCGGACGATTCGGTGGAGCGGCGGGTTTCCACCGTCGGGCGGGTCGGGCCGCACCTCGAGGTCAAGGTCGTCGACCCGGAAACCGGGCTGACCATGCCGCGCGGTGAGCCCGGCGAATTCTGCACGCGTGGGTACTCGGTGATGCTCGGTTACTGGGAGCAGCCGGACAAGACGGCCGAGGCGATCGACGCGGCGCGGTGGATGCACACCGGAGACCTCGCGATCATGGACGCCGAGGGCTACGTCAACATCACCGGCCGCATCAAGGACATGGTCATCCGCGGCGGGGAGAACCTGTATCCGCGCGAGATCGAGGAATTCCTCTATACCCACCCGGACATCCTCGACGCCCAGGTCATCGGCGTCCCGGACGACAAGTACGGCGAGGAACTGATGGCGTGGGTGCGGATGCGCGAGGGCGCCACGCCGCTGACCGCCGACGCGGTGCGGGAGTTCTGCGCCGGGAAACTCGCGCGCTACAAGATCCCGCGCTACGTCCACGTGGTCGAGGAGTTCCCGATGACGGTGACCGGCAAGGTGCGCAAGGTCGAGATGCGTGCGCGGTCGATCAGCATTCTCGGGCTGGAAGACGCCGCTTCGGCCGAGCACGCTTGAGCACGGGCCGAGGTTGACGTTTCAAGGCAACCTGTCACATCTCCCGTGCGTGTTCCCTTCGCGGCAGGAGGTTTTCCAGCTCTCGTGGAGGCGGGGGCGGTCGAACGTGCCGCGAAGGGGAGCTATGTCGATCAAACGGAGTACGAGACTTCTTGCACTGGCCGGCTCGTTCGCGGCGCTGCCGCTGATGCTGCCCGGTGTGGCGGCCGCGGATCCCGCGACCGCCCCGGTCGACCTCGGCACGTTGCCGGGCGATCAGTTCAGCACCGTCAACGCGATCAACGACTCCGGCGTCATGGTCGGTTCTTCGACCCCGCTCGAGCCGCAGATCAAGCACCACGCGACGAAGTGGGACGCGCGAGGCGTCATCTCCGCGTTGCCTGGCCTCGGGGGAGAGCAAAGCGAGGCGAAGGGCGTCAACGGCCACGGCGTCGCGGTCGGTTGGGCGCACAAGGACGCGACCTGGAACCAGAAGGCGGTCAAGTGGGCGTCCGACGGCGCCGTCACGGAGCTGCCTTCCTTGCCGGGCGGGGACTACGCGAACGCGAACGCGATCACCGACACCGGCGTGATCGTCGGCGCCGGGAGCGGTTCGGACGGAAAGACGCATGCCCTGCGCTGGAACCCGGACGGCACTGTCGTCGAACTCAGTGGCCTTCCGGGCGGTGGTTACGGAAGCGCGCAGTGGGTCACGCGGGACGGCCGGACCGTCGGCGGGACGGCGACCGACTCCGCCGGGCGCAACCACGTCGTCCGCTGGAATTCCACCGGTGCGATCACCGATCTTTCGCCGGGTGCCGAGCAGAGCACCGGTTACGACATGAACGACAACGGCGTGATCGTCGGAAGTGTCGATTCCAAGGGAAATTCGAAGCCCGTGCGCTGGGAGCGGGACGGGCGGACGACGTCGCTCGAGTGGCCGGAGAACAACCCGGGCTGGGCGAGAGCGGTCAACAACGCCGGTGTGGTCGCCGGCGGCGGCTATCTGGTCTTCGGCACGACAAGCCCGACGCGGTGGAACCGGGCGGGTGCCCGGACGACGCTGTCGACCGAGCGTGGAATGGGCAACGACGTCGACCGTGCCGGGACCGTTGTCGGCCAGGAGTACGAGTTCGCGGCCAAGTGGGACGCCAAGGGCGTCCGCACGAGCCTCGGCGCGTTGCCGGGCGGCACCTACAGCACCGCCACCCACATAGCGGCCAACGGGACCATCGCCGGCATGTCCTACAACGAACTCGGCCGCAGTCACGCCGTGTACTGGCCCGCCCGGTAGGAGAAAGTTCCGTGAAGGACTCCTTGAGGGACTCAGAGTCCCTCAAGGAGTCCTTCACGGACCGCTAGGCGGCAGAAGCGGCGGCCGCCGCGGCGATCGCCTTCGCGTCTTCCTCACCGAAGGTCTCTTCGAGTTTCTCCGGCGAGTAGTCGAGGTCGATCTGCTCGACCGGCATTCCGCGCGCGGATTCGATCGCGCCCAGGCGGCGCTGAGCCCGGTCGGCCGCGTACTGGATGATCTCCTCCGGATCGTTGTCGAAGGGGATCTCCTCGAACTGGTCCTGTACCCACTGGATCATGTTGAGCGCGTGGGGAAGCAGCTCGCCCATCCGCTGCTGCACGGCGTCCCACAGCGAGTCGTCCGCGGCGACGTGGCGACGGCAGGTGAAGGTGCCCCAGGCCATGTGACGGCGCTCGTCGTCGCCGATGCGGCGCACCAGTTCCTGCATCCCGGGCAGGATGTCGTGCTGCGTGCAGATCAGCTGCCAGGAGTAGTACCCGGTCAGCGCGAGACTGCCTTCGATGACGTGGTTGTAGGTGACACTCGCCCGGATCTGGTTGAGCGGACTGGGATCGTCCTCCAGCGCCCGCAGCGACTGCGGCAGTTCTTCGTAGAAAAGCTTGCGGTAGTGGGGATTTTCGGCGACGAAGGGGTGCAGGTCGTCGGTCAGTCCGACGGCGTCCATCCAGCGGCGGAACACTTCGGTGTGCTTGGCCTCTTCGAAGCAGAACTGCGTCAGGTACATCTCGTCGCCGAACCGGCCGGTCGCGGACATCGCCCGCATGAACGGCTGGATGTCTTCGGTGACCGCTTCTTCCCCCGCGATGAACTGCGCCACCAGGTACGTCGCCGACCGCTTCTGCTCCTCGTTGAGCGTCTCCCAGCCCTCGCGCTCTCGGGAGAAGTCGATGTCGGCGGGGTTCCAGAACTTCTTGTTGCCCTTGACGAACAGCCGCAACGGGAACGAGTCCCAGTTCAGCCCGCCCTTGCGCAGTGAGGAAAAACCGGTCCGCAGCTCAGAGAGCGTGTCGGTCATGAGGTCCCCTTCGTGTCACTCCATTGTGGACGATTCGGTGGTCAGCGCCCGGACGGCCGGCGCCAGCACGGCGACCACGGAGGCCGCCGCCTCGCCGGCCGTATGCGACGGCATGACGAGGTGGGACAGGGAAAGCCGCACCACGGTCTCGGCCAGCAGCGCGGCCGAGCGAGCCGAGAGCGCCGGTTCGAATTCGCGGTACTGCTCGGCCGCCAGTTCGGTGGCGGCGGTCAGGATCGGCTCGCCCTTGGTGGTGAGCAACGGAAGGAGGTCCTCGCCGGCATCGGTTCCCGGTGTCGTCGTACCGAGTGCGGCGGCGACCAGACGGTTTTCCCTGGCGTGTTCGATCGTGTAGACGACGGCCTGGCGGATCCCGTCGAGAAGATCGTCGGAGTGCTCGAAGCGCAGCCGGATGCCCTCCAGGAACTCCGACGTCGTCCGCAGCACCACGGCCTGGGCGAGCGCGGCCTTGTTGCCGAACTCGTTGTAGACGGTCTGCCTGCTCACCCCGGCCAGCGTGGCGACGTCCGCCATGCGCAGTGCCGCGTAGCCCCGCTCCGGGAGCAGTTCGGTGGCGGCGTCGAGCAGCGACTCTCGCAGGGATGCCTTGGTCCGGTCGGAGAAGCTCGTGATCTCGCCCACACTTCCAGCTTGACACAGAACACGTCCATGTCAATGGCGTTGACGATTGCCTGTCTGATGTAAATCAGCCGGTGGCGACGGCTACCGTGGCGGGCGTGGGCATCACCGTGGGGTTCGACCTCGACATGACACTGATCGATCCGCGGCCGGGCATGGTCGCGGTGATGAACGCGCTCGGCCGGGAGTCGGGGCTGCCGCTGGACGGCGAGTACTTCGCGGCCAACCTCGGCCCGCCCCTCGACGCCAGCCTGCGCGGCTTCGGGGCGCCGGAGGAGCGCATCCCGGAACTCGTCGCGCGCTTCCGTGAGATGTATCCGGAGGTCGTCGTGCCGGTGACGGTCGCGCTGCCCGGCGCGGCCGAGTCGCTGCAGGCGGTCCGCGAGGCGGGCGGGCGCACCCTCGTCGTCACCGGCAAGTACGGGCCCAACGCGCGGCTTCACCTGGACGCCCTCGGTTTCGAGGTGGACGTCCTGGTCGGCCTGCTGTGGTCGACGGAGAAGGCCACCGCGCTCACCGAGCACGGCGCCCGTGCCTACGTCGGAGACCACCTCGGCGACATCCGCGGCGCGCTGGCCGCGGACGCGGTGCCCGTCGGAGTCACGACGGGCCCGTGCACCAGGGCCGAACTGCTGGCGGAAGGCGCCGAGGTGGTGTTCGACTCGCTGGCCGAATTCCCCGCGTGGTTCAGCTCTTTCGGCGAGCTTCGCGAACCAGGGCGATCAGGCCGAGTGCCAGGCCTAACGGGGTGATCACGCCCGCCGCGGCGGACAGCCACACCGGAAGGTTCTCCAGCCCGGCGGCGAACAGGACGAACACCGCTGTGACAGCGAGCATGCCGAGCGCGAACAGGCCGACGCCCAGGCGCATGAGGATCGATTTGCCGGTCTTCTCCGGGACGGCCACAGCGGCCTCCTTAACTGCGGTCTCCATGAAGCAGAGGGTATCCGCCGGTATCCGCTTCTCCCCAGGGCATGTGGCGAGATAGGCTTATGCGACGCGCGCCCTGGGTACGCCCCCGGGCGCGTTCGTTGTGAGCAGGACAGCAAAGGATGGGTGAGGGAAGTGCCGACCGGCAAGGTCAAGTGGTACGACGCGGAGAAGGGTTTCGGTTTCGTCACCCAGGATGGGGGCGCCGACGTCTACATCCGTAAAGCCGCGCTGCCGCAGGGCGTCGAGGGGCTCAAGGCAGGTCAGCGCCTCGAGTTCGGCGTCGCCGACGGCCGCCGCGGCCCGCAAGCGCTCTCCGTCCGGTTGCTGGACCCGCCGCCCTCGGTCGCCGAGGCGCGCCGCCGTCCCGCCGAGGAGCTGCACGGGCTCATCGAGGACATGATCAAACTGCTCGAACTCAAGGTGCAGCCCGACCTGCGGCGCAACCGCTACCCGGACCGCAAGCACACGAAGCAGGTCGCCGAGATCATGCGCGCGGTCGCCCGGGACCTCGATCCCTGATCGGCCCGGTTTCCGTAAACGCTATGAACGGCCCGTTACTTGCAAAATTTGCAAGTAACGGGCCGTTCATAGCGCGCGCTCAGCGGCGAAACCGGCCTCAGGCGGCGGCAGGCGGTTCGACCTGCAGCGACCAGATCGCCGTAGTGATCGCCTCGGCGTCCTCCGGACGTCCCGTCTGGCTGATCACGGATGCCTGCGCGACCTCGACGACGAGGATCTGGTCGTCGGGCGCCGGCGTCGTCACGGTGTAGGCGAACCGGTCCAGTGACGTGATGATGTCCTGCTTCAGTTCCTGCGGCTCGCCCTTGCCGTTCACGTACTGCACGGTGACCTTCCACGGCGTCTCCGCGATCCCGCTGGGCACCGAGATCTGCACCGGTTTCCCCGGCCGGACGCGCAGTTTGCCCGCGGCCTCCGGCGTGGTCGTGCACTGGGCGGACGCCACGTCGCAGGACGCCAGCGGGGTGACGTTCACCGTCTTCCCGTCGGCGAAGAAGGTCACCTCTTCGGGGCCGGGGGCCGAGCAACCGGCCACCACGAAACCACCCACCGCGAGCAGGGCCAAGATACGAAGTCGCCGCATACGGTGAAGATTACGAGCCGGTGCGCCACCGGGAGTCACCGGCCTCCGAGGGGAGCGGCGATTCGCTGGTCGGCTCCGGGCGCAGCGGCCGGTCGCCGCCGAGGCCGGGGATCAGCGAAGTCCCGCGCCGGACCATGAACGTCTGCGTGAACCCGACGGACAGCAGGATCGACAGCACGAGGAACCCGATCCAGTACGTCGGCGGCAGCAGCAGGCCGACGGCACCGCCGAAGCACCAGCACATCTGCAGCACGGTCTCGGACCGCCCGAACGCCGACGCGCGCGATTCTTCCGGCAGGTCTTCCTGGATGACGGCGTCGAGGCTGATCTTCGCCAGCGCGCTCGCGGTCGCGCCGACCAGCGCGACGATCGCCGCCGTCGCCAGCCCGGCCGCGACGGTGGCGATGACCGAGATGCCCAGACAGGCCCCGACACAGGCCAGGATCACCTGATCCGGTTTACCGAAGTGCAGCCGCGAGCCGAGCGCGTTCCCGAGGAAACCACCGGCACCGGCGGCGGCGCCGATGATGCCGAGCAGCAGCAGCTGGTCGAACGGGCTCTGCCCGCTGCCCTCGGCCTGCGCCTTTACCGCGAACGCGGAGAACATCATCAGGAACCCGGTCAGCACGCGGACGGTGCCGTTGCCCCACAACGAGACGACGATCTGCCGCCCCATCGGCTGCCGCTGCTTCTTGACCCGCCGTTCCGGGTGCGCGGACAGCGACGCCGGTACCTCGCCCTCGGTCTTCTCGACCCACGACGGGATGCGCATCGACTGCACCGCGGCGGCGACACAGATCACCATGGTGAACCACAGCGCGCCCTGAGAACCCCAGATCCCGTTGAACCCGCTCGCCAGTGCGCCGAACACACCGGCGGCCACCAGGCCGAACACGGTCAGCCGGGCGTTGGTCTTCGAAAGGGTGATCTCGGGCGGCAGCACCCGTGGTGTCATGGCCGCCTTGAGCACGGTGAACGACTTCGAGAGCACCATCATGCCCAGGGCCGCCGGGTACAGCAGCCAGTCGTCGAAGTGCAGCGCCATCACGATGGCCATCAGTGCCTGGCCGGCCGAAGACACGCACATGGCCAGCCGCCTGCCGCGCTGGATCTTGTCCAGCGCGGGGCCGATCACCGGCGCGACCAGCGCGAACGGGGCGATCGTGATGAGCAGGTAGAGGGCGACCTTGCCCTTGCTCTCCCCGCTGGTGGCGGCGAAGAACAGCGTGTTGGCCAGCGCGATCGCCATCGCGGCGTCGCTGGCGTAGTTCAGCATCACCGCGTACGTCAGCGAAGTCAGGCCCGACTTGTCGGCGCCGTCCGCCTTCGTCGCGCGCTGGAACGCGCCGACGGCCTGCCCGGTGAGCTGACGGCTGCGCATCGCGGCGACCCGGGTGACCGTGATCTTCTTCGGCAGCTTCGGCATGCTGCCCGCGTTCGGCACCGCCGTGGTCGGGTGCTCCTGAGGCTGGTCCGAGGCGTCACGCGGTTCGCCCGCGTAGCCGCCGGTGTCGTAGTGCTCGTACTCGCCGCTGCCGGGCGGCTGGTCGTCGTAGAACCCGCCTTGACGACGCCGGACGGGTTCGGTCTGCCGCTGCGAAGGATCCGGATACGGCCTCGCGCCTCGCGGGGGAGTCTGCGGAGGCGGCGGTGGTGTGCGCGGCGGCGGTGGCTGGTGGTGGCCCATCGGGATCGCGCTGGTGCGCGCCTCGTCGGCGGTCGGGCCTGCCGAAAACGGCTGGTACTGGGGTTGCTGGCGCGGGGGAGGCGGCTGCCGCGGCGGCGCGGGCTGCTGCTCGACCCTGGTCGGCGGCGGCGCGGACCAGGTCCGCGCCTGGGCGGCGCCGGGCTCCGGCGTCCACTTGCGTTTGCTCTTACGGCCGCGCTCCTTGCCCGACCGGCCGGAACGCGTGCCGTCGGGTCCAGAGTTCGAGCCGAAGATTCCCACCCTTCAATCCTGCCTTACGCCGGGACCGCTTCGCGCGCTCACCACTGCTTTCTAGGAGATCGGCGCGAACTTCACCCGGAACATCTTGGGCCAGAGCTTGCCGGTGATGACGAATTCACTGGTCCCGGGTACCGCGGCGATGCCGTTGAGGACGTCGGCGGAGGTCCGCTCGCTCGCGTCGAGCAGCCCGGACGCGTCGATCTCGCCGGTGACCCGCCCGGTGGTGGCGTCGATCCGCAGGATCCGGTCGGTCTCCCAGACGTTCGCGTATACCGAGTCGCCCACGCACTCCAGCTCGTTCAACTGGTCACGGCCGGTCTCGACGCTGCCTGTCGGCGCGAAGGTGACGGGGTCGCGGAAGGTCAGCTTCGACGAGCCGTCGCTCATCACCAGCTGCCCGGTGCCCTCGCGGTGGCACAGGCCCCAGCCCTCGCCGGTGTAGTTCACCCGGCGGCGTTCGGCCAGCGTCTTGGCGTCGCGCTCGATCGCGACACCGTCCTTCCAGGTGATCTGCCAGGCCGTCGGGCCGAGCACGGTGATCCCCTCGCCGAACAGGTCCGGCAGATCCGCCTTGACCGACGGCGCCGCGCCCGCGGGCCCGGCCCGCATCGACGACCGGCCGACCAGACCGGTCCCCTCGTAGAGCGTCTCGCCGGAGAACTCGAGACCCTGGGTGAAGGCGGCCGGGTCGTGGGGCAGTGTCGAGAGCACCTGCACCTTGAGTTTCTCCGGTACGGGCGGGGCGGCATCGCTCACCGGAGCAGCCGCGCAACCACCCAGCGTGGCGGCCAGCAGGAGCGATGTGGTCATCAGCGTGCGCACGCGGACAGCCTGACACGGACCGCGATGTCGCGTGCGGCAGAATGGGGGCATGACCCTGCTGTTGACCCTGGACGACGGCTCTATCCAGCGCAAACTCGCGGAGGCGGTCGACTTCGCCCGTGCCGCTGCGTCGGAGGAAGCCGGTGCCGAACTCCTCGGCGCGCACGTCGGCGTGGACCGGGAGGACGCGGTTTCCGCGAGCCACCTGTTCGAGGCCACCGTGTCGGGCTACCGGGGCTGGCGATGGTCGGTGACGGTCGCGCTCGCCGGTGAGGACGAGCCGATCACGGTCAGCGAGGTCGTGCTGATCCCGGGTCCGGACGCGCGGGTCGCCCCCGCCTGGGTGCCATGGGACCGCCGGGTGCAGGCGGGTGACCTCGGCGTCGGCGACATCTTCCCGGTGGAGAAGGACGACCCGCGGCTCGCTCCGGCGTACCTGGCTTCCGACGATCCCGCGGTCGAAGAGGTCGCCAAGGAGGCCGGGCTCGGCCGGGTCCACGTGCTGTCCCGTTTCGGCAGGCTCGACGCGGCCGCCCGCTGGCACGACGGCGAGTTCGGCCCGCGTTCGGACATGGCGCGCAGCGCGCCGGACGTCTGCGGAGGTTGCGGGTTCTTCGTGGCGCTCGCCGGGTCGCTCAGCGCGGCCTTCGGCGCGTGCACCAATGACATCTCCCCGGCGGACGGCCACGTCGTCGACGTCGCCTACGGCTGCGGCGCGCACTCTGAGATCGAGGTCGAGGTGACCTCCTCGGTGCCGGTCGCGGAACTGGTCTACGACGACTCGCTCCTCGACTTCGAGGCTGCTCCGGAAGCGCCCGCCGAGCCCGAGCCTGAGACCGCCGAAGCCGCCGTCATCGACGAGTCCGAAGCTCCGGTCGCCGAGGTGCCCGAGACGGCGGAGGTCCAGCCCGAGGTCGAGCCCGAGGCGGTTGTCCCGGCCGACGAGACGAAGACCGAGGCCACCGAAAGCGCCAGTGAGCACCCCAACGCCTGACCCCTTCGGTACCGAAGCGCTGCGTGGTGCCGTTCTCCGCGCGTGGGCGGATTCGCCGACCCGGTTCACCGAGGACACCAACACGGAGAACGACCTGCGGGTCGGCGGCTACCGTGACCGGCTGTTCGTCGAACTGGCGCAGAACGCCGCCGACGCCGCGTTGGCGGCCGGGAAACCCGGCCGTCTTCGAGTGTCCGTTGTGGACAGTGAACTGAGGTTCGCCAACACGGGTGCGCCGCTGGACGCCCGCGGCGTCGAATCGCTTGCCTCGCTTCGAGCCTCGGGTAAGGGTGACGAGACCGTCGGCCGGTTCGGTGTCGGTTTCGCCGCCGTGCTCACGGTTTCCGCCGAGCCGCGGATCGTGTCGACGACCGGCGGGGTCGCTTTCTCCGCGGAACGCACACGCGCGGAAGCGGCCCGCACGGGCGACGTTCCCGTTCTCCGGCTGCCTTGGCCGGTCTCGGACAGCGAATCCGCCGTGCCCGACGGCTTCGCCACCGAGATCCGGCTTCCGGTGCGTGAGGGCGTCGATCTCCCGGCGCTGCTGGCGGATCTGACGAACGACATCGGTGACCTCCTGCTCGCCCTGCCGTGGCTGGAGACCGTCGAGATCGAGGAAGCGGTCTGGCGCCGCACGGATCTCGGCGACGGCGTCGTCGAACTCTCATCGCCCGACGGGTCCGCCGATCGCTGGCTCGTCCATCGCGGCGAGGTCGTCTGGGCGGTCCCGGTCGACGGATCCGGTGTGCCGCAACCGCTCGGTGACGACGTCCTGCACGCGCCGACGCCGACCGACGACGAACTTTCGCTGCCCGCACGCCTCATCGCGACGCTGCCGATCGAACCGTCCCGGCGGCGTGCCCTGCCCGGTGCTGAACTGAACGCGGCACTGAAGGTCGCCGCGCGGGAGTACGTCGAACTCGTCCGTTCCTTGCCCGGCAAGGAACGTCTGACGCTGATTCCCGGCGCCACCTTCCCGCGCTCCACTGTGGACGGAACGCTGCGCGAGTCCATCCTCGGGAATCTCGCCGAACTGCCTTGGCTTCCCTCCCAGCCTCTTTCAACGCAGACCGGCAAGGACCTATCCGGGCGTCAGGCGCGGGTGCTGTCCGTCGACGTCCCAGGTCTGCTGCCGTTGCTGGCCGATCTCGTTCCCGGGTTGCTATCACTGTCCGGTGTGGACCTTCGTGCCGTTGGTGCGCAAGCACTTTCGCCCGCCGAGGCCATCGACTTGCTGACCGGGATCCGGCGCGAGCCGTCCTGGTGGCGTTCCCTCTACGACGTGCTACTCCCGGCTTTCGAGGCGCACGACATCACCAGGGACGACCTCGGCGCCCTGCCGGTCCCGATGTCGGACGGCCGGACCCTGCCCGGTGTGCGGGACGCGCTGCTCGTCGGCGGTTCGGCCGAACTGCTCGAACTTCTGTCCGATGTGGACATTCTCGGCCTGCGTCTCGTGCATCCCGTCGCGGCTCATCCGTTGCTGGAACGCTTGGGCGCCAAGCATGCCGAAGCGGGCGACCTGCTCGAAGCCGACGCGCTGAGCGCCGCCGTCGAACGCAGTGTCGAGGACGTCCGGTCCGGTTTGGACGGTACGGCCCTGGCGGGCGCGGTGCTCCGGCTGATCGCCGAGGTCGGAGACGACGCTCCCGAGTGGGCGGGCGCGCTGGCACTGCCGAGTGAGGACGGCTGGCGGCGCGCGGACGAACTCATCCTGCCGACTTCGCCGCTGGGCGACCTTTTCGACCCCGAGGTGTTCGAAGAAGACGGCCCGTTGTCCGTGCTGGACGAGGAATTCGCCGAAGACTGGCCGGAAGGCACGCTCGTCGCGGTCGGCGTGCTCGATTCCTTCGCGCTGGTCACCGACGACGATCCGCTGGAACCTGAGCACGGCCTGCCCGAAGAACACGACTGGTGGGATTCGCGGGAGCGTCCGCCGTCGCGGGTGCTCGCCGTGCGCGATCTCGATCTGGTCGCCGACGACTCCTGGCCCGGGGCGCTGCGCCTGCTCGCGGCCCGGCCGGAGACCTGGCGTGCGCTCACCGAACCCGGCGGGCACACCGGCTGGTGGCTCGCGCGCTACGCGCTGCTGGACGGGCACGCTCCGCTCGACTGGCGGATGCCGGCTGCCGCCGCGCTGACCGGTCTCTACGACGTCGTGCCGGATTCGGGGCTGAGCAACGAAATCCTGCTCGCCGCGGGCGTCCGGACCGAACTGGGAACCGACACCGCCGAAGACGTCGAGGACCTGCTGGACAGGTTGGGAGACCCCGAGCGCGCGGTGAGCCCTGGGCTCGCCGCCCGCGCGCACGCCGTACTCGCGGAGACAGGAGCGGACGTCGACGCACCCGGACGTGTCCGGGTCGCGGACGGTTCGGCCGCCGACGCCGGGGACGCCGTAGTCCTCGACGCCCCGTGGTTCGCGGCCGTGCTGCCGGCGGACCGGCTGGTCGTCTCGGCGAGCGGTTCCGGTGCACTGGCGGAATTGCTGGACCTGCCGCTGGCGAGCGGTCTCGCCGCCAAGGTCGCCGATGACGGCGAGTTCGTGCCGTGGACGGAGCTTTCCGCGCTCCGGCTGGCCGCCGATCAGCTGGGCGTCGAACTGCCCGAGGGCGGCGTGCTGCTGCACGAAACGTTGACGGTGGCCTTCGAGGACGCCGAACACGAGGTCGCGTGGTGGTCCGACGGCCGTCTGCACGCCGCCGACACCTCCGAGGGACTCGCGCGGGCGTTCGCCTGGGCCACGGACCGGTGGGGCGACCGGCACGTCCTGACGGCCCTGCTCGACGACCCTTCGCCCTCCGCCCTCCTGAACTAGCGCCTCACTCCACGCGTTTCGTCCTCTACTTGCGGTACTTGCACGCGCAACTACCGCAACTAGAGGACGAAACGCGGAAACCTACAGGCGCTGGGCGCTCTTTGAACCGCGGCGGGCGGCGGCGCGTTGCCAGCCGACGATCGCGAGGCCGATGAAGCCGAGCACGACGCCCGACAGTGCCGTCTGCACCCAGATGCCGTCGGTCACAAAGAACAGGACCACGGTCGCGAGGGCCCAGAGCGAGGTCCCTACGATCACGACCGGCGTCAGGTCGGTCAGCCGCTTCGGCAGCTCCGGCGTATGCCGCAATGAACCGTTTACTTCCCCGGAATTGATCGATTCGCCCACGTGGGGAAGGGTACCCGGCAACGGGCGAAGGATGGTAAGCGATGGCGGAGCAGCGCACCAGGTCCACACTGGACCGGTATTTCAAGATCAGCGAGCGCGGCTCGACCCCGGGGCGGGAAGTCCGCGGCGGGATCGTCACCTTCTTCACGATGGCCTACATCGTCGTGCTCAACCCGCTGATCATCGGCAGCTTCTCGGCCGCTGACGCCGGGGCGCACAAGGACGTCGTCGGCAACATCCTTCCCGTCCCACAGGTGGCCGCGGTGACCGCGCTGGTCGCCGGCGTGCTGACCATCATCATGGGGCTGGTCGCGAACTACCCGTTCGCCATCGCCACCGGGCTCGGCATCAACAGCCTGGTCGCGGTCACCTTCGCCTCGCAGATGACCTGGCCCGAAGCGATGGGCCTGGTGGTGATCGAGGGTCTCGTCATCGTCCTGCTGGTCTTCGCCGGCATCCGCACGGCGGTGTTCAACGCCGTGCCACCGCCGCTCAAATCGGCCATCGCGGTCGGCATCGGCCTGTTCATCTGCCTGATCGGCCTGGTCGACGCCGGGTTCGTCCGGCGTGTCCCGGACGACGCGAAGACCACCGTCCCGGTCGGTCTCGGCATCAACGGTTCGATCGCGTCGTGGCCGACCGTGGTGTTCGTCGTCGGCCTGCTGCTCACCGGGATCCTGGTCGCGAAGCGGGTCAAGGGCGCCATCCTGATCGGGGTGCTCGCCTCGACCGTGCTGGCGATCGTCGTCGAGGCGATCACGAAGGTCGGCCCGTCGAAGGGCGTCGACCCGCAGGGCTGGAACCTCGGCTACCCGGCACTGCCTGAACAGGTCCTCGGCCTGCCGGATCTCTCGCTGGTCGGTGACATCTCCTTCGGCGCGTGGACACGGCTGCCGATCATCACCGTCGTGCTGCTGGTCTTCACCCTGGTGCTCGCGGATTTCTTCGACACCATGGGTTCGATGACCGGGCTGGCCAAGGAAGCGGACCTCCTTCCGCCGGACGGCAAACTCCCGAACGTCGGCAAGGCCCTGTTCGTCGACGGCACCGCCGCGGTGGCGGGCGGTTTCGCGTCGTCGAGTTCGAACACCGTCTTCGTCGAGTCCGCGTCCGGTATCGCCGAGGGCGCCAGGACCGGGCTCGCGAACGTCGTCACCGGCCTGCTCTTCATCGCGGCGATGTTCCTGACCCCGCTGTACCAGGTCGTCCCGGTCGAGGCGGCGGCTCCGGCGCTGGTCGTCGTCGGCGCGCTGATGATGAGCCAGATCAAGGACATCGACTTCGCCGACTTCACCGTGGCGCTGCCCGCGTTCCTGACCATCGTGGTCATGCCGTTCACCTACTCGATCGCGAACGGCATCGGCGCCGGCTTCGTCAGCTACGTCGTTCTCCGCGCGGTCACCGGCAAAGCGAAGGGCGTGCACCCGCTGATGTGGGGCATCGCGGTGATGTTCCTGGCCTACTTCGCCGTCGGCCCGATCCAAGCCGCCTTCAACTGACCAGCGGTTTTGTCACCCGTGGTCGATCTCACGGGTGATCGATACGATCGTGAGGTATGCTAACTATATGTCCGGTGACACGCACGAGCGCTCGTTGGCGAGCCGTCTGCGTCTCGCGGTGGTCCGGCTCAATCGCCGGCTGAGGGCACAGCGCGCGGGCGACGGTATTTCGCTGACGCAGGTTTCCGCGCTGTCCACACTGCACAAATGCGGTGCGCTGACCCCCGGTCAGCTCGCCGCGAAGGAAGGCGTCCAGCCGCCCTCGATGACGAGGGTGATCGCCGCGCTCGAGGAGATGGGTTACGTCGAGCGCAGGCCGCATCCGACGGACGGCCGTCAGGCCATCGTCGAGTTGTCGGACCGCGGCCGGGCCTACGTGATCGAGCAGATCACCGCGCGGGAGATCTGGCTGGACAAGCAATTGGCGGAGTTGAGCGCCCAGGAACGCGAAGTGCTCTCTCGCGCCGCCGAGATCATCGACAGGATGGCGGGGAACTAACAGCGGTGACGACCACGGGTAGCGAAACACAGTGTCCTTCGAAGACCACCGCTACCCGGGAACCCGCTCCACCGCCTCCAGCGCCGGCTCGCGAGAATCCGCGCGCGAGCATGTTCGCCTCGTTGAAGGTGCGCAACTACCGGCTCTTCTTCACCGGCCAGGTCATCTCGAACATCGGCACCTGGATGCAGCGCATCGCCCAGGACTGGCTGGTGTTCACCCTCAGCGGCAACAACCCGATCGCGCTCGGTATCGCGGTCGCGCTGCAGTTCGCGCCGACGTTGTTCCTCTCGCTGTGGGCCGGGGTGCTGGCCGACCGGGTCGACAAGCGGCGGCTGCTGATCGGCATCCAGATCGCCGTGCTGACGCAGGCCGTCGTCCTCGGTTTGCTCGACCTTTCCGGGATCGCGGCACTTTGGCACGTGTACCTCCTCTGCTTCACGCTCGGCATCACCGCGTCGCTGGAAGTGCCCGCGCGGCAGTCGTTCGTCGCCGAGATGGTCGGCCGGGACAAGGTCACCAACGCCGTCGCGCTGAATTCCTCGATCTTCAACATGGCCCGCATCGTCGGCCCGGCCATCGCGGGTTTCGCGATCACCTGGGTCGGCACCGGCTGGCTCTTCATCGCGAACGCGGTGAGCACGGTCGCGGTCGTCGTCGGGCTGGCGATGATGAACCCGGACAAGCTCTTCCGCGGCCCGGTCATCCCGCGCGAGAAGGGGCAACTGGTCGAAGGGCTGCGGTACGTCCGGCGGCGCAGTGACCTGATGACGGTGATGGTGCTGGTGTTCTTCGTGAGCACCTTCGGCATCACGTACTTCACCTCGCTGCCGATCGTCGCCGCGAACGTCTTCCACACCAACGCCGACGGCTACGGCCTGCTGTCCACACTGGTCGCCGTCGGAACCTTCACCGGCGCGCTGATGTCGGCCCGCCGCAACTCCCGCGGCGGCCCCCGGGTGCGGATGCTGCTGATCTCGGCGTTCCTGTTGGGCGCGTTCGAAGTGGTCACCGCGTTCATGCCGACGTACCTGACGTTCGGCCTCGCGCTGATTCCGCTCGGCTTCGCGACCATCACCTTCCTCAACACGGCGAACGCGCTCGTGCAGACCGCGGTCAGCCCGGAGATGCGCGGCCGCGTGATGGGCCTGTACGTGCTGGTGCTGATCGGCGGCAATCCCATCGGCGGCCCGATGACCGGCTGGATGGCCGATGCCTTCGGCGGCCGCTCGCCGTTCTACATCGGCGGCGCGATCTCGGCGATCGCCGCGGTGGTGTGCGCCATCGTGCTCATCCGGCGCGGTGGCGTGAGCCTGCCGGTGCGACGCTTCGGCAACGGCCTTCGAGTGCTGAAGCGGGAACGGGTGTGAACACACTCACCGACCGGACCACCTAGCGGCCGACCAGCGTGGGGATGGCCTTCTCCGCCAGAGCCTGGAGCTCGCCGGTTCCCTTGAACTTCAGGGTTTCCCCGTCGGCGTCGTCGGTGAGCTGGATGACGACGCTCTTCTGGTCGACCTGGGCGGGCAGCCCCGCGATGGTCGTCGTCGGGCGGACGGCCGAGGAAAGCTCGCTGTAGTCCGCGGTCACGCCGTTCACCTCGCACGCGGCGAAGAACTGCGGCACCGCCTTGTCGGTGGGCACGCCGAGCGCGCGGCCCAGTTCGGCGCACAGCAGCCAGGAGATCACCGGCAGGGGCTGGTCTTTGATCGGGCCGGGCTCGATCTTCTGCAGCGGGATCACGCCGTCCTCGCCGATTTTCGGCAACGCCGGCCCGGGCGGCATCGTGCCGGCGATCAGCGCCTCCGCGAGCGCTCGCGCCTTCTCCTCGGTCTTGAGTCCCTTGGCGGCCCTGGTGCGGATCGAGACCCTCAGCACCGGGTCGGCGCCGTGGTGCGGATCGACCTCGGCCAGCTCGACGCTCAGGGCCGTGCCCTCGTCGTCGGAGGCGATGGACGCGAGCTTGCCGGCGACGGACGTCTTCGTGGGCATGCCCCGGGTCGTGTCCTTGGGCAGTTCGAGGATCATCTGGGCACTGACGTCGAGCTCGGCCGTGACCGCGTGGCAGGCCGTGGTGGCCTCGCGCAGGGTGCGGCCGCCGAGGATCTCTTCCCAGCGCTGCTCCGGGATCGCCTGGCACAACACCTGTGCGGCGGTGCTGCCCGGCAGCGCGACCATCATCTCGCCCGTCGGCATCGTCACCGGGCGAAGCGCGTTCTCGGGTTTCTCCGGCCAGACGTCCGGCAACGGGCGCTCGCTCGTGTTTTCGCTGTCGCCGACGAGACTGATCATGACGACCGTGCCCACGCCGAAGAGGAGCAGGACACTCGTCAGGGCACAGCCCGCCCAGATCCACATCGGACGGTCCGTCCTGCGCGCGATCTTGCGGTATTCCTGGCTTCCCGAGTCCACGGGGTGAAGCTAGCCGTTCGCGGCGCCGCTGTCCGCTGAACCGGCGGACCCGATGGGCGGATCCGGCGGGTGGGCCTTCCGGACGGTGGGTGGGCCGGGTTTCGCGTTTCCGTACCTCAAACGGTGCGAACCTCACTTTCGTACGGCCCTTCGGCGCAATGCAGAAACGGTGAGTCGTGAGTGATTTGGGTCGTTCTAACGACCCGAATCACTCACGACAACCCGACCCACGCGATACCGCAGCCTCCCCGGACGTGGCCGGACGGACGACACGTGTGACTGGAGAGACGACACCTGTGACTGGACGGACGACACGCCCGCGGCCGGGCTTCCGCCCCGTGTCGTCCATCTGAACACGCTCGCCGTCCGCCTGGACACGCGTGTCGTCTCTCCAATCACGCGAAACCGCCGCCTGCGCACAGGCCAGCAGAACCGCCAACGCCAAGCAAGCGGGATCACAAACTCGCCGACGTAGGTACCTCGAACACTCTTGGCCCTAACGGCCCAAATCACTCACGACCCCCGGACCTAACGGCTACAGGCCCGTGACGCTCACGCGCTTTCCCGATCCTTGCGCGCGCAACGACCGCAACCAGAGGACTAAACGCGAGCGACCCCGGACCCCGAGTGCTCAAGAGCCCAGAAGCGGCGGAACCACCTTTTCCGCCAGCTCCCGCAGATCCGTTTTCGAACCACCGCTCCACTGGAACCGCAGTCCCTGTTTCGAACCGTTGTCCGTGAGCAGAACACTCAACTCTCCCTGGCTTTCCTTGGCCGGACGCCCGGCCACGGGGGCGGCCGAATGCTCCGAGATGAGCGCGTCGTTCTCGACCCGGATGGGTCCCTTCGCGGACTCCACCATGCACTTCCCGTCGATGCGCGGCTCCGTGGCTTCGGCGGGAAGCCCGAGCGCGCGGCCGAGCTGAGTGCAGAGTTTCCACGCGATCTCCGGCAGCGGGGCGTCGAGGATTCCCGCGCCGGGCTCGACGGTCTTGCGCTCGATGGCGTCCAGTCGGCCGACGGCGGGCAGTTTCGGCTCCGGCCCGAACGACGCGGCGAGGGTGGCCTCGGCCAGCCCCAGCAGCCGGGATTCGCTCTGGTCGTCCTGTCGCGGAACGCGCGTCCAGCTGGTCTCGATCCTGAGGATGCCGCCGGTGGGCGGCTGCACGCCCTCGTCGGCGAGCTGGACCTCCACCAGGGACGGTGAGCCGCCGATGACCAGGGTCGCCGGCCGTCCGGCGACGGTGATCTTCTTGCGAGTGCCCAGCGTGGTCCGGTCGGCGACGCCCGTCCGGTTCAGCGAGATCCGGACCCAGTCGTCCAGCCCGACCGCGTGACAGGTCTCGCCGTGCTCCACCTCGCGTGCGACCTCGCCGCCCATCAGCTGTGTCCAGCGCTCGGCCGGGATGGCCTGGCACAGGACCTGCGCCGTGGTCTCCTTCGGTAGCGCCATGAGGATCTCCCCGGACGGCATCGGGACCGGGCGCAGGGCGTGGCCGTTCTCCGACGGCCAGGACTTGGGCAGTTCCTTCGGCCCGAGCCCCTCCTCGTAGGTGTCGATCTTCGCCGTGCACCCCGCGCCGAGAAGGGCGACCACGGCGACGATCGCGCTCTTGACTGCCCAGTTGACCATTCGCGGACGCTAGCGGATCCGCGCCGGTCAGGGGCGCGAAAGGGTCACTTCCACCTGGCCGAGGGAGGCGGCTCCAGCACCTCCCGCAGCTCGCCGTCGATGGCTTCCGCGATGTCCTCGACCGTCCAGGAGTCACGTTCGAGGACGGGCTCCTTGATCGCGGTCTGGCGCAGGACGCACAGGATGTCGCCGCGGAACCGGATGATCTGCCCGTTGACGCCCGCCGAAAGGTCGCTGAGCAGGTACGTCACCAGCGGCGCCACCCGATCCGGGCTGTGCTCCGGGGTCTGGACGACGCTCGGATCGTTCTGCGCCATCCGGGTCCAGGCCACCGGTGCGACGGCGTTGACCCGGATGCCGTGCCCCGCCAGGTCGGCCGCCCACGAGGCGGTCATGGACGCGACGGCGCCCTTCGAAGCCGAATACGCGGCCGCGCGGCGCTGGCCGATCATCGAGCCGGATCCCACGTTCACGATCACGCCCGCGCCCTGGTCGCGCATCACCTTCACCGCCGCGGTCCCGCAGAACAACGGGCCCAGCACGTTGACGTCGACCAGTTCGCGGATCCGGGCGGGATCGTCGTCCCACGGCTCGGCGCGGTAGTTGAGGGCGGCGTTGTTGACCAGGCCGTCGAGCGTGCCGAACTCGGAAACGCACTGCTCGATCAGGCCGGCGGCGTTCCCGGCGTCGGCGACCGAGTCGCCGTTGGCCACCGCGCGTCCACCTTGCGAGCGGATCTCGTCCGCGACTTCGTGTGCGAGGTCGGGGTCGACGTCGTTCACCACGACCGCGGCCCCCTGCGAAGCCGCGTGATGCGCGAAGGCCCTGCCCAGGCCTCGCCCGGAGCCGGTGATGATCACGGCTTTACCGCTCAGAAGACTCATGGGAACAGTCTGCCGTCACTCGGACGGGTGAGATCGGCGTCTCTCGGCCGACCCCCTTGCCCACGTAGTGAGGTTAGGCTAACCTCATACATGTCCGCTTCGTGGTGGGAGCGGCAGTCAGTTCGGGAACGGACGAAGCCCCGCAACCGGGTCACCCCCGGAGGCGGGGCTTCGTTCATGCCGGGGGTTCATGGTCGATGACCGGGCACTTCTGGTCAAGGCCGTACCGGTACGCGGTCGAGATCGATCCCGAACTCCTTCCGGTAGACGTCCAGGATCTCCTGATCACCCGAAAGCCTGGTCTCCTGACGCTCGCCGTGGGTCGTGACGATCAACCTGTCACCCGCCAGGGTGACCCGGCCGTGCTTGGTCGGCAGCGAACAGGTCGGCCCCTTGGTGAAGTTCGAGTCGGACGACGTCGACTGCCACCACGCTGTCGGCGTGAAGTCCGCCAGCTCCCGCTCCCGCGCTTCCATCCGGTACTGCGGCTTGCCGTCCTGGAGGACGTCGATGTCGCCGTAGGGCGCGTCCAGGACCAGGAACTCGCCGTCCGGATCGGCCTGGGCCTCGGTGGCGGACAGTCGCAGCGGGAACCGGCTGAACCGGCCGAAGCCGACATCGGCCAGCCAGGGCTCGTCCAGTTCGACGCGGATACCCGCGTGGTCGAACGGCGGCCCGAGGACGCCGTCCTGCCCGAACACCCTCGCGGACCGCAGGGTGGCGTCGAAGCCCAGCTCTCGCAGCAGCGTCGCGAAGAGGCCGTTGAGCTCGTAGCAGAAGCCGCCGCGACGACGTCGCACGATCTTGTCGAACAGCGCCCCGGGGTCCAGGACGATCGGCTCGCCGAGGTGGATGCTCAGGTTCTCGAACGGCACCGCGGCGAGGTGGCGTTCCTGCAGCACCCGCAGCGCGGTGATGTCCGCGGTGGCGGGGCGGTCGAGCCCGAGGCGTTCGAGATATGCGGCGACGTCCATGCGTCCACCCTGACACCTCGACTTCGCTGGAGGTCAACCTTCGACACGAACAAGAGCGGGGCCCTCCCGGAAAAGGAGAGCCCCGCTTCGTGGTGGTGAGAGGTCAGCCGAGCAGCAGACCGTTGCCACCGGCGACGGCGTTGTCGAACCGCTTGGAGATCTCGGCCCAGTTGAAGATGTTCCAGAGGGCTTCGACGTACTTCGGCTTCACGTTCTTGTAGTCCAGGTAGAACGCGTGCTCCCAGACGTCGACCAGCAGGATCGGCGTGGTCGGCAGGACCAGGTTGTTGTGGTGGTCACGCAGCTGCTGGGTGATCAGCGTCTTGCCGATCGGGTCCCAGGAGAGCGCGGCCCAGCCGTTGCCCTGGATCGTGGTGGCGACCGCGGTGAACTGCGCCTTGAACTTGTCGAAGGAGCCGAACGCCTCGTCGATCGCGGAGGCCAGCTCGCCGGTCGGCTTGTCGCCGCCTTCCGGGGACAGGATCTTCCACCACACGACGTGGTTGGCGTGCCCGGCGAGGTGGAACGCCAGCGTGGTCTGCAGGCCGACGATGTCACCGAAGTTACCGGCGTCGCGGGCTTCGGCGATCTTGTCGAGCGTGTCGTTCGCGCCCTTGACGTAGGTCGCGTGGTGCTTGCTGTGGTGCAGTTCGTTGATCTCGCCCGAGATGTGCGGCGCGAGGGCCGCGTAGTCGTAGTCGAGTTCGGGCAGCTCGTAGCGGGCCATTGGCCCTCCTTCTGATTTCGACACGAGTTTCCAGTACCGAACTTAGTCGTCTTCACCCGTTTGCGGCGACCGGGGCGGCCGCGTTCTTCCCAGGTGGAACGACCTGTCCTCAGCAGCTGTACCCGCTAGGGCCGCTGCCTGAAACCCACCCTGCTAGCTCCAGTTAAGTGGAGGTCAAGGAGGTGTGACGGTGGTCATCAGGCCAGGTAGGGCAGTCCCACCAGCTGATAGGACGCGATCACGCCGAGGAATGCCACCAGCGCCACGGAAATGACCGTATAGGTGATCCGGGCGGAGGTGTTCCACCATCCGCGTAGCCAGGCGAGCCCCACGCAGACGAGGGTGGCGCCGGTCAGCAGGAGCGCGATGTCCGGCAACACCAGGGTCGCGCTCAGCAACGGAGAGTGACCGGACGTCAGCGCGACGGCGGCGCCGCTGAAATCGCTCATGAGCACCGCGAATCCGGCGACGAACAGCGCGATGGCCAGTGCCGCGGCCCAGGCGACGCTGGTCGCGAAGCGGGCACCGGAAGGGTGCCGCTCCCGGCCTCGCCGCACGAGGGCGCGGATCGGCCACCACACCAGCGCACCCAGCAGGAGTACGAGCGCGACACCGAGGATCAGCAGGTGGGTGGAGGCGGAGCCGAGCCACGACATGCGTTCGTAGGAGGTGTTCGGGTCGTCGCCGGTGAAGAGCAGGACCTTGCCGTCCGTTTCGCGGAACGCGATCCGTGCGCCGGTCTCGTCGGTGAACAGGCCGGGCTCGGTCTGTGTCCAGCGCCGGGTTCCTTCGCCGATTCCGGACGTCGTCAGCACGCCGTCGCCGTCCGCGTTCACCGAGACACCGCCCGCGAGCGCGCGGACCTTCGTGAAGCTGTCGAAGTCGAGCCGCGTGTCGTTGTAGCCGCCTTCGAACCGCGTGACGTCGCCGGAAAGGGCCTGCAGTGCGGGGACGGGCGATGACGGGTGCAGCCGGTCGAGGAACGCCTTCAGTGCTTCGAAGGTGACCGCGGCGGCGTCACCGGAGAACGCGCCACCGTTGAACACCAGGTACACGCCGGTGTTCTTCTCCGGGATCAGTTCCAGCACGCTGAGGAAACCCGGCGAGTCACCGGTCTTCTCCACCAGGCGCAGCCCGTTCATCCGCCGTTCCGAGAAGCCGAAACCCATCCCCGTCAGCCGCGGATCGTTGCGGAAGCGCGCCCCGTGCAACTGGTCCAGCAGGGAGCGGCTGAACGTTCCCGGCACGAGGTTCGCGGAGGCGTAGCGGCCCATGTCGGCGGGAGTGGCGATGTTCCCGTCGCCGGCGGGCGGTTCCGGGCCGAAGTTCGCCGGCGGGACGACCTGCGCCGAGCCGTCCCAGCGATAGCCGGTGGCCAGCGGGACGTCGGGGGTGGGCTGGGCGACGCTGCTGTTCTTCATTCCCAACGGTTCGAAGATGTGCTGCCGCACGTAGTCCGCATAGGACTGTCCCGAGGCGAGTTCGACGAGGTGCCCGGCGAGGGCGAAGCCGTAGTTCGAGTACGCGGTGTGCTCACCCGGCGGGCGGACACGGGTGGGGATCTCGGTCGCGAGGTGTTCCGCGAGCGACGGGAGCTTTTCGTCGCGGGGCGTGAACATCCGGTAGACGTGGTCTTCGAATCCCGCGGTGTGGGTCAGCAGCGAGAACAGGGTGACCGGACGGCCGGGGAAGGTATCGGGGAGATGGAAGGACTTCAGATAGCCGTTGACGTCGGTGTCCAGTCGCAGCTTGCCCTGCTCGACGAGTTGCATCGCGGCGGTGGCGGCGATCGACTTGCCGACGGAGTTGATCAGGAAACCGGTGCGGTCCGGGTCGACCTTCGCCTGAGTGTCCATAGAGGACACGCCATAGCCCGCGGAGAACACCGTCTTGTCGCCTTCGACGACGACCACGGCGGCGCCGGGGATGTTGTGCGCGGCAAGGCTTCGCGGGAGCACCTCGTCGAAGACCGCGGCGGCGAAGGCGGGCGTGGCCGGTGCCGCTTGGGCGGCTTCGGCGGTTGGGGCGATGATGACCGCCGTGAGGGTCAGAAGGGCGGCGGTGGCCCCGATCCGGATCATGCCTTAGAAATTAGGGTCTTCTTGGGGCCCAAAGGATCCGGCAGCCCACCGGGCAGGGGGTAGGGCGCGCCCTACCCCCTGCCCGTCATGCCGTCAGGAGAACGACACGGGGATGAAGACGTCCGAGTTCCGGTCGTTCGACGCGAAGTGGTCGCGACGCGAAACGATCGCGCAGGTCACGGAGGGGTCCGAGCAGTCGAGGCCGCTGTTGACCTCGGCGATCCGGATCTGCGTCGTGAAGGTGCCGTTCGAGGCGATCGGCGAGGAACCGCCCGGGAAGTTGGTCACCCAGGCGGACGGGCCGACGCCGGTGGCCTTGGAAGCGGAGAGGGTCCTGGGCGCCGGTCTGGTGCTGGTGCTGGCGGTGCGGCGCCGGACCGCTTGACCGGTCGTGGACATGCCGTTTACAAGCCCGCCGAGGTCAGGCCGCGCGGTACGAGTCCAGCTCACCGGCCAGCTCGTCGAACACCGCGATGTTGCACTCGAAGGCCACGATCGCCTCGTCGATCAGCCGTGCGCGCTCGTCGTCGCTCCACGGCGCCGTGTTCAGCTGCTCGCGGTACTGGTCCCGGAACTTCGGGGCGCTGCCCAGCTGGTCGAAGTGATAGAACAGCGACCCCGCCTCGGTCAGCTCGTATTTGCGCTCCAGCAGCCGCCGGATCACCTGGCCGCCGGCGATGTCGCCGAGGTAGCGGGTGTAGTGGTGGGCGACGAAGCCGCCGGACCAGTCCGATGCCTCGGCCACGCGCCGGGCGTACCGCTCGGTGGACGCCAGCGGGCGGACGGTCTCGCGCCAGTTCGGGCCGACGAGGTGTTCGAGGTCGCGTTCGAGGTTCGGCAGCCGCCGCAGCTCGTCGAAGACGAACTTGCCCGCCACCGGGTCCTTCGCCAGCTTGTCGCCGGCCTGCTCGATGGCCTGGTAGATGAAGTAGTACTGGATCGCCAGCTGCGTGTAGCCCTCGATCGCGAGCTCGCCGCCGAGCAGGGCGTTCATGTAGACGGAGTGGTTGGCCCGGTCGTGAGCCGCCATGGTGGAGGCGCGCAGGGCCGCGGAGAACGGCCCGGATTCGACGTCGGTGGTCACCGGCATGGAAAGAGCCTCCAAGCATCGATCTGACATGCTGTCAGAAAGAGCGTAAGGCACAACTACGGGTTAGGCTACCCTAATTTCCGAGTTTTTCCCGGTCATCCGCCATCCCGACCGCTCTGAGCACGAACCGGACGGCTCCCTCGATCGCCTCTTCCAGCCGTTCGGGTGGTACATCGACGACCTGACGGCTGCCCAGCGCGGCGGTGATCATCGGAATCAGCACGTCGGGGTCCTCTTCCGGCACCCCTTCGGCGAGGATCTCGCGAAGCTGCGCCGTGATGGGGTCGGCGTGCGCGCTGATCCGCCGGTACGCGGCGGGCGCCAGCGCGGACGCGAGCGCCGTCCCCGGGGGCAGGTGGTACTCGGCCAGCACCCGCAGCTGCAGCCGGACGAACGTCGAAAGCTTGCCGACGGGCGTGTGGGCGGTCGCGACGGCCGCCTTCAGCCGTTCGACGTAGCGCGTGGCCTCGTCCTCGACGAAGGCGACCAGCAGGCTCTCTTTGTCGGGGAAGTGGTTGTACATCGCCGTGCGGCCGAGGCCCGCTTCGGCGGCGACGCCCGCCAGCGTGATCGCGTCGAAGCCGCGCTCGTACAGCTGCCCGCGCAGGACGTCGAACACCCTGCTGCGGACCTCGCGCCGATGTTCCTCCAGCGACCTGCCGATGATCTTGGGCACGAGCCACCTCCCTGGGTGACCACCCTATGCGCCCCTCAGGCCTCTAGCGACCAGGTGTGCACCGGAGTCTCGGTGGCCGACAGCTCCTGATACCGGCCCAGCATCCTGGTCAGCGCGGTCTCCCGCTCGGCGCCGCGCTCCTCCGCGCGCAGGACGTACTCCCGTTGCCACGCCGCGCCGGTCCTCCTGGTGAGGCATCGTTGCTCGATGACACCCAGATAGCGCTCTCTTGCTTCGTCGGAGACATCCGATCGGCGTAGTCCCTCGTGCGCCAGCGGCAGCAGGACCCGCAGCACCAGCTCGTCCGGCGGGATCCAGCCGATCCCCGGCCAGTACAGCTGCGCGTCGAAGCCGCGGCGCGCCCCGGCGTACATGTTCTCCTCGGCCGCCTGGAACGACATCTGTGTCCACACTGGACGGTCGGCTTCGGCGAGTGCCCTTTGTGCGCCGTAGAAGAAGGCCGCGTTGGCGACCATGTCGATGACGGTCGGCCCGGCGGGCAGCACCCGGTTCTCCACCCGCAGGTGAGGCATGCCGTCGACGACGTCGTAGACCGGCCGGTTCCAGCGCCACACCGTGCCGTTGTGCATCCGCAGTTCGGTGAGTTTCGGTGCCTGGCCGGAGTCGAGCGCCTCGACCGGGTCTTCGCTGTCGGTCTCCGGAAGCAGACCGGGGAAGTACCGGACGTTCTCCTCGAACAGGTCGAAGATCGACGTGATCCACCGCTCGCCGAACCACACCCGCGGCCGCACGCCCTGGTTCTTCAGTTCCTCCGGCCGGGTGTCCGTGGCCTGCAGGAACAGCGGGATCCGCGTCTCGTGCCAGAGTGCCTTGCCGAGCAGGAACGGCGAATTCGCGCCGACCGCGACCTGGACTCCGGCGAGTGCCTGTGCCGCGTTCCAATGCGCGGCGAACTCCTCCGGGGCGACCTGCAGATGCAGCTGGACCGACGTGCAGGCGGCCTCGGGCAGGATCGATTCCGAGTAGCTGCGCAGCCGCTCCGGCTGTCTGCCCGGGAGCGGAGAGCCCTCCATCGAGAGCACCGTGCGCTCGCCGCGCGCGGCGAAGATCCGGTCGTTGAGCAGGGAATACCGGGCGTTGTTGGTGAGCCACTTCTGGTCGAAGTGCTCATGCCGCAGCGTGGGAAGGATGCCGATCATCGCCAGCGACGCGCCGGATTCCTCGGCCTTCCGCATGGCCGCGCCCAGGTACGAGTGGAGATCGTCCTCCAGCTGCAGTGCGGAATCGCCGGCCAGCGGCCGCGGCGGCACGTTGAGCTCCAGGTTGTGCTGGCCGAGCTCGGTGGTGAAGGACGGGTCGTTCAAGGCCTCGAGTACCAGCGTGTTCGTCATCGAAGGGCGCAGTTCCCTGTCGATGAGATTGAGTTCGACCTCGAGCCCGATGTTCTTGCGAGGGAAGGAAAAGCTCCCATCGGTGAGCATCCGGGCGAGGGTGTCGAGGCAACGCTGGACCTTTCGGCGGTAACGTCCGCGATCCTGCGGTTTGAATGGGTCCGCCGAAAGATCGTTACCCATGTTCGTCGAGCTCCTCATTGGCGATGATCCGCGGGTTCCAGGCGGGACTGCCAGGCGGCCCAACGGTTTCACGCATCGCCGTCGCCCGGCTAGCGGCCAAACTGGTGCTCTCTGTCACTAGGGGTTAACTTACAGCAAAATACGTCCGTTCGTACCACCTGCCGGTGGACGTTCGGACGTGTAACGCGCGCAGTGGGTGGATGACACACTCACCTGGTGGCTGAATTGATCACCATCGACGACCGGGACGACCCCCGGCTCGACGATTTCCGCGACTTGTCCACAGCCGATCGGCGGCCCGATAGGCCAGGTGGGCGTGGCCTGGTGATCGCCGAAGGTGCCGTCGTGGTCGAGCGGCTGCTCAAGTCCCGGTACCCGGTACGCGCTCTGCTCGGAGTAAAGCGCCGATTCCAGGAATTGAGCACCGCACTCGACGACGTCGACGTTCCCGGCTATGTGACCTCGCCCGAAGTGATGGCCGACGTCGTCGGTTTCCATCTGAATCGCGGGGTGCTCGCCGTCGCGGACCGGCCCGTTCCGCCGCCGTCGGTCGAGGACGTCATCGACCGCGCTCGCGTGCTCGCGGTCCTCGAAGGCGTCGGTGACCACGAGAATCTCGGCTCGCTGTTCCGCAACGCGGCCGCGCTCGGCGTCGACGGGGTCCTTCTCGGCGCCGGCTGCTCGGACCCGCTGTACCGGCGCAGTGTCCGCGTCTCGATGGGGCACGTCCTGCGCGTCCCGTTCGCCACCTTCGGTTCCTGGCCCGGCGACCTGAATCTGCTGCGGGAACGCGGTTTCCGTATCGCGGCCCTCACCCCGCGTGCGGATTCCGTTTCGCTGCGGCAGTTACGGGACCAGACACCGCAGAAGGTCGCGCTGATGCTCGGTGCGGAAGGCCCGGGCCTGACCGCCGAGGCGATCGCCGCCGCCGACCTCGCCGTGCGGATTCCGATGCCCGACGGCGTCGATTCGCTGAATGTCGCCACGGCGGCCGCGATCGCGTTCTACGAGACGCGTCCACCGCTATCGTGAGCACCCGAGCGAGCATAGGAGAACCCATGGAATTGCGGATCCGTGAGGGACGCGCGGTGCTGGCCGGCCCAGGCGGCGGAAGCGCGCGCGAGGTGGACCCGCATTCCCTCGCGATCGGTTCGGACCTCGCGCAGGCGTTGCACGAATGGGCACGCGTGGCGTCCGCCATCAGCTCCACCGCCCGCCCCGGAGATCCCGGTGCCGAGGCCGCTTCCGTGGTTTCCCAGCGAGGCCGGCAGCTGGCCCAGCGGGTCGCCGCCGCGATGGGCACTTCGGTCCGCTTCGTGGACCCCGTTTCCGGCGACGGTGTCGTCGTCGACCCGCCGTCGGCCGCCCCCCGCAGCGAACTCGCGCGGCGCCTCTTCGGCACCCCGGATCCCGCCGGCGAACCGACCCCGTGGCTCACCGGCCTGACCATTTCCGCGTTCGTCGCGGCGGTGATCGTCGTCGCGATGCTGGCGCTGGCGAACACCCTCGCGCGCGAGACCAACAGCTGGCTCGCGCTGCTGGCTTCCGCTGTGGTGACCGCCGGGATCACGCCGTCGCTGTGGCTCGCGCGGCGGGTGCCGATCGTGCGGTGGGCGTCGTTCGGTGCCGGTGCGGGAATCGTGATCGCCTGGATCGGCGTGCTGATCGTCGCCTTCTAGACGCGTGTCCGGTTCCCGGGGGGAACCTCAGTCGCGTGATCTTGGGGAGGACACGCGTGACTGGATGGAGATCACGCGTGTCCAGCCGGAGAACTCGCGTGATTGGACGCGGAACACAGGTGCCGGCGAGGATACTGAGATCCATGGCCGAAGACCCGCTCGAAGCCTTGAGGCGGCTGTGCCTCGCGCTGCCGGAGACGACCGAGCGGCTCAGCCACGGCGAGCCGACGTGGTTCGTGCGCGGCAAGAAGACGTTCGTCATGTACGCCGACCACCATCACGACGACAAGCTCGCGTTCTGGTGCCCGGCGCCGTCCGGGGCTCAGGAGGAACTGGTCGGCACCGAGCCGGAGCGGTTCTTCCGGCCGCCGTACGTCGGGCATCGGGGGTGGCTCGGGGTGCGGCTGGACGTCGACGTCGACTGGGACGAGATCGCGGGGATCGTCAGCGACGCGTACTGCCTCGTGGCGCCGAAGTCGCTGATCGCGCAGGTCCCCGGACGCACTTAATGGCCCCTTCTCCAGTGAAAGGGGCCACTAAGTGCGAAGTCATCCTCTTTGGGACCGTACGCCGAGTAAGACGTCTTCCCACGACGGAACGATGGGATGGTTCTTCTTCCCCTTCGTTCTCGGCGCGGGTTCCGCCGACGCGTGCTCCTCGGGGACGACGACGGCCGCAGCCTCGGCCTCGACGTCCTCCTCGGGCTCCGCGATCGGGGCGTCGATCACCTTGGCGACCTGCTCCTCGGGAACCGAATCCAGGGTGGGCTGGATGACGGCTTCCTTACCTGGCTCCAAAGCCCGCACCGTGCGCGGGGCACGGTAGGCGTTGGGGTTGAGCAGGACCTCGGCGTTTTCGTCGAGCGCCTGGACGGTGCCCCCGTGCGCGCCGGGTGCGTACGCCCAGTGCGCACGATTGTCCGAACGACCGGCCTTCCAGGCGAGCACGACGACCCACTTGCCGTCGTCGCCCTTCCACGAGTCCCAGGTCGCTTGGCTGTAGTCGTGACCGCGAAGACCGAATGAGTGAGCCATGACCTCGCCGAGCGTCTGCACGTCGGGGCCGTCTTCACGGACCGGGTGTGCGCGCTGGGCGAGTTCGGCGGTACGCGAGCGTTCGAGCAGGACCGGGTAGGCGAACCGCTCGACACGCTGCACCGTGACGCCGGCGCCGCTGGCGACCTGCTCCACGGACTCTCCGGCCCGGATTCGTGCCTGGATCTCGCGTGGCCGCATTTGGCTCTCCAACTCGATCTCGATCTGGCCGAGGCGAGTGATGTCACCCCTCGCCGCCGCTCGCAGCCTCTCATCCGCGGGGAGCAGGAAGCGTGTGCGGCTCGCCGGGTCTTCGCACACGATGGACTTACCGTCCTCGTGCAGCCCGATCACCCGTAGCGCTCGCATTCTCGCCTCCCCGATTCTTCACCTTTGTGGGTGTCAACGTTAGATCGGCGCGTCGCCTTGACGTGTGAGGCGCGCCGATGTCATCTGTTCTGCTCACTATTTTGTTCATGGCTGCAAACGCATTGTTGGGGAGCGATCCGGAAGCTGCAGCGTGACGCGCCGGACACAGACAGTCACGATCGGGGGAATCTCCCTAACCGAGCCGCACTCGGACGACCAGTCCGCCGCTCCGTCCGCCCGGCTCGGCGCCCGCGGTCCCGCCGTGCGCCTGGGCGATGGACCGGACGATCGACAGCCCGAGCCCGGCGTTGCGCGAGTCGCCGGTCCGGTCGGCCGAAAGCCGCCGGAACGGTTCGAACAGCGTGGGGACGGCGTCCAGCGGCACCTGCGGGCCGGTGTTGCGCACCGCCAGCGCCGGATCGCCGCCGATGTCGACGTGGACCCAGCCGCCCTTGCGGTTGTAGGTGATGGCGTTGTGCACGAGGTTCGTCACCAGCCGCTCCAGCAGCACGGGATCGCCCGACACCGTCCGCGGCCGCAGCCGCGATTCCACCGTCACCCCGGCCTCCTCCGCCATGGTCGACGCCGAGCGGATCACCGTCGCCGTGACCTCGTCCAGCCGGACGGGGCTGCGTGACGCCAGCCCGCGGTCGCTGCGCGCCAGCACGAGCAGGCCCTCGATCATGCGTTCGCTGCGCTCGTTGGTGTAGATCAGGTGCTCGCCGAGTTTTCTGACCTCGGGGCTGACGTCGGGATCGGCCATCGCCACCTCGACCAGCGTGCGTTGCACGGCCAGCGGCGTCCGCAGTTCGTGGGAGGCGTTGGCGACGAAGCGTTTCTGGCTGTCGAACGACACCGCGAGCCGGTCGAGCATGCCGTCGAAGGTGTCCGCGAGTTCCTTGAGTTCGTCGTCGGGGCCGTCGAGGTTGATCCGCCGATTGAGGTTCTCGACCTCGAGTTTCCGTGCGGTGGTGGTGATCGCGTGCAGCGGCCGCAGCGCCCGGCTCGCCATCAGCCAGCCGAACAGGACGGCGAGCGCGCCGGCGATCGCCAGCGCCACCAGTGATTGCCACAGCAGCGTGGACAGTACGCCCGAGCGGTATTCGTCGATGGAGGTCGCGACCAGGCGCGTGGCCTCGGCGCGCTGGGCGGGCATGATCATCTCGGTGTCCATCGGGTACGTCTGGGCCCGCTCGAGCGCCACCCCGCCGGTGCTGTCCGCCGCGAACGAAACCGTGTCCGGCAGCGTAGAGCTCACCAGCAGGTAGTTGACGACCAGCAGGGCGAGGCCCACGACCAGGAAAGTGCCGCCGTAGAGCGCGGTCAGCTTGGTGCGGACGGAGAGCCGGAGCGGTTTCATGACCCGAACCGGTAACCCGCGCCGGGCACGGTCTCGATCAGCGGCGGCGTCCCCAGTTTGCGGCGAAGCGTCATCACGGCCACCCGGACCGCGTTGGTGAACGGATCCGCGTGCTCGTCCCACGCCTTTTCCAGCAGTTCCTCCGCGCTGACCACGGTACCTTCGGCGCGCATGAGCACTTCCAGCACGGCGAACTCCTTGGGGGACAAGGGAAGGAACCGGCCATCGCGGGCGGCCTGGTGCCGGGGCAGGTCGAGGACGACGCCGCCGCGTTGCAGCACCGGCGGCAGCGCGGGCCGTGCGCGCCGCGACAACGCCTGCACCCGCGCGACGAGTTCGGCGAACGCGAACGGCTTCGTCAGGTAGTCGTCGGCGCCCAGGCCCAGCCCGGCGACCCGGTCGTTGATGTCGGCGGCGGCGGTCAGCATGAGCACCCGCGCCTCGCCGCCCGCCGCGAGCACCGCGGCGCACACCTGGTCGCCGTGCACGACCGGCAGATCCCGGTCGAGCACGACGACGTCGTAGCCGTGCACCCCCACCCGGTCCAGGGCCTGTCCGCCGTCGTAGCAGACGTCGACGGCCATGGAGAACCGTCGCAGGCCCTCGGCGATCGTGTCCGCCAGAAGCCGCTCGTCTTCCACTACCAGCACTCTCACCAGGCCAGTCTGCCCCGGGCAGGGGTAAGCACGGGATAAGCGTGGATCAGCCGACCGGGTGCAACTGGCGTGCCGGAATCACCTGCTGGGGTGTGTTCGGGCTGGACCACAGCAGTTTTATCGACGACTCACCTCCTCGTTCGGTTTGTTCGAGCCGGATCGCGTACGACTTTCCGGCGACCAGGTCGATTGTCGCTTTGTCGATACTGGGCCCGTGTGGGGTGGTGTTGTCGATCAGGAGTTTTCCGTCGACCCAGAGCCGCACGGTGTCGTCGGAGACGGTCGTGAACGTGTACTTGCCGGTGTCGCGCGCGGTCACCTTGCCGGTCCACCGCGACGAGAAGGACTCCGCCGGGATCTTCGCGTCGGGTGACCCGGTGAACTTCCAGTTGTGGTTCACGCCCGGCTCGACCCGGCGAACCGACGGTGGTCCGGTGAAGTCCGAGTTCGGCCAGTACTCCGCTGTCAGCCCCGTCCCGCGCCCGGCGGGAGCCTGCGGCAGCGGATCGACGCTCAGTTCGACGACGGTCGCGACGTCGTTCGTCCGGCCGCCCAACGGCGTGAGTTTCACGCTTCCGGAGGTCTGCTCCACCTTCACGCGTTGCCCGCTGCCGAGCACCCGCGCGTTGCGAACCCGGAACGGCGCCAGCGTGTCGAGCGTCAGCGAACCGCCGGACGCCGGCCAGTCGAACACCGACGCGTACAGCTTGTCGCCGCGACGGCTGACGACGCCCCAAGCCGGTTCCGCGACGAGGCCCGGCGCTCCCGCGCCGTAGACGGCGGACGACTGTTTGTTCGTCCGCAGCCACTGGCCCATCTGCTTCAACCGGTCGACGGATTCCTGCGGGACCCGGCCGGTGCGATCCGGCCCGACGTTGAGCAGGAAGTTACCGCTACGGCCGGCGATCGAGAGCAGTTTCCTGGTCAGGTCCGTCGAGGATTTCCAGTTCTGGTCCCATTCCGTGTAACCCCAGCTGCCGTTGAGGGTCATGCACGATTCCCACAGTTGCCCGTCGACGGGCTTGTCCGGGATCTCCTGTTCGGGTGTCCCGGTGTCGCCGTCGACCACGCGCCGTTTGCCGACCCGGTTGTTGACCACAATGGACGGATCGAGACTTCGCACGTACGCCTCGAGTTCTTCACCGTCCTTTTCGGACCAGGGATTGTTCGGCCGGTCGGTGCTCCATTCGCCGTCGAACCACAGCACCGCCGGGTGGTAGTTGTCGACGAGTTCCTTGAGCTGGGCGTACATTCGCTCCTTGTACTTCGGGAACGTCGCCGGATCGGGGAAGTCCGGGTCGTGCCAGTCCCAGATCGAGTAGTAGAAGCCGAGTTTGACGTCGCGCGCGGCCGTCGCGCGCTTCAGTTCGGCGAGGATGTCGCGGTTCTTGTCGAACGCGGAATGGTCGCGAAGGTTGTACTTGTTGACCTTCGTCGGCCACATCGCATAACCCTCGTGGTGCTTCGACGTGATCACCACGTACTTCTGGCCCGCGTCCTTCGCGCTCTGCGCGATGGCGTTCGCGTCGAAACCGGACGGATTGAACTTCGCGGCCAGGTTTTCGTACTCCTCGCGCGGGATCTGGCAGTTCCGCTGGATCCACTCGGCGTCCTGGCAGACGCTCCCGTCGGGACGCCGGTACTTCCCCTGCAACTGGGAGTACGCGCCGAAGTGGATGAACTGGCCGAACCGGTCGTCGCGCCACCAGCGCGTCCGGTCGGCGGTGAACGGGTCGTCGTAGGCGAAATCGGTCCCTGGTCCGGAAGGACGTGGCGCGGCCTCCGCGGCGGCGGGCAGGACGCCCAGCGCGGTGGTCGCGATGACGAGGGCCGTCAAGGCCCGGAGCGGCGTGCGACGGGTCATGCACTCCTCCTCGATGAGGTGTGGACGTCGGAACTCTAGGAAGTCAGACGTCGGATGTGAACCCCTAGAAGTCGCACTTGGTCGCTAGTTCACCCAGAAAGACGGCTGATTGAGGGCTGATAGATCCGATCTCTGTCCCGCTGATCGGGACGATAAGCGCGACATAAGCGTCTTCGCTTACCGCGCCGGAATCGCCCGCTCCGTAGAACTTCGGCCCAGGCGGGTCCGGTCGTTCGGGGGACCGGACCCGCCTCACGAAGACGACGGAGAAGGAGCAGCGATGCGGAAACGACCGAGGTTCGCCCTCGTGGTCTGCGGAGTCGGCGCGGCTTTGGCGCTGGTGACCGGATGCGGTGGAGGCGGAGAGGACGGCGACAAGGTCGCCTCGATCTCGTCACCGCCGAGTCCCGGCGCCGCCGGCGACGAGAAGCAGGCCGACAACGTGTCCGACGACGACAAGATGCGCAACTACGCCAAATGTATGCGGGAACACGGCATCGACATGCCGGACCCCCAGACGAACGGCGACGGGCAGAGCACCATCTCCATCGGCGGCGGGCCCGGGCAGATCGACGAGAAGAAGATGAACGACGCGAGCGAGGCGTGCCGGAAGCTGCTGCCCAACGGCGGCGAGATGAAGCCGCCGTCGCCGGAAGAGCTCGACAAGATGCGCAAGGACGCGAAGTGCATGCGCGAGCACGGCATCGACATGCCGGATCCCTCGGCGGACGGCAAGGGCGGCGCCATCTCGCTGGACGCGGGCGGGGATCCCAAGAAGTTCGAAGAAGCGGCTAAGGCCTGCGGTATGGGCATGAGCATGAGGGCGGCCCCGGCGAAATGAGTGAACACGAAGGACCCGGTGGTGTCCGGCGTTCGCGCCGGGCACGCTGGTTCGTCATCGCGGCCGTGTTCGTGGTCGTGGCCGGGACGATCTCCGCGGTCGTGCTGACCAGGGTCACCTCGGAGGCGGGCCAGGTCGCGGCGCCGCCGCCCCAGGTGGAGACCGCGAAGGTCGAGAAAACCGACCTGCGGGAAGAGGAAGAAGGGAGCGGGACTCTGGGCTACGGCACGGAAAGCTCCCTCGCCGGCCGGAAACAGGGCACCATCACGTCGCTGCCGGACGCGGGCGCGGTGCTCACCCGCGGCAAGACGGTCTACGGCGTCGACGCCAAACCGGTGCCGTTGTTCTACGGCACGCTGCCGTTCTTCCGTGACCTCGCGGACGGGGCCACGGACGGCCCGGACGTCAAGCAGCTGGAAGAGAACCTGAAGGCGCTCGGCTTCGGCGGCTTCGGCACGCCGGACAAGAAGTTCGCTTCCGCCACCGCGAACGCGATCAAGAAGTGGCAGAAGTCGCTGGGCGTCGAGCAGACCGGCACCTTCGGCCAGGGCGACGCCGTCCTCGCACCCGGTGAGATCCGGGTTTCGCAGGTCGCCGCGCAGCTCGGCGGTCCGGGCGGCGGTGAACTGTTGAAGTACACCGGCACCGAGCGACTCGTCGAGGTCAAGCTCGACGCCGCCAAGCAGGCCATCGCCAAGGCGGGGGACAAGGTCGGGATCGACGTCACCGGCGGCAAGACCACGACCGGCGTGATCACCGAGGTCGGCAAGGTCGCGGAGAACGGCAAGGACGCCGCCGGGCAGGACGACGGCAAACCGAAGATCAAGGTGAAGATCAAGCTGGACGACCCGGCCGCGGCGGGGTCGCTCGATTCGGCGCCGGTGTCCGTGCGGTTCACCAAGGAAGTCCACAGTGGAGTGTTGGCGGTCCCCGTCGGCGCACTGCTCGCGCTCGCCGAGGGCGGGTACGCGGTGGAGGTCGACGAGGGCGGCAAGCGGCGGCTCATCGCGGTGAAGACCGGCCTGTTCAGCGGCGGGCTCGTCGAGATCACCGGGACCGGGCTGGCCGAGGGGATGCGGGTGGTGACGACGTCATGACCCCGGTCCTGGCCGTGCGCAACGCGTCGCGCACCTATCCCGGTGGGGTGCGGGCGCTGCACGAGGTGACCTTGTCCATTGAGGACAGAGAGATGGTCGCGATTCTCGGGCCGTCCGGTTCGGGCAAGTCCACGCTGCTGCAGCTGATGGGCACGCTCGACCGGCCGACCAACGGCGTCATCGAACTGCGCGGGCACGATGTGGCGAAACTGCCGGACCGCAGGCTTTCGGCGTTGCGGTCGCGGTGGATCGGCTTCGTGTTCCAGCAGTTCTTCCTCAGTGAAGGCGTGAGCGCGGTGGACAACGTCGCCACTGGACTGCTGTACGCGGGCGTGCCCCGGCGGAAACGGCACGAGCGCGCGCTCGCGGCGCTCGACCGGGTCGGGCTCGCTCATCGGGCATCGCATTTCCCGAACGAGCTTTCGGGCGGGGAGCGGCAGCGGGTGGCGATCGCGCGGGCGGTCGTCAACTCGCCGTCGATCCTGCTGGCCGACGAGCCGACCGGGAACCTCGACACCGGCAACGGGGCGGCGATCCTGAACCTGCTGGCCACGTTGAGCTCGCAGGGGACGACGGTCGTGATCATCACGCACGACCGGGAGATCGCGGCGGGCATCCCGCGGCGGATCGAGCTGCGCGACGGCCGGATCCGGCTCGACACCGGGACGGGGGTGCTGGTGTGAGCGCGCCCGTCCTGGACAAGGTGCCGACGCCGACCCCCGGCAGGCTCGGTGCCCGTGACGTGCTGACCCTCGGCGCGCACGGGATGCGGACACGGCCGATGCGCGCGGTGCTGTCCGCGCTCGGCATCGGGATCGGGATCGCCGCGATGGTGGCGGTGCTCGCGATCCCGGCGTCGGGCGCGAAGGCACTGCACGACCAGCTCGCCGCGCTCGGCACCAACCTGCTCACCGCGGGGCCGGGCAAGACGATGTTCGGCGGCGACGCCACCCTGCCGGACAGCGCAGTGCCGATGGCGAAGCGAATCTCCCCGGTCACGGCGGCCTCCGCGACCGGGAGCACCAGCGCGACCGTGCGCCGCTCGGACAAGATCGAAAAAGGGGAGACGTCCGGGCTCGGGGTCTACGCCGCGACGCCGGACCTTCTCGACGTCATCGGCGGCAAGATCCGCGGCGGGCAGTTCCTTCGCGACGCCACGCGGGACTACCCGGTGGTGGTACTCGGCTCGGTCGCCGCCGCGCGGCTCGGGATCGACCACCTCGACCCGGCGCGGCCGCCGCAGGTGTTCATCGGCGGCCACTGGTTCACCGTCGGCGGGATCCTCGGGCCGACGCCGCTCGCGCCCGAGATCGAGCGGTCGGTGCTGGTCGGCTGGGACGTCGCGAAGCGTCTCCTCGGCTTCGCGGGGCACCCGACCACGGTGTACGTGCGGGCGAACGAAGCCCAGGTGGAGAACGTCCGCTCGGTGCTCGCGCAGACGATGAACCCCGAGGCGCCCAACGAGGTCGAGGTGCTTCGCCCGTCGGAGGCGCTGGAGGCGCAGAAGCTGACGGAGGACACCTACAGCGCGCTGTTCCTCGGGCTCGGTGGCGTGGCGCTGCTGGTCGGCGGGGTCGGCGTGGCCAACACGATGGTGATCTCGGTGCTGGAACGGCGTCGGGAGATCGGCCTCCGCCGTGCGCTCGGCGCGACGAAACGGCAGGTGAGAGGTCAGTTCTTGGCCGAGTCGGTGCTGTTGTCCGGGCTCGGCGGGGTCGCCGGGGTCCTGGTGGGCGTACTGGTGACGTCGGCGTACGCGCTGAGCCAAGGCTGGCCGGCGGTACTCCCCGTCGGCGCCCTGCTCGGCGGCGTCGGGGTCGCCGCCCTGGTCGGTGCCGTCGCGGGGGCGTACCCGGCGATGCGTGCCGCCCGGCTCCCGCCGACCCAGGCCCTCGCCTAAGTACGCGATTCGTCCTCTGGTTGCGGTAGTTCGTAGTGCCAACTACCGCAACCAGAGGACTACTTGCGGGGTAGCGGTGGGTAATCTCGCCAGGTGCTGGTGGGATTGTCGGGGCGGAAACTCGTGGGGGCGCTCCTCGCGCTCGAAGTCGTCGTGGTCGCGGTGCTGTTCACCCTGAAGGTGTTCGACGGCCAGGACCTCGAGGTCTACATCGGCGGCGCGCGGCTGCTCGTCGACTCGGGCGACCCGTACAGCACCTGGGTGCAGACGCACGGGGGTTCGCTGCCTTTCACCTACACACCGTTCGCGGCGGCGGTGTTCCTGCCCGGCACCCTTCTGTCCGCCGCCCTGGCGACCAGGCTCGTCGGGATCGCGACGATCATCGCGGGCGGGATCGTCGTCTATCTCTTCGTCGCGACGCTCAACGGTTCGCTCACCGACCGCACCGCCGTCCGGGGCCGGGCGATCGCCGTCCTGGTGGCGATCGGGGCGCAGCTCGCGGGCGGGATCATGGAACCGGTCCGCTCGACACTCGGCTTCGGCCAGGTCAACACCCTGCTGATGCTGATGGTCGTGCTCGACGCCCTGCTGCCGGGCCGCGCGCGCACCAAGGGACTGCTCATCGGCGTGGCGGCGGCGATCAAACTGACCCCGGCCGTGTTCATCCTCTTCTTCTTGTTCCGCAAGGACTTCCGCTCGTCGGCACGGGTCGTCGCCGGATTCGTCGGCGCGGGCGCGCTGATGTGGCTGGTCGCTCCCAGCGCGTCGGCGAAGTTCTGGACGAACATCCTCTTCGACACCAGCCGCATCGGCGATCGGGGCTATGTCGGCAACCAGTCGCTGCGCGGAATGCTCGCGCGGTTCGGGCTCGGCTCGGCGGAAGACGTCGTCTGGATGCTGGCCGCCGCGGTGATCGTCGCGCTGACCGCGTTCGTGATCGTGCGGGTCGCCGAACCGGTACTCGCGTTGACCGCTTGCGCCGTCGGAGGACTGCTGGTCTCGCCGGTGACCTGGACACACCACTGGATCTGGTGCGTGCCACTCCTGGTGTTGCTGGCTTACGTGGGCGTGTGGGCACGATCGGTCGTCGCGTACGCGCTCGCCGTCGTGACGGCGGTGCTGTTCGTGATGGCGCCGATGTGGCTGGCGCCGCGGCCGGCCGGGAGCTTCGGCTGGTGGCTGGCGACCGAATCCTTTGTGCTGTACGGCCTCTTATTACTGGTGCTCGGCGCTGCGGTTCCGAGCCGTCTCAACCGGACTGTCACTTCTCGACAAGCCCTGGCTGACGTCGCGTGAAGGCCCCTTCTCTCGGCTCAGCTGTGCCAACGGATCCTTCGAGTGCTTCAGGTCTGCCTGTACGCGCCCGGGTTCGAGGCGCGGGCGCGGGTGGGCTGTTGACGAGCGTCGCGGTGACTGTGGCCACGACAACGCTCGCACCACGCGGCTGAGGATTCTCATGATCACGAGAGCCTGCCGATTCGGGCGCCTGGAGTACCGGGGTCCTGAATGCCATGAACGGCCCGTTACTTGCAAAATTTGCAAGTAACGGGCCGTTCATGGCACGCCGGAGCGGAAGGCTAGCTCAGCCCAGGCGCTCGACGACGTACTCGATGCTCTGGGTCAGCCGCGTGATGTCGTCCGGGTCGATGGCCGGGAACAGGCCGACGCGCAGCTGGTTGCGGCCCAGCTTCCGGTACGGCTCGGTGTCGACGATCCCGTTGGCGCGCAGCACCTTCGCCACCGCGGCGGCGTCCACCTCGTCGGTGAAGTCGATGGTGCCGACGACCTGCGAGCGCAGCGACGGGTCGGTGACGAACGGCGTCGTGTAGCTGGTCTTCTCGGCCCATTCGTACAGGCGGGTCGAGGAGTCGCGGGTGCGCGAGGTGGTCCACTCGAGACCACCGCCTGCGTTCATCCACTCGATCTGGTCGGCCAGCAGGAACAGCGTCGACACCGACGGGGTGTTGTACGTCTGGTCCTTGCGGGAGTTGTCCAGCGCGGTGGTCAGCGACAGGAACTCGGGGATCCAGCGGTCGCTCGCGCCGATCTCGCCGATGCGCTCGACCGCGGCGGGCGAGGCCAGTGCGATCCAGAGGCCACCGTCGGAGGCGAAGGACTTCTGGGGCGCGAAGTAGTAGACGTCGAAGTCTTCGGCCTTGACCGGCAGGCCGCCCGCGCCGGAGGTGGCGTCGATGGCGACGAGTGCGCCTTCACTGCCTTCGGGGCGGCGGACCGGCACCGCGACACCGGTCGAGGTCTCGTTGTGCGCCCAGCCGACCAGGTCGGCACCGGCTTCGTAGGCGATCTCGGGCGCGCTGCCCGGTTCGGCCTTGACGACGATCGGGTCGGCGAGGAACGGGGCGCCCTTGGTCACCGTGGCGAACTTCGAGGAGAACTCGCCGTAGGTGAAGTGCTGCGCACGTTCGCGCACGAGACCGAAGGCCGCGGCGTCCCAGAATGCGGTCGTCCCGCCGTTGCCGAGGACGACTTCGTAGCCTTCGGGCAGCGAGAACAATTCGGACAGACCCGCACGCACCCGGCCGACGAGCGACTTCACCGGCTTCTGACGGTGCGAGGTGCCGAGGTAGGTGGCACCGGATTTCGCCAGGTTGGAGAGCTGCTCGTCGCGGACCTTGGACGGTCCGCAACCGAAGCGGCCGTCGGCCGGCTTGAGGTCCGCGGGGAGGGTCAACTCAGGTGCGTCGGTCATGCGCCCAGTCTCTCAGGTCGGGATGGGCCTGCTGACAATCGGTGCCGTGTGTCCGGCATGTGGGATCGCCGATCTGCCTCCCGCTCGCGCCGACCGACGGGTAGCTTCTCGCGTCATGGCGACAGTGCACGAGCGATTCCCCCGGCCCCCCGAGGCCCTGTGGCAAGCCCTCCCGAACGGGGTCACCGCGGTCAAGGGGCAGAACCCCTTCTACGACGCGGCCGCCGGCTACGTCACCTTCTCGACCAAGCTCGGCCTCTTCAGCTACGGGCAGACGGTCACCGTGAAGGTGGAGCGGACGCCGGACGGCGCGGGGCTGGCGATCCAGACGAGCCTGAAGTTCGGCTTCGTCGACTGGGGCGAGGGCAAGCGCATCGCCCGCAAGTTCATCGCGGGCGTTTCCGACGCCGTCGGGCACACCCCGGCGGAGTGAGGTGGCCCGACGGTTCGTGCGTCAGCGCCAGCCGTCGGGGTCGACGCCGCCGGGAACCGGCGCGGCCGGGTCGTACGGCGTACGCGTGAAGATGAACGTCGCGAGGTCGAGGTGGTCCGGCTTCCCGGCCGCGTCGCGCCCGATCCGGATCGTCTCGCCCGAGTAGTAGCCGTCGAGGCCGACCCAGGTGTCGTCGCCGAGCGGTGTGAACCGTGAGGCGCGGCCCGGGCCGTCGGCGGGCGCGAGGGAGAACAGGCCGTCCGGGAGCAGGCGCAGGTGGTACGGCGTCGGCCCCCAGTGCCAGAGGCCGGTCAGTTCCAGCAGCTTCGGGTCCACAGTGGACGGTTGCCACTCCGGGGGCAGCGACGGCTCGTGTTCCTCGGTCAGGGTGATCAGATCGAGGCACAGCTGCGTGATGCCGACGCCCGCCGTCGAGTTGGTCAGGACGAGCGCGCCGATACCGGCGTTCGCGTCGACGAGCGAGCAGGCGAGGAAGCCCGGCATCGACCCGGTGTGCCCGGCCAGGCGCCTGCCCTGCGTGCGGACCAGCATGACGCCGAGCCCGAAGCCGGTCGTCCAGGTGTCCCCGTCGTCCACGGTGACCATCTCGCGCATCTCGGCGACGGTCTGCTCGCTCAGCACGCCACCGGTGTGGCCGCCGAGGAACGCCGTCCAGCGGGCGAGGTCGGTGACCGTCGACCACAACTGGCCGGCCGGCGCCATCGCGCCCGCGTCCGGCGAAGGCTCCGGCATGAGGACGTCGGCGAAGGGGTGCACGGCGAAACCGTTCGCGTGCGCGCCTTCCGGATGCGGCGAGGTCCGGGTCATCCCGAGCGGGCCGAGGATCTCGGCGCGGACGACGTCCAGCCAGGACTGCCCGCGGTAGCGGGAGACCAGTTCGCCGAGGACGCCGTAGCCGACGTTGCTGTAGTGGAACCGGCTGCCCGGCCGGTGCCGCGTCGCGCCTTCCTTCAGGCTCTCGACGAGCGCGTCCCAGTCCGCGCCCACCGTGCGCTCCCACCAGGAACCGGGCGATTCCGCGGTCAGCCCGGAGGTGTGCGAGAGCAGCTGCGCGATGGTCGCCGCGCCGAACGACGTACCCGGCAGGTGCTGCTCCAGCGGGTCGTTGAGGTCGAGCTTGCCTTCGTCGCGCAGGCGCATGACGGCCGTCGCGACGAGGGTCTTGGTGATCGACCCGAGCCGGTATTGCGTGTCGTCGCCCGGTGTTTCGCCGTCGACGCGGCCACGCGCCCCGGACCAGGCGATTTCGCCGTCGCGGACGACGGCGGCGACGAGGGACGGGGCGCGGCACACGGACTGCTCGTGCGCGAGTCGGCGGAGCAGCGCCAGTTCGGTCGTGGCAAGCATGGGATGCATTCTGCCTACCCCAGCAGGCCCAGCCGCATGGCGGTGGTCACGGCGGCCGTCCGGTCCGAAACGTCCAGTTTGCCGAACGTCCGCAGCAGGTGCGTCTTGACCGTGGCCTCGCTGATGTGGAGCGCACGCCCGATGTCGGCGTTCGTGCTTCCCTGGGCCACCAGTCGCAGCACCTCGATCTCGCGCGCCGACAACGGCGACGGCGTCGGATTGCGCACCTGGTTCACCAGTTTTCCCGCGACGGAAGGCGCCAAGACCGTCTCGCCGCGCGACGCCGCCCGGATCGCTCCGGCGAGCTCCGTGCGGGAAGCGTCCTTGAGCAGGTAGCCGGAAGCGCCGGCCTCGACCGCGCGCAGGATGTCCGCGTCCGTCTCGTACGTGGTGAGCACGACGACCCGTTGTCCCGGCCGGTCGGCGAGGATCTTCCGGGTCGCGCCGACCCCGTCCAGCCCGGGCATCCGCAGGTCCATCAGGATCACGTCCGGCTGCTTGACCCGGCTCAGCGCGACGGCTTCGTCGCCGGAGCCGGCTTCCCCGATGACGCTGAGGTCCGGTTCGGCCTCCAGCATGCCGCGCAGCCCTTCCCGCACCACGGGGTGATCGTCGACCAGCATGATCGTGATCACGCGGGCACCTCCAGTTCGACTGTCGTCCCCGCACCGGGTTCGCTCTTCAGGTTCACGATGCCATCCACCTGGCCGGCCCGCGTCCGCATCCCCGCCAGGCCGAACCCGCCGGTGGGCTCGGCCGGGTCGAACCCGGCGCCGTCGTCGATCACGCTGAGCCGGACATGTCCGTCCTCAACGGACAAACGCAGCGAAACCCTGGTGGCGTGCGAATGTTTGCGGATGTTGCTCAACGCCTCCTGCGCTCCGCGGAGCAGGACGACCTCCGCGGCCATCGGCAGCGCGGGCAGCGGCCCGGCGACCTCGAAGGTCGTCGCGATCCCCGCCTCCTCGTCGAGACGCTCGGCCTGACGCCGCAAGGCCTCCTCCAGCGAACCGGACGCGAGCGCCGACGGTTTCTCCGCCGCGACGATCGCCCGCGCCTCGGCCAGGTTCTCCCGCGCCGTCCTCGCCGCCAGTTCCAGGTGACGGCGAGCCGCCTTCGGATCGGTGTCCATTTCGGACTCGATGGCCTGGGTGAGTGTGACGATGCTGGTGAAACCCTGCGCGAGCGTGTCGTGGATCTCACGGGCCATCCGCTCGCGCTCGGCGGCCGTCCCCGCTTCCCGGGAGAGCCGGGAAACCTCCGCCTGGCTGGCTTCCAGCTGTTCGATCAACGCGGCCCGCGCCTTGCTCTCGGTGATGATCTGCGTGGTGTAGCGCCCGGCGAGGATGCTGAAGATGATCAGGATCGCGGTCATCGGCAGCAGGACCGGCTGTTCGTCGATCCCGCCCCGGAGGAGCAAGGACGCCGGGCTCAGCAGCACCGCCGCCGTGGTGACGATCGAGGCCGCCTTCGTCGACATCGTCATGTAGAGCAACGGACAGACCAGGAACAGGATGAAACTCGAGTTGCCCGCGGCGAAGACGGCCCCCGTCAGCAGGATCATCGTGGTCGCGATGAACGGCCAAGGTGTCTCGAAGTCCTCGCGCCCCTTGATGAGACGGCGTCCTCGGACGAGGTAGGCCACGCCGATACCGGTGAGGCACGCGACGGCGATCGCCTTGTTCGCGGGTTCCCCGTCTTCGAAGATCACCAGAGCGGTCGTCGCGACGTAGGTGATCCCGAACAGGACCTCCCAAAGCCAAAAGGAGCGCTCCCAGGCGTTCATTTGCTTTCGTTCGACCAGCGGAACGTCAGCTTCGCCAGCGCCAGGCCCGCCACGCACCACGCCGTCAGCACCAAGGCCACCATCGGAAGTTCCCATGTACCCGCCATCTCCTGTGTCGCCGCCTCCGCCGGCAGGAACACCGAGCGGAAGCCCTGGCAGATCCACTTCACCGGGAAGAAGGAGGCGATGGTGACCATAACCTTCGGCAGTGCGGTGATGGGCGTGACGAACACCCCGGAGATGAACTGCATCGAGATGTAGATCAGGTTCATCACCGCGACGGCGCCGCTGACGGATTTGGTCGCCGAGCTGAGCGCGATGCCCAGCAGCGTGCAACTGGTGATGCCGAGCAGGAAGACCCACAGCGCGGTCAGCAGCTTCACCGGATCGGTGGGCAGTGTCAGGTCGAACAGCAGCATGCCGACGATCGACATCAGCACCACCTGGGCGACGCTCGAAACGCCCACCAGGATGATCTTGCCGATGAAGTAGGACGCGGCGGGCATCGGCGTGCCGCGTAACCGTTTCAGCGCCCCGGTTTCGCGGTCGGCCGCGATGCCGATGCCGATGCTGTTGAACGACGTCGAGACGATGCCCGAGCCGATCATGCCCGCGGCCAGCACCTGGCCGGTGGTGATCGCCGTGCCCGGCATCGACGAGTTGAGCATCGAGCCCAGCAGGACCATCAGCAGGGACGGGAAGGCGAAGGTGAAGATCACCTGTTCCCGGATGCGGAAGAACTGCCGTAGTTCGGCGGAGCCCCGGATGAGGCCGAGGGAGAGGGTGCTCGGGAGTTTGCCCGGGTGGGTCAGCGTCGTCATCGGGCTTCTCCGATCAGGTCGAGATAGGTGTCTTCGAGGGTGGGCCGGTGCACGGTCAGTTCCGAGGGCTCGCGACCATCGGCGGAAATGTCGCGGACGAGCTTGGCCGGGAAGTGGGTCCGCTCCTGGTGCTCGCCGAATTCGTCGGCCCAGCGGACAGTGGCCTCCGCGGTCGCGCGGCCGCCCAGCGTCTGCGGCGTGCCCTCGGCGACGATCCGGCCGCGGGCGATCACCGCGACACGGTCGGCCAGCGCCTCGGCCTCGTCCAGGTAGTGGGTGGTGAGCAGGATCGTGGTGCCGTCGTCGGCGAGGCTCTGGATCAGCGCCCAGAACTGGCGGCGCGCTTCGGGGTCGAATCCCGTGGTGGGCTCGTCGAGGAACACCAGCTCGGGCCGTCCGATGATGCCGAGCGCGACGTCGACCCGGCGACGCTGTCCGCCGGACAGGCTCTTGACGCGTGCGCCCGCCTTCTCGGTGAGGCCGACCTTCTCGATGATTTCGTCGACGTCACACGGGTTCGGGTAGTACCGGGCGAAGTGCCGGACGGTCTCCGTCACGGTGAGCTCGGCGGAGTCGTTGGCCGTCTGCAGCACGATCCCGAGCCGCGACCTCCAGGCGCGGCTCGCGCTGCCGGGGTCCTCGCCGAGGACGTCGACCTCGCCGGCCGTGCGTTTCCGGTGACCCTCCAGGATCTCCACCGTCGTCGACTTGCCCGCGCCGTTGGGGCCGAGCAGCGCGAACACCTCGCCCTGCTCGATGTCGAGGTCGATGCCCTGGACTGCGGTGTGGCCGGGGTACTCCTTGCGTAACCCGCGGACCTTGACTGCTGTCTTCATACGTCGATCGTGCTCCGGCGGACCCCTGTTCCGGGACGTCCGCTGGACTGAACCCGGTTGTCCACCGATCGACGGACACCCGGGTCACCGCCCCTCCGCGTTTCGTCCTCTAGTTGCGGTCCATGCACGCGCAACTACCGCAACTAGAGGACGAGACGCGGAGGGGTCAGGGAGCGAGAAGGGTGCGTACGGCGGTGTTCAGGGACGGGAGCAGGGCGGCCGGGTCGGCCGACGTGAGCATCCGGTTCGCGAAGCCGTCCGTCAGGGCGAGGACGGCGGCGGCCAGGTCGCCGGCAGGGAGGTCTTCGCGGACGTGCCCCTCGGTCTGGGCCGCTTCGATGTACTGCGTCGTGAGCTCGTGCATGTCGTCATAACCCGTGCGAATGAACTCGGCCCACGACGGCCGGACGGCGGCGCGGGCGGTGAAGGCGTTGACCACGATCACCTCGGCACGGCGCTGCTCGTCGAGCGGCATCGCCTCGGTCAGCAGGCGCAGCAACAGGTCCAGCAGGTTGCCGGACCGGTCGATCGTCTTCCATCGCTGTTCCAGGAACTCGCTGGTCAGGTCGAGGGCGAAGCGGAACAGTTCTTCCTTGGTGGAGAAGTACTTCTGCACCGCGCCCGCGGACACCCCGGCTTCCCCGGCGACCGAGCGCACGCTGACGGCCTCGACCCCTTCGCGCGCGACGATGCGCAAGAGGGCACCGGCGATCTCCCGGCGGCGTTCGGCCCGGTCCACGATCTTCGGCACTGACGCATCCTACTTTCGGAGGACTCCCGGCCTGGCTGACGTCTTTAGAATACGTTCGTATTCGAAAAAGGGGGGTAGTGCGATGGACGAAGTCGCCCGAAAGCGGCGGTCGGAGGAGAGCCTGCTCGCCGCGGCGTTGGCGAAGGGGCCGGCGGAGGTACTCGACTTCCTCCTGCCGCTGTGGGTCGGGAGTCAGCTCGGTGCGTCCGCAGCCGCGGTCGGTGCGCTCACCGCACTCGAGACGCTGGTGTCGTTCGTGGTGCGGCCGATCGCGGGATCGCTCGCGGACCGGTACGACCGGAGCCGGATCGCCGCGGTCGGAGCCGTCCTCTATGGACTGTCCTTTGTGATCTACGCGGTGACGCCGGGTATCGAGGTCGCCTATGTCGCGGCGGTTCTCGGGGGTGCGGGCGGCGCGCTGTTCTGGGTCGCCTTGCGAGCCCGCGTGGGGGAAGGGCTCGCAAAGGACGACGGCGCGTTCAGCAAACTGTTCGCGGCCGAGGGCGGCGGCACGTGGATCGCGTTCGTGGTCGCCATGACCGCGATCAACTGGATCGACTATCGGGGTGTGTTCTGGCTCGGCGCGGCTGCCTGCGTGGCCGCGGCCGTGGTGCTGCTGAACGCGAAATCCGTGCAGGTGCGCGAAGTGGACTCGCCGCGCCTGCTGCAGTTGAGCAAGCGGATGCGCCCGATGCTCGCGCTCGTCGCGCTGACGGCGATGGCCGAGGCCGGGGTCGCACTCCTGCTCCTGATGCATCTGCAACGCGGGCACCAGCTGAAACTCGGCGAGATCGCCGCCGTGTTCATCCCCGGGTTCATCGTGTACAGCTTCCTGCCGGACTACCTGCACGGGTTCGTCCGCAAGGTCGGCCGGACGCGGGTGCTCGGCCTGGCGATGGTCGCGAGCGCGATCTTCGCGGCCGGGCTGTCGTTCGCGCCCAGCCCGTGGGCGCTCGCGGTCATGTGGATCCTGTCCGCGGCGGCGTTCGCGGCGGCCATCCCGGTGGAGCAGGCCGTGGTCGCCGAAGCGGCCGGGCTGAGCCTCGGCCGGGCGATGGGGATCTACGAGAGCGCGACGTTACTCGGAGCGACGATCGGGACGTTCCTAGCGGGCCAGCTCTACGGTTCGGACTCCGGCTGGCGCATCGCGTGCTTCGGCGCGGCGGCGCTTCTCCTCTTCGGATCGCTGGTGGTTCGTGGCGCGGTCCGGCGCGTCGGAGTTGCGGAGTTTCCCGTGGAACCAGCGAAAACGCCGTCACAAAAGGAAAAACCGGCCTCGAAGGAGGTCGTGGAGGTTTCGCAAGACGCCGAACCGGTGAAGACCGGGGCGAACAAGCGGGCGAAGCCGCTCCGAAACTGGGCGACCCACGCCGTGGTATTCGTCCTCGCGCAGGCGGCCCTGGCGATGGCCGGGTACAGCTGGCCGGTCGAGGCGCTCTTCGGCGGGGCGCACGACGCCGGCTGGTACTGGAACTCGAGTGGTCACTGGCTGTTGAACACCGGCCGGATCTGGACGTTCGTCTTCGTGATCGACACCGCGTGGACGCTGGGCCGCGAGGTACTGAAGAAGCGCCCTTATTGACATGTTGTCTAACATGACAATATGTCTCATACGTGGGTGACGGCCAGCGACGGTGTCCGCCTCTCGGTCCGGGTGACCGGTGTCGACGACGCGCCCACGGTGGTGCTCGTCCACGGTTACCCGGACAACGGCTCGATGTGGGACGGCGTCGCCGCCCTGCTCGAACCCCGCTACCGGGTCGTCGTCTACGACGTCCGCGGCGCGGGTCGCTCGGACAAGCCTTCGGGACGCGGGTCCTACAAACTGGACCAGCTGTCCAGGGACCTCGCTTCGGTGGTCGACGAGGTCCAGCCCGAGGGCAAGGTCCACCTGCTCGCGCACGACTGGGGCTCCATCCAGACCTGGCACGCCGTCACCGGCGATCAGCTGCGCGGACGGCTCGCGTCGTTCACGTCGATCTCCGGGCCGAGCCTCGATCACGCCGGCGCGTGGTTCCGCGCGCAGCTGCGCCCGAACCCGAAGCGGCTCAAGAACGCGCTCGCGCAGGGGTCGCACTCGACGTACATCCTCGGCTTCCAGATTCCCTTGATCCCGCAGCTGTTGTGGCGCACCGGGGTGATGGGCAGGCTCATCGGCAGGATGGATCCGGCCGCCGCGGCTCCGTCCACTTCGGACGGCCTCTACGGTCTCAATCTCTACCGCGCCAACATGTTCACCCGGCTCTCCCGCCCGCAGCCGCGGAAGGCCGAGATCCCGGTGCAGGTGCTCGCGCCTACCGGCGACAAGTTCGTCACCACTCCGCTGCAGGCCGAGGTCGAGCGCTGGGCCCCGGATCTCCGTGTCCGCCGGATCGCCGGCACGCACTGGGTTCCGCGGGAAAAGCCGCAGGTGATCGCGGCGGCCACGGCCGAACTGATCGACCACGTCGAAGGCGGCGAGGAGAGCCGCGCGCTCAAGCGGGCGCGGTCCGGCGGATTCGCGCACAAACTCGTCGTGGTCACCGGCGCCGGCAGCGGCATCGGGCGGGAGACCGCGCTCGCGTTCGCCGCCAAGGGCGCCGACGTCGTCATCACCGACATCAACGGTTCGGCCGCCGCGGACACCGCGAAACTACTGCGGAACAAGGGTGTCACCGTCGGCGAGTACACAGTGGACTCTTCCGACGCCGAGGCGGTCGAGAAGTTCGCCCAGCAGGTCAAGGAAGAGTTCGGGGTCCCGGACATCGTCGTGAACAACGCGGGGATCGGCCTGTCCGGCCCGTTCCTCGACACTTCGGTCAAGGATTGGGAACGCCTCATCGACGTGAACCTGTGGGGTGTCATCCACGGTTGCCGCGTCTTCGCCGAGCAGATGCGCGAGCGGGCCGAAGGCGGTCAGATCGTGAACGTCGCCTCGGCCGCGGCGTACCTGCCGTCGAAGATCCTTTCCGCCTACGCCACCACGAAATCCGCCGTGCTGACACTGAGCGTGTGCCTGCGCGCGGAACTCGCCGCCGAGAACATCGGCGTCACCGCGATCTGCCCCGGCATCGTGAACACCAACATCACCAGCACCACCCGGTTCGTGGGCGTCGACGACGTCGAACAGAAGCGGCGCCAGAAGTCGAGCAGCAAGCTGTACGCGAAACGCGGTTTCGGCCCGGAGAAGGTCGCGCGTGACATCCTGCGCGCGGTCGAGAAGGACAAGGCGATCCAGCCGTCGACCCCGGAGGCCAAGGCCGCGCTCGTCCTCTCCCGGCTCACCCCTGGACTGCTGCGGGCCGCGGCGAAACTGGACGTCACCCCGTGACTTCCGCCAGACGCCCTCGCCGGATGTCGCCCCAGGCGCGCCGCGAGGACCTGATCCGCGCCGCGCTGGACCTGTTCGGCTCACGTGCGCCCGAACTCGTCACGGTCGACGACATCATCGCGCGCGCGGAGGTCTCGCGGCCGCTGTTCTACCGGTACTTCTCAAGCCTGCGTGAGCTGCAGGTCGAGGCGCTGAAGACGGTCACCGAAGGACTCATCGACGGCTTGGCCGGGCTCGAAGAGGGCCCGCCCGAGGCGCGGCTTCGGGCCGCTGTCCGCGGGCTGATCGACGTCGCCGACAACTATCGCGCGGGCTACGTCGCCTTGCTGCGCAGTGGTTCGGTGATCGCGACTTCGGAGACGGACGCGGCGATCGACGAGGTCCGCAACCGCGCCGTCGAGCTGATCCTCGACGCGCTGGGTGTGTCGGAGCCTTCGCCCATGCTGCTGCTGACCTTGCGGTGCTGGACCGCCGTGGTCGAGGGGGCGTTGCTGAGCTGGCTTCAGGAGCGTGCCGTGCCTCGTGAGGTCCTCGACGGCTGGCTGGTCGACCAGCTGACGGCCATGCTCGCCACGACCGCGACGCACGATTCTTCGGTCGCCCAGATGCTATGAAAGACTCGTTACTTGCAAAATTTGCAAGTAACGAGTCTTTCATAGCACGACGCGCTAGTCCCGCTTCGCGACCAAGTCCCAGCCTTCGACCTCTTCCGGCCGGCGCGGCTCGGGACCGACGTACTTGGCCGAGGGGCGCACGAGGCGTCCGGTCTTCTTCTGCTCCAGGATGTGCGCGGCCCAGCCGGCGGTGCGGGCCGAGCTGAACATCGCCGGCATCATGTGCGGCGGTACCTGGGCGAAGTCCAGGATCACGGCCGCCCAGAACTCGACGTTGGTCTCGATCGGGTGGTCCGGACGCCGCTCGCGCAGCTCTTTCAGCGCCACCTGCTCCAATTCCGCGGCCGCCTCGTAGCGCGCCGCGCCGAGCTCCCGGCAGGTCCGGCGCAGCACGCGCGCCCGCGGGTCCTCCGCGCGGTACACGCGGTGACCGAAGCCCATCATGCGTTCCTTGCGGTCCAGGATGCCCTTGACCAGGCCGGAGGCGTCGCCGGTCTTCTCGACCTCTTCGATCATCGGCAGCACCCGCGCCGGCGCGCCGCCGTGCAGCGGGCCGGACATCGCGCCGATCGCGCCGGACATCGCCGCGGCGACGTCGGCGCCGGTCGAGGCGATGACGCGGGCGGTGAAGGTCGACGCGTTGAGACCGTGCTCGGCGGCCGAGACCCAGTAGGCGTCGATGGCCTTGACGTGGGCCGGGTCGGGCTCGCCGCGCCAGCGGACCATGAAGCGCTCGGTGATCGACTTCGCCTCGTCGACCCGGGTCTGCGGGACGGCGGGCTGCCCGATGCCACGAGCCGACTGGGCGACGTAGGAAAGCGCCATCACCGAAGCGCGGGCCAGCTGGTCGCGCGCCTCTTCGTCGCTGATGTCGAGCAGCGGCCGGTAACCCCAGATGGGGGCGAGCATGGCGAGCGCGGCTTGGACGTCGACCCGAACGTCGCCAGTGTGCACCGGCAGCGGGAACGGCTCGGCGGGCGGAAGACCGTGGCCGAACTGGCCGTCGACGAGAAGACCCCAGACGTCACCGAAGGTCACCTTGCCGGCGAGGTCCTCGATGTCGACGCCGCGATAACGCAGAGCGCCACCGTCACGGTCGGGCTCGGCGATTTCGGTCCGGAAGGCGACCACGCCTTCGAGACCCGGTCGGAAACCGTCGTCGACCTGGTCGGACGGCTGATTGGTGCTGATCGTGGAGGCACTCACTGTGGTGAAACCTTTCGATGCGCATTCCCCGGCTTTGTGTTTCACACGTGGACTGGATACACGCAGCGTAGGCGCGCCTCATCGCACGGATGGACAAACTTTGCTCCACGTCGGGGCCGGGGGCAATCGAAAGATGTGGTGGTTTCGGTCACGATTACGAGAACGATTCAGTGAAAACGGCCTTCGTACGCGAAGAGTTACGGCGGCGTTCACTTTGCGTGTACCGGTCTGCAGGTAAATCCTGTGTTTCGAGAACCGGCGCCACCGGGTTTCGGCGTGATAGACCTTTCTCATGCACCTGAGCCCCCAGGAGCGGGACAAACTGCTCATCCACGTCGCGGCGGACGTCGCCCGCAAACGCCTGGAGCGCGGGGTCGTCCTGAACTACCCCGAGGCGGTCGCGCTGATCACCGATCACGTTCTCGAAGGTGCCCGCGACGGCCGGACGGTGAGCGACCTCGTCTCCAGCGGGCGCTCGGTGCTCTCCCGGGCACAAGTGCTGGACGGCGTGCCGGAAATGGTCGATTCGGTCCAGGTCGAAGCGACTTTCCCCGACGGCACGAAGCTCGTCACCGTGCACGACCCGATCGTCTAGAAAGGGCTGCGAGTGCGCCCAGGAGAGATCATCACCGGCGAGGAGCCGGTCGAGCTGAATCCCGGCAGGCCGCGGGTCCGGCTGCTCGTGCGGAACCTCGGCGACCGGCCCGTCCAGGTCGGTTCGCACTACCATTTCGCGGCGGTCAATCCGGGCCTCGAATTCGACCGTGAAGCCGCGCGCGGACACCGCCTCGACGTGCCCGCCGGGACGTCCGTGCGGTTCGAACCGGGCGTCGAACGCGAAGTCGACCTCGTTCCGCTCGCTGGAAACAAGCGAGTGCCGGGATTGCGCAAGGAGTCCTGATGCCGTCGATCGACCGTGAGCGTTACGCCGAACTCTTCGGCCCGACCACCGGTGACCGGATCCGCCTGGCGGACACCGATCTGCTCCTCGAGGTCACCGAAGACCGCAGCATGGGGCCGTCCGGCAGCGGTGACGAGGTGCTGTTCGGCGGCGGCAAGGTGATCCGCGAATCCATGGGCCAGGGGATGGCGACCCGGGCCGAAGGCGCGCCCGACCTGATCATCACCGGCGCGGTGATCCTGGACCACTGGGGCATCGTCAAGGCCGACGTCGGCGTCCGTGACGGCCGGATCGTCGGTATCGGCAAGGCGGGCAACCCGGACACGATGGACGGCGTCGATCCGGCTCTGGTCGTCGGACCGTCGACGGAAGTGCTGTCCGGCAACGGGAAGATCCTCACCGCGGGCGGGATCGACTGCCACGTCCACTTCATCTGCCCGCAGCTGACCGACACCGCGCTCGCGTCCGGGCTCACCACGCTGGTCGGCGGCGGTACCGGCCCGGTCGAAGGCAGCAAGGCCACCACGGTCACGCCCGGCGCCTGGAACCTCGGCCGGATGCTGCAGGCGATGGACGGCCAGCCGGTCAACGTCCTGTTGCTGGGCAAGGGGAACACCGTCCGGCACGAGGCGCTGCGCGAGCAACTGGCGGCCGGCGCGGGCGGGTTCAAACTGCACGAGGACTGGGGGACCACGCCCGCCGCGATCGACGCCTGCCTCACGGTGGCCGACGAATCCGGTGTCCAGGTGGCGATCCACACCGACACGCTGAACGAGGCCGGCTTTCTGGAGTCCACTGTGGACGCCATTCGCGGCCGCTCGATCAACGCGTACCACACCGAAGGCGCCGGCGGCGGGCACGCACCGGACATCATCCAGGTCGCCGGGCTGGCCAACATCCTGCCGTCGTCGACGAACCCGACGCGACCGCACACCGCGAACACCCTCGACGAGCACCTCGACATGCTCGTCGTCTGCCACCACCTGAATCCGTCCGTGCCGGAGGATCTGGCGTTCGCGGAAAGCCGGATCCGGCCGACGACCATCGCGGCCGAGGACGTGCTGCACGACCTCGGCGCGATCTCCATGATGAGCTCGGATTCGCAGGCGATGGGCCGGATCGGCGAAGTCATCATCCGGACCTGGCAGACCGCGCACGTGATGAAGAGACGGCGTGGCTCCCTGCCCGGCGACGGCGCGGCCGATAACCTGCGGGCCCGTCGCTATGTCGCCAAATACACGATCAATCCCGCGATCGCGCACGGGATGGACCACGAGATCGGCTCGGTGGAGATCGGGAAACTCGCCGATCTCGTGCTGTGGGAGCCGAAGTTCTTCGGGGTCCGGCCGCATGTCGTGCTGAAGGGCGGATTCCCGGCGTGGGCGGCGATGGGCGACGCGAACGCGTCCATCCCGACACCGCAACCGGTGCTCGCGCGGCCGATGTTCGGCGCGGCACCCTCGGTCGCCGCCGCGAGCAGCTTCCATTTCGTGGCACCGGAAGCGATCGACAACGGGGTCGCCGAGCGGTTCGGCATCGCCCGGAAACTGGTGCCGATCGCGAACACCCGCTCGCGGACCAAGGCGGACATGGTGCTCAACGACGCCTTGCCGGACATCCGGGTGGAGCCGGACAGTTTCGCCGTGCACGTCGACGGCGAGCTGATCGAACCTCGGCCGGTGACCGAACTTCCCATGGCGCAAAAGTACTTTCTGTTCTGATGGACCTCTCCGCGCTGATCCTCGCCGACTCCCGGTTCCCCGGGGGCGGTCACGTCCACTCCGGCGGGCTCGAAGAAGTCATCGCCCGCAAGCTGGTCACCCACGAACGCGACCTGCCCGGATTCCTCTCCGGCCGGTTGCGGACCGCGGGTTCGCTGGCCGCCGTGTTCGCCGCCGCCTCGGCGCACGCGGCCGCGCGAGGTGTCCGGAGTGGACACTGGCGGCTGCTCGACGCCGAACTCGACGCGCGGACGCCGTCGCTCGCGCAGCGGGAGGCGTCACGCGCGCAAGGCCGGGGTACCGCCAGAGCGGGCAAAGCGGCTTGGCCCTCGTCAATGCTTTCCGCGCTGCTCAAGGAAACGCCACGGCCGCACCATCCGGTGATCCTCGGCGCCTTGGTCGGTGTCGCCGGCGGGTCGCCGTTCGACGCCGCGATGGCGGTGGCCTACCTCGCGATCAGTGGTCCGGCGAGCGCGGCGGTCCGGCTGCTCGGGCTGGACCCGTTCGCCGTGAATGCCGTCGTGGCAAGGCTTTCCCTCGAAGTGCGGGACGTTTCCCTGCGGGCCGCCGAGGTCGCGGGCGACGACCCGGCCGGACTCCCGGCGCCCGGGTCTCCGGCGCTCGATCTGTTCGCCGAGGCACACGCCCGGCACCACAAGGAAGAGGTGCGTCTCTTTGCCAGTTGAGCATGGTCACGGACACGGTCACGTCCACCCGGTCAACTTCGACCCGACCGCGGCGGAACCCGATCACTACGAACCGGCGCCGACCGCGGGCCGCGCGTACCGGATCGGGATCGGCGGGCCGGTGGGCAGCGGGAAGACCGCGCTTACCGCGGCGTTGTGCCGGGCGCTCGGCGACGAGGTGAACCTCGCCGTCGTCACCAACGACATCTACACCACCGAGGACGCGGACTTCCTGCGCACGGCCGGGGTGCTCGACCCGGAGCGGATCGAGGCCGTGCAGACCGGCGCGTGCCCGCATACCGCGATCCGCGACGACATCACCGCGAACCTCGACGCCGTCGAACTGCTGGAGGAGCGTTTCCCCGGGCTGGATCTGGTGATCATCGAGAGCGGCGGGGACAACCTGACGGCGGTGTTCAGCCGGGGGCTGGCCGACAGCCAGGTCTTCGTGGTCGACGTCGCGGGCGGAGACAAGGTGCCGCGCAAGGGTGGCCCTGGCGTGACGACGGCGGATCTGCTGGTGATCAACAAGATCGACATCGCGCATCTGGTCGGCGCGGACATGGACGTGATGACCTCGGACGCGCACCGGATGCGAGGTGAGCTGCCGGTGATCACACAGTCCCTTGTGGACACCCCGAACGCGCCCGCCGTCGCGGACTGGGTCCGCTCGTTGCTCCCGGTCCGCGCGGGGTGAAGGCGCACGCGCGGCTGGCAGCCTGTTTCGAAGGCGGCCGGACCGTACTGCGTGAACTGCGCTCGATGGCGCCGCTCACGCTGCTTCCCAAACGGGGCACCGGCCGGACGGCCGTGGTGCACCTGGTCAACTCGGCGACGTCTCCTTTGGGCGGCGACGAACTGAAGCTGACCATCCGCGTCGGGCGGGGTGCCTCGCTGCGGCTTTCCGGAGTCGCGGCGACCATCGCGCTTCCCGGCTTGCACGGCGAGGAAAGCGTGTCCGAAGTGGACATCGAGGTGGATGGCGGCGGGTCGCTGGAGTACCTGCCGGAGCCGACCGTGGTGACCGCCCGCGCCCGGCACCGCGCGGTGTTCAAGGCGTCTCTGGCAGCCGACGCTTACCTGCACACGCGGGAGGTGCTCGTCCTGGGGCGGGCCGGCGAACGGCCGGGGTCCTTGGTGACGACACAGCAGGTAACGCGGGGCGAAGTGCCAGTACTGCGCCAGACGTTGGAGATCGGAGACTCCACTTTGGACTCCAGCCTCGCGCATCTGGCCGGGCGCCGGGTTCTGGCGACCGACCTGGTGGTGGGCGGCCCCTCGGTTCCCGCGGCGTCCGGTGAGTGGTGGTCGAGGACGCCGCTGGCCGCCGGTGGCACCCTCACGACGTCACTGGCCCCCGACGCCGTCACCGCGCTGAAGCCCTTCGAAAGTCCGTGAAGGCCTCCTTGAGGGACTCAGAGTCCCTCAAGGAGGCCTTCACGGACGGACTGAGGCTAGAACTTGGTGCCCAGCCAGGTCATCGCGACCGGACCGCCGACCGAGACGCCGCCGATGTGCTCCAGCAGCGGGAATTCCTGCCAGGTGACGTCGGCGCCGAGTGCGCGGTAGCGGTCACGCAGGCCCTTGCCGACGCCCAGCGGGATCAGTTCGTCCAGCGACGCGTGGTACAGGTAGACCGGCGCGCCCGGTTTGGTCTGACCGGCGAGGTTCTCCGCGAGCCGGGCCTGCCAGCGCGGGTCGGAGGAAACGTTCGGCACGGTGGTGAAGTCGTTGAGCCGCGCGAAAGGCGCCGCCGCACCGAGTTCGACGGTGCACGCTTCCTTGACCTTCGCGACGGCCTTCTTGCCCCGCTCGTTCAGCACCTCGGCGAACGGCAGTTCGGGGTAGGCCGTCGACTGGCCGACGGCGGCACCGAGTACCAGGCCGAACGCCGCCCCGCCGTCGTTGAACTTCAGGACAGCGTTCAGATCCGCCGGGACACCGCCTTCCGCGACCCCGACCAGGTTGACGTCGGGTGCGTAGGACGGTTGCAGTTCGCCCGCGAACGCCGCGGCCTGACCACCTTGCGAGTAGCCGAAAACGCCGACCGGACCGGTCTTGGACAGGCCCGCGCCGGGAACGTTCGCGGCGGCACGGGCGGCGTCGAGGACGGCCCGGCCTTCGGACTGCCCGACGGCGTAGGTGTGCGTGCCCGGTGTGCCGAGGCCTTCGTAGTCGGTGACGACAACGGCCCAGCCCCGAGAGAGCGCTTGGCTCATCAGGAGGACTTCGTTCTCGGACCCGTTCGTCAGCCGGGTCGACGGGGCGCAGCGGTCGCCGAGGCCGTGGGTGCCGACGGCGTAGCTGACCAGCGGGCGCGGCCCCTTCGTCCACGGCGTGTGCGGGACCAGCAGGATGCCCGACACCGTGTTCGGCTGCCCGGTCGCCGAGGTCGAGCGGTAGAGGAGTTTCCATGCCTTCGCCGGGGCCGTGGCGATGACCGACTTGGATTCGACGAGGTCCCCGGGCGCACTCGGCGCCGCTTGCGCGGCGGGCGCGCCTATCAAGGCTGCGGCCGCGAGGGCTGAGACCAGAACTGTCCGAAGCACCGTTGCCTCCAGTTTGGTAATTTAGATTTTCGCAATGTAGGCGGTCTTGGTAGCATCTGGCAATCCCTGTTACCGCATTGGGGGAGGACGAGTGGCCCGCACCTATGGCGGGGTGGCGCCGGAGCAGCGACGCGCCGAACGGCGTGAACGCCTGCTCCTGGCGGCCCTGGACCTGTTCACCTCAACGGGCTACCAGCAAGCGAAGATCACTGAGTTGTGTACGCGCGCAGGTGTCTCGACACGGAACTTCTACGAGGAGTTCGAGGGCAAGGAGCAAGTGCTGCTCACCCTGCACGAGAGCATCAACGCCCTCGCGTTGGAGCACGTCACCGGCACGCTGGCGCGTCTTGAGGACGCCGACGCGGTCACCCGGATCGCGACCTTGCTGGACGTCTTCGTCGACACGGTGACGTCGGATCCGCGGATGCCGCGGCTGAACTACGTCGAAGCCGTCGGCGTCAGCGCGGCGTTGGAGGCGCAGCACCAGGAGTGGGTCGACCGGTGGGCCACGTTCATCGAGACGGAGGCCCGGCACGCCGCCCTGCACGGCGTCGCGCCGGATCGTGACTACCGCCTGACCGCGATCGCGCTCGTCGGCGCGGCGACCGGGCTGCTGCGCGAGTGGCAGGCGCACGTGCCACCGCTGCCCGTCGCCGACGTCGCCGCCGAACTCCGTGCCCTGATGCTCGCCGCCATCACCCGCCCCGCCTGACCCGCAATTAGTCCTCTACTTGCGTGGGGCACTCACCCTGAACTACCGCCATTAGTCCTCTACTTGCGTGGGCGCTTGACGCGCGGGTTTTCGTTCATGCAAGTAGAGGACTAATGGCGGTAGTTGCACGCGCAAGTACCGCAACTAGAGGACGAAACGCGTTACGAGACGGCGGACGCTCGCCGGAAGGTGTTGTGCAGGACGGCCAGCAGCGCGTCCCGGACCGACAGCTTCTGCCGCGCGTCGAAGGTGATCAGCGGGACGTCCTCGCTCACCGCGAGCGCCCAGCGGACGTCTTCGAGGTCGTGCTTGAGGGAACCGTCGAACACGTTCACCCCGACCACGAACGGCAGTCCGGCCTTCTCGAAGTAGTCGACGGCCGGGTAGCAGTCGTCGAGCCGCCGGGTGTCGACGATGACCAGCGCACCGAGCGCGCCCAGCACGAGGTCATGCCACATGAACCCGAACCGGTCCTGACCCGGCGTGCCGAAGAGGTACAGCTTCACCTCGTCGTCGATGGTGATGCAGCCGAAGTCCAGCGCCACCGTCGTCGTGGTCTTGGCCGGGACGTCACCGCCGGCGTCGTCGACGGCCGCACCGGTCGAGGTCATCGCGGCCTCGGTGGTCAGGGGTTTGATCTCCGAGATCGCCCCGACGGTGGTCGTCTTACCGACCCCGAATCCGCCGGCGATGACGATCTTGACCGGTGTCGGCGGTTTGACCGACCCCGGTTCAGCGAATTGCTTCGAGTCCACGAATGACCCTTTCGATCATGCCGAGGTCCTTGGTGAAGGCACCTGCGGGGCGCCGGAGGACGACGTAGCCGAGTGCGGCGAGATCGGCCACCAGCACTCTGGCCACGCCGATGTGCAGGCCGAGCATCGCCGCCACTTCCGCGACGGATTTCGTTTCCCGGCAAAGGGAAACGATCTCGCGCCGCTCGAAGGTCAGCCTCGCGTTGGACGCCGCTCCCAGCCTGCTCGTCAGCACCTGTGCCTCGATTTCGAGCGTGCCGTCGACCGGCTGCGCGCGGCCGGCGGTGAGCAGATACGGGCGCAGCAGCGAGATGTCCTGCTCGGCCCCGCGGGGCCGAGGCACCTGGTCGTCGCTCATTCCGTCATCTCCCCATCTCCTCAGCTGCCGACGCTCTTCTTGAGTTCTTCGATCAGCGCGGGGGTGAGCACTTCGGTGGCCCGGTTGGCGAACATCGCCATCTCGTAGGCGATCGTGCCGAGGCTGGCCTGCTTGGTGGCCAGCACGCCGAGCGAGCAGCCGATGCTGATCGTGCAGACCAGCAGGTAGCCCTGCTCCAGTTCGATGATGATCTTGTCGGGTGAACCGAGCGGGTGGCTCTCGGAAACGCCGTGCGCCAGGCCCAGCATCGCCGAGCAGATCGCGGCCAGCCGGTCGGCGTTGGCGCGTTCCAGTTCGGACGACATCGCGATCAGCAGGCCGTCCGCGGAGACGGCGATCGCGCCCATCGCGCTCGCCGTGTTCTGCGCGAAGCGCGTCACCAACCAGTTGAAGTTGCGGGCTTCGACGCTGACTCCGGTCGTCATGTGTTGCTCTTCTCTCTCTGTTCCATCGCCGGGTTGACGGCTTTCTCCAACCCGTCACTGAAGGCGTCGAACGCGGCACGCTCGGCCTCGGGGTCACGCATGCCCTTGGGCTTGGTGGTCAGCGTCGCTCGCGCGTTCTGGAGGCGCGCACTCGGCCCCTTCGCCAGACCTGGCGCGAGCTGGGCGCCGGGGACACGCCGGGTGAGGCCGCCGCGGGAGGCGGCGGGTACCGGCGTTGGGGTCGGCATGGGCATGGGTATCGGGTTGCCCGCCGGCGGGCTCGCCGGGGGTGGCGGAGCTTGCGGTGGCGCGGTGTTCATCGAAGACGCGGTGTCCGGCGAAACGGTGGCCTTCGCGATCCCGGCTTCGAATCCGTCGAACGCCGCCTTGGCCGCCTCCGGATCATGCCGGGACTTCTGACGTGCCGGCGCTTCGGGGGCGCCGGGCAGTTGTGCTCCCTTGACCCGCCGCCGCAGCCCGCCGCGGGTCTCACCGGAACCGGCGGTCAGCGTCGGCGCGGCGGGAGCGGGGATTTCGTACGCGGGCACAGGTTCGGGCAGGGGCGCGGGCGCCGGTGCCGGCTCGGGAATCGCCCGGTCGGCTTTGCGGAACCACCGGAAGTCCCTGGGGGGCTGGCCGTCGCGCGGGACCATCCCGGCGATCGCCAGCGTCGGCAGCTCACGCGAGGACGTCTTCGCCCACGGCTGAGCCGGAGCCTGCGGCTGGGGTTGGTGCTGGGGTTGCCGCGCTGCCGGCTCGTCGCCAGGTTCCGCCGTCGGCCACATCGGTGGCGCCTCGACGATCTTCGGTGTCGGCGGCCGGTAGGTCAGCAGCCCCGGCGGGACGATGATCCGCGCGGTGATCCCGGCGCCCGGTTCCGTCTCGGTCAGCTCGACGTTGAGCCCGTGCCGCCGGGCGAGCCGTCCGACCACGAACAGGCCGAGCACACTGGTCGGCGCCAGTTCGAGCCGCTCGCGTTCGACCAGCCGCCGGTTCTCCTCGGCGAGCCGTGCGCCGGTCATGCCGATGCCCTGGTCCACGATCACGATCAGGCAGGAGCCGTCGTGCAGTACCTTCGTGCCGACGTCCACAAAGGACTCCGGCGGGGAGAACGACGTCGCGTTCTCCAGCAGCTCGGCGAAGATCAGCACGAGGTCCGAACCGAACGGTGACGACAGCAGGACGTCGCCGACCGAGCCGAGGCGGACCCGTTGGTAGTCCTCGATCTCCGCGAGCGCCGAACGCAGCGCGGTGGACAGTTCGATCGGGCCGGAGATCCGGGCCTCGTCCCGGTTTCCCGACACGACGAGGAGATTGTCCGCGTTCCGGCGCAGCCGGGTGGAGAGGTGGTCGAGCCGGTAGAGGCTGGCCAGGAGGGTGACGTCCTGCTCGTTGCGTTCCAGTTCGTCGACCAGCGCCAGCTGCCTGCCCACCAGGTTCTGCGTGCGCTTCGCGACGTTGGCGAACATCAGGCCGACGTTGTGCCGCGTGACGGCCTGCCGTTCCACCAGTTCGGCCGCGGTGGCCTGGACCCGGTTGAACGCCTCGGCGAGCTTCCCGAGTTCGTCCTGTGAGGACACGTCGATGGTGGCGAGCCTCGGCGCGAGTTCCTCGGCCTGCTCGGTGTCGGTGACCCGGACCAGTTCGGTGCTCGCGAGGTCGGCGACCGACGTCGCCGCGGTGGTCAGCTTCCGCAGCGGATCCGCGATCGACCGGCTGACCGCGATGGCGAGACCACCGACCAGCAGGAACAGCACACCGGCGCCGATACCGATGGTCCACGCCAGGTTCTGCGCGGCGTCGGCCCGTTCGGTCGCGGCGTTGGTGATACCCGTGGTGACCTGGTCCTGGGCGAGCCGTCGCTGGTTCGACTGGGCTTCGACGGCGCCGAGGATGTCCGGCAGCAGCGACTGCACGGCCAACGGGGTGCGTGCCTCCGGGAGGCGGGCTTCGAGCGCGTCGACCCGGCGGCCCGTCTCGCCCTGGTCGACCTGGACCACCTGCGTGGCCTGGTCGACGTCGGCCTGCTGCACGAACCGTTCGAGGAACAGCGAGGCCTGCTGTTTCGAGTCGGCCAGTACCGCCTCCCCCGACTCCGGGCTCACCAGCACGATGATCAACGCCATCCCGCGCAACGAGTTCTCCTCGTTCGCGCGCAGCAGCGCGTCGAGCGCGGTGAGCTGCCGCGTGCCCTCCGCGTCACTGGTTTGCTGCGGTACCAGGCGAAGCGCGTTGATGACCGCGTCGATCACCGCGTGGTAGGTCCGCGCCACGCTGTCCAGTGACGCGCCGCGCCGGAGCGCGTTCGCCCGGATCTCTTCGAGCGAACCGATCCGGACGAGCGCGGCCGAAAGTTCTTCGGGCGCGTCGGAAGTCAGTTCCGAGCGGACCTTGTTCACCGTCTCGGAGACGACGCCCTGCTGTTTGAGCATCGCGGCGCTGCCGGCCGACGACGACGCGATGTAGTGCGCCGTCAGCAGCCGTTCCCGCTGCAGCTCCCACGCCAGTGTTCCCAGCGCGCGGGCCTGCGACGCGACGTCGGCCGTGGTGCGGGCGGAGCGCGCGTCGTCGATTTCCCCGGCGACGTAGGGCACCGACACCAGGACCACCGCCGTCAGCGGCAGCATCAGGAGCAGGTTGAGCTTGCCCCGGATGCCGAGCCTGCCGAGAAACCCGGAGCCGGAAGCGCGCTTCGGCCGTGTCTTCCCGTGCCTCATGGTCACCTTTCCCGTCAACTCAGGCCGACGTGTCCGCGGTGCTGTTCCCGGACGAGGTCTTCGATCGACGCGCGAAGCGCCAGGAATTCCGGCGTGCGCTTGACCGAGAGGTCGCGCTCGCCGGGCAGTTCGACGGTGATGTCGGCGGCGACCCGGCCCGGGTCGGACGCCAGCACCACGACCCGGCGCCCGAGGAACACCGCCTCTTCGACGTCGTGGGTCACCATCAGCACCGTGGTGCCGGTGTCGGTCCAGACCTGGCGGATCAGGACCTGCATGTCCTCTTTGGTCTGGACGTCCAGCGCGCCGAAGGGTTCGTCGAGCAGGAGCACTTCGGGCTCGCACGCCAGCGCCCGCGCGATCGCGACCCGCTGCTTCTGCCCACCGGAAAGCTGTTTGGGCAACGACTTCCGCAGCCCGGCGAGCCCGGTCTCCTCGAGATACCAGTCCACCCGGCGTGCGCGTTCTTCCTTGTCCAGGCTCAGCAGTTCGAGTCCGAACGCGACGTTGCGCTCCACCGAGCGCCACGGGTACAGCGCGCCGTGCTGGAACACCAGCCCGCGATCCGGGCCCGGCCCGGTCACCGCGTCGCCGTCGAGGGTGATCATGCCCTCGGACGGCGGGGTCAGCCCGGCGATCAGTGAGAGCAGGGTCGATTTGCCCGACCCGCTCGCGCCGACGACGCAGACGAAATCGCCGAGCGCGATCTCCAGGTCGATCCCGTCGAGCGCCCGGGTGGTCGTGCCGCGGACGGTGTAGTCCTTGGCGATGGCTTTCAGCTGAAGGGTCATACCGCCCACTTCCCGACCCGGGTCCGCAGTTGCCGCAACGCGATGTCGATGACCAGGCCCAGCAGTCCGATCACGATCAGGAGCGCGAAGATCCGGTCGGTCTGGGTGAACCGCTGGGCCCGCATGATGCGCAGGCCCAGCCCGGCGGTGGCGTTGATGAGTTCGGCGACCACCACGAAGTTCCACGCCGCCGCGGCGTTGACGCGGATCGCGTCGATGATGCCGGGCAGCGAATGCGGGATGATCACCTTGCGCAGCACCTCACCGCGCCGCGAACCGAGCGTGTAGGACACGTCGATCAGCGAACGCGGGACTCCGCGCACGACGTCGGCCGTCATCAGCGTGTTGAAGAAGACCGTCCCGAGGAACAGGACCGCGATCTTCGACGGCTCGCCGAGGCCGAGCCAGATCATCAGCAGCGGGATGAACGCGCTCGCCGGCAGGTAGCGGAGCATCGCGATGACCGGTTCGAACAGCGCCAGCCCGGCGTTGAACGTCCCCATCACGATGCCGAGCGGAACCGAGACGAGCACCGCGAGCCCGAAGCCGATGAGCACCCGCTGGGCGGTGGCCCAGAGGTCGCTGAACAGTTCGCCGGACTCGGCCATCTTCAAGCCGGCTTCGAACACCGCGACCGGCGTCGGCAGGAAGGTGGGGTTGACGACGCCCAGCGCGTTCAGCGTCACCCAGATCAGGAGCGGGATCGCGAACGACAGCACCGCCAGCGTCCACCGCCAGCGCGCGGGAATCGGGGTGCGGAGGGAGAAGAGCGGGGAGGCGCCTGCCTTGAGGCCCGCCCGCCGGGGCAGCGGCGACCAGTCCGGTCGCGCGCCGCTCCGGCGTCGCTTCTCCTGCGCGTCGGCGAGCCGCTGCTCGTCGTCGAGGAGCCGTGCTTCGGCCTCGTCCGCGGGCGCTGTCCGCCGCGCGGAGTCCGTGGTGCTCACGGCACCGACTTGACGAACTGGTCGTCGAACAGGCCGTCGATGGGGGGCCGGCTCTGGGCGAGCCCGTTGGCCACCAGGAAGTCGGCGATCTTGCCGGCCTGGAAGTTCAGGTGGGCGGAGGTGACGCCCGGCGTGAACGCGTCGAGGTTCTGCTGCTTGGTGAAGATCGTGGTGCCCGCGTCGTAGCTCTTGTAGTCCTCGACGGTCACGGCGCCGCGCTTGGACATGATCTGGACGGCTTCGTCCTTGTTGGCCTTGATCCAGGCCACCGTCTCGAACCAGGTGTTCACCAGCCCCTGGACCTCCTTCTTGCGCTCCTTCGACAGCTTGTCGGAGACGGCCAGGTGGTCCGGGATGGCGCCGGGGAACTCGGCGGACGTCGCGATCGCGCGGCTGCCGGGACGGCCCAGCGCCGTGGTGGTGAAGGGGGCGAACGCGGCGACGGCGTCGACCTGCTCGCCGACGAACGCGGCCGCGGCGGCGTCGGTCAGCAGCGGGACGATCTCGACGTCCTTCTCGGTCAGCTTCGCTTCCTGCAGCGCGAGCAGCAGGAGGTAGTGGTCGACGGTGCCCTGCTCGACGGCGACCTTCTTGCCCTTGAGGTCGGCGACGCCAGTGATGCCCTCGCGGGCGATGATCTTGTCGTTGCCGGTCGAGTTGTCGTTGACCAGGACCACCGACAGCTTCGCGCCACCGCTGACGGAGGCGAGCGTGTCGTTGAGGGTCTGGCTGTTCGCGTCGATCGCCCCGGAAGAGAGTGCGTTGATGCTCTCGGTGTAGCTGTCGAACCACTTCAGGTCGACGTTCACGCCGTTCTTCTCGAAGAGACCCTTCTCCTGGGCCACCGCCCACGGGAACCAGCCCGGCCACGCGCTGTAACCGAGGGTGATCTTGTTGCCGGAAGCGGCCGTGCTGGTGTCGGAACAAGCCGAAAGGGCTGTTACACCGGCCAAGGAAATGGCACACAACAACGCCGTCATGAGACGGCGGGAACGGGAAATCACAACGCACTCCTGGGGAAGGGGAGTAACACGGGAGTAGTTCCGGTGGCTCGGGCGCAGGAGTGATCGACCGGCGTCGAATGCTCCTGGCGGAAGCACTGCCGGCAATAGAGAGGGGAACGCCCGCACACCCGGCCGCTCCACTCTTGAACCTCTGAACACTCTGTAGAGAGGTGATCACCCCGTTGCCCTCGGCGGCGATCCTATCGAGCGGCGCAAGGTCTACATAGTGTGATGATCAGCTCTTGCACGGATTACTGTCAGATTCCGCTAAATCCACCCGGAAGGCCGTGTCCCGCCGGGAGGCAACCCGGGACGCGGCGGCACGCGTCTTCCCTCTGGCCGGTGAATCGCGACCGGCATTCAGGGAGGGAACAGAAGATGAAATTTCGTTCGGCCGTGTTGTTCGCCGCGGGGGCGGCGTTGATGGCCACCATGCTCGGGGCGGGGCAGGCGAACGCGACCCGTCCGTCGAGCCTGACGCTCAGCCCGAACACCGTCGTCGCAGGTGGGACGGTCACCGCGGATATCTATTGCCTGCGCCCGTCGGGTGCGGGGGAGCTCGCGGCGACGCTGACCGCGGACGGGCTCGCGGCCCCGATTCCCTTGCGGGTAGTGGGAGATGGCGGTACCGGAGGCATCGGTGTCGCGTTGCGAGGGAGCGGTCCTGTGGGGACGGTGCCGGGCCGGTACGCGGCGACGTACGACTGCTGGGGCTGGATCGTTCGCGCGGAGTTCACCGTCTCGAACTGACTCCGCAATCTTGAAGGCGCGAAGGCCACTGTCGGGATTTCGACCCTCCCGAGGGTGGCCTTCGTGGCGTCTCACGGTCAGGTCGTCTGGCACACCGCGCGGATATGTGTCGCCCGCAGTTCTCCGGAGCTAATTTCTATCGAATGACAGAATTAGGTCGCGCCGGCGGGGCGCCCTCGGTGACGACGGACGACGGGGCGGTTTCCGAATGTCACGCGAAAATATTCGAAAACGGACTCGTATTCGATGTGACATAAGACGATTCCGTGATTTCGCGACGCGGGAAGTGCGCCTATTCCGGCGATTCTCCCGAGGGGCTCGTATCTTCGGGTGAGTACGATTCCGCGGTCCGCCCGGACGCGCCGGGCGGGCAGGTCGCGCTTGATCGATCAGGGACCGGCGGGTGACCGGCAGGTGACGGCTCGCTGTCCAGTGGTTACACGCTGGTGACCAGCAGGCGTGGCGGGAGTCACCGTTCAGTGGGTTTCGCCGCCGCCTCCGAAGCAATACCGTCGGCGGCAAAGCCGAAGTCACAATGCCCCGACCGGGTACGGAGGTTTGGCGAATGATGCCGGAGATCAAGGACAGCGACGTCGATGGTGGCGACGCTGTCGTGCGCCTGCCCGGAATGAGGGTCGCTTACGAAGGGGCGGCCTTCGACGAGTCCGCGCTGGCGGAGACCTGGACCGCCCAGTTGCAGGACTGGCTGAACCAGGCCGTCTCCGCCGGGATCGCCGAACCGAACGCCATGGTGCTGGCCACGGCCGACCCGGAGGGCAGGCCGTCCTCCCGCACGGTTCTGTGCAAAGGGCTGGACGAGCGCGGCGTCGTGTTCTACACGAACTACACGTCCACGAAGAGCCACGACCTGACGGCCACGCGCTACGCGTCGATCACCTTCCCGTGGTACGCGCTGCAGCGTCAGGTCCACGTGCGCGGCGAGGTCGAGAAGGTCAACGTCGCCGAGACCGCCGAGTACTGGGCGTCCCGCCCCCGCGGCTCGCAGCTCGGGGCCTGGGCATCGCCGCAGTCCCGCGTCGTCGACGGCCGTCGCGCCCTCGAGACCGCGCTTCACGGCATCGAGCGCCGCTTCGCCGACGTCGAGAACATCCCGTTCCCGCCGCACTGGGGCGGATGGCGCATCCGGCCCGACTTCGTCGAGTTCTGGCAAGGCCGCGAAGACCGCATGCACGACCGGCTCCGCTACACCCGCACCGACGACGGCTGGCAGATCGTCCGCGTCGCGCCGTAATTTTGTTGCGCGTGAAGGCCCCCTTCCCTCGACTCAGCCGAGGGAAGGGGGCCTTCACGCGCTTCCGGGTGACGAAAATCGCGCGCGGTTGGTTAGTTAGCGCGGCTAAGCTATCCGGTTGTGAGTGACGACGTGGGGGTTGAGCAGCGCAAAGGCGTCCGGAAGCTGTTCGGCTCGATCGTCGTCGACACCCGGCCGCTCAAGATCCCCGCCTTCCGCCGCCTCTGGATGTCCACCGCGGTCACCGCCGTCGGCTCCCAGCTCACCGCGGTCGCGGTCCCCAAACAGGTCTTCGACCTCACCGGCTCCTCCGCGTACGTCGGCCTGACCGGTCTGGTCGCTCTCGTCCCGCTGCTCGTTTTCGGTCTTTGGGGCGGCGCCATCGCGGACGCCGTCGACCGCCGCAAGCTCCTCATCGTCACCAACGTCGGGGTCACCGTCACCTCGGCGGTGCTGTGGCTCCAGGCGTTCCTGAACGTCGGCTCGGTCTGGCTCGTCCTCGTCCTGCTCGCGGTCAACCAGGCGTTCTTCGCGGTCAACATGCCGACCCGCGGCGCCGTCGTCGCCCGGCTGGTGCCGGACAACCTGATCGCGCCCGCGACCGCGCTGAGCAGCACGATGGCCACCTTCGGCGCGGTCTTCGGTCCGCTGCTCGCCGGTTCGCTGATCCCGATCCTCGGCCTCTCGACGCTCTACCTGATCGACGTCATCGCGCTGACCCTGACGCTCATCGCGGTCTGGAAGCTGCCCCCGATCCCGCCGCTCGGCGAGATCGCGCGGCGCGCCGGCCTCCGCGACATCATCGACGGCTTCCGCTATCTGGCGACGCAGAAGATCCTGCTGGCCTCGTTCCTCGTCGACATCATCGCGATGGTCGCCGGTATGCCGCGCGCGCTGATCCCGGAGATGGCCGAGCGCACCTTCGGCGATCCGCCCGGCGGCGGCCCGGCGCTCGGCTGGCTCTACGCCGCGCTCCCGGCGGGCGCCATGCTCATCGGTCTCTTCTCCGGCTGGCTGACCCGGATCAGCAAGCAGGGTGTCGGCGTGATCATCTCGGTCTGTGTCTGGGGCGCCGCCATCGTCGGCTTCGGTCTCGCGCAGTCGCTGTGGCTCGCCGTCTTCTTCATGGCGCTCGCCGGGGCCGCCGACATGGTGAGCGCGATCTACCGGATGTCGATCCTGCAGACCGCCACCACCGACGAGATGCGCGGACGGCTGCAGGGCGTGTTCACCGTCGTCGTCGCGGGCGGCCCGCGGATCGCCGACCTCACCCACGGCTGGGCCGCCGCCGGGGTGGGCACCGCCGCCGCGGCCTCGGGCGGCGGAGTGCTGGTCATCGTGCTGGTCATCGGGGCGGCGCTGCTGCTCCCGACCTTCTGGCGGTACCGGGCCCCGGCGGACTGAGCCGCCGGGGCTATCGTCGGGCGCATGCGTATTTCACGGGCGTTCGTCTTGTTCGCCGTAGTCATCGCGACCGTCACGGCCTGTTCGTCGGGGGATCAGAAGACGGACAACGCGGCCAAGCCGTCGAGCCAGGCTCCCGCTCCTTCGGCCGCCCCGCCGAGTTCCTCGGCCGCCCCCACCGGTGGCGCCGGCGCGAAGGAACCGTGCGCGCTGCTGCCCGCCGAGTCCGTCTCGAAGGCGATCTCCGCGCAGGGTGTCACGTCGGCGCCGGGCCCGGTGCAGGACAACGCCGCCAACGGTGGCAAGGCCAAGACCTGCGTCTTCTCCCTCAACGGCAAGCAGATCGGCGCTCTCGCGATCACCCGGTTCGAGGGCAACAAGATCAAGCCCGCCGAGATGATCGCGGCGCTGAAGAAGGCGAAGGCCGGTGCGACGGACGTCGCCGGTGTCGGCGAAGGCGCCATCTTCTACGTCGACGAGAACAAGACCGCGACGCTCGCGGCCGCCGAACTCTCGAACGACGTGCCGGTGCTGGTCAACTACACCGGCCCGACCGCGATGAAGCAGGAAATGATGGTCCCGCTGGTGAAGGCCGCCGTCGACGCCAACTGAGTTACCCAAAAGGACACTTCGCCAACCCGTGACGAAGAACTGACCAAACCGGACTGTCGGCCACAGACGTGATGCGGCACACTCTTGCCGCATGGCGGACACAACGACAACCGAACAGACCGGTCCCGCCGGTCAGCCAAGTCTCAAGCGGGTGATGGGTTCCAAACTACTGCTGTTCTTCGTGGTCGGGGACATCATCGGAACCGGCGTCTACGCGCTCACCGGACAAGTGGCGGGGCGGGTGGGTGGCGCACTGTGGCTGCCGTTCCTGCTCGCGTTCATCATCGCGATCATGACCGCGTTCAGCTACCTGGAACTGGTCGGGAAGTACCCGCAGGCGGCGGGTGCGGCGCTGTACACGCACAAGGCGTTCAAGATCCGCTTCTTCACCTTCATGGTCGCGTTCACGGTGATGTGCTCGGGGATCACCTCGGCCTCGTCCGCCGCGAAGGCGTTCGGGGAGACCTACCTCAAGGAATTCATCCCCGCACCGATGCCGCTGGTGGCGATCCTGTTCGTGATCGGCCTCGCGCTGATCAACTTCCGCGGGGTCTCCGAATCGGTGAAGACCAACGTGGTGCTGACCTGCATCGAGATCGCGGGTCTGCTGATCATCATCGGGGTCGGCGTGTGGGCGGTGCTGAACGGCAACGGGGACGCGTCGAGGCTGGTCGAGTTCGACACCGAGAACCAGACGATGCTGGTGGCGATCACTTCCGCGACGTCGCTGGCGTTCTTCGCGATGGTCGGCTTCGAGGACTCGGTGAACATGGCCGAGGAGTGCAAGGACCCGATCCGGATCTTCCCGAAGGCGATGCTGTGGGGCATGGTCATCGCCGCGACCATCTACATCCTGGTCTCCGTGACCTCTTCACTGCTGGTGCCCGCCGACGATCTGGAGGCCGCCAAGAGCAGTGCGCTGCTGAAGGTGCTCGACGTCGGCGCGCCCGGCTTCCCGCGTGAGATCTTCTCCGCGATCGGTCTCTTCGCGGTGGTCAACTCGGCGCTGATCAACATGCTGATGGCCAGCCGTCTCCTCTACGGTATGGCGAACCAGCGGATCATCCCGAAGCAGCTGGGCACGGTGCACCCGTTCCGCCGCAGCCCGTGGGTGGCGATCGTGTTCACCAGCCTCATCGCCATCGGCCTGGTGTACTTCGTGGACATCGCCGTGCTCGGCGGGACCACGGCGTTGCTGCTGCTGGCGGTCTTCGCCATCGTCAACGTCGCGGTTCTGGTGCTGCGCAAGGAGAAATCGGCGCACAAGCATTTCCGTGCGCCGACGATCATTCCGGTGCTGGCCACGATCTTCTGTCTCTACCTGGTGACGCCGTTGTCCGGGCGGCCCGCGCGCGACTACAAGGTCGCCGCGATCCTGCTCGGCGTCGGCGTGCTGCTGTGGGGGGTCAACTGGCTCGTCATGCGGGCCACACACAAGGAAGAGGACCGGCAGCCCATCGAGCCGCCGGTCGGCTGATCACCGGCTGAGTGCCTGGAATTCCACCGGGCTGTGGGCCGAGAACACGGTGACCTCGTCGGCGTGTTCTCGGCCCAGCTCACGCAGCCGCTCGACGTTCTCCAGCCGTGGGCGGCGCAGCGTCTGCACCATGTTCTGGAACACGGTCATTCCCGGCGGGCAATGCGGTTTCACCGGATCCATCTGACCGTGGAAGAAATACGCGTCGCCCGCGTGCAGCAGCCAGCCGTCGCCGGTGTCGACCGCGACCCCCGTATGTCCCTTGGTGTGGCCCGCGAGCGGGACCAGCAGGATCTCCGCCGGCAGACCCTTGAGCTCGCGGACCGCCTGGAAACCGAACCACTCGTCCCCGGCCTCGTCGTACTGACTCCACAGTGGACGGTGTGCGAACTGGTTGGCGCGGAAGCGGAGTTTCTCGCTCGCGTTGGACGGTGAGGTCGCCGCGTCGTGCTCCTCGGCGCGGACGTGCACGACGGCGTTCGGGAAGTCCGCGAGCCCGCCCGCGTGGTCGACGTCGAGGTGGGTGCAGATGATGTGCCGGACGTCCTCCAGCTTGTGACCCAGCGCCTCGACGTGATGGGCGGCCGTCTCGTTCTCGACCGGCTTCGCCCCGACCATCTTCGTGAACGGCCCGCCGAGCCACGCGCCCGGCCGCGCCACGCCCTGACGGCCGAACCCGGTGTCCACCAGCACGAGCCCGTCGCCGGTCTCGATCAGCAGGCAGTGCGCCACCATCTCCGAGCGGCGCAGCAGACCCGGCTGGCCGTCGAGCAGTTTGCCTCCTGGTGCGCGCATGGTGCCGCAGTTCAGGTGGTGGACCTTCATATCCTGCTCCTCTGGCTGAGCCGCTCGAATGCGGTGATGTCGTGCGCGGCGAAGGCCGTCACTTCGTCACCGTTGTTACCCACAAGTTCGCGCAGCCGGCGCTGGTTGTCCAGTCGGGCAGTCTTTTCCGTCTGCATGTACGACTCGAAGAAGCCCAGCGCGAACGGGATGTGAGGCTTTTGCTCCAGCTCACCGCCGTGGAAGACAGCGTCCCCGGCGTTGAGGAGCCAGCCGTCACCGGTGTCGATCGCGATCCCGGCGTGCCCGCGGGTGTGGCCGGCGAGCGGGATGATCAGCACGTCCGGAACCCCTTCGAGTTCGCGGACGGCGTCGAAACCGAACCACGGCTCGCCGTCGGCGCGGTAGGTCTTCCAGTTCGGGCCGTGGCTGAACTGGACCTTCCGGTAGCGGCCTGCCTCCTTGCGGTCGATCGGCTTCTCCAGCGCCTCCAGTTCACGGGCGTGGACGTGGACCCGGGCCTGCGGGAAGTCGACCAGCCCGCCCGCGTGGTCGAGGTCGAGGTGGGTAAGCACGATGTCGCGCACGTCGGCCGGGTCGAAGCCGAGCTTGCGGATCTGGGTGGTGGCGCTGAGATCGTCGTCGCTGGTGGGGTGCACCAGGCGCACGAAGCTGGAGCCGAGCCACTCCGCCGGTCTGGTCACGGTCGGTGTGCCGACGCCCGTTTCGATGAGCACGAGCCCGGTCGCGGTCTCCAGCAGGAGGCAGTGGCAGACCAGTTCCGCGCGGCGGAACAGCCCGGGCCTGCCGTCGATGAGCTTGCCGCCGAGGGGCCGCATCGTGCCGCAGTTCAGGTGGTGGACGCGCATCAGGACAGCTCCTGTTCGAGTGTGGTGCGAAGGTGGGGGGCCATCGCGCGCAGCGGCGCGGCGGTGCGCAACGTCTTGGCCAGCAACAGGCCGCCTTCGATGGCGGCGAGGACGACCGTCGCGAGTTCGTCGGCCTTGTCGCTGTCGAGCGCTCCGGCGATGAGGGTGTGCCAGGAGTTGTAGCCGTCGGCGCAGGCCTGACGGATCGCCTCGCTCTCTCCCGCCACATCGAGTGCGACAGTCGCGAGTGGACACCCGCGCTGGAAGTTCGACTCCTCCAACGAGGTGGCGAGTGCCTCGATGACGTTCTCGATGCCGGTGACGACGTCGGGGGAGCTCGCGACGACCGTGCGCAGCTGATCGCACAGCCGCTCGGCGGACTGGCGGATGGCCTCGGTGGCCAGCTGCTCCTTGCCGCCGGGGAAATGGAAGTAGAGCGAACCCTTGGGGGCGCCACCGGCGGCGACCAGCTGATTGAGCCCGGTGGCGTGGTAACCCTGCTGATGGAAGAGCTCGGCGGCGGAATCGAGCATGCGCTGCCGGGTATCGGTGCGGCGGACCATGGAACCACCGTAGCTCAAACTATGACGACCGGTCTAGTAAGATTTACACAAATACCCATAACTGAGGGGGGTTTGTGTAAAATGGCCTGGAGATGGTGGCCGGACTGAAAGTGAGTGGTGATGGTGAGGTCCGCCGAACTGCTCCCGGTGGCACAGGTTGCACAGACGCTGGGCATTTCACGTGAAAGAGTCCGTGAGCTGGTGCACTCTGGACGGCTGGACTCGGTTCGCGTCGGCCGCGAGCTAGTGATCGAAGCCCGTTCGGTCGAGCACCGGAAGAACGTCGTGAAGCCCTCGCCCGGTCGGCCGCTGTCCTCGCGGATGGCGTGGGGGCTCTTATGGCTGCTCAGCGGCCATACGGCTCCGTGGGTGTCGCCCTCGGAGCGGGTTCGGCTTCGGAGCTATGCGCGAGAGCGTCTGCCGGACCAATGGCCGCGCCTGCTTTCCGGCCGCGCGAGCGTGTATCCGGTGCGAATGCTCGCCGGGCCGCTCGCCAGGCTACGGAGTGACGAGCACGCCGCCGTCAGTGGCGCGGCGGCCGCCGGGCACTACGGTTCCGATTTGCTGGCGGGTGACACGGACGAAGAGTTCTATGTGGACGCTGCCCGGTTCGAAGAGCTTGCCCGGTCGCGGCGGCTTCGAACGGACAGCGATCAGCCCAATGCGCTGATCCGCGTGCCCGGCCACCCCGGTGTCCTGCGCGTCGAGGGGCACGACGGATATGCGGTCCCGGCGGCGGTCGCGGCCGACCTCCTCGACGCTGGAGACGAACGCTCTGTCCTTGCGGCGCAACAACTTCTCACTCGTTTGGGCAAGATGCATAAGCTCGGAGAATGAACGAATCCGCACCGCGATCCGGGCTGGGATCGCTGGCCTTGCCGCCGCTGCACGGTAATGATCTCGGGCCACGGGCCGCTCCCAAGCTGCGAACGCCGGCCGGGAAGATCGTGCCGATCCCGGGCGGCAAGGCCGCGCTGGACGATCCGCGGCCGCTCACTGCTTCCTACGCGGGAAAGCCCTGATCGACGAACCAGCGAAGCCCGGTCTGCCGAGTCGTCACCTCTCCGACATCGCGTTTCTGGCTTCGCTCGTCGACGACCCTGATGAACTGTTTTCCGGGCCGTTGCCAGTCACGTCCCGTTTCGGCGCACTGGCCGACTGTCTCGACGACCCACGGCATCCGAGCTGGCTCGCTCTCGGTCAGCCGCACGCCGCCGATGGATTCAACGCATGGGAGATCTTCCGCGAAACCAGGTTTCTGTCGCGAGTTGTCCGTCCAATCACGTGAGTTGTCCGGCTGGTCACGTGTGTTGCCCATCCAATCACGCGAAGTCGTCGGTGGGCAGTGAAGCCGCAGGCGCCGAGCAGTCAGGATCGCGCGAAGCTAGGACGTAGGGGGCCCGAGTGCCGACGCTGACCCGCCGAACTCCTGCCGCAGCTCCCTCTTCAGCAGCTTGCCCGAGGCGTTCTTCGGCAATTCGCCGACGAAATGCACGGACTTCGGAACCTTGTGCGCCGCCAGTGATCCTTTGGCGAACTCGATCAGTTCGGCCTCGCCGGCCTCGTCCTTCAGCACGACGACCGCGGCGATCGCCTCGATCCAGCGTTCGTGCGGGAGGCCGACGACGGCGACCTCGGCGACCGCTGGATGGGCGTAGAGCGCGTCTTCCACCTCGCGCGACGCGACGAGCACACCGCCGGTGTTGACGACGTCCTTGATCCGGTCGACGACGAACAGGTAGCCCTCTTCGTCCTGGCGCACCAGATCGCCGGAATGGAACCAGCCGCCTTCGAACGCCTCCACCGATTCCTCGGGTTTGCCCCAGTAGCCGGTGCACAGTTGCGGAGAGCGGTACACGACCTCGCCGAGTTCGCCCGGCGAGAGGTCGTTCATCTCGGGGTCCACCACCCGGGTCTCGACGAACAACACCGGGCGGCCGACGGAATCCGGTCGCGCGTCGTGTTCCTCGGGACGCAGGACCGTCGCGAGTGGACCGATCTCCGACTGCCCGAAACAGTTATAGAACCCGACGCCCGGCAGCTGCGCACGCAGCTTTTTCAGCACCGGCACGGGCATGATCGACGCGCCGTAGTACGCCTTGGTCAGGCTGCTCAGGTCCGCGTCCGTGAGGCCGGGATGGTTGGCGAGTCCTACCCAGACCGTCGGCGGGAAGAACAGGGAAGTGACGCCCTGGCGCGGAATCCGCGCGAGGATGTCGCCCAGATCCGGTGTCTCGACGAGGTGGTTCGTCGCGCCGACGGCGAGGCCGGGCATCAGGAACACGTGCATCTGCGCCGAGTGGTACAGCGGCAGGGCGTGCAGCGGCACGTCGCGGTCGCTCAGGTCGAGCGCGGCGATGCAGGAGGAGTATTCGTGGACCAGCGCACGATGGGTGAGCATCGCGCCCTTCGGCCGCGAGGTCGTGCCGGACGTGTAGAGAAGCTGCACGAGGTCGTCATCGGCGACGCCGGATTCCTCATGCGGGGCAAGGGTTTCGTCGAGTGCCCAGGCGATGACGTCCAAAGTGGACGTATGTTCGGTCTTGACGAGCTCGGCCAGTGCGGGATCGACGAACGCGACCGCGGGCTCGGACTGGGTGAGCAGATAGGACAGTTCCTCGCCGCGCGCGTTGAAGTTCACCGGCACGTGCACCAGCCCGGCCCGCGCGCAACCGAGGTACAGCAACAGGTACGCGTCGGAGTTCTTGCCGAAGGCCGCGACACGGTCACCGTGGACGAGCCCGCGATCGAGCAGCTTCGCCGCGACCCGGCCGGCGGCGCGGTCCAGTTCGGCGTAGGTCCACACGCGATCGGCGAACGTGAGCGCGACCCGGTCCGGGACGCGGCGCGCACTGCGCTCCAGGATCCGGCCGACGGTGCTGGGGTAACCGGGAACACTCATCGCGGCGGTCTCCTTCGTCCGGGCATGGCATCGCCACACTACTTTCCCCGCGGCCGCCGGTAACCTCGTCCGCATGGCCAATCCCACCGGAGAGCAGTTCGAGATCACCCGCGGCAACGCGCGCGCCGTCGTCACCGAGATCGGTGCCGGGCTGCGCGCGTTCGAAGTCGGCGGGGTGCCCTACGTCGAGGCGTTCGCCGAGGACGAGAAGCCGCCGAAGGGCGCGGGCCAGGTGCTCCTGCCCTGGCCGAACCGCACCAAGGCCGGCCAGTGGGTCCACCAGGGCGAGAAGCAGCAGCTCCCGATCACGGAGGAGGCGCGCGGCAACGCGATCCACGGCCTGACCCGGCACGAGGAGTGGGAGCTCCTGGAGCACGCGGAGTCGTCGATCACCCTCGCCGTCGACGTCCCGGCGCAGGACGGCTGGCCGGTGCCGCTGCGCGCGACGATCACCTACGAGATCTCGCCGCGCGAGCTGGTCGTGACGCACGAGATCCGGAACGAGGGCGAGAGCCCGATCGGCGTCGGCCTCGGCACGCACCCGTACTTCCGCATCGGTGACACGCCCACCGACGAGCTGACCCTGACGCTGCCCGCGAGCCGCGTGCGGCCGTACCTCGGCGACGAGCAGATGCCGTACGCCGACGAGCAGGACGTCGAGGACACCGAGTACGACTTCCGTGCCGGACGGGTGCTGAAGGGTGTCGACCTCGACACCGCGTTCGGCGGCCTGAGCGTGGCCGACGACGGCAACCACCACCACGTCCTCTCCCACGGCGAGCAGGAACTGCTGGTCTGGACCGGGCCGGACTTCCGCTGGGCGCAGGTGTTCACTCCGGACGACCTGACCGGCCGCGGCCGGGCCGTCGCGATCGAGCCGATGACCTGCCCCGCCGACGCGCTCAACACCGGCACCGATCTGATCGAGCTCGAGCCCGCCACCTCGTGGGCCGGGAGCTGGGGAATCCGGGTGCGCTGATGACTCCACTCCGGCTGGGGCCCGCGGACGCGGGGGAGATCTTGACGCTGCAACGCGCGGCCTACGTGCCGGAAGCGAGAGCGCACAACGCGTTCGACCTGCCGCCACTGGTCGAGACGCTGGATCAGCTCAAGGCGGCGATCGACCAGCCGGCCTGCTTCGCCTGGGGGACCAGGGAAGCGGGCCGGCTGGTGGCCAGTGTGCGGATCGTCGCCGACGGCGAGGTGGGGCGCGTCGGCAGGCTGGTCGTCGCGCCGGACCGGCAGGGGCACGGGCTGGGCAGCGCGCTGCTGCGTGCCGCCGAGGCGGTGATGCCGTCCGAGGTGACCGTGTTCCGGCTGTTCACCGGGGAGCTGAGCGTCGGCCCGCTGCGGATGTACCCGAAGCTCGGCTACGTCGAAACGCACCGGACGCCCGAATTGCACTACGAGGTCGTCCACTTTGAAAAGCCCCGCGTGCGTTCGGGGGACGCAGTTCGTTAGCGTGTCAAAGCATGTCGAAAAAAGCACTGGTCAAGGCCATCGTCGGTGGTTACGTCGTCCCCGTCGACGGTGATCCCATCGACGGCGGCACGGTCCTCATCGAGAACGGAAAGATCGTCGCGGTCGGCACCGATGCCGACGTCGACGTCCCCGACGACGCCGAGCTGATCGACGCGGCGGGCTCCTGGGTGCTGCCCGGGTTCATCGACGCGCACGCCCACCTCGGCGTCCACGAGGACGGCGAAGGCTGGTCGGGCAACGACACCAACGAGATGACCGACCCGAACGGCGCGCGGTTCCGGGCGGTCGACGGGATCGACCCGTTCGAGCCCGGATTCGACGACGCGCTCGCGGGCGGCGTCACGAGCGTCGTCATCAAGCCCGGCTCGGGGAACCCCATCGGCGGGCAGACGATCGGCGTCAAGACCTGGGGCCGGACCGTGCTCGACATGATCTTCGCCGAGGACGTCAGCGTGAAGAGCGCGCTCGGCGAGAACCCGAAGCGGGTCTACGGCGAGAAGAAGCAGACGCCGTCGACCAGGCTCGGCGTCGCGTCGACCATCCGCGACGCGTTCACCGCCGCGCGCAACTACGCCGCCCAGCGCGACCACGCCGCCGCCGAGGGCAAGCCGTTCGACGTCGACCTGACCAAGGAGACCCTGGCCAAGGTGCTCGACGGCGAGCTGTTCTGGGACCAGCACGTCCACCGCGCCGACGACATGGTCACCGCGATCCGGCTGGCGGACGAGTTCGGCTACAACCTGGTGATCAACCACGGCACCGAAGGGCACCTGATCGCCGACCTGCTCGCCGAGCGGGACGTGCCGGTGATCCTCGGGCCGCTGTTCACCACCAAGTCCAAAGTGGAGCTGCGCAACCGCACCCTGCGCGCGCCCGGCATCCTCGCCAGGGCAGGGGTGCGGATCGCGATCACCACGGATCACCCGGTCGTGCCGATCAACTTCCTGGTGTACCAGGCGGCGCTTTCGGTCAAGGACGGCCTCGACCCGGAGACCGCGCTGAAGGCGCTGACCGTGAACCCGGCGGCGATGCTGAACCTCGACGACAAGGTCGGCGCGCTGAAGCCGGGCCTCGATGCCGACGTCGTCCTCTGGTCGGGTGACCCGTTGGATGTGATGAACCGCGCAATGCGGGTGTTCGTGCGCGGCCGCGAGGTCTACCACTTCGACGAGGAGGCGGGCGTCGGCGTCGCCGAGGAGCGCCGCTACCGCGAGGGCTGATTTCGCTCTTGCCAGGAGCCGGTGACCTGTGCTCTCATGTGTTACACATGGGGAGGGTGTGTAACACATGAAGCGCTGGGTCTTTGTCCTGATCGTCGGTATCGGTTTCTTGGTCGTCTCCGCGCTGTTCGCGCGCGAGAATCCGAACATGATCAAATGTGGCGGCAAGATCATGTCGCCCGGTGACGTCTGCGAGACCACCAAGAACGGCCGCAGCACCGGCGAGGACACCTATGACGAGATGAAGGCCGCCGCCGAGTCCCGGGCCGAGACGTTCCGCGTTCACGGGGTCTGGATGATCGGGGTCGGGGTCGCGCTGACCGGCTTGGGCGCGACGATGCTGATCCGCGGGAAACGGCGCAAGGCGCGTGCCGAAGCGGCGGCCCGGCCGGATGCGCCACCGCAGCCGCAGCCGGGATTCCCGCCGCAGCAGGGGTTTCCACAGTCTCAGGGGGTCCCACAGTCTCAGGGGTTCCCGCAGCAGCCGGGAAACCCGCAGCCGTACGGCAACCAAATGGTCCAGCAGCACCCGCAGCGACAGCCTGAGCCGCAGTGGCATCCCGGACCGGGACAGCAGCCTTATCCGCAGCAGACCGGATGGCCGCAGCAACCGCAGCAGCCGCCGTCGCAGGGAGGCCCGCCGCAGCAGTTCGGTCCGCGGGGCCACTGAAGCCGGATGACGTGAAAGCCACTTTCGCAACGTTCAAGGTTGCGAAAGTGGCTTTCACAACGTCTCGGTGCGGCTAGGAAAGTAGCCGGTCGAGATCCAGTTTCACCGGAAACGGTTCGGCAGCGCCGAATTCACCGGTCGCGGCCGGGGCGTCTTGGTAGCCGAGCTCGCCCGCCTGGTGACAGGAGACCAGGGAGACGGGCTCGCTGAGGTCCACGATCCAGTAGTGGGGAATCCCCGCGTCGGCGTATTCGCCGTGTTTGGTCACGTAGTCGGTGCGCTTCGAGCCTGGTGACACGATCTCGACCACGACGACAACGTCGTCGGCGTGATACATGGTGTCTTCCGCGTCGATCCGCTCGCCTGCTTGCCGGCGGGCGATGATCAGATCCGGCCGCCTGGCGAAACCTGGTTGACCAGGCGGGACCAGGCCCAGATCAACGTCGATGTCCTGGACGAACTCAAGGTGATCGGGCAGCTGTGATTCCAGCTGCCTGGCCAAGGCGTAGAGCGCCTTGTTGTGTCTCCTCTTGGGACTCGGCGACATGACAAGGCGGCCTTCCACGAGCTCGGTGAATCCGGAATCGGGCTCACCGAGTGCCGCGTACTCCGCGACCGACAGCAGGTGATCCGGGATGGCCCACCCTGATTCACCGTGCGACCCGGTCGTGGAATCGGGAAGGGCTGTCACGGCGTCTCCTCACGTCTTCCACAGTGTCTCACGCTTCCCTGGTGACCCCTGGTGATCATGTCAGTACGGAAAGTCAGGAGGCCTTGCGTAGTTCCCGCGCGATGACCATGCGCTGGATCTGGTTCGTGCCCTCGAAGATCTGCGGCACCTTGGCCTCCCGCATGTACCGCTCCACCGGGAAGTCCTTCGTGTACCCGGCGCCGCCGAGGACCTGCACCGCGTCGGTGGTCACCTTCATGGCGCCGTCGGTCGCGACGAGCTTCGCGATCGACGCCTGCCGCTGGAACGGCAGGCCGCGGTCACGGCGGCGGGCGGCGTCGAGGTACATCGCGCGGGACGTCTCGACGATCGCGGCCATGTCGGCCAGCAGGAACTCCAGGCCCTGGAACTCGATGATCGGCCGACCGAACTGTGTACGGCTCTTCGCGTACTCGAGCGCTTCGTCCAGTGCGGCCTGCGCGAGCCCGACGGCGCACGCGGCGATACCCAGCCGTCCGGAGCTGAGGGACGACAGCGCGATCTTCAGTCCCTGGCCCTCCTCGCCGATCCGCCGGTCGGCGTCGACCGGCGAGTCGTCGAACATCAGCTGCGCGGTGGTCGAGCCGGTGAGGCCCATTTTCCGCTCGGGCGGCGCGGCCGAGAGGCCCGGAGTCGACGCGTCGACAAGGAGGCAGGAGATGCCCTGGCTGCCGTCGTCGCTGGTGCGCACCATGGTCGTGTAGAAGTCGGCCTCACCCGCATGGGTGATCCAAGCCTTCGTGCCGTTCACGACGTACTGGCCGCCGTCGAGCCGCGCGCGGGTCGAGAGGGCGGCGGCGTCGGAACCGGCGTGGGTCTCCGACAGCGCGTACGCGCCCAGCAAGTCGCCCTCCAGCATTCCGGGCAGCCAGCGGTCGCGTTGCGCGTCGGTGCCGTGGTGCGCCAGCGCGAAGCAGGACATCGTGTGCACCGACAGGCCGACGCCGACCGACATCCACGCGGCCGCGATCTCCTCCAGCACCTGCAGGTAGACCTCGTACGGCAGTTCGCCGCCACCCCAGCGCTCCGAGTACGGGAGGCCGAGCAGTCCGGCGTTGCCGAGCAGCCGGAACTGCTCGCGCGGGAAGTGGGCCGTTTCCTCGTACTTGCTCGCGATCGGGGTGAGCTCTTCGCGCGCGATCTCCTTGGCCAGGTCGATCAGATCCCTGGCCTCGGTGCTGGGCAGCAGACGGTCCGCCGGCATGGCTCCTCCGAGCTGAACTGTACTCAAAACAGTACTGTGGGCTCGTTGAGAGTACAGTACGACTCTCTGAGGAGACACCATCCGCGTAGGGGATAGTGATCTGATGACCGAGAGCAGGGTCCCCCGTCGCCAGCCCACCGCACGTCAGCGGGCGTTGCTTTCGGAACTCGAAGCCCTCTTCCTCACCGAAGGCTTTTCCCAGTTCACGCTGGACGACCTCGCCGCCAGGCTGCGCTGCTCGAAGTCCACCCTGTACGCGCTCGCCCCCAGCAAGGAGCAACTCGCGGTCAAGGTCGTCGCCCACTTCTTCAAGGGCGCCGCCGAACTGCTGGAGGAGCGGATCGCCGGGATCGACGACGCCCGCAAGATCCTCGGCGAGTACCTCGCGGGCATCTCCGAATACCTGAATCGCGCGTCGGCGGCGTTCATGAACGACATCGCCGAATTCGCGCCGGCGCGGGACGCGTATCAGCTCAACAGCCGTGCGGCGGCCGCCCGGATCCGGTCGTTCATCGATCGCGGCGTCACCGACGGCGTTTTCCGCGAGGTGCACGCGCCGCTGATCGCCGAAATGGCGGGGCTGATCATCGAAGGAATCCAGACCGGGGTGCTCGGCCAGCGCGCCGGGGTGACCGACGCCGAGGCGTTCACCGCTTTGTCGGAACTGCTCCTCGGCGGCCTGGCACCGAAAATGTCCTGAAATGACAATTGTGGTGGTGGAACCGGGGGCTCGGCTAGCATCGCGCCCGTGATCGTCGTAGGTGGAGAGGCGCTGGTCGACCTCGTTCCCGGTGAACCATTGGATTCCACTGTGGACGGTGGCCTGCGCGCGCTGCTGCCCCGGATGGGTGGTGGTCCCTACAACGTCGCGCTCGCCGCAGGGCGGCTCGGTGTGCCCACGGGCTTCTTCTCGCGGGTCTCGGAAGACCGTTTCGGAATCGCGCTCGTGGACCGGCTGCACGCCTCCGGTGTCGACACCGCCTTGCTGCAGCGGGGAAACGAGCCGACGACGCTGGCCGTGGTCGCGCTCGACGAAAAGGGTTCCGCGCGGTACACCTTCTACACCGAGGGCACCGCGGACAGGCTGGTCGGCGATCCCGGTCCCTTGCCGGAGCATGTGACGGCGCTCTCGCTGGGCACGCTCGGCATGGTCCTCGAACCGGGGGTGAGCACCTACGAAACGGTGTTGCGCCGTGAATCCGCCCGCGGCGTCCTGACCGTCCTCGACCCGAACATCCGTGAGGCGTTGATCACCGACCCGGCGGCGTACCGGGCCCGTTTCACCTCCTGGCTGCCGCATGTCCGGCTGCTCAAGATCTCCGACGATGACACGGAATGGCTCGCCGAGGGCGCTGATCCGGTCGACGCGGCAAAGGTCTGGACCTCTTACGGAGTCGACGCCGTCGTGCTGACCCGTGGCTCGCAGGGGTTGTCCGTCATCACACAGGCGGGGGAAATCGCGCAGGTCCCGTCACGCCGAGTCGCCGTCGTGGACACGATCGGTGCAGGTGACACGGTTCAGGGTGCTTTGCTCGCGTGGCTGTACTCGAACGAGGTGCGCGATTTGTCCACACTCGACGCTGACGGCTGGCGTTCGGCACTCGAATTCGCGGCGAAAGCGGCGTCGATCACCGTCTCGCGGAGTGGGGCCGAACCGCCGACGGCCGAAGATATGGCGTCCGCCGTGTGAACCTGGTCCCAAAGGGGCGGTTGTGAGCAACTCACCCGCTGCGCGTTGACCCCATTCTCGACTAGCGTGGTGGGGAATTCATACCCCAGCGGGGCGGTGTGCAGCGAGGCCATGGGTCACGCGCGTTAAAGAGGGCGTACCTGTGGAACCTACAGGCGCCGCCGGCCCGTGCTGAACGTGAGAGGGACTTACATGTCCGACGCGACGACGGCTGCGGGGCAGTCCGGCGAGACCGCGACGCTCCGCCTGCCCAATGGCGAGCACGAGTTCAAGGTGATCCACCCTGTCGAGGGCGCGCCTGGGATCGAGCTGGGGAAGCTGCTGGCGACGACCGGGTACATCACCCACGACCCGGGGTTCGTGAACACCGGCGCCGCGTCTTCGGCCATCACCTACATCGACGGTGACGCCGGCATCCTGCGCTACCGCGGCTACCCGATCGAGCAGCTGGCCGGGAAGTCGACCTTCATCGAGGTCTCCTACCTGCTCATCTACGGCGAGCTGCCCACCGAGACGCAGCTGGCCGAGTTCACCGAGAAGATCCAGCGTCACACCCTGCTGCACGAGGACCTCAAGGCCTTCTTCAGCGGCTTCCCGCGCGACGCGCACCCGATGCCGGTGCTCTCCAGCGCGGTATCGGCGCTGTCGACCTTCTATCAGGACTCGCTCAACCCGTTCGACGAACCGAACGTGGAGCTGTCCACCATCCGCCTGCTGGCCAAGGTCCCGACCCTGGCCGCGTACGCGTACAAGAAGTCCGTCGGCCAGCCGCTGCTGTACCCGGACAACTCGCTCGGCCTGGTCGAGAACTTCCTGCGGATGACCTTCGGCTTCCCGGCCGAGCCCTACGAGGTCGACCCGGACGTCGCCAAGGCGCTCGACCTGCTGTTCATCCTGCACGCCGACCACGAGCAGAACTGCTCCACCTCGACCGTGCGTCTCGTCGGCTCCTCCGAGGCGAACCTGTTCGCCAGCATCTCGGCCGGCATCAACGCGCTCTTCGGCCCGCTGCACGGTGGCGCCAACAGTGCGGTGCTGGACATGCTCGAGGGCATCAAGGCCGAGGGCGGCGACGTCGCGAACTTCGTCACCCGCGTGAAGAACAAGGAAAAGGGTGTCCGCCTGATGGGCTTCGGGCACCGGGTCTACAAGAACTACGACCCGCGCGCGAAGATCATCAAGAACACCGCGGACGAGATCCTCTCCAAGCTCAAGGGCGGCGACGAGCTGCTCGACATCGCGAAGAAGCTGGAAGAGACCGCGCTCTCGGACGACTACTTCATCGAGCGGAAGCTGTACCCGAACGTCGACTTCTACACCGGTCTGATCTACCGGGCGCTCGGCTTCCCGACGAAGTACTTCACCGTGCTGTTCGCGCTCGGCCGCCTTCCCGGATGGATCGCGCACTGGCGCGAGATGATCCAGGACCCGGCCACCAAGATCGGCCGTCCGCGGCAGATCTACACCGGCTCCGCGGAGCGGAACTACACGCCGATCTCGGAGCGCTGATCCCGGCTTCGGCAAGTGCTATGAACGGGCCTTTCCTTGCAAATTTTGCAAGGAAAGGCCCGTTCATAGCATCCGGGACTGCGGGGAACCAGGCTCGCGCTTAGGGTTTCCCGAGTGACCAAAGAAGCTCCCGTAGTGCTGTGGTTCCGCCGCGACCTCCGCCTCGGTGACCACGCCGCCCTGCTGGAGGCGTCGAAGCACAGTAAGCACGTCCTCGCGCTGTACGTCCTCGACGACGCGCTCCTCAAGCCGTCCGGCGCCCCTCGCGTGGCGTTCCTCCACGGCTGCTTGAAGGCGTTGGACGAACAACTCGGCGGGCGGCTGATGCTCGTCAAGGGCGACCCGGTCCAGGAGGTCGTCAAGGCCGCGCGGAGCGTCGGTGCCGCGGCCGTGCACGTCAGCGCGGACACCGGGCCGTACGGTCGCCGCCGGGACGACGCCGTCGCGAAGGCGTTGGCGGACAACGACATCGCCTGGGTGGAGACGGGGTCCTCGTACGCGATCACACCCGGCCGCGTCACCAAACCGGACGGCGATCCCTATCGCGTGTTCACCCCGTTCTATCGCGCGTGGGCGCGACACGGCTGGCCGCGTCCCGCGGACACCGGAAAGTCCATAGTGGACTGGGCGGAGCCGCCGCGATCGGTGAAACTCCCGAAATCGCCGTCCCTCAAGGGGATGGAGCTGCCGGAGCCCGGTGAGAAGGCGGCGCTGGACCGCTGGCACGAGTTCCTGGACGACGGTCTCGAGACCTACGACGAAGACCGTGACCGCCCGGATCGCCCTGGTACGACAAGGATCTCGCCGTACCTGCGCTGGGGTTGCGTCCACCCGCGCACCCTGCTGGCCGATATCGCCGGGAACGAGGGATCCGGGGCGAAGTCGTTGCGCGGCGAGTTCGCTTGGCGCGAGTTCCACGCCGACGTCCTGTGGAACCGGCCCGAAACCGCGCGGAAGAACTACGATCCGCGGTTCGACGCCATCGAGTACGAGAACGACCCCGAGGCCTTCGAGCGCTGGTGTGCGGGGCGCACCGGATTCCCGATCGTCGACGCCGGGATGCGCCAGTTGCTCGCCGAAGGCTGGATGCACAACCGCGTCCGGATGATCGTGGCGAGTTTCCTGGTGAAGGACCTGCATCTGCCGTGGTGGCTGGGCGCGCGGCACTTCATGAAGCACCTCGTCGACGGCGATCTCGCGTCGAACCAGCTGAACTGGCAGTGGGTCGCCGGCAGCGGCACCGACGCCGCGCCGTACTTCCGGGTCTTCAATCCGGCCACGCAGGGCGAGAAGTTCGATCCCTCCGGCGAGTACGTCCGCCGCTACGTCCCCGAACTCCGCTCCCTGCAAGGGAAGTCCACGCACAAACCGGACGGCGTCCGTGACTATCCCGCGCCGATGGTCGACCACGCCACCGAACGCCAAGTCGCCCTGGAGCGCTACGGCGCCATCAAAGGCAGCTGAAAGCGCGTGAGGGCCACCCTCAGGGACTCAGAGTCCCTGAGGGTGGCCCTCACGCGCAAACCGCAAGTGCTCAGCCGCGCAGGGCGTCGGTGAGCTTGATCCGGCTCCCGACCCGCAGGACGCTGTTCTGGTAGATCCGCGCGCCCAGCCAGGTGAACAGGACGATGGCGGCCGCCGTCAGGCCCAGCGACAGCACGATCTCCCACACCTCGGCCGAACCCGAAGCGATCCGGGCGGGCATCAGCACCGGGGAAAGCAGCGGTACCAGCGAAAGGATCTTCGTGCCGGTGCCGTCCGGGGACTGTGTCAGCAGATTGAACCCGACGACGAAGCCGAGGATCAGCACGATGTTGACCGGCCCGATCACCGACTGCGTGTCCTCCTGGCGGGAGACGAGCGAACCCATCGCGCCGTAGATGGTGGCGTACAACAGGAAACCGAGCAGGTACCAGACGACGCCCCACAGCAGCGCGCCCGTCGCGACGCCGGACAGCGTCAGGACGTTGGTCGCCGACGCGACGACGAATCCGGCGCCACCGATGATCACCAGCTGTGTCAGGCCGACGAGGCCGAGCCCGATCACCTTGCCCAGCAACAGATGCCACGGCCGGACGGTGGACAGCAGGATCTCCACGACCCGGCTGGACTTCTCCTCGACAACGCCCTGGGCCACCAGCGTCCCGTAGGTCACGATGCTCATGTAGAGCAGCACGGCCACGATCAGCCCGATCACCATCCGCTGGGCCTTCTCCGGGTCCGGCGGTTTGATCGAGTCGACCTCGACCTGTGTTTCGGCGACCGTGCGCAGCACCTGGTCCGGGTTCTCCACGGATTCGGACAGCTTGCCTTTGAGTACTTCCTGCTGGGAAACGCCGTTCAGCAGGGCGCGCAGCTTCGTGCCCAGTTCGGATTTGACGAGCACTTTCAGCTCGGCCGCGTTGCCGGACAGCATCGCGTCGAGATCACCGTTCTCGACCTGTGCACGGCCCTGCGCCGGATCGGTGACCGTGACGGTCTCGATCTTCTCGCCGAGCTGTTCGCCCGCGACCTGGAGTTGTTGCGCGATCCCGGCGGTCTGCCCGGTGAGCCCGATCTTGCTCTTGTCCTCGGAGCTGATCAGCGTCGCCTGCAGCAGGACATAGCCCATCAGGACCACCAGCAGCGCGGCGGTGCCGATCAAGAAGGAACGGGTACGCAGGCGGGTGTTCAGCTCGCGCCTGGCGATGAGCCACACCGCGCGCCACGACGATACGGTGTTCATGAAGAAACTCCTTGTGTGGCGGGCTTTTCGGCGACGGCGTCGCGGAACAGCTCGGTCAGCGAACGCCTGCGCCTGGTGAACTCGGTGACCGGACCGGTGGCCAGCGCCGCGGCCAGCACGGCCTGGTCGTCGGCGTGGGCGTCGAGTTCGAGCACGGTCTTCGGGCCGGTCTGTTCGACCACCCGGACACCGGGTACGGCGGCGGCCCAGCCGGGCGCGGAGCCGGGTGCGGTGACGACGAGGCCGTTGCCCGCCCCGGCGGTCAGTTCGGTGACCGTGCCCGAGGCGACCATCTGTCCACTTCGGATGATGCCGACCCGGTCGCACAGCCGCTCGACCAGATCCAGCTGGTGACTGGAGAACACCACCGGCACGCCGGTCGCGGCCTTCTCCCGCAGCACACCGCTCATCACGTCCACGGCCAGCGGGTCGAGGCCGGAGAACGGCTCGTCCAGCACCAGCACGCGGGGGTCGTGCACCAGCGCGGCGGCTAGCTGGACGCGCTGCTGGTTGCCCAGGCTCAGTTTCTGGACCTCGTCCTTGCGGCGTTCGGCGAGGCCGAGCCGGGTGATCCAGTTCTCCGCGCTGCGGTGGGCGTCGTTGGCCGACATCCCGTGCAGTTCGGCGAGATAGACCAATTGCTCCAGCACCTTCATCTTCGGGTACAGCCCGCGTTCTTCCGGCATGTACCCGATATGCGTGCGGGTCTCGTGCGTGATCGGCGCGCCGGAGAACCGCACTTCCCCGGAGTCGGCGGCCAGCACACCCAGGATGATCCGCATCGTGGTGGTCTTGCCCGCGCCGTTGCTCCCGACGAACCCGTACAGCTCACCGGGCCGCACGTCGAAACTGACCCCGTCCAGGGCCTTCTTGGTGCCGTAGCTCTTGGAGACCCGATCGATCTCCAGTTTCCCCTCGGTCATTTCTGTTTCCCCTCCTCGAAGAACCGCACCAGCGCCGTGATTCCCCTGTGGACACTGGAGACCGTGCGGTTTCGCTCGACCAATCCGTCCAGATCGACGTTGCTCATCACCGACGTCGCCCGGTACAGCAGGACGGCCCGTCCCGCACCGGCGAACACGCCGCCCGCCACCACCACGAGGGCGACCGCCCCGATCGCGATCCGGTATCGCCGCTTGTTCCCGGTCATGCCGGACTCACTTCCTCGTCGGAGTCTCTGAAGTCACTGAAGTCTTCTGGATCGTCGTCGGGCAGCGTCCACGCCAGCGACAGCGCCGGCAGTGACGTTCCGAGCACGAGCAACGCCGCCGTCATCGACGACAGCAGGGAACCGGCGTCCGGCTGCCCGGCCGCGTAGAGACCGTAGACGAGATCCACCACCATCAGGACACAGATCCCTTGGAAGGCGCTGTAGTGCGCGCGGTTGCGCAGCAGCAGTTCGCGCTCGTCGAGGTCGCTCGCCGCGGAACCGGGTCTTCCGACGGCCTTGCGCAGCACGGCCGTGGTGCCGACGCAGAGACACAGACCGGGCACCATCAGGCCGACGGCGAACCACAGCGTCGGCTCGCGGAGCAGGGCGGCACCGGCGATCAGGACCAGGTGGCCGATCACCGCCGCGACGGCGAAGCGACGGCGGTCCGAGCGCGTCCGGGTGATCGTCATACCGGACTCACGTCCTCAGTGAACTCGTCGAAGTCTTCGGGGTCGTCGTCCGGCAGTGTCCAGCCCAGGATGGCGGTGCCCAGTGTGGTGCCGGTGACCAGCAGTGCGCAGGCCATCATCGCACCGCGGCCGCCGCCGTCCTCCGCGCCGGAGATGATCAGGCCGTAGACCACCGAGATCAGCATCAGCGTGACCAGGACCTGATAGCTGGTGAAGGTGACGCGGTGGCGCCATTCCCGCTCGCGTTCGTCGAGCCGCAGCGAGAGCCCGCCGCTCATCTTGCCGGTGAGGATCCGCAGCAGGAAGTGGGCGGTTCCGGCGACGACACAGCCGCCGAACCAGCAGAGCACGAAGAGCGGCGACGGATCAGAGTGGAAAAGGGCGGCCCCGGCGATCAGGATCAGGTCGCCGATCACCACGAGCACGCCCAGGATCCGGCGGCGCTTACGCGTGCGCCAGGTCGGCAGCCGGAGAGCCCGTTTGCGTTCCACCTCGTCCCAGCGCTCCTGCTGTCGTTCCCAGTAGGTCGCGAGGCGACCTCGCTTCTCGGTCATGCTCCCCCCTCCCGGTAGACCTGAGTGGACAGTGGTGTGAACGGTTCGCGGCTGAACACGGCTTCGACCGGGAGATCGAACACCGTGCAGATGCGGAACGCGAGGTCGAGGCTGGGGTAGTGGTCTCCCCGCTCGAGCGCGCCGATGGTCTGCGGGTTGACCTCGACCGCCACCGCGAGGGCGGCCCTGCTCAGCCCGCGCTCCGCCCGGAGTACGGGTAGCCGGTTGTAGATCGGCAGCTCTTTGCCGCGTCTGACCGGACTCATGGAACATACTGTTGCAAAAACCCAACGACTCGTCAAGTTTAGGGCGCGTTTAGTTCGCCATTAGTCCTCTACTTGCGGTCTGGGTCAGGGGAGGCCGGCGAGCGACTTGTCGACGAGTTCCTGGACCCGGGAGCGCGCGGCCTCGGCATCGGCGGCGACCAGGCCGAGCCGGGTGCGGCGCTCCAGGACGTCCTCGACGTCGAGCGCTCCCTCGTGCCGCACGGCCCAGACGACCTCGGCCGCGCTGATCTCGGTCCCGCCGAACAGCGGCAGGCCCAGTTCCGGGTCGACCTCGCCGAGCGCGGCGATCCGGGGCGCCTCGGTGCCGTACTTCGCCACGAGCCGGGCCGGGGCATCCACAGTGGACAGACGGACCCGAGGTGCGGCGCCCAGGAGGGGGAGCCGGGACGTCGTCGAAGGCCCGGCGTGGAGCCCGGACTGCTTCAACGCGGCGTCGACGGCGTCTTCGCCCATCTTCCGGTACGTCGTCAGCTTGCCGCCGACGATGGTGAGCACGCCGTCGGCGCCGGTCACCACCGCGTGCTTGCGAGACAGGTCCGCGCTTCTCCCGCCACTGCCTTCGACCAGCGGCCGGAGCCCGGCGAACGAACCGGCGACGTCGGCGCGGGCCAGCGGGCGGGTGAACGCCGTCGACGCCACTTCGAGCAGGAAGTCCACATCGGACTCCGGCACGGTCGGTATCCGCGGGACGGGGCCGTCGGTGGGCTCGTCGGTGACGCCGACGAACACGCGCCCGTCCGGTTGGGGCAGCAGGAAGACGAAGCGGTTGTTCTCGCCGGGGACGGGCACGTTCACCGACGTCGCGCCGATCTGCGCCGCACCGGAGGAGAGGACGAGATGGGAGCCGCGGGACGGCCGCAACCGCACGGATTCCGCCAGTTCGCCCGCCCAGACGCCGGTCGCGTTGATGACCTGCGTGGCCTGGATCCGCACTTCACGCCCGGTCAGCCGGTCACGCGCCAGCACCGAATCCGCGTCGAGCCGCAGGGCCTCGACCCTGGTGAGGATCTTCGCGCCGCGTGACGCCGCCGTGCGCGCCAGGCTCACCACGAGCCGCGCGTCGTCGGTCAGCGCGCCGTCGTAGGCCAGCAGCGCGCCCCGCAGGCCCTTGGGGGACAGGCCGGGGGCGAGTGCCAAGGCTTCCGTGGTGGGGATCGACCTCGGCCGCGGCAGCACGGACGCGGGGGTCCCGGCCGCGCGGCGGAGACCGTCGCCGGCGAGCAGCCCGGTCATGATGAACGCCTGCTGGCCGCGGGAGGTGCGGCTGTACAGGGGGAACAGTTGCGGGATCGCGCGGGTGAGATGCGGCGCCGTCCGCATCATCAGGATCCCGCGTTCGACGGCGCTCTCGTGCGCCAGCGCCAGGTCGCCCTTGGCGAGGTAGCGGAGCCCGCCGTGGACCAGCTTGCTCGACCAGCGCGACGTCCCGTACGCCAGGTCGTAGGCCTCGATCAAGACCACCGAGAGCCCGCGCGCGGCCGCGTCCAGCGCGATCCCCGCACCCGTGACGCCACCACCGATCACCGCCAGATCGACCCGCTCCCCACCGGCCAGTGCCTCGAGTTCCCTCTCGCGGCGCGCGGCGTTGAGCGAGCCCGGCATCACGGGCGCAGCGCCGCGTCGAGCACGTGGGTGAACTCCGCCATCAGGTCGTCTTCGTTCACATCCGCCGTCGCGGGGCGGTAGGAGAACGCGAAGGACTGGATCAGCATCAGCAGGGTGCGTGCCTGCGAGGGCAGGTCGCCCTTACGGATCGAGCCGTCGTCGTGGCCGCCCTGCAGCAGATGCAGGATCACGCCCTCGGCGAACCGCTGGGTCTTGCCGAGCCGCTCCACGATGTAGGGCAGGACGAGTTCGGGATCGAGGTCCAGGAGCGTCCGGAACAGCGGATCGCCCGAAAGCGCGCCGACCGCGGCCGCGGAACTCCGGACGAGCCGCTCGCGGTGGTTGGCCGGTTCGTCGCCCGGTTCGGCGGCGCCCTGCAGCAGACCGCCGAACTCGCGGGTCATCAAGGTCGCGAGCACGCTGCGTACGTCGGGGAACCGTCGGTAGACGGTCATCCGGCTGACTTTCGCGGTCCGCGCGATCTCGGCGAGTGTGGTCCGCCTCACGCCGACGGCGAGAACGCACTTCTTCGCCGCGTCGAGCAGAACGTCGTCGGACACGCGTGTCGAGGCCTGGCGGGATCGGGTGTCCGCCAGCGCCGAGACGCCTGTTTCCGCAGGTGAGTGACGTTTTACGTCCATATGTAACACTGTAGTCGTGACGGAGCCTATTGACCACCGGTTAAGACGATCGTGGACGGCCGAGGCCGGTGACGCGGCACACCTTCCCGTGAAGGCTCTCAGGTGGCTCGTCCAGCGTATCGGCCCCATGGGCCCGGCAGCGCCCTTTGCACCGGATTCCGCGCTGACCGTGGCCGATTCGGCGCTGAGCGAACAGGCGAAACGAGACATCGAGGACCTTGTCGGCATCGAGCACGTCCTGGTCGAGGCAGGCGAGCGGCTCGCGAGGGCGAGCGGGCTGTCCTACCTGGACCTGTTGCGGCGCCGGGGGTTCGGTGATCTTCCGGTACCGGACGCGGTCGTCCTGCCGGAAAATCCCGGCGAAGTCCAGTCCGTACTGGAAATCTGTGCCCGTCACGACGTCGGTGTGGTGCCGTTCGGCGGCGGGACCTCGGTGGTCGGCGGGGTTTCGGCGCTGCGCGGCGACAAGAGCGCGGTGATCGCGCTCGACCTCACCCGGCTCGGCGAACTGGTCTCGGTCGACCCCCTTTCGCGGATCGCGGTCCTGCAGGCGGGCGTCACCGGCCCCGAGGCCGAACGGCTGCTCGCCGCGCACGGTTTCACCCTCGGGCACGTGCCCCAGTCCTACGAACGCGCGACCATCGGCGGCTTCGCCGCGACCCGGTCCGCCGGGCAGGCGTCGGCGGGATACGGCCGGTTCGAGGACATGGTTTCGGGTGTCCGGCTCGCGACTCCGCGCGGGGAATGGAAACTCGGCGTCGCGCCGGCGTCGGCGGCCGGACCCGACCTGCGGCACCTCGCCGTCGGCAGCGAGGGCGCGCTCGGCGTGATCACCGAGGTCGCCCTGCGCGTGCGCCCGGTGCCGGAGATCCGCCGTTACGAGGGCTACGTGCTCGACGGCTGGGACAACGGCACCGCCGCGGTGCGCGAACTGGCCCAGCGGCACGCGCTCGCGGACGTCACCCGGCTGTCCGATGTGGACGAAAGCGAAGTTTCGCTGGCGCTCAACGACAGCTGGAAGACCAAGGCGTTGCGCCGGTATCTCCGTGCGCGCGGGGTGGCGAATCCGTGCCTGCTGATCGTCGGCTGGGAAGGCGCGTCGAAGCACGAGATCTCACGACGCCGCCAGGACACCACCCGGGTGCTCGACGCTTTCGGCGCCGTCCGCATCGGGCGGACGCTCGGCGAATCCTGGCGGCGTGGCCGGTTCTCCGGGCCGCGGCAGCGGGATGCCTTGATGGACAACGGCGTCTGCGTCGAAACCCTGGAAACGGCCGCTTACTGGGCGGAATTGAGTGACCTGCGTGACGCGGTGCGGGCGGCGATCACCGCCACACTCGGCTCGGCGATCATCATGTGCCACGTCTCGCACGCCTACGAAACGGGCGCGTCGCTGTACTTCACCGTCCTCACCGCACGCGACGAGGCCGACCCGATCGGCCAGTGGAAACGGGCCAAGGCGGCGGCGTCGGAGGCGATCACCGGGATCGGCACCATCTCGCACCACCACGCCGTCGGCGTCGATCACGCGCCCTATCTGGCGGCGGAGATCGGCGAGATCGGCGTCGAAGTGCTGCGAGCGGCGAAGAAGGCCGTCGACCCGACCGGGATCCTCAATCCCGGGAAGCTTCTTTGACCAGGGCCCCGGCGTCGATCAGCGTGCATTCGATGCCGTGCGTCCGGGCCGGGATCCCTTGCAGCGCGGCGGCTCTGCGCTGCTCGAGGTCGGCGACGCGGATGTGCAGCCCGTCCACCAGGATCGGCAGGCGGATGTCCGCGACACCGACGTAGGCCACGACGTCGTCGAGCACGGTCCCGTCGTCGAGGGTGATGGCCGGGGAGGTGAGGCGCACCAGGCGATAGCGCTGTCCGTTGCCCTCGCACTTGTCGAGTACGGCGAGCTGCTCGGGGGACGCGAACCAGACCGCGTGCTCCTCGACGACCCCGGGGGCGGCGGCGAGCGTGGCCGGCCGCTGCCCGTCCCGGAACCGCAGACCGGACGCCCACACCGCGGCGATGTCCGCGCAGCGCGCGTGGCAGACCACGACCGGCCCCCGCAGCCCCATGTTCTCCCGCAGCCAGGTGATCTTGGACGGGCAGGCGTTCGATCCGTAGGCGAGCACGGCCTGACGTTCGCGCCAGCCTTCCGGCGCGGTGTCCAGGCTGTGCCCGGCGCCGTCGAAATGGACGAAAGAGTGCTCGGGACGCGCGCCCGGGTACGGGTCGGCCGGGAAATCGGCGTCCGTGAAGAGCTTCACCACGTCACCACGCTGCGGAGGACGTCGCCGTGGTGCATGCGCTCGAAGGCCTTTTCCACGCCGTCGAGGGCGATCCGCTCGGTGACGAACTTGTCGAGCGGGAGCCTGCCCTGCAGGTAGAGGTCGATCAGCATCGGGAAATCGCGGGAAGGCAGGCAATCGCCGTACCACGACGACTTGAGCGTGCCGCCACGCGAGAAGAAGTCGATCAGCGGCAGGTCCAGGCGCATGTCCGGGGTGGGGACGCCGACGAGCACGACGGTGCCGGCCAGATCGCGACCATAGAAGGCCTGCCGCCAGGTTTCCGGCCTGCCGACCGCGTCGATCACGACGTCCGCGCCGAACGAGTCGGTGTACGACTGGATCGCCTCGACGACCTGGTCTTCGCTCAGCCCCTTGCTGTTCAGCGTGTGCGTGGCCCCGAAGTCCTTGGCCCAGGCCAGTTTCCGGTCGTCGGTGTCGACGGCGATGATGGTCTTCGCCCCGGCCAGGTTCGCCCCGGCGATGGCCGCGTCACCCACGCCGCCGCAGCCGATGACGGCGACGGAATCGCCGCGGCTCACCGCGCCGGTGTTCAGTGCCGCGCCGAGACCTGCCATCACTCCGCAGCCGAGCAGGCCGGCGACGGCGGGCTCGGCGGCGGGGTCGACCTTCGTACACTGTCCACTGTGGACGAGCGTCTTCTCGAGGAAGGCGCCGACGCCGAGCGCGGGCGACAGGGCGGTGCCGTCGGCCAGTGTCATCGGTCGCGCGGCGTTGAACGTGGAGAAGCAGTACCAGGGCTTGCCCCGGCGGCACGCCCGGCAGGTGCCGCAGACCGCGCGCCAGTTCAAGATCACGTAGTCGCCCGGTTCGAGATCCGTGACGCCCTCGCCGACGGCCTCCACGAAACCCGCGGCCTCGTGGCCGAGCAGGAACGGGAACTCGTCGTTGATCCCACCCTGCCGGTAGTGCAGGTCGGTATGGCAGACACCGCACGCCTTGACCGCGACGACGGCCTCGCCGGGGCCGGGATCGGGCACCGTCACGGACTCCAGCGAGACCGGTTCACCCTTGGCGCGAGAAACGACGCCCTGGACCTCGTACGGCATGCCCACCTCCGACTGGATTCTCTAGGCAGCTTGCCACGAAACCGGCCCGGATCGCGACATCCGCATGGGTGGGGAACCGATTCAGTGCGGCGTGATGATGTAGGCGATCCCACCCGGTCCGCCGGAGACACCGCCGGTGGTGTTGTAACGCTTGGTGCGCTGCCAGATCGTTTCGAACTGGTGTCGCTTGTAGACGTTTCGGACCCGGTCGTTGCTGTCGGCGGCGGGGTCGTTGGCGATCACGTCGCCGTCTTTGGTGAAGCCGACGACGACCATGATGTGCCCGGCGGTGCCGTAGCCCGCGCCGTCGAGTTCCTCGGCCTTGAACGACTGCGAGGTGATCACCGGAATGCCGCGCGCGATGTAACCTTCGAGTTCGTTCAAGGAGTGCAAACGGGTGATGTGCCCACGCAATCCGAGTGAAGCGGCGTACGCGGTGTTGAACGGCCAGTTGCCGGTTCCGTCGTAGGCGTAGTCGAACGTGTAGCGGGCCGCGTACGCCACGGTCGGGTCGACGTAACCCTCCGGGATCCACTTCATGTCCTCGCGCTTGGGCCGCTTTCCCCAGTATTCGGCGACCATTTCGGTGGACGTCGGGCTGCACCAGTTCTCGCCGCCCCCGCCGTACTCGGGGAATTGTCCTTTGTGGAGGTTCTGGGCGTAGGCGGGCACCTTGAGTTCGATCCCGGTGGCGCGGCCCGGTTTCGTCGCCTTGACCTCGAACCGGTCCGGCACCTGCGACGTCATCGCGCCGAGGGAGGTCACCGAAGGCGTGGCGCGGGAACCGGCTTCGCGGTACAGGCTCACCCGGAGCCGGTACGACCGGAGCGCGACGCCCGCCTTCATGACCAGCGTGTCGACATCGACGGCCGCGTTGGCGTCGCTCTGGCCGTCGACGCTGGTGCGCTTGATGTCGCCATCGCCGCTGGCCCACCGGCCCATCACGTACCAGGTGGTCTCGGCGCCCGCCGCCGTGCGGCCCTTCGCCTCGATCTTGAGCCAGGTCTTGGCGGGCGTCCGGGCGTTCCACGACGCGATCAGTTGCGAGGCGTCGAAACCTTGGGTGTGACTCGACGACGTCCACTGGCCGTATTCGTAGGTCTTCGTGGTGCCCAGCGTGGGTTCGGTGTGCTCGATGGTGCCGATCGGGCGGTCGATGCGCAGCGCGCCGTGCTCGAGGTCGAGGCCTTCCAGCCTGCCGTCACGGAAACCGTGGTGACCGGACCACTCGTGGTAGTCGACCGACTCGTCGTCGTCCGGTCGCCCGGTGCTCGCCTCAGCCGCCTGTACCGTCACTGCGGTCATCGTCGCGATCGTCAGCAGCGTGACCAGCCCTCGTATGCGCATCCCGGTTCCATCCCTCGTGTCCGCCCAGTCAGGCAAGGGATTTTCGTCGGTCGCGCGAGGTATGTAAACAGTTGTCTACAAGACGGCCTGAGTCTGTGTCACTTTCGCGACCAGCTTCCCCGCGTCGTCGTGGATTTCCGTTTCCACCACGATGACCTTGCGCCCGGCGTGCAGCGGCTTGGCGGTGGCCGTCGCGTGGCCCGACCGGACCGCGCGCAGGAAATTGGTCTTGGATTCGATGGTCGTGGTGCCCTGGCCGCCTTCGGGGAGATTGAGGAACGCGCAGACCGCGCCGGTCGCGTCGGCCAGCGACATCAGCGCACCGCCGTGCAGCGCCCCGCCGAGCGTGCACAGCGTTTCGTCCCAGGCGATGCGGCTGCGCACGAGGCCGGCGGTGTTCTCCAGCACCTCGATGCCGAGCCGCTCGGTGAACGGCATGGTCTTGTGGAACAGCGCGGTGCCCTCTACGTCCGTCATGCTTCGAGCTTGCCGGGGGCTCCGTCCCGTGTCGATTACCTCCGAGGTAACGCGGGGTGTGTCATGAAAGGGTCTAACGGGACGAAAAGTGTCCTGTAAGACCCTTTCATGACACTCCCGGAGCGTCAGGCGAGCGGGTTCGGGAGCAGGAGTTCGGTGTTCTGGTCCTGAGCCGTCCCGACGGCGCTCAGTGAGGCGTGGATGTCGTTGTAAGAGAACTCCCGGTACAGCGACGCAAGCGCTTGCGGTGAGGTGTCCGAGTACGCCGCCTCGTACGGCGCTTCGGCCTCGATCAGCGTCGTGAACAGCGACAACGTGCCGTCGGCGTTGTCGGCGACCTCGATGATCCGCGCGTGCTGCGGGAAGTCGATGTGCGACGCGGTGTTGATCTCCCAGAAGCCCTGCTGCGCCGTCTTTCCCGGGTGCGGGGTGATCTTGTTGTGGTGCGTGTGCCCGTTGACCCACGCCAGCACGTTCGGGAACCGGTTCAGCAGCGAAACGAACGTGTTCCCGGTCAGCCGCGGCTCCAGCGGGTGCCGCGCGTCCGGCAGCACGTTGCCCATCGTGTCGCTGGTGTGGTGGCTGAACAGGATGAACAGCTCGTCCGTCACGTTCTGCTTGATCTTGCGCCCGAAGAAGTCGTAGTACGTCGAGCTGCTCCGCTTGAGCGTGTTCTCCACCCAGGTGAACTGCCCGAGCCCGATCGACCCGTCCGCCAGCCCGGCCATCGTCGTGGTGTCGAGGCTGATGCCGAGCACGCCCGGCGCGATGCGGAAGGTGTAGTAAACGTTCCGCCCGTCGGCGTTGTTGCCGCTGAACCCGTGCCCCTCCGGGCCGGGGCCGGTGTTGGCCGCGTCGAGGTGGTGCTGGACGAACTCCGCGGTGCTGAACGGCCGCCGTCGCTCGTCCGGGGTGATCTCGCGGATCGTGCCCGAACCGCCGAACAGCTCCGTGATCGGCACGCCCGAGCCGGCGTTGATCGCCTTGGCGATCTTCCTCGACGTCGTCTCGTCCTTGCCGATCACCTTGAACCGGCCGGTGTACCAGGCGTCCATCCCGGGCAGGTCCGGCAGCGAGCCGACGATGCTGTCGTCGTGGTTGCCGAACGTGCAGAACCACGGGACGTCGAGCCCCGGCGAGGTGAACGTGCTCGACGCGGCGCCGAGCAGGCCGGGCAGCTGCGGGAAGCCCTTCTTCGTGTAGTCGTCGTCGAGCGTCTTGCCGGGGTTCCAGTAGTGGGCCGACCCGGACGTCTGGACGCCTTCGTGCTGGTCCGGATCGCCCGACGTCGGGTTCACCGTGCCGCCGTTGAGCACCTTGAGGAACCACTCGAGCTCGATCAGCTCGTGGTTGTCGGTGTTGTCGCCGGTGGTCACCATGAAGTCGATCGGCCGCCCGGTGAACGGGCCGGACCGCACGCTGTTCACCCGCTCCACGAGCGCCGACGTCGCGACCGGCCCCAGCGTCTCCTGCGGACGGTGCGCCGAACCGATGAACGGGTGCAGGTACTCGAACCGCGCCGGGCTTTCGGCGTCGGTGAAGTGCAGGTCGGTGAACTGCGCGAACGAGGCCATCGCGCGGCGCCGGTCGTCGCGGCCGGACTTCGGCGCGGCGAGGTCGCCCCGCACCACCAGCGGCCAGCCCGGGCCGGCGGTCAGGCGCGTGTAACCCGGCCCGCTCGACAGCGGCGCCGCGGCGGAGTCCAGCGTGGTCCCCACGGTGCGGACCGCGCGGCTCGTGGTGAGTGCCAGCGCCCGATCGAGCGCGTTGGCGGTCGGCGTGCACAGCAGCAGTCCGACGCCGGCGGCGCCTGCCGCGGTGAAGGTTCGCCTGGAGACCATGGAGCCGTCGGACATGGCGGTGTCCCCTAGTCGTCGCGGGGTGGGTGTCGCGGAAGGACGATGCCGGACGAGGTTAGCCGTGGGGTGAACACCACAAAAGGGCAATGCGAAAAATTGTCACGTTCGGCCGAATGCGAAGGGACTGTCGGAGGCCGTGGTTAGTCTGGGCGCCGGAACGAGGAGGTGACGGCATGGGAGCTTCGGCTTGGTCGGTTCGTGGCCGGTTCGAGGGTGATCCGGACGGGGCGCTGGCGGCGTTGAAGGCCCGGGTCTTCGCCGAAAGCGACTACCTGTGGCAGGACGACGAAACCGGACCGCCGGACACGCTCGAAGAGCTCCAGGAGACGGAGACCTTCCGGGAGGGCGGGACGCATTCGGTGCTCGACGTCCACTACTTCGTCGGGGCCACGGGTGAGGACGACTTCGGCACGATCCGGCCGCTGTCCGACGCCGAACTCGCCGCCGGTTTCGGCACCGAGGAACCGTCCGTCGCCGCTTTCGACGAGCTCGCCAAGGAGAACAGGCTGCCCCAGGAGGTGCCCCGCTGGAGCGCGCGTTGTGCGCTGCTCTATGACGGTGACACCGCCGTGGAGCTGGCGATCTGGGGCATCTCCGGCGACTGAGCGCCCTTAGAGGACTAAACGCGGTGTCAGAGGCCGAGGCGACCCAGTTCGGCCTTGACGGCTTCGGCGGCCTTCTTGGTCTCGGCGACCGGGTCGGCGCCGTCGCGCGCGATCCGGCCCAGCGCGTCGACGAGCGTGGTGTTCGCGGCCGGCGTCCACAGTGGACCGGCGGCGTGGCCGTGCTCCTTGACCAGGCGGGCGGCGTCGGCCGCCGGAGCGAACCTGTCGAGCACGCTCAGCCGTGCGGGCAGGTGGAAGCCGAACTTCGTGGCGAACTCCTGCTGGAAATCGGTGCGTTCCAGCCACAGCCATTTCACGAAGTCCTTGGCAGCGCCGGGATTCAGGCTTTTCGTATGCACCATCGAACACAGTCCGCTGACCGGGACCGAGAGTGCGCCGGCGGCATCGAGCCGAGGGAAGGCCAGGATGCCGAAGTCGTCCTTCATCGTTTCTTGGATCTTCGGCAGGTTCCCCAGCCAGGTCCACTGCATCGCGGTGAGCCCGTCGATGAACGGGATCGGGTCTGCCCAGTCCGATGACCCGCCCAGCAGCAGCGAACCGTTCAGGTCACGCAGTTTCGCGAACGCGGTGGCGGCACGCGGATCCTCGAAGCCGACTGTCTTCCCGTCTTTGACGTAGTCGAGTCCCGCGGACCACAACAGCGGTCCGGCCAGCGCGGCCGCCCCGCCGTCGTTGCCGGCGAAGAGACCTTTGACGCCGTCCTTGCTGAGTTTGTGTGCCGCGTCGACGAGTTCGTCGAGCGTCTGCGGTGGCTGTACGCCGGCTTCCTGTAGGAAACTCTTGCGGTAGAAGAGAACCTGGGTGTCGAGCGCCTGCGGGATGCCGTAGATCTTGCCGTCGACGGTGTGCGCGGCGAGTACGGCCGCGCTGAAGTCGCCTTTCACCGGTGCGAGGACGTCGTCGAGCGGGACCAGGAGGTTCTGCCGGACACGGTCGACGGTGACCTGGCCTTCGAAGACGTCCGGGACCGGGCCCGCCTGGAGCGCGGCGCCGAGTTTCGCGTCGTAGTCGTCGGGGTTCCACTGCACCGCGACCTTGGCCTTCGGGTACGCGGCCGCGTACCGCGTGACGGCTTCTTGGACGCCGGCTTCGGGATACGGGTGGTACCACTGCTGAAGGTCCACCGGTTTCGGTTTCGGCCGGGTCGCCGCGGCGGAAAAAGCCGTCGAGGGTGGCGGCTTTCCTGATTGGACGGTGCTGGACCCGCACGCGGAGAGCACCGTCGTCCCCGCCAGCGCCAGGAACGCGCGCCTGCTTGTCTTACGCACCAGCGAAACCCTTCCCTCAACGCCGTGAAGGCCACCTTGAGGGACTCAGAGTCCCTCAAGGTGGCCTTCACGGAACGGCAGGCGCGCGGGAGATTAACCCGTTAGAGCTGACTGATGTCGAGCTTGCCTTCGGCGTGGAACGCCCGCAGCCGCTTCTTGTCGAACTTGCCGACACTGGTCTTGGGGACTTCGTCCACAAAGGTCCAATTCTCCGGCAGCTGCCACTTCGCGACCTTGTCGGCCAGGAATTCGCGCAGTTCCTCGGCCGTCACCTTCTGGCCTTCCCTGACCACGACGGCGACCAGCGGGCGCTCGTCCCACTTCTCGTCGGGGATGCCGACCACGGCCGCCTCGGCCACCGCGGGGTGCGCCATCACCTGGTTCTCCAGGTCCACCGACGAGATCCACTCGCCGCCGGATTTGATGACGTCCTTCGCGCGGTCGGTCAGCGTGAGATAGCCGTCCGGGCTGATCTTGCCGACGTCGCCGGTGCGCAGCCAGCCGTCGTGGAACTTCTCCGGGTCGGGCTCGTCACCGGTCGTGCCGCTGTAGTACGACGCCGCGATCCACGGCCCCTGCACTTCGAGCTCGCCGACGCTTTCGTTGTCCCACGGCAGTTCCTCGCCACTGTCGCCGATCAGCCGGGCGCTGACCGACGCGGGGAAGCGGCCTTGGGTGTAGCGGTATTCCCAGGCCTTCTCGCCGGTCGCGTCGGCGGGCGGGCGGGCGACACTGCCCAGCGGCGACGTCTCGGTCATACCCCAGGCGTGCAGGATCGGCACGTTGTAGCGGTCTTCGAAGGCGTGCATCAGCGCCGGCGGCGCGGCCGATCCGCCGACCACGACCTCGCGCAGGTGCGAGATGTCCTGCGGGTTCGCGTCGAGGTGCGAGAGCAGGCCCTGCCAGATCGTCGGCACGGCGCCGGCGAAGGTCGGCTTCTCGACGTCGAGCATCTGCGCGATGGGGGCGGGCTGGAGGAAGCGGTCCGGCATCAGTAGCGAGGCACCGACCATGAGCGCCGCGTACGGCATGCCCCAGGCCATCGCGTGGAACATCGGGACGATGGCGAGCGCCTTGTCGTGCTGGGCCAGCCGCATGCTGTCGGTCATGGTGACCTGCATCGAGTGCAGCCAGATCGAGCGGTGCGAGTACGCGACGCCCTTCGGGTCACCCGTGGTGCCGGAGGTGTAACACATCGCGGCGGCGGAGCGCTCGTCCACCTCGGGCCAGTCGAAGGTGTCGGGCTGGCCGGCCAGCAGCGCGTCGTAGGAGTGCACCTGGACGCCGTCCGGTGCCGGGAGCGTGGAGGCGTCACCGTTGGCCACGATGACGTGACGGACGGTTTTCAGCTCGGGGAGCTGCTTGGCCAGCAGCGGGACCAGCGTGCCGTCGACGATGACGACCTGGTCTTCGGCGTGGTTGGCGACGAAGACGAGCTGTTCGGGGAACAGCCGGATGTTCAGCGTGTGCAGCACGGCGCCCATCGCCGGGATGGCCAGGTAAGCGGCCATGTGCTCGGCGTTGTTCCACATGAACGTGCCGACCCGCTGGTCACCGGTGATGCCGAGGCTCCGCAGCGCGTTGGCCAGCCGGGCGGCGTGCTTGCCGAGTTCGCCGTAGCTCTCGCGACGGGCTTCTGAACCGGTCCAGGTGATGACTTCGCTCTCGGAGTGCACCTTGGTGCCGTGGCGGAGCAGCCTGCCCAGTGACAGCTGTCCGTCCTGCATCGTGCTCAACATCGTGTACTCCCGTGGTGCTCGTTCTCCGGTGAACTGGGGTTGGGCCGACTCTAATCCGGGTCGGGTGAACTGGTCAGTAACCTCGCAGGCAACCGTTCGGTCACAGTGTCGCGCTAACGGGTGTTCGCCGGTTCGGGTCAAGATCATCAATAATTCGTCTTTTTCCTGCCATCAAACGAAAAATGGCTAACAGTGTGAAGTGGCGGTATCGCTCATAAGGGTGATGAACGCCATTGAATCGCCGCCCGAATGGCGTGTTTCCGCAGGCGGGGGCGGGTTGCCCAGGTCGTGGTCGAGGGGTAATAAGTGCGTGTCGGTTTCACGGCTCGGGAACGGGTGGCGTTTACTGGGGCCGTGGTACAGAGACGGCTGGCCAGCGCTTGCGGCTGCAAGCACCGGTTAATGGCCGTCGGCCGCGAAAGCGGAGACCTGAGATGAAAGGACTACTACGTTGGCTCTGCCCACGTTGACTCCGGAGCAGCGCGCCGATGCCCTCGCCAAGGCGGCTGAGGCACGCAAGGCGCGCTCCGAGCTGCTTGCGTCGATCAAGTCCGGCAAGGAGAGCATCGACAAGGTGCTCAAGCAGGCCAAAGAGAACAAGACCATCGGTAAGACGAAGGTCACGCAGCTGCTGAAGGCCGTCCCCGGTCTGGGCGCGGTCAAGGTCGCCGCCCTGCTGGAGCAGGCCGGCATCGATCCCGACCGGCGCGCCGCCGGCCTGGGTGAGCGGCAGCGCGAGGCCCTCCTCGAGGCGCTGAAGTAGCGCTTTCGCCCAGGTCAAGGGCTGTCCGAGGGAAGGTGTTGCCTGAGAGGCTGTTGCCCGGGCAACACTTTCCCCTGGTCTCAGCCGAAGCCTGGGACGCTGGTGAGGTGACGACCAGTACCGCACCGGCGACCCCGGCAGACCTGGCCGCCCGCTACGAGCGGGGCGACTTCCTCCTGGCCACGGCGCGGCACGCGCTCCTCGCAAGCGGGGCCGCGGCGACCGTGACCGAAACCGATCCGGCGCGGCTGTCCCAGGTCCTGCCTGGGCTGTTCGCCGCCTCGGGTGCGCCGATCGCGGTCGGCGTGCTGCCCTTCGACACCAGCGAGGGCACGCGTACGCCGGGCCATCTGGTCCTGCCTCGCGCGATCCATCGTGCCTCGACCGGCCACGCGGCCGTCCCGTCGCGGACCGCTCTTCCGCAGCCGGTGAAGGTCACTTCCGTGCCCGAACCGGAGGCGCATCTGGCCGCCGTCCGCGCGGCCGTCGCCGCGCTGAGCGACCGGGACCTGCGCAAGGTCGTCCTGGCCCGCGCGCTCGACCTCGACTTCGACGAGGCCGTCTCCGCCGCGAACGTGGTCCGGAACCTCGCGAACGGGAACCCGCGCCACTACACCTACGCCGCGCAGCTGCCCGACGGGCGCACGCTGGTCGGCGCCACTCCCGAACTCCTGCTGTCCCGCTCCGGCGGCTCGGTCGTCTCCCGGCCGCATGCCGGGTCGATGCCCCGGTCGGCAGACCCGGCGATCGACAAGGCGAACGGTGAGGCCCTTCTGGCGTCCGAAAAGGACCACGTCGAGCACGCCGTGGTGGTGGAGTCCGTCGTCGAGATCCTGCGGCCGTTCTGCCGCACCCTCGACGTCCAGGGCCCCGAGCTGGTCTCGACCCCGGCGATCTGGCACCTCTCGACGACCATCACCGGCGAACTGGCCGACCCGGACGTCACCGCGCTGGACCTCGCCGTCGCGCTGCACCCGACGCCCGCCGTCTGCGGCACCCCGACCGACGCGGCCCGCGTGCTGGTGCGGGAACTCGAACCGTTCGACCGCGCCTACTACGCGGGCGCCGTCGGCTGGGTCGACTCGGCCGGTGACGGCGAGTGGGCCGTCGGCATCCGGTGCGCGGAGATCGCCGACACCTCCATGCGGCTGTACGCCGGTGGCGGCATCGTGCCCGCTTCGGACCCGCAGACGGAGCTCGACGAGACGTCGGCGAAGTTCCGCACCCTGCTCGCCGCCATGGGCCTGGAGATCTAACACCCCCGCGTTTCGTCCTCTAGTTGCGGTACTTGCGCGTGCAACTACCGCAACCAGAGGACGAAACGCGGGTCGTCAGAGGGTCGCGAAGGTTTCGGTCACGGAGATTTCGTCGGCCGTCAGCAGTGCGACAGCGGCCCGGTAGCCCTCAACGGCCTTGAGGTCCACGAGGCGCGTCCGCGCCGGGTCGAGAGCCGCGTCGCCCGACGAGACCAGCCGGGCCTCCTCGTCGTGGCCTGAGAACGTGATGCTCTGCAGCGGGATCTTCAGGCCCTTCCCTGTCGCCTTCATGACGGCTTCCTTGCGCGTCCAGTACGTGAAGAACGCCGCCGTCCGCTGCTCGGCGAGCAGACCGGACACCGCCTCCCGCTCGACCGGGCTCAGCGCGTACTCGATGAGCGAGTCGTCGGCGCGCCTCGTGTCGGTCTCGACGTCGAGCCCGACCGGCGTGCCCGCGGTGGCCGCGACGCCGATGAGCTCGCCGGAATGCGAGATCGACAGCATCAGCGCCGCACCGGGCACCCGCGGCCGTCCGTGTGGTTTGCCGCAGTCTTCGCAGGTCGCGTCGAAGGCGACGTCCTCGACGGCCATGCCGAGCCGTCCGGCGGCGACCGTCTTCGCCAGCACACGGCCGGTCAGGAACCGGCGTTTGTCGATGTCCTGGCGATAGCCCGCGTACCGGCCCTGTTCGACGTCGTCGAGCAAGGCCAGGAACCGGGGTTCAGCGGGCAGGGGCGGGGACCAGTGGACCGCACATTCGATCACGTCTCCTTCTTACCCGATTCGGCATGGGACTCACTGGAATGGTCGGCGTGGTCGTCGAGCAGGGTCGACTCGTCGAACGGTGATTCGCCGGACAGCGTCCGGTCCAGCTGGTCGCGGTCGATCTCCTTGGTCCAGGTGCCGATCAGCACGGTCGCGACGGCGTTGCCCGCGAAGTTCGTGAGCGCGCGGGCCTCGGACATGAACCGGTCGATGCCGACGATGAAACCGACGCCGTCCACCAGCTCCGGCCGGTGCGAGGACAGGCCGCCGGCCAGCGTCGCCAGCCCGGCGCCGGTCACGCCCGCCGCGCCCTTCGACGCGATGATCATGAACACCAGCAAGGAGATCTGCTCGCCGATGGTGAGCGGTTTGTCCAGCGCGTCGGCGATGAAGATCGACGCCATGGTCAGGTAGATCGCGGTGCCGTCCAGGTTGAACGAGTAGCCGGTCGGCACGGTGATGCCCACGACCGGTTTCGACACCCCGGCGTGCTCCATCTTCGCGATCAGCCGCGGCAGCGCCGATTCCGACGACGACGTCGAAAGGATCAGCAGGAACTCGCGGCCGAGGTACTTCAGCAGCTTGAAGATGTTGACCCGGGCGAGCACGCCGATGAGCAGCCCGAGCACCACGAACACGAACAGCCCGCAGGTGATGTAGAAGCCGAGCATGATCACCGCGAGGCTCTGCAGCGCCTTCCAGCCGGTCTCGCCGACGACGGCGGCGATCGCGCCGAACGCGCCGATCGGAGCGGCCCACATGATCATCGCGAGGATCCGGAACACGAGCCGCTGGATGTGCTCGATGCCGCGGCGGATCGGCTCGCCCTTCGTACCCAGTTTCTGCAGCGCGAACCCGGCGAGCAGCGCGACCAGCAGGGTCTGCAGCACCTGGCCCTCGGTGAAGGCCGAAACCAGCGTCTTCGGGATGATGCCGAGCAGGAAGTCGACCGTGCCCTCGCTCTTGGCGATCTGGTCCTGGCCCTTTTCGGCGATCTCCGGTGTCAGGTGCAGGCCCTCGCCGGGCTGAAGCAGGTTGCCGACGACCAGGCCGATGACCAGCGCGACCGTCGACATCACCAGGAAGTAGCCGAGCGCGAGCCCGCCGACACGGCCGACTTTCGCCGCCTTCGCCACCGAGCCGACGCCGAGCACGATCGTGCAGAAGATGATCGGGGAGATCATCATCTTGATCAGGTTCACGAAGCCGGTGCCGAGCGGCTTCAGCTCCTTGCCGAGGGTGGGAAAGAGGATGCCGACCGCGATGCCGAGCGCTACCGCGGCGATCACGGCCAAGTAGAGGTAGTGGGTCCGGTCCCGCTTCTTCGCGGGTACGTCGGCGATGCTCATGGGTGCCCTTCGCGAGATGCGGTTCGGTTGCGAAAACTTATGACAGTTCCTCGGCGTACGACAACCGAAGCGGTACGCTCAGGTAAGCGAGCGCTTAGTCACTGTCGAACAGGAGCGGGCTGACCATGGATTTCACTCTGAGCGTCGAGGAACGCGAGGTGCGCGACTGGGTCCGCACGTTCGTCCAGCGCGAGCTGATGCCGCGTGAGCAGGAGGTGCTGCGCCGCGAACGCGCCGGGCAGCCCGGGATCACTGCCGAGGAACTGCGCGAGCTGCAGCTCAAGGCCAAGGAATCCGGATTCTGGGGTGTGCAGACGCCCGAGGAGTACGGCGGCATGGGCCTGTCCGCGGTGATGACCGCGTTGCTGGAAGCCGAACTCGGCCGCACGTTCGTGCCGTTCCGCTTCGGCGGCGCCGCGGACAACATCCTCTACTACGCCAACGACGAGCAGAAGGAGCGCTACCTGCTCCCGACGATCTCGGGCGAGCGCAAGTCGTGCTTCGCGATCACCGAACCCGGTGCGGGCTCGGACGCCAAGGCCATCCGGACCACCGCCCGCAAGGACGGCACCGACTGGATCATCAACGGCGAGAAGACCTTCATCACCGGTGGCAACGAAGCCGACTTCGTGATGGTCTTCGCGATCACCGACCCGGAGAAGGGCGCCAACGGCGGCGTCACCTGCTTCCTCGTCGACCGTGACGCGGGCTGGAAGTCCGAGTACATCGACACCATGGGCGAATGGGGCCCGGCGGCGCTGGTCTTCGAGGACGTCCGCGTGCCCGAGACGCAGATCCTCGGCGAACTCGGCCACGGTTTCGATCTGGCCATGCAGTGGATCGGCGCCGGCCGTTACCTGCTGCCCGCCCGCGCGATCGGTTCGTGCGAGCGGCTGATCTCGATGGCCATCGAGCACGCCAACACGCGGGAGACGTTCGGGCAGAAGATCGCCGAGCGCCAGGCTATCCAGTGGATGATCGCGGACTCCGGCACCGAACTGGAGGCGCTGCGCTGGCTGGTGCTGCACGCCGCCTGGCAGGTCGACCAGAAGATGGATTCGCGGCACGCGCAGTCGATGGCGAAGCTCTACGGCGGTGTGAAGGCGAACGAGATCGTCGACCGCGTCCTGCAGATCCACGGCGGAATGGGCTACACGCGGGAACTGCCGGTCGAGCGGTGGTACCGCGAGCTGCGGCTGCTGCGGATCTACGAAGGCACCGACGAGATCCAGCGCCGGACCATCGCGCGCAACCTGCTGAAGGGGCACGTCAAGGTCGGCGGCACTCTCGGATAACCCGCGCTGACGGGCCCGACACATGCCATGAACGGGTCGTTCCTTGCAAATTTCGCAAGGAACGACCCGTTCATGGCCTTGCCTGAGTCGCTACGTCTGCTTCTTCATCGCGAGCGGGACCCCGGCCAGGTCCTCTTCGTTGCAGAGCAGCTTCACGTCGTAGTACGGCGAACCCTTGCGGTCGTCGTAGTCGAGATGGATCGCCAGCACGTCGACCGGTTCACCGAGCCACTCCTGAGCCTGACGTAGCCACGTGGCGCACCGTTCGAGGGCCGCGGGCAGGTCATCGTCGCGAAACTCCACTGGTCGATACGGGACGTCCTGCACTTGATCACGGGGGTTCGTGGGCACCGGCAACGCCGGTGAGAGACCCGAGTCGTCCAGTTCGAGTTGGATCGTTTGCTCAGTCACTCTTCGAGCGTCCCCCAGACAAGCCGTCTGAGCAAGGCGTACAGACCTAAAGTCGCCGCTAAACGGGCACTCGCCACACTCTCGAGACCACTTCACGGCAGTTTTGCAAGCCTGTGACGTCCAGGTGACGGGGACAGTTCAGGGCCCGCAGGGCCAGTTCCGCGTAATGCGAGGCCAGCTGGTCCAGGGTGAGCGGTCCGAGCGGTGAATACCAGCGGGCGACCCCGCTGCACATCTCCACCAGTGCGAGCCGCGTCACGGACGGTTGATCGGTGTGGAAGACGCCGGCTGCCACACCGTCTTCGAGGGCGTCCGCCCAAAGCCGTTCGTAGGCGTCGCGCAGCCCGACGACGCCCGCCTTGGCCTCGGGGGTGAGCGCGTGGACCTCGTTGTCCACCACGCGGGTGTCGTCCGGCTGGATGGCGTGGGCGAGGACATGCAGTGCCACCAGCGATCCGAGCCGGGACACGGGATCGGTGAGCCCGGCGGTCGCCTGCTCCGCCGCGTCGAGCAGCCGTCGCAGCGATTCGTTCATGATGGCCACCAGAAGGTCCTCTTTGGTGCCCATGTAGTGGTACAGGCTGGCCGACGAAAGGTCCGCCTCCTGGGCCAGATCCCGGATGCCGGTGCCGTGGAAACCCTTGGCGGCGAACAGTTTCACCGCTGCCTGGCGAACGCGTTCGCGTGTGCTCACGGCTCGAGGTTCTTTTTCCCGCCGAGAGCCCATGTTCAGAGCCATGTGTCGGTGGTCCTGTCCCAGGATCCGGCGCGGAGGTCTTCCGCCTTCTTCAGTTCGCCCTTGGCGACCCGTTCGGACGGCGTCATCGGAAGCTCGCCCGGGAACGCCCAGAACCGGGGGATCTTGAAGTAGGCCAGTTTCGCCGAGCAGAACTCCGCCAGTTCGGCCGGTTCGCTCTGGTGGCCCTCGTTTTCGTCGAGGACGATGTACGCCTTGACCTCTTCGCCGCGGATCTCGTCGGGCACCGCGATGACGGCGGCCAGCTTGACCGCCGGATGCAGCTGCAGCGCCCGCTCGACCTCGTCGGCGGAGATGTTCTCGCCGCTGCGCCGGATCATGTCCTTGGTGCGGCCCACGTAGTAGACGCGGCCCTCGTCGTCCATTGTGGCCAGATCGCCGGTGTGGAACCAGCCGCCGGTGAACGCGCGCGCGGTGGCCTCGGCGTCGTCGTGGTAGCCGTGCATGAGCCCGACCCCGCGGATCAGCAGTTCGCCGGTCTCGCCGCGCGGCAGGGGTTTCCCGTCCGCGTCGCCGATCAGCACCTCGCGCGTGGGCGTGGGCCTGCCGAGACAGCCGGTGCCGACCGTCTCCTCGTGGTCGGCGGGGTACATCCGGATGTCGCTGCCGGTTTCGGTCATCCCGAAGGCTTCGTACCAGGGCGCGCCCCAGCGGGCTTCGAGTGCGGCGTGCAGGTCGCGCGGGATGGCCGACGCGCAGATCGACCGGACCTGGTGTGCCTTGTCCAGTCCGTTTTCGGGCTGGCGCAGCAGAAGCATGGGCATGAGGCCGAGGCAGTAGAACCAGGTGACGCCGTGCTCGCGGACCTTCTCCCAGAACGTGGTGGGATGGAAACGGTCGAGCACCACGAGTGTCGCGCCGCCCGCGAGTCCCAAGGCGACATTCCACTGTGGATCGATGTAGTGGAACGGTTGCGCGGTCAGGATGATGTCTTCTTCGCCGACCGAAGGGGATTCCGTGACCAGGCTGATCGCCAGCGTCGTCCAGTACCTGTTCGGCAGCACGCAGCCCTTGGGCGCGCCGGTGGTACCGGAGGTGTACTGGATGTTGACCGGGCGCTCGCCGACGGTCGAGAACGACGTTTCGCCGGTTTGCACGTCGCCGAGTTCGGCTGGTGTGAGCACGCGTTCGAGCGAGGTCTCTGGGGCGATCTTGTTCAGCAGTCCGGTGAACTCCTCGGCCGCGATGGCGAACCGGGCGCCGGAATGGCGCAGGACGTGGGCGCCGTCGAACTCGCGGTACCCGGTGTTGACCGGGACGAGTACCGCGCCGATCTTGGCCAGCGCCAGCCACAGCAACGGGAATTCGGGCTGGTTGCGCAGCATCACCGCGACCCGGTCGCCCGGCGTGACACCCAGCCCGCTGAGCGCGCGGGCGAACTCGGTGCTGCGCTTGTCGACGTCGGCGAAGGTGAAACGCTCGCCGGTGGCGTCGAAGATCCACGCCGTCTTGTCCGGCCACTGGGCGGCGGCGCGGGTGGTCAGCCCGACGAGGGTGTCGATCCCGGCCAGGGAGGTCATGTCCGGCTCCGGAACGCCTCGGCGGAGGCGAGGACGGCGGCGGAGTGCTCGGTGATCAGCGCGTGACTGACTTCGAGTTCGAGCGCGGCGTCCAGCGAGCTGTCGATGCCGGAGTCGAGGGCGCGTTTGGCCATCGTGGCCGCGGCGGCCGGGTGGGCGGCGATCCGGGTCGCCCAGTCGAGCGCGGTGTCCATCAGGTCGTCCGCTCCGACGACGGCGTTGACGAGGCCGAGTTCGTGCGCCTTGGCGCCGCTCACGCGTTCGCCGAGCAGGAGCAGTTCCTTGGCCTTCAGCGGGCCGACCAGCAGCGGCAGCAGCCTCGACGCCGCACCCGTGACGCTCAGGCCCAAGGAGACCTCGGGGAAGGCGAACACCGCGTTGTCCGCGGCGAGGATCAGATCGCAGCCCATGGCGAACTCGGCGCCCGCGCCGATCGCGTAGCCGTGGACGGCGGCGATGACGGGCTGGCGGAGCCCGCGAAGACGGCGTGTGACGTCCTGTAGCCGGTCGAGCCGCGGGCGGGAATCACCCTCTGGGGTGGGCTCCTTCAGATCGTGCCCGGCACAGAACGCGCGCCCCCGGCCGGCGAGCACGACCGCTCGCGCGTCCGAGTGTGCGGCCGCGTCGAGTGCCTCCAGCAGGTCGTCGACCAGTTCGGTGACCACCGCGTTCAGGCGTTCGGGGCGGTTCAGCCAGATCACGCAGATGCCGTCGTCGAGTGCGTAGTCCACGGTGCTCATACCGCCGAGCCTAGACGACCGATCGATCGATCGATAGGGTCGAATCCATGCGGGTCGACACGGTTTACGAGAACGCCCGGATTCTCACCGGCGTGGCGGAATCCGAAGCTTTGGCGGTGCTGAACGGGCGGATTGTGGCTATCGGAGCCGACGCGGCTGGGCTTTCCGCACGGCGACGCGTCGATCTCGGTGGTGCCGTCGTCGTGCCCGGGTTCCACGACGCGCACAATCACATGGCGTGGTTCGGGATGGCGCTCGACGACGTCCCGTTGTCGGACTGCCGCAGCGTGGACGAGGTCTACGACGCCGTCGCGCGGCGGGCGGCCGGGCTGGAGCCGGGCAGCTGGATCATCGGCAGCGGCTACGACCAGAACAAGCTCGTGGGCGGGCATCCGACGCGGCAGGGGCTCGATCGCGCCGCGCCGGGACTCCTGGTCCGGCTCAAGCACACGTCCGGGCATATGACCGTGGTCAACTCGGCGGTCCTGGAGCAGCTGGACCTGGCGAACGTGCCGGTGGGCGGGGACATCGTCCGCGACGCCGACGGCTCGCCGACCGGTCTGCTGCGGGAGCAGGCCCAGCTGATGCTGCGGCCGCTGACCTATCCGACGCCGCTGGAGACCGTCGTGCGCGGGCTTGACAGGGCTAGCGAGCGCTACCTCTCCGAGGGGATCACGAGCGTCCAGGAGGCCGGGATCGGCGGCGGTCTCGTGGGGGAGACCCCCGCCGAACTGGCCGCCTACCAGCTGGCGCGCGACCGCGGGGTGCTGCGGGTGCGGAGCACGGTGATGGTCGCGGCGAGCGTGTTGCATGATCTTGACTCGGGTGCGGGCTTTGGTCTCGACCTGGGGATGCGCACCGGGTTCGGTGACGAATGGCTGCGGCTCGGCGCGATGAAACTGTTCGCCGACGGGTCGCTGATCGGGCGGACCTGCGCGATGCACGAGCCGTTCGCCGGGGAGCCGGACAACGTCGGCTACTTCCAGGTGCCCGAGGACGAGATCGCGGGGACGATCGCCGCCGCACACCGGGCGGGCTGGCAGATCGCGACCCACGCCATCGGCGACCGTGCGATCACCGTGGTGCTCGACGCCTACGAAGCCGCGCTGAAGGCCGATCCGCGGCCCGATCACCGGCACCGCATCGAGCACTGCGCGGTGCTGAGGCCCGAGGAATTGAAGCGGCTGGCCTCGCTGGGGCTGATCGCGTCGCCGCAAGGCCGGTTCGTCAACGAGATCGGCGACGGCATGCGAGCCGCGCTCGGCCCGGAACGCGAACCGTGGTGCTACCGGCTCAAGAGCCTGCTCGACGCGGGATGCGTGCTCCCGGCCAGTTCGGACCGCCCGGTCGTCGACGGCGCGCCGCTGCTCGCGCTCGCCGACATGGTGCGGCGCAAGACGTCGTCGGGCGTCGTCCTCGGTCCCGAGGAGCGGATCACGCCCGCGGAAGCCTTACGTGCATACACATACGGCTCGGCGTATGCCGCCTTCGCCGAGAAGGACCTGGGCACGTTGCTGCCCGGAAAGCTGGCGGACTTCGCCGTGCTCTCGGCCGACCCGACCGACGAGTCCACTTTGGACTCGATCCACGTCGTCGCCACCGCCGTCGGCGGCGACATCGTCTACGAACGGAGCTGACCAGATGCCGGTGCGGGACGCCGTCGCGGACGACATCGAGGAGATCTGCGCGCTCATCGAGGAGCACGCGGTCTACGAGGACAAGCACGACCTGAAGCTCGACCGCCAGGAAATGGCCGGATTCCTCTTCGGGCCGCAGCCGAAGGCGTGGGTGCTCATCGCCACCTCGCCGGACGAACCGGACAAGGTCGCGGGCTTCGCCTTCTGCAGCTGGAACTTCTCCACCTGGGAAGCCCGGCCCGGGATCTGGCTCGACGATCTTTTCGTCCGCCCGGAACACCGGCGCTTCGGCCTCGGGCGGGAGTTGCTGAACGAGCTGAGCGCCCGCACGCCCGGCCGGGTCGAATGGGATATGCAGGAGGGCAACGCGAAGGGTGAGGCGTTCTACGCCCAGCTCGGCGCCGACCCCGTCCCCGGCTGGATCCGCTACCGCTGGCGGCCCCATGCTGGGTGAGCCGCCGATGAGCGGTACGCCGTAAACTCGACCCCATGGGTGAAGGGGCAAACCGCAGGTCGTCGTCCGTAGAGGACTACGTCCGGGTGATCTACGGGCTGGTCGAACGCGGGGAGGCCGTCACCAACACCTCGCTGGCCGGGCGGCTGGAGGTCAGCCCCTCCTCGGCATCCGGCATGGTCACCAAGTTGTCCCAGCTCGGGCTGGTCGCGCACGTCCCGTATCGCGGGATCGAGCTCACCGCCGAGGGCAGGCTGCTCGCCCGCTCCGTGCTCCGCCGTCACCGGCTGATCGAGACCTACCTGGTGTCCGAGCTCGGCTACACCTGGGACGAGGTGCACGCCGAGGCCGACGCGCTGGAGCACGCGGTGTCGGACAGGCTCGTCGAGCGGATCGCCGCGAAGCTCGGCAACCCGGTGCGCGACCCGCACGGCGACCCCATCCCGGCCCCCGACGGCAGCGTCGAGGAGATGTCGACGCGCATCCTCGACGACCTCCCGCCCGGCGCGGTCGGCGAGATCGTCCGGGTGTGGGACACCGATCCGGATCTCCTGCGCTACCTCACCGAGCACGCGATCGCGCTCGGCGAGCGGATCGAGGTCGTCGAGCGCCAGCCGTTCGGCGGTCCGATGGTGGTCAAGGTCGGCTCGCCGCCGGACGCGGCGACGCACGCCATCGGCAAGGAGATCGCGCAGGCACTGTCCGTCGCCTTGCGCGGCTAGACAATGTCCCAGTCCACTGTGGACCGATTTCGGTCGGGACTCGCGGTGGGAATTTTCCCTACGTCCCTGCATAATTCGGTCACCGGTATGTCACCCACATGCCGAACGGATAGGTGATCTAAGGCCCTTCCGATCATGTGTTCTCGCGCCTAGGCTGCGCTATTCCGGGTGGCTAGCGACCTTGCGAAGGCGATGACAATGACCGGTCAGCGGACACACACCATCGACCGGGGGATGGCGGACGGGCGGGAACTCAGGCGGCTGCTCGAGACGGGGCCGTTCGCGGACGCCCTCCGAGCCGCGATCAGGGCGCGGGGCCTCGGCCTCGACCGGATCCGCTACCGGCTGCGAGGCCGGGGCTGCTCGGTCAGCCTCGCGACACTGAGCCATTGGCAGTCCGGGCGCTGCCGTCCCGAACGGCCGGAATCCCTGCTGGTGCTCAAGAATCTCGAGGAGGTCCTCGGGGTGCCGTCGGAGTCCCTGTCGCGGCTTTTGGGGCCACCGCGTGGCCGCGCGGCCCGGTGTACGGTGCCCGGCGAGGGCCTGGTGATGCAGCGAGGCCGGGACACGGGGACTTAAGGAGCGTCGGTGCGGGCAGTCGTCTTCGAGGAGTTCGGGGTACTGCCCGAGATACGCGAGGTCCCGGATCCGGTCGCGGCACCCGGTGGGGTGGTCATCGCCCTCGACGCGACCGGGGTGTGCCGCAGCGACTGGCACTCCTGGCAGGGGCACGACTCCTCCGTCAAGCTGCCGCACGTCGCCGGGCACGAACTCGCCGGCCGGATCGCTTCCCTGGGCGACGGGGTCCGCGGCTGGTCGATCGGGGACCGGGTCACCGTCCCGTTCGTCTGCGCGTGCGGCACCTGCGCCCAGTGCGCCGCCGGTGACCAGCAGATCTGCGACCGCGAATTCCAGCCGGGCGCGACCCACTGGGGCTCGTTCGCCGAGTTCGTCGCCATCGAGCACGCCGAAACCAATCTCGTCGCCCTGCCGGACTCGCTGTCCGCGGCCGAGGCCGCCGCGCTGGGCTGCCGGTTCGGGACCGCGTTCCGCGCGGTGCTGCGCCAAGGCGGCGTGCGGCCCGGCCAGTGGGTCGCGGTCTACGGCTGCGGCGGGGTCGGCATCTCGGCCGTCCTGCTGGCCGTCGCGGCCGGGGCCTCGGTCGTCGCCGTCGACCTGTCTCCGCAGGCCAGGGCACTCGCGGAGCGGATGGGCGCGGCGGTGAGCGTGGACGCGGGCGCTTTCGAAGGCCATGAAGCCGTCGCCGCGCACGTACGCGAACTGACCGGCGGCGGCGCCCACGTCTCCCTCGACTGCCTCGGCTCGCCGTCGACCTGCGCGGCCTCGATCGGCAGCCTCCGCAAACGCGGACGGCACGTCCAGGCCGGGCTGATGCCGCCGGCGCAGGGCCTCGCGCCGATCCCGATGCACCGGGTGATCGGCGGCGAACTGGAGATCGTCGGCATCCACGGCCTCCAGGCCCACGAGTACCCCGAGATGCTGCGTGTGGTGGAGACGGCCGGGATCGACCTCGCCGCGATGATCGGCAAGCGGGTCGGGCTCGACGACGTCCCCGCCGTGCTGGCGGAGATGAACGACCCGGTGCCCGCGCGGGCAGGCGTGACCGTGGTCGAGTTCCCCTGAACCAGAGCTGGGCCGTGAAGGACTCCTTGAGGGACTCAGAGTCCCTCAAGGAGTCCTTCACGGACGTTGAGCGCCACGCGAAACGCGATCGCGGCGGTGATTCCCCGTGACCGGTCGTACGCGCTGCGGTCAACCGGCCGATCGGAGTAGGCCGGAAGATGGCTTATCGTCGCTCTTTGTGGCAGCGTCGCCGGTGTGACACTCAAGGACGCCCCGTCTCAAGAGCGTCGGGGCGGACGGCTCCGCCGCCTGTTGGCGTGGTTCGTCGCGTCCGATGTCATGGTGCGGGGCCACCGGATCATCGGCGCCCGCCCCCGCCGGTGACGTCTGGCAGACTCGGCTCGTGGATGCGCTGATCCTGCGGCCGCGGACCGAAATCGCGCCCGGTGCGGTGCACGTTCCCGACTGGCTCGATTTCGACGCGCAGCGGCGCCTGGTCGAGACCTGCCGCGGCTGGCGTGGTTACCGGCAGACCCGGCTGCCGAACGGCGGCGTGATGTCCGTGCGCACCGTGTGTCTCGGCTGGCATTGGCTTCCGTACCGGTATTCCCGCACGACCGACGACGGCTCCCCGGTGCTGGACTTCCCGTCCTGGCTCGGCGATCTCGGACGGCGCGGCGTCGCGGACGCGTACGGGACCCAGACGGATTACGAGCCCGACATCGCGCTGGTGAACTTCTACGACGCGGCCGCGAAAATGGGGATGCACCAGGACAAGGACGAGGCGAGCCTCGACCCCGTCGTGTCGCTGAGCCTCGGCGACGCCTGTGTCTTCCGGTTCGGCAACACGGAGAACCGCGGGCGGCCCTATACCGACGTCGATCTGCGGTCGGGAGACCTGTTCGTGTTCGGCGGGGAGTCCAGGCTGGCTTTCCACGGGGTTCCGCGCACGCTGCCGGGCACCGCTGATCCGGAGCTGGGATTGACCGGGCGGCTGAACATCACCTTGCGGGTTTCAGGCCTCGAATGAGAGTGGAAGAAGGCGTGACCACTCCTTCCATTATCAACTTATAGCGCACCCCGGGGCTTGCGGCAAGCCCCCTGTCATGCCGCAGAATCACCGGCCGAAGCCGGAACCTGCGGAAATAGGAGTTTCTGAGTGCGTGTGCTGTTGTCGACGTATGGGTCGCGTGGGGACGTCGAACCGATCATGGGGCTCGCGGTGCGATTGAGGGAGCTCGGGGCCGAGGTGCGGGTGTGCGCGCCGCCCGACTTCGCGGAACTGCTGGCCGGGATCGGGGTGCCGATGGTGCCGGTCGGGCCGTCGGCGAGCGCGCTGACGACCGCGGCTCGGCCGGCGGCTTCCCTGTCCGAGCGCGCGGCCGCCCTGATCGCCGACCAGTTCGAGGCGGTCACCAAGGCCGCCGAGGGCTGCGACGCGATGGTGGTGACCGGCATGATCCCCGCCGCGGCGGGTGCGCTGTCGGTGGCCGAAAAGCTGGGCATCAAGGCGGTGTCGGTGACCTTCCAGCAGATCACGCTGCCGTCGCCGCACCACGCGCCGCTGGCGTATCACGGCAAGCCGTTCCCGCCGGAGGTGACCGGCAACCGGGCGCTGTGGGATCTGGACGCGCAGAGCATCGAGGAGCTGTTCGGGGCGGCGCTCAACACGAGCCGGGTGGCGAACGGCCTTTCACCGGTGGAAGGCGTCCGCGATTACGTCATCGGCGGCCTGCCGTGGCTGGCGACGGATCCGGTCCTGGACCCGTGGCTGGAGCCGTCGTACTTCGACGTCGTCCAGACCGGCGCGTGGACCATGCCGGACGAACGACCGCTGCCCGCCGGCCTGACGGCGTTCCTGGACGACGGCCCGCCGCCGGTCTACGTGGGCTTCGGCAGCATGCCGATGCGCGCCGCGTCCGACGTCGCCCAGGTGGCCATCGAGGTGGTCCGCGCGCGGGGCCGCCGCATCGTCCTGGGCCGGGGCTGGGCCGACCTCGCCCTGATCGACGACAAGGACGATTGCTTCGTCGTCGGCGAGGTCAACCAGTTCGCGCTGTTCTCGCGGACGGCCGCCGTGGTGCATCACGGCGGCGCGGGCACGACGCTGACGGCCACCCGATCAGGTGCGCCGCAGGTGGTCGTCCCGCAGGCGACGGACCAGCCGTACTGGGCGGGCCGGGTGGCCGAGCTGGGGATCGGCGTGGCGCACGACGGTCCGGTGCCGACCACCGAATCCCTGTCCGCCGCGCTCGGGACGGCGCTGGCCGCCGAGACCGGCGAGCGGGCGCGTGCCGTGGCGGGCACGATCCGAACCGATGGCGCGACAGTGGCCGCCAAGCTGCTGCTCGACTTGTGAGGGGGCCTGTGTCCGAACAGGAGCAGTACGAAGAAGAACTGCGGTCCGAGCGGAGCTACGTGGCCGGGCTCTACACGCAGCTCGATGCCGAGCGCGCACGGGTGAAGGGGGAGTACGAGGCGGCCGTGAGGGGAACCGGCGGGACGCCCATGGAGCGCGACGTCCAGGTGCGCGCGTCGGCCAAGGAGGCCAAGCGGCTGTCCGTCGCCGACGACGGCTTGTGCTTCGGGCGGCTGGATTCGTTGTCGGGCGAGCAGTCCTACATCGGCCGGATCGGCCTCTTCGACGAGGAGAACGACTACGAACCGAGGCTGCTCGACTGGCGGGCACCGGCCGCGCGCCCGTTCTACGTCGCGACCGGCGCGAACCCGGAGAAGATGCGCCGTCGTCGCCAGTTCCACACGCACGGGCGTGAGGTGGCCGGCTTCACCGACGAGGTCCTGGGCCGACCGGACGATGAGGCGCAGGGCGACGCTGCTCTGCTCGCGGCGGTCAACGCTCCGCGCGGGACCGGGATGCGCGACATCGTGGCGACGATCCAGGCCGAGCAGGACGCGATCATCCGGCTCGATCACCAGGGCGTCGTGGTGATCGAAGGTGGTCCGGGCACCGGGAAGACCGTCGTGGCACTGCACCGCGTCGCGTATCTGCTCTACACCCAGCGGGAGCGGATGGAACGTCACGGCGTGCTCGTCGTCGGGCCCAACCCGGCGTTCCTGAACCACATCGGCCGTGTCCTGCCGTCGCTGGGCGAGACCGACGTGGTGTTCATGACCACCGGCGATCTCGTGCCCGGTAAGAAGGTCACCGCCGAGGACGAGCCGGAAGCCGCGCGGCTCAAGGGATCGCTGAAGATGCTCGACGTCCTCGCGGCGGCGATCGCCGATCGGCAACGGCTTCCCGAGCAGCCGTTGCCGATCGAACTGCGCGACGTCACGGTGCGGATCGACGCCGAGACCGCGGAATGGGCCAGGCAGGAGGCCCGCGACAGCGGACTGCCGCATAACGAGGCCCGCGCGGTGTTCACCGACATCGTCACGTACGTGCTCACCGAACGGGCGATCGCCCGGATCGGCAAGGGCTGGCTGAGCCGGTCGGACCGCGAAGAATGGGAGCAGCTGCGCAAAGATCTGCTCAAGGAACTCGCGGGTGAGACGAAGTTCGTCGCCGCACTCGACGAACTCTGGCCGATCCTGACGCCGGAAACCCTGCTGGCACCGCTGTTCTCGTCGGCCGGACGGCTGCGCGCGGCAGGTGGCGACTCGGCGTTGTCCCGGGCTGTCGGCGAAGCCTGGACGGTGTCGGACATCCCGCTGCTCGACGAACTGGTCGACCTGCTGGGCCGCGACAAAGCGGCGGACAAGGCCGCGGAGCAGGCGGCCGAGCGGGAACGGAAGGCCGAAGCCGAGTACGCCGAGGGCGTGATGGCGGGGATGAAGCTGGACCGCGAGGAAATGGACGAAGACGTCCTGCTGTCCGCCGACAACCTGCTCTTCGGCGGCGAACTGGCCGATCGTTTCGTCGAGCACGACACGCGCAGCCTCGTCGAACGGGCCGCCGCGGACCGGGACTGGACCTACCGGCACGTCGTGGTCGACGAGGCGCAGGAACTGTCCGAAATGGACTGGCGGGTGCTGATGCGGCGTTGTCCTGGCCGATCCTTCACGGTCGTGGGAGATCTCGCCCAGCGCCGGTCGGAGGCCGGGGCGAGGGCGTGGGGCGACATGCTGGAGCCGTACGTCCCCGGCCGCTGGCTCTACCGGTCGATGACGGTGAACTACCGGACCCCGGCGGAGATCATGGCCGTCGCCGCGGACGTGCTCGCCGATTTCGCACCCCAGGTCGAGCCGCCGGAATCGGTGCGTTCGTGCGGTGTCCAGCCGTGGTCCAAGCGCGTCACCGAGGACGAATTGTCCGCCGTCGTCGAGGAATTCGTGCGGGACGAAGCCGGGCGAGAGGGCACCAGCGTCGTGATCGGGCCGCCGGACGTGCCGGGTGCGGTGCCGGCGTCGGAGACGAAGGGCCTGGAGTTCGACGCCGTCCTGGTGGTGGACCCGGAACGGATCCTCGCCGACGGCCCGCGTGGCGCGGCCGAACTCTACGTCGCGCTCACCCGGGCGACCCAGCGCCTCGGCGTCCTGCACCGCGGCGAGTTGCCGCCGGTGCTGTCCGGGCTCACCGAAGTCAAGCCGGAGTAAGGGAACGCCGGAACCGCACCCGCTGGCCTGGGCGCACTTGCGCCGCCAGATCCAGATCGTCCTCGTCGACCACCGCGAGCACCGGATACCCGCCGGTGACCGGGTGGTCGGCGAGGAACAGGATCGGCTGCCCCGACGGCGGGATCTGCAACGCGCCGGGCACCGCGGCCTCCGGGGGAAGTTCGCCGGTGCGCGCCCGGGAAAGCACGGGGCCGCCGAGCCGCACGCCGACGCGGTCGACGTCGGCGGTGGCGGTGTATTCGCCGGTGACCAAAGTGGACAGTGCGTCGCCGGTGAACCAGTCCAGCCGCGGTCCGGGTGTCACGCGCAACACCGGCTCGTCCGGCAGATCCGGCCGGGGAGCGAGATCGACACCGGGATGCTCCAGAACCCGTTGTCCCACCGGCAAGGTCATCCCGGCCGACAGCGCGGGCGGACCCAGTTTGCCGAGGGTGTCGGTGGCGCGGGCGCCGAGGACGGGTGCGACGTCTACGCCGCCACGAACGGCGACGTAGCAGCGCAGGCCTTTGGTGGCCATCCCGAGGACGAGTTCCTCGCCGGGTCCTAAAAGGATCGGTGCATGGGGGCCGGCGGCCCGGCCCCCCGCGGTGATCGCGCAGGGCGCGCCGGTGACGGCGACCGTGGTGTGGGTGGAGAAGCGCAGCACGAGCCCGCCCAACGTCGCCTCGATGGCCGCGTTGTGTTCGGGGTTGCCCACCAGCCGGTTGGCCAGCCGCAGCGCGCCGCGGTCGGCGGCGCCGGACCGGCCGACCCCGATCGCTGCCAGCCCGGGGCGGCCGAGATCCTGGACGGTGGCGAAGATCCCGGGCCGGACGACTTCGATCTTCGCGGTCATCGGCCCGTTCCGGTGAACCGGATCCGGGTGCCCGGGGTGAGCAGGTTCGGCGGGTCCCGTTCGACGTCCCATACCGGCACGGTGGTCCGCCCGATCAGCTGCCAGCCGCCGGGCGAGGCGTGCGGGTACACCGCCGTGTACTCGCCGGCGATGGCGACCGAACCGGCCGGGACCCGCGTGCGCGGGCTCGACCGCCGGGGCAGGTGCAGTGCGGTGTCGAGTCCGGTCAGATAGGCGAAACCCGGTGCGAATCCACAGAAAGCCGAGACGTAGGTGCCGTCCTCGTGCCGCCGGACGACGGCCTCGGCCGACATCCCGGCGGCGGCCGCTACGTCGGCCAGATCCGGGCCGTCGTAGCGGACCGGGACGACGATCTCGGCGGTCTCCCGTGGCGCTAGGTCCACAGTGGACCGTCCGATGACGTCACCGGCGAGCCGGTCGTGGTGCGTCCGGCCCGGGTCGAACCGGATGAGCAGGGTCCGCGCTGCCGGCACGAGTTCGACGACGCCGTCCGGCGGATCCTGCTCCAGTGACGCGTGCAGCCCGAGCACCTCCGACGGCTCGTCGAAGTCGACCATGGCCGCACGCGCCCCGTAGGGCAGCACTCGCATCACGAAGCCTCGAGGAACGATCCGATGTGGACACCCGAATCACTGAGCCCCGCGCGGATCCGCTTCGCCAGCTCGACGGCGCCAGGGGTATCACCGTGCACGCACAGCGAATCCGGCTTGAGCGCCAGTTCGGTCCCGTCCTCGGCGACGACCTTGCCGGTGGTCGCCATCACGACCGCCCGGTCGGCCACCTCGTCGGCGTCGTGCAGGACCGCGCCGGGCAGTTTCCTCGACACCAGAAGGCCTTCCGGTGTGTACGCCCGGTCCGCGAACGCCTCGGCGTACGCGGGGAAACCGGCCTTTTCCGCTTGCTTGGCCATTTCCGAGCCGGGCGGGCACAGCAGCGCGAGCGCGGGATAGAACCGGCGGATCCCTTCGACCACCGCGCCCGCCTGCTCCGGATCCACGGAAGCGGTGTTGTACAAGGCCCCGTGCGGTTTGACGTACCGAACCCGCGTGCCGGCCGCCCGCGCGAACGCGTCGAGAGCACCGATCTGGTAGAGCACGTCGTCGGTCAGGTCGGCGGGGGCGACGTCCATCGCCCGCCGCCCGAACCCGGCCAGATCGCGGTAGGCCACGTGGGCGCCGACGACGACGCCCCGTTCCGCGGCGCGTTCGCAGACGCGCCGCATCACCGACGGGTCCCCGGCGTGGAACCCGCACGCGACGTTCGCGCTGGTGACGATGTCGAGCATGGCGTCGTCGTCGCCCATCTTCCAGGCGCCGAACCCCTCGCCCAGGTCACTGTTGAGATCCATCAGGCCACCCGGAATTCACTGTCGAGCTTGTCGGTCACGAACATGTAGCCCGGCGCGTGCGTGATCGCGAACGGCGGCCGCGAGGCCATCAGCGCCGCCTGCGGGGTCACCCCGCACGCCCAGAACACCGGCACGTCACCGGGTTCCGCGTCGACCGGATCCCCGAAATCGGGTTTGCCCAGATCGGTGATGCCGAGCGCGGCGGGGTCCCCGATATGCACGGGAGCACCGTGCACGGCGGGCATCCCGCGAGTGATGCGCACGGCTTCGTCGACGCGGTCTTCGGGGATCTGCCGCATCGAGACGACCATCGGCCCGTGGAGCCGTCCGGCGGGGACGCACTCCCGGTTCGTCAGGTACATCGCCACATTGCGGCCCTGATCGACGTGCCGCAGCGGGATCCCCGCCCCGGCCAGCGCCGATTCGAAGGTGAAACTGCAGCCGATCGAGAACGCGACCATGTCGCTGCGCCACAGCCCGCTCGCGTCCTTCAGTTCGCTGGACAGCGCGCCGTTGTGCCAGACGCGGTAGCGCGGCAGGTCGGTGCGCAGATCCGCGCCGGCCGCCAACCGGGTCGACGGGTCGCCCGGATCGCTGACGTCGAGCACCGGACAGGGCTGAGGGTTTCGCTGGCAGAACAGCAGGACGTCGTACGCCCAGTCCTCGGGGACGGCGATCAGATTGGTCTGGGTGAAACCGTTCGCCCAGCCGGTGGTCGGCCGCGCCGTGCCCGAGCGGAACAGGGCGCGGGCCTCTCCCGGGGTCATCGTCGCCGGTTCGTCGAAAGTGGTCATCGCGGTGCCTCCCGTTCCGATGGTCGTCACAGCAGTTCGCGGCCGCGAGTCTCGGGCAGGCCGAGCAGGGCCAGGATGGCGATGCCGTACCCGACCGCGCCGAACACCATCGCGCCGCCCGCGCCGAGGAAACCGACCACGGCGGGGAAGGTCGCGCCGATGGCCCGGCCGAGGTTGTAGGTGAAACCCTGCCCGGTGCCGCGCAGCGCCGAGGGGTACAGCTCGGCGAGGAAGGCGCCGAACCCGCTGAAGATCGCGGACATCGAGAACCCGAGCGGGAAGCCGAGGAACAACACGAGCGTGTTCGCGCCCGACGGGATCTGGGTGTACGCGATGATCAGGCCCGCCGACAGCACCGAGAAGAGCAAGAAGGTTTTCTTGCGCCCCAAGATATCCGTGAGATAGCCGCCGCACACGTACCCGATGAAGGCGCCGGAGATCAGGAAGGCGAGATAGCCGCCGGTGCCGATGACGGTGAGGCCGCGGGTGGTCTTCAGGTAGCTCGGCAGCCAGGTCGCGAGGGTGTAGTAACCGCCCTGGACACCGGTGGCGAGCAGTGCGGCGAAGAACGTGGTGCGCAGCAGGTCGGGCTTGAAGATGCCCTTGAACGAACCGCGGTTCTTCTTGGTGGCCCGCGCCGTCTCGGCGATGGGTGCGTCCTTGACGTTGCGTCGGACCCACAGCACGAACAGTGCCGGGATGACGCCGGTCCAGAACATGACGCGCCAGGCGACGTCCGGGCTGAACATGCTGAACACGACGGTGTAGACGACGACCGAAAGTGCCCAGCCGACCGCCCACGCGCTCTGCACGAAGGCGACCGTGCGGCCGCGGTAGCGAGACTGCGAGTACTCGGCCACCAGCGCGGCGCCGGCGGCCCACTCGCCGCCGAAGCCCAGACCCTGCAGGGCGCGGAAGACCAGGAGCATTTCGAAGTTCTGCGCGAACCCGCAGAGCACGGTGAAGATCGTGTACATCGCGATGGTGATCTGCAGGGTGCGCACGCGGCCGATGCGGTCGGCCAGGATGCCGGCGCCGATACCGCCGATCGCCGAGACCACCAGCGTCGTCGTGCCGAGCAGGCCCGCCTCGCCCCCGGACAGGCCGTAGTAGGCGGTGATCGCGGCCAGGCCCAGCGGCAGGGTCTGGTAGTCGAACGAATCGAGCCCATATCCGCCGAACGCGCCTACGAAAGCACGTTGACCGCGCTTACCGAGCGTGCGGAACCAAGCGAAGGGGCGTGTGTCTTCGGTGGTCGTGGTGGCTGACGCGTTCATCGGCACCTCCAGGGGTGTACCACATCGTGGCACGGGTCACATGGAAAGCCACTGTAGGTATTGTTCAACAATTCCACAAGAGGATCCTTGGCTTGACCTCATGTCGGTAGGTAGGATCGGTCACGTGACGTTCACGGAGGGTGGTCCTGCCTCGGTTCAGGGACTCGAAGCGGATCGCGGCATGATCAGCCGCACCAGCACCGCCGAGCGGGTCGCGGGCGTCCTGCGCACGCGGATCGCGGAAGGTTTCTTCCTGCCGGGGGTACGGCTCTCGGAACAGGACATCGGCTCGGCGCTCGGCGTCTCACGCAACACGCTGCGCGAGGCGTTCCGGCTGCTCACGCACGAGCGGCTGCTGGCGCACGAGCTCAATCGCGGTGTCTTCGTGCGGGTGCTCAGCGTCGAGGACGTCGTCGACCTCTACAAGGTGCGCAAGGTCGTCGAGTGCTCCGCCGTCCGTGCGGTGACGGAGAAGCCGGCGACGTTCGCGAAGCTCGCGCGGATGGTCGAGGACGGCAAGCTCGCCGAGCGCGGCGAGCGCTGGCAGGATCTCGGCACCGCGAATATCCGGTTCCACTCGGCGATCGCGGAACTCGGTGGCAGCGAACGGATCGACGAGCTGATGCGCGGCATCTTCGCCGAGCTGCGGCTGGTGTTCCACATGATGGCCGACCCGCGGCGCTTCCACGAGCCGTACCTCAAGCGCAACGCCGAGATCCTGGAGCGCATCGAGGCCGGTGACGGCGTCGGCGCCGAAGCGCTTCTCGCCCAGTACTTCGTCGACGCGGAGGCTCAGCTCGTCGAGGCCTACGCCGAACGCGCCCAAGCCCGCGATTAGTCCTCTAGTCGCTGTAGTTCGTGGTGCGAACCAGCGCAACTAGAGGACGAAACGCGGGAATGGGGAGGGGTCAGGGAGTGGTCCACTTTTGGTTGGCGGCGCCGGTGCAGGCCCAGATCTGCAGGCGAGTGCCGTTGGCCGAGGTGTTCCCGGTGGCGTCCAGGCACTTGCCCGAACCCGGGTTCACCAGGTCCCGTGCGGCGTTCGCCGCCCATCTCTGGTTCGCCCCGCCCGCGCAGTCCCAGAGCTGCAGCTGTGCGCCGTCCGCCGTGGACATCCCGGTGACGTCGAGGCATTTGCCCAGCGCCCGCGCCGTGCCGTCGGCCTCGAACGACCACTGCTGAGCGCTCGAACCGTTGCAGTCGTACAGCTGCACCGGAGTCCCGTTCGCGCTGCTCGATCCCGCGACGTCGACGCATTTGCCGCCGAGCCCGGTGATCGCCCCGGTGCGGGCGCCGCCGCCCGACTGCGTGCCGGACCAGGTGAAGGTCGCCGACGTCGACGCGGGCAGGGTGTAGCTGAACGACTGCCCACCCCAGTTGACCCGCACGTTCTGGCCGGTGCCGCTGGTGTTGTGCGCGATCAGCGCCTTCGAGCCGTCCGCGTTCTTCCACGCGACGTTCCGCACCGCGGAGTTGTCGTTGGAGGAGATCCGGTACGCCCCCGGCTTCACGAACTTCGTCAGGTGGCCCATCGTGTAGTACTCGACGGTGTAGTCGACCTGCCCGTGCCGTGAATCTCCATTGTGGACGGTGATCAGGCCGGTGCAGGTACCGCAGCCGCCGTTGTGCGGACCCATGTTCTGGTCCACCGCGAGGCTCCACTTGATGAAGCTCTTGCTCCAGTTCCGGGTGTAGTCGACGATGTTCGCCATATCCTCACCCTGCTGGTGACTCACCCACGTCCCGCCCGAATGCTCGGTGCTGTAGGCGTTCACGTTCGGGTACTGGTTGTGCACCGTCGTCTGCTGGGTGACGTCGCCGCCATAACCGTGCCACGCCATCCCGCCGAAGTTCGGGTCGTTGCGGATCGACGCGTCGTCCATCGTGGGCGCGGCGTATTCGGCGTACTTGTCCCAGTTCCAGTCGAGTGCGAGGACCTTTGTGGACAGTCCGGCGCCCTTCAGGGACGGCAGCAGGTTGGTCTTCGTGAAGTACTGGAGACCGCCGCCGTTCCAGTTCATCGACGGGTAGCTCGCGCAGCACGTCGGCTCGTTCTGCACGGACACGTAATGGATCGGGACGCCCTGCGCCTGATACGCCTGGATGTACTTCACGAAATACTGGGCGTACGCCGGGTAGTACTCGGACTTCAGCCAGCCGAGCTTGAAGTCGCCGTTGTCCTTCATCCACGGCGGCGCGCTCCACGGCGACGCCATCACCTTCGTGGCCGGGTTGATCTGCCGCGCCTGTTTGGTCAGCGGCAGGATGTCGTCGAGATCGTGCGCGATGGAGAACTTCGTCAGGTTCGGATCGGTCTGCCCGGCGGGAAGATCGTCGAACGAGTAACTGAACCGCGCGAGGTCCGAAGAACCCAGCGGGTTGCGGATGAAGTTCACGCCGATCCCCGAGACGGGGTCGAACAGCTTGCGCATGGTCTCGTCGCGAGTCGCCTGCGACAGCGCGCCACTGCCCTTCATCAGCCACGCCGCGGTGTCGGTGAACGACGCCCCGGCGCCCTCGAACTGTTGGTACGTGGTGTTTTCGTCGATCGTGATGGTCTGCTGACCCGTTCCCGCGCCGGCGGCGAAGTTGACGGGCGACTGCTGCTGCAGCCCTCGCGTGACTTTCACGCCGCGGGAGTCGTCGGTCGTGGTGAGCCAGATGTTGACGGCTTCACCGGCGGCCTGCGCCGGAGTGGCGACGAGGGTGGCCGCCGCGATCACCGCGGCGCCGAGAAGCGGCAGCTTTCTCACGGGGTCGTCCACTTCTGGTTGGCGCCACCGCCGCAGGTCCAGAGCTGGAGCCTGGTCCCGTTCGCGGAGGTGTTCCCGGTGGCGTCGAGACACTTGTTCGCCTGCGGGTTGACGATGTCCCGTGCGCCGCTCACCGTCCATCGCTGCGCGCCGGAACCGTTGCAGTCGTACAACTGGATGGCCGCGCCGTCCGCGGTGGACCCACCGGCGACGTCCAGGCACTTGCCCAGTGCGCGGATCGTGCCGTCACCGCCCATGGTCCAGTTCTGCGCGGCGTTGCCGTTGCAGTCGGTGATCTGGATCGGGGTGCCGTTGGAACTGTTCGCGGCGGCGACGTCGACGCATTTCCCGCCGATACCGGTGATCCGGCCGGTGTTCCCGGCCGTGTTGCTGGAGTTGACGTGCACGTAGTCGACGACGAGACGCTGCGGGAAGACGGTGCTGGAGTTCGGGTCACCCGGCCAGTACCCGCCGACGGCGAGGTTCAGGATCAGGTAGAAGGGGTGGTCGAAGACCCAGCGGTTTCCGTTGAGGTCGGCCGGGGTGCGCGTCTGGTACAGGTTCCCGTCGACGTACCACTTGATCTGGTTCGGGGCCCAGTCGACGGCGTAGGTGTGGAAGTCGTCGGAGAAATTCGGCCCGTTGTAGCCCGCGCCGATCCCGCCCGCGCCGGAGTAACCGGGGCCGTGCAGGGTGCCGTGCACGGTGTTCGGTTCGAAGCCGACGTTCTCCATGATGTCGATCTCGCCGCTGTTGGGCCAGCCGACGTTGCCGATGTCGGCGCCGAGCATCCAGAACGCGGGCCACATCCCTTGTCCGCGCGGCAGTTTCATGCGCGCTTCGAACCGGCCGTAGGTCTGGGTGAACTGCCCCTGGGTGGACAGCCGGGCCGACGTGTACTCGCAGCGGCCGTACCAGCAGTTGTAGTTGCCGGGGTTCTCTTTCTTCGCGGTGATGACCAGGTTGCCCTGGCCGTCGAGCGCCGCGTTGCTGGTTCCCGACGTGTACCACTGCCGTTCGTGGTTGTTGACGTTGTCGCCGGTTTCGAAGTGCCACTTGGACCCGTCGATACCGGCGCCCGCGGCGCCGTTGAAGTCGTCGGTGAAGGTGGCCGCCATGACCGCCGCGTCGGAAACCGGGGCGGCGGAGGCCGGAGCCTGGGCGGTGGCGGGGAGCGAGCCGAGCAGCACGCCGGCGGCGAGGAGAGCCGCGGTCCTTTGTATGACGCGGCGGAAGCGGGAGGAGATGGACATCGTTGTCGCCTCTCTGAGTTTCTGGGGTGAACCCGCGTCCGCGATCGACGTCGGCAGGGCGCAGCCTGGTCATTCACGTCACGGTGGTGGACAAGGCGCCCTGCCACCGCGATAGCGGGGCCTTCGGCCGGGGCGGGTTCACGCGTGCGGTCACCTGCCCGGGTACAACTCAGCTCCGCCAAAAGGTGCTTACCGTTGGGGACCCCGCGCGGGAGAACGGAAAGCGCGGGCCGTGCCAAGGCGGCAAGGGCCGGCGGAGAGCGCCGAGCGCTTCGTGTCCACTCCGTGCCCGTTTCCGGGGCGGAGGGACCGCAGGCGGGCGGCGAAAGTACTTTGTTGTGCCTGGCAACAAAGTATGCATGGTCCGTACCATCGCGGCAAGGCTCGAGGCCAGTATTTTTTAACCTCGAATTAAGGCTGTGCAGAAGTAACGGCGCCGCTCAGGCGGCGGTGCCCCGCTTCGTCCCGGCCGTCCTGGGGTCCGCGCCCTGGTCGAGCAGGTCGGCGACCGGCAGCGTGGCGGCTCCTATGGCGACGGCGTCCGGCCCGAGCTGTCCGAGCTCGATTTCGGTCTGGTCGAACACGTGCTTCAGCGCGTGTTCGCTCGCCGAGCGCCGGATCTCGGGCAGATACGCCTCGCCCAGCGCGAGCCCGGCCCAGCCGCCCAGCACGATCCGCTCCGGGTTGAACAGGTTGACCAGGTTGCCGATCCCGGCGCCGAGGTAGCCCGCAGTCTCTTCCAGTACCTTCGCCGCGGCTTTGGACTTGCCCGCAGACTCCAGCAGGGCGGCGAACTGCGTCTGCTCGTCCTCGCCCGCGGTGGGCTTTCCGCCACGCGCCTTGCGATAGCGCGCGAGGACGCCTTCCGCGCCGACGTACGACTCCAGGCAGCCGCGCGATCCGCAGCGGCATTCCTGTCCGCCGTAGACGATCGTCGTATGGCCCCATTCGCCGGCGCTGCTGGTGGAACCGCGGTAGGTGGTGCCGTCGGCGACCACGGCCGCGCCGACCCCGGAACCGATCAGGACGATCACCGCGTGCCGGGCCCCGCGGCCGGCGCCGAACCACATTTCGCCCTGGCCCTGCGTTTTCGCGCCGTTGTCGATGAACAGGGGCAGCCCGACACCCTCCGCGCGCAGCAGATCGGTCAGCGGGACCTCTTGCCAGCCGATGGTGGGCGCGTGCACCCGCAGCGCCTCGCCCTGCTCGACGGTGCCGGGAACGCCGACGCCGACGCCGAGCACGGTCGCTTCGTCGATGCCCGATTCCGCGATCACCTCACGGATTCCCGACGCCACCTGGGTGACGGCCGCCGCTGCGTCCGGGCGCGGGGACGCGAGCGGGTGTTCGACGGTGGCGAGCCGGTTCATCGTGAGGTCGAACAGTTCGACCTTGACCCCGGTTTCGCCGATGTCGACCCCGGCGACGTGGCCGTAAGCCGGGTCTACGCGGAGCAGGACGCGCGGCCTGCCGCCGTCGGATTCGACCAGCCCGGCCTCGGTGATGAGGTTTTCCTCGCTGAGCTCGGCGGTCACGTTGCTGACGGTCGCGGCGCTCAATCCGGTCAGACCGCTCAATTCGTGGCGGCTGAGCGGGCCGTCGAAGTAGAGTTTCGACAGCAGCAGGGAACGGTTGTGCCGCCGCAGGTCACGGACGGTGGTGCGCTTGGCAGGCATGCGGATACCCATCTTATGGCGGCGGACCTGTTCAGGATGCCCCACGACCTTAGCCTCCGCCATGTATTAACTGGTGAAATAAGGCTGACCGGCCATCGGGAAGCCGGTTTTCACCCTTGTGCAGCAGGCGTTAGCCTCGCTGGAGGAGGCGCCATGAACCCGGAGGACGAGCTCGTCGGCACGCTGCCGTCCGATTTCCGGTGGGGTGTCGGTACCTCGGCTTACCAGATCGAGGGCGCGGTCGCCGAAGATGGACGAACACCGTCCATTTGGGACACCTATGGTCAGTCGCCCTGGGCGATCGACAACGGTGACACCGGCGAGGTCGCCTGCGACCACTACCACCGGATGCCCGCCGACGTCGGCTTGGTGAAGGAACTCGGCGTCGACACCTACCGGTTCTCCGTGTCCTGGCCGAGGGTGCAGCCACGCGGGCGTGGCGCCGTCAACCCCGCCGGAATCGCCTTCTACGACCGGCTTGTCGACGAACTGCTCAACAACGGCATCGACCCGTGGCTGACGCTCTACCACTGGGATCTGCCGCAGGATCTCGAAGACGCGGGCGGCTGGCCCGCGCGGGACACCGCTGTCCGTTTTGCCGACTACGCGATGCTCGTGTTCGACAAGCTGAGTGACCGTGTGCGGTACTGGACCACGCTGAGCGAGCCGTGGTGCACGGCCATGCACGGCTACGTCCACGGGGTCATGGCGCCCGGCCGCCGCGATCCTCGGGCCGGGATGGCCGCGGCGCATCACCTGCTGCTCGGCCACGGCCTTGCCGTCCGGCGCATGCGGGAACTCGCGCCCCCGGACACGCATTTCGGCATCACGCTCAACTTGAGCACCGCCGATCCGGAGACACCCAGCGACGCCGACCGTGCGGCCGCCCGGTTCGAGGACGGGCTCGGGACCCGGTTCTACCTCGACGCCCTCGTGCGCGGGAGGTATCCGGAAGACGTCGTCGAAGACCTGGCGCGGCAGGGCATCCGGCTGCCGGTCGAGCCGTGGGATCCGTCGATCATCGCGGCACCGCTGGACTTCCTGGGCGTCGACTACTACTTCGGCTCGCGTTACTCGGGGGTGGAGGTGAACGGGAGCGCGGTGGAGCATTTCGGGATGCCCGCCTTCCGCAAGGTCCCGTTCGGCGCGCCGTCGACGGTGCTCGGCTGGGAGATCCTGCCGGGCAAACTCACCGAACTGCTCGTCCGGATCACCCGGGACTATCCCGGTCTGCCCCTTTACGTCACCGAAAACGGTGCCGCGTTCGCCGACGTCCCGGACGGCACCGGCTTCGTCCGCGACGACGACCGCGCCGCGTATCTGTCCGCGCACATCGCCGCCACCGCGGCCGCGCGGCAGGCGGGCGCGGACGTCCGCGGCTACTTCGCTTGGTCCCTTTTGGACAGTTTCGAATGGGCATACGGCTACGCCAAACGACTCGGTCTCGTACGGGTCGACCGCGAGACCCAGGAGCGGACCATCAAGCAGAGCGGGCTTTTCTACCGGGACCTCGTCCAGCGGGTCAGGAAGAAGTCAGCGACCGCGCGATGATCGTCCGCTGGACCTCCGACGCGCCTTCGTAGATCCGCGGCGCCCGGACCTCGCGGTAGAGGTGTTCGAGCAGATGCCCTCGCCGCAAGGCCCGCGCGCCGTGGATCTGCACGGCGGAGTCGACGACGTACTGCGCCGTCTCGGTGGCGAACAGCTTCGCCATCGCGGCGCGGCCGGCCAGATTCCGCTCACCCGCGTCGTAGGCGGCCGCGGCGGCATAGACGAGCAGGCGGGAGGCCTCGGTCCTGGTCGCCATTTCGGCGAGGGTGTGCGCCACGGTCTGCTGGCGCAGCAACGGTCCGCCGAACGCGACCCGGGTCTGGGCATGGGCGACGGCGGCGTCGAGAGCGGCCTGGGCCATCCCGACGGCGAACGCGCCGACACTCGGCCGGAACAGGTCCAGCGTCCGCATCGCGACGCCGAAACCGCGGTCCTGTTCGCCGAGCAGTTCCTCCCGCTCCACGCGGACGCCGTCGAAAACGAGGGTGCCGATGGGGTGCGGGCTCACGAGATCCAAGTGTTCGCCGGAAAGCCCCGTGCGGTCGGCCGGGACGACGAACGCGGAGACGCCGCGCGAGCCGGCTTCCGGGGTGGTGCGGGCGAAAACGCTGTAGAAGTCCGCTTCCGGGGCGTTGGAGATCCACATCTTCTCGCCGGTGAGCCGCCAGCCGTCGCCGTCCGGTTCGGCGGACAGTTCCAGCGCGGCGGCGTCCGAGCCCGCGTTCGGTTCGGTGAGTGCGAAAGCGGCGACGGCGTCGCCCGCGGCGACCGCGGGAACCCACTTCGAGACCTGCGACTCCTGCCCGGACTGCAGCACGGGGTACGTGCCCAGCCCCTGCAGGGCCAGCGCGGTCTCGGCCTCGGTGCTCTGGCTGGCGAGGGATTCCCGCAGGATGCAGAGATCCGTGGCGGCGGCCTCCCGGCTCGGGCTGCCGCCCTCGACGCCGGGGAACAGCCGGGAAAGCAGGCCGAGCGCGCCCATTTCCTTGAGCAGCGGCCGGTTCACCGCGCCTTCGGTACCGGATTCGGCCAGGGGGCGGAGTTTCTCGGCGCCGAGCCGGCGGACCTCGTCGGCGAAGGCGCGTTGCTCCGGGCTCAGTGCGAAGGCGGTCATCGGTCGCTCCCTGGTCGCCAGCGGGCGTGTGCCGTGCCGCGTTCCCCGGAGCGCAGCAGTTCCAGCCGTGGTTTCGGGCCGTCCGTGCGGCCGCCCTGCGGTTTCCGGCGCCCGGCCGCGTACTGCTTCGGCCAGGGCATCGGATAGTCCTGCTCCGCCGCGGCGTGCAGTGTCCACTGTGGATCGTAGAGGTGGGTCCGCCCGAGTGCGCACAGATCCGCGCGCCCGGCCAGGATGAGCGAGTTGACGTCGTCGTAGGAGGAGATCGCGCCGACGGCGATCACCGCGATCCCGTGCTCTCGCCCGATTTCGTTGCGGATCCGGTCGGCGTACGGGGTCTGGTAGCTCCGGCCGTACTGGGGCTTCTCCTCGCTGACCACCTGACCGGTCGAGACGTCGATCCCGTCCGCGCCGTGCTCGGCGAAGGCGCGGGCGATCTCGACGGCGTCGTCGACGTCGATCCCGCCCTCGTGCCAGTCGGTCGCGGAGATGCGGACCGTCATCGGCTTGCCGTCGGGCCACACCTCGCGGACGGCGTCGAAGACTTCCAGCGGGAACCGCAGCCGGTTCTCCAGCGAGCCGCCGTATTCGTCGGTGCGCCGGTTCGTCAGCGGGGAGAGGAACGACGACAGCAGATAGCCGTGCGCGCAGTGCAGTTCGAGGAGGTCGAATCCGGCGCGGGCCGCGGCGCGGGCGGAGTGCGCGAACTGTTCGCGGATCTCTTGCAGCTCAGGCACGGTGAGTTCGCGCGGGGTCTGGTTCGCCGCGCTGTACGGGATCGCGGACGGGCCGCAGGTCTCCCAGTTGCCTTCCGGCAGCGGCTGGTCGATCCCGTCCCACATCAGTTTCGTCGAACCCTTGCGCCCGGAATGGCCCAGCTGGACGCCGATCCGCGCGGGAGTGTTCTCGTGGACGAAACCGGTGACCCGGGCCCAGGCCCGCTCTTGTTCCTCGGTGTACAGCCCGCCACAGCCCGGGGTGATGCGGCCGATTTCGGAGACGCAGACCATCTCGGTCATCACCAGCCCGGCGCCGCCGAGTGCCTTGCTTCCCAGGTGTACCAAGTGAAAATCGGTCGAGACGCCGTCGTCGGCGGAGTACATGTCCATCGGCGAGACGACGACGCGGTTCGGCAGTTCGAGGTCCCCGATCCGGAACGGCTGGAACATCGGCGGCCGGACGTCACTGTCCAGAGTGGAGGCGAACCAGGAGTCCAGTTCGCCCGCGAACTCGGGATCGCGCAGGCGGAGGTTGTCGTAGGTGACGCGGCGGCTGCGCGTGAGGATGTTGAACGCGAACTGCGGCGGATCCTGGTGCGTGTACTGGCCCATGTTCTCGAACCACTCCAGGCTCGCCTGCGCGGCGCGCTGGGTCGAGGTGACCACGGGGCGGCGCTCGGCCTCGTAGGCCTTCAGTCCACTGTCCATATCGGACTGTTCGTGCAGGCAGGCGGCGAGCGCGAGCGCGTCCTCCATGGCGAGTTTCGTGCCGGAACCGATGGAGAAATGCGCCGTGTGCGCGGCGTCGCCGAGCAGGACGACGTTCTCGTGCCGCCAGCTCGCGCAGCGCACGGTGGCGAACGCGGTCCATTTCGAGTTGTTGGCGAAGACCTGGTGATCGCCGAGGACCTCCGCGCACAGTTCGCGGATGACCTCGACCGACTTCTCGTCGCTCTCGCCCGGAGCGAGCGAGGTCGCGGCGATGTCACCGAACGCGCGCTGCCAGACGTCCTCGTGCAGTTCGAGGATGAACGTGCTCGCGGTGTCGCTGTAGGGATAGCCGTGGATCTGCATGATCCCGCGCGGGGTTTCGAGCACGTGGAACTTGAAGGCGTCGAAGACGAGGTCCGTGCCGAGCCAGATGTAGCGGCAGCGGCGGGTCTGGATCTCGGGGCGGAAGCTCTCGGCCAGCGCCGTGCGGGTCGGCGAGTTGACGCCGTCCGCCGCGACGACGAGGTCGTACTCCGCGCTCGCCTCGGCCACGCTCGGCGCCATCGTGCGGAAACGCACGTCCACGCCGAGTTCGGCGCAGCGTTCCTGCAGGATGCCGAGCAGCCGTTTACGGCTCATCGCGGCGAATCCGTGCCCGCCGGAAGTGGTGACCGTGCCGCGGAAATGGACGTCGATGTCGTCCCAGCGCGCGAACTCCCGCCGCATCGCCGCGTGGATCACCGGATCGGCGTGCTCGATCCCGCCGAGCGTCTCGTCGGAGAACACCACCCCGAACCCGAAGGTGTCGTCGGGCGCGTTGCGCTCCCAGACGGTGATCTCATGATCGGGATGGAGCTGTTTCGCCAGCGCGGCGAAGTAGAGCCCCGCCGGGCCTGCGCCTAACACCGCGATACGCACGTCGCCCAGGGTATGTCGCGGTATGTACGACCGTCAACGATACGGGATATGCTGACCCGCATGGAGCGCATCAACCCGCCCGAACTCGGCCGCCCTTCCGGCTTCTCGCACGCTGTCGCGGCGAGTGGCAGGTTCGTCTTCCTCGCCGGTCAGACGGCCTTGGACGCGGAGAACCGGATCGCCGGTGACGGCGTGGTCGAGCAGTTCGAGCGCGCCTTGTCCAATCTGCTCACCGCGTTGCGCGCGGCCGGCGGGACTCCGGCGGACCTGTGCAGCGTGACGATCTACATCGTCGACATGGACGACTACCGCGCCCACGCGCGCGAGATCGGCGCGGTCTGGAAGCGGCTGGCCGGGAGCGAGTACCCCGCGATGGCGGGGATCGGCGTCAACCGGCTTTGGGACGTCGAGGCTTTGGTCGAGGTTCAGGGCTTCGCGGTGGTCGCGGAGTAGGTCCCGGTTGTGTCATGAAAGGGTCTTTCAGGACGAAAAATGTCCTGAAAGACCCTTTCATGACACGTCGGTGATGGTCCGCGACACGTGGGCGGCGGCGGCCTCGCCCAGTCGCGAGTGCAGCGTGAAGAACAGATCCGCGGCCCGGATCCCGGCCCACCCCGTCGGCAGCAGCTCCGCGGGCAGACCCGGGTCGAGGTAGGGCAGCCGCCGCCAGTCGGTCAGCACCCGGACGTAGTCGGCGAACGCGTCGGCCTCGTGCGCGGTCTTGCGCCGCTGCCAGCGCCGGAGCGCGGGCGTGTGCTCGTCGAGGAACGCGGTGTAGAGCGCTTCGAGCTGGTCGAGATCCCACCAGTCGCGGATCTTTTCGCGCACGTCACCGAAGGCGAGATGCTCCGCGTGGAACAGGTCCGCGTAGCCCTCGAGATCCAGCCGTCGCAGCATGTCGGCGGTCGCGTCGCGCAGGTGCGCGGGCGCGATCCAGACGCCGGACGACGCGGTCCCGAAGCCGAGCCGGGCCAGCTGCGTGCGAAGTATGTGCCGTTTGTGCCGTTCGGCTTCCGGGACCGAGAACACCGCGAGCAGCCAGCCGTCGCCGGGAGTGGCGCGCTCGCGGCGGAAGATCCGCTCGTCGCCCTCGCGCAGGATCGCCAGGGCGGTCTCGGAAAGCTCGTAGCCGGCCGCCCCGTTCCGGCGCACGGCGGAAAGGATCCCTCGCCGCTTCAGCCGGGAGATGGAAGACCGGACGGCGGGTTCTTCGATGTCCACGCCGGCCAGCAGGTCGATCAGGGAACGGACGGACAGCCAGCCGCCTTCGCCGCGCGAATAGAGGCCGTACACGGTCACGATCACCTGACGCGGTTGCGCCGTTCGCCCCGCGCCGTCGACTTCGGTTGTCTCCGACACGGCCGTCACCCGGTCACCATAACAACTGGTCACCCGCTCCGGCGCCCTGACGTTTCGGCCGTGACCGAAGCGTTCCGCACTTAGCGTTCCGGTATGGAGAACCCGCTGATCGAAGCCCCCGTCCCGCCGGTGCCCCAGGACGTCGAACCAGGTGGCGTCCGGTGGCTGCGCGCGACCGTCGCCCGGTTCAGTGGTCCTGGGGACCACCCGCGACGGCGTGCGCTCGTGCTCGCCGAACTGGCACCGATGGAGTCCTTGCGCGACAAGGCTTTCGCGCTCACGCGTGAACTGGACGGTGAGCCGGTGGAGCGGATCGCGTGGACGGTCCCGGTCGCGGTGCTGGCCCGCGAACTCGGCCTGCCGGACGTTTCGCGGGACATCGCGGCGGTTTCCGCCTGCTATCACCCGCACACCGAATCCGGTGCCGAGGCTGAGGACGCCATGCGGCGGCTGATCGAGACCCACGGTGGCGACGTCGACGAGCGGACGGCCGCGCGGATCGGGCTCCTGGTGCAGGCCTGCGACGCCACGGCCAAGCTGATCGGCAAGGCCGTGACTGCCCGCCTGTCCGGTGAGGACGCCGAGAGCCTGCTCGCCCGGGTCTTGCGCGAGGATCCGCCGGTCCGGATCACCCGGCGGTGGGTCGACGGCCGGATCGTGGAGGTCGACCTCTCGGAACATCCGTTCGGCGCGGGTCCGAAGGAGTGTCCCGGACGGGCACAGGCGCTCGAAGTGGCCGCGGGAATTCTCGACGCCCGCCGGTGCTATTAAGTAGCCTCGGCGCGGAGATCATTTCTGGAGGAAGGCGCCCGGATGTCCGACACGCTCGACTGGAACAAGAACATCATCAAGGAATTCCGCGAGAACGACGGGAAGGTGGGCGGCCCGTTCGAGAACGGTTCGCTCCTGCTGCTCACCACCACCGGCGCCAAGAGCGGTGAGCCGCGGACTTCGCCGCTCGTGTACGCGGAGGACGACGGCCAGTACGTCATCGCCGCTTCGTATGCCGGAAGCGACAAGAACCCGGCTTGGTACCACAACATCTCGGCGAACTCGAAGGTCACCGTCGAGGTCGGCACCGAGAAGTTCGAGGCCGTCGCGACCGTGGTCCTCGAAGACCGCGCCGAGCGCGACAGGCTCTACGCGAAGATGGTCAGCCTCATGCCCGGCTTCGCCGACTACGAGAAGAAGACCGAACGCGTGATCCCGATCGTCAAGCTCACCCGCTGACGCAATTAGTCCTCTACTTGCGGTAGTTGCACATGCAAGGACCGCAAGTAGAGGACTAACCGCGCGGGATCGGCGTGCGGGATCAGCGTGCGGCGCTGGGAGCCTCGACCGCGCTGGGTTCCTTCTTCAGCTCGGCCTCGGCCGCACGCAGGGCCTTGCGCTCCTGGCGGCGCGCGATCAGCTTCTTACCGGTGACGATCATCGGCTGCTCCACCCAGCGGTGGATCAAATCCGCGATCGCGAGCCCGATGGCGAACACGGTCAGCGCGCTGATCATCCGGTGCTCGCCCAGCGGCGGGATCGCCTCGACCATGGCGAAGTGCACCGGCCCCTGCAGCAGGTAGAGCGAGTAGGACCGCTCACCCACGAAGCGCATCGGCGCGCTCGCCAGCAGCCAGCGCAGCGGCCCGGGGGCGATCAGCACCACCAGCAACATCGCCGACAGCAGCCCGTAGGCCACCAGGAGGCCCAGGTTGCTGCCGGTCGACCACCACAGGCTCTCCATGTTGACGTGCAGCAGCGCGAAAGCGCCGAACACCGGGATCGCCGCGAGCGGGTGGGTCAGCGGTTTGATCACCGCGTAGGACCGGCGGTAGTGCATCGCGACCGCGAGCACACAGCCGATCAGCAGGATCGCGTAGTGGACCGTCGACCGGTAGATCGGCACCTGCGGCCCGTTGAGCACCCAGCCGCTGGTGACCTGCACCAGGCCGATCATCAGCGCGAACGCGGCGAACGCCAGCGCGAGCTTGCGCCACGCCGCGGCCAGCCCGACGGCGCCCGCGACCACCAGCAGGAACGGCCAGACCAGGTAGAACTTCTCCTCGATGCCCAGCGTCCACGAGCCGCTGAAGAAGTTGTCCGGACCGGTCGGGGAGCTGGCGGGGAAGAACTCGTTGAAGAACGTCAGGTAGTACTTCAGCGCGTGCGGGAACTCGCGTTCGAAGAACTCGCCGCGCAGCCAGACGAACACCACGATCCCGGCGAGGATCACCAGGTAGGGCGGCAGAATCCGGAACACCCGGCGCAGATAGAACGCCGAAAGCGAGATCCGTCCCGTCCGGTCCTGCTCACGCAGCAGCAGCGTGGTGATCAGGAAGCCCGACAGCACGAAGAAGATGTAGACACCGACCCAGCCGGACAGCCATTCCCACTTCGGACCCGCGAAGTGGAAGAGGATCACGATGGTGGCCGCGATCGCGCGCAGCCCGTCGAGCGCGGGGAATCGACGCATGGCGAGGAACTCGTCATGGTCCAAAGTGCGCACAGTGCCCCCTATCGGCGTATCGGCCCGGAAGTATACGGGGGCCCCGCGCACCCCCTTCGCCCCGGATCAAGGCCGTCTACCAGCTACTTTCGGGGGCGTCACTCAGTGTCACGGCCGGGCTGGACGTTGTGCGTCAACCGGAACCGGTTCCGCGGGTCGAAGGCGGCCTTGACCTCGCGAAGCCGTCGCAGATCCGCCGCGGAATACACCTTGGCCGCTTCCTCGTCCGGGCTGCTCTCGCCGTAGACGAAGGTCAGCAGCTTGCCGGTCGACCACGGGCTCAGCGCGTCGAACAGCTTCCCGTGCGCGGCGCGGATCTCGGTGAGCGCCGCGTCGTCCACCACGGACAGTGCTCGCACGGTGAAGCGCGCTTCGCGGTCCCAGCCGACACCAGGGTTGTCCGGAATGTCGGACAGCGCACCGCCGAGCAGGTCCAGCAGGATGACGGTCGGCACCGGTGCGCCCGGGCCGGCGTGTTCGAGGACCGCGTCGAGCATGGTGTCGTTCAATTCGGTCACCGTGACGTTGTCCGCGCGGTAGCCGTGCGGAAACGGGGGCTCGTTCGCGATCGACCCGGATTCGGTGAACGGGATCTCGGCGAGCGTGTCACCCAAGACGGGCGCGGCGGCGCGCAGCGGGGCGACGAGCCGCTCGCCCTCGGCCGCGTCACCCAGGTAGGCGATCCGGATCTGGGCGACGTGCTTGCCACGCAGGGGTTCGGGCACCATCGGGAGATCCGGCATCGGGACCATGGTCAGCGACGACGTCATCTCGCGCGGCATCTCCGCCGTCCAGTCGCGCCAAGCGCGCAGGACGGTGGGCAGCGACTCGGTGCCGAACTGCAGGCTGCCGCCATACAGGCGGGTGACCGGGACGAGCCGGAATTCGAGCGCGGTGACGATCCCGAAGTTGTCGCGGCCGCCTCGCAGCGCCCAGAACAGGTCCGGTTCGGTGACGGCGGTGACGTGCCGGAGTTCGCCGTCGGCGGTGACGACGTCGATCGCGGTCACCTGGTCGGCGGCGAGCCCGTACTTGCGGCCGAGCAGGCTGAACCCGCCGCCGAGGGTGTAGCCGACGACGCCGACGCCGGGGAACGAGCCGCTCAGCGGTGCGAGCCCGTGGACCGCGGCCGCTTCGATGACCGCTCCCCAGCGCACCCCCGCGTCGACGCGCGCGGTCGCGCTTTCCGCGTCGATCCGGATCCCGGTCATGCGCTGGGTGGTGACGAGAACGCCGCCTTCGAAGGGGACGGTCAGCCCGTGCCCGGTCGAGTGGACGGCGACCGGCAGGTCGTGCTCGCCGGCGTACCGGACCGCCCCGACGACGTCGGCGGCCGAGGTCGCGGCCACGATCACGTCGGGACGGCGGCGGACGGCGGTCTGGAAACCGGCGAGTTCGTCGTCGTAGCCGGAGTCGCCGGGGCGGAGCATGGTGGAGGTCATGTGTCCAGCCTGGTCTCGATCCGATCAGAAGTCCAAGATCTAGTTTGTCTGTCAACTAGAATCGATGCTTATGGAACTTCGCCAGCTCGAGTACTTCGTCGCCGTGGCCGAAGAGGCGAACTTCACCCGGGCCGCCGAGCGGCTGCACGTCGCGCAGCCCGGGGTCAGTGCCCAGATCCGGCGGCTCGAACGCGAGCTGGGCCAGCCGTTGCTCGATCGGTCAGCGCGGGCGGTCCGGCTCACCAACGTCGGCGAGGCCGCCTTGCCGCACGCGCGGGCCGCGCTCGCCGCCGTCGCCGGGGTCCGCCAGGCGGTCGACGAACTCACCGGTCTCGTCCGCGGCCAGGTCGCGATGGGCATGGTGTCCTCCCGCGGCCCGGTCAACCTGCCGGATCTGCTCGCGCGGTTCCACGAACGCCATCCCGCGGTGGACATCACGCTCGCCGAGGCGACCTCCGACGTCCTGCTCACGGGCGTCGCCGAAGGGCGTTTCGACATCGCCCTGATCGGGGTCTCCGGCGAACCGCCGCCGGGGATCGGCATGGAGGTCGTCCTCGACGAGCCCCTGGTCGCCATCTCCGCGCCGGACGACCCGCTCGCCGATCGCGCGACGATCACGTTGTCGGAACTGGAAAGCCGCTCGCTGGTGAGCCTGCCGAAGGGCACCGGCATGCGCGCGATCGTCGATGCCGCTTTCCTCGCCGACAGCGCGAAGCCGCGGGTGACGCTCGAAGCGGGCGACCCGAACGTCGTCGCCGAACTGGTCGGACGCGGGCTCGGCGTCGCCGTGGTGCCGATGTCGCTCGCGACGTACTACACGAAACTGCACGCCATGGAGATCACGCGGCCGGCCGGGCTGCGGGCGAAACTGGCGCTGGCCTGGCGGACGGAGGGGCCGGTGAGCCCCGCCGCCCGCGCGTTCATCAGTCAGGCACGGGCGCTGCTCGGCCTTTGAGCAGTTCTCAAACGCCACAACGACGTCACTTCGGCGGCTCTCGCGGCGTGCAGCGGGTCACTCGGGTCGGTGGCCCGGCGGTGCACCGGCCGCGTCTCCTCCCGGCCGACTACCTGGAGCCCGGACCGGGCGAACGCGGAGAGCAGGTGTTCGCGCGTGCGCAGCCCCAGCAGCTCGGCGAGGTCGGAGAGGATCAGCCACGCCTCCCCACCGGGTTCGAGGTGACGCGGCAGCCGGTCCAGGAACGCGTGCAGCATCCGGCTCCCCGGGTCGTAGACGGCCCGTTCGAGCGGGGTGCGCGCGCGGGCGGGCAGCCAGGGCGGATTGCAGACGACCAGAGGTGCCCGGCCGGGCGGGAACACGTCCGTCTCAACGGTTTCGATTCCTCGGAAGCCGAGCCGCTCGAAGTTCTCCCGTGCGCAGGCGAGCGCGCGAGGCTCGTTGTCCGTCGCCACCACCCGCTTGACGCCACGCCGGGCGAGCACCGCGGCGAGGACGCCGGTCCCCGTGCCGATGTCGAACGCCAGCTCCGTCGAGGGCAAAGGAGTTCGCGCCACCAGATCGACGTACTCGCCGCGGACGGGGGAGAAGACCCCGTGGTGCGGATGGATCTTCGAGCCGAGCGCCGGGATTTCGACGCCCTTGACCCGCCATTCGTGCGCGCCGACGACACCGAGCAGCTCACGCAACGACACCAGCGACGCGTCCTGCGAGGGGCCGTAAGCCTCGGTGCAGGCGACTCGGACGTCCGGCCCGCGGCGTAGCGGCAGGACGTGCCCGGCGTCCAGCGGAACCAGGAGCCTGCCGAGGATCCTCGCTCGGCGCGCCTGGTGTTTCCGCTGGTCCTGGAACGGTTTCCCGGCCGCCGAGCCGCTTTTCGAGTCATAGCGGCGCGACATCGCGCCGAGGAGGTTCCGGGCGTTCGGGAAGTCACCGTGCCAGGCGAGCGCGGTGCCGATCGTGGCGAGCCGGAACGCCTCGTCGGCGGTGATGCCGTCGTCGACGCTGAGCACGGTGCTCGGCGGATTCGTGCCGACGGTGGTCAGCCAGCGCCGACCACCGTCCTTTATGGACAGGGGGTTCATGGTTTCCGTTCCTGTTTCGCTCGCGGCGAAGAGACCCCGCGGGCGTTGGTCCTCGGGGGAGAAAGATCAGGAACGGCGGCTAACGGACCGCCGCGGCATGAACCGGTGTCGACACGAAGCCGAGTCTACTGGAAGTCGGCCGCGTGGTCGGCCGCCCAGACCTCGAAGTCCAGCGCCGGCCTGCCGGTGACGTCCTGGACGGTCGTGGTGACCTCGCTCGGTTCCTCCGTCAGGCCGCGCATCCCGGCGAGCATGGTGTCGACGATGAAGTCCGGCATCTTCGCGAGCAACGCCTCCCGCGCGGCTTCCAGCGGGATCTCCTCCCAGCGCGCCGGGCGGCCGGCGGCCTCGCCGATGATCCGCACCTGCTCGATCTGGGTGAGCGGCCGCGTGCCCGTGACGACGTACTTCGCCTCCGCGTGCCCGCTGCCGGTCAGCGCCTCGACGGCCACCGCGGCGATGTCCCGCTCATGGATCAGCGGCATCGAGGCCTCGCCGTATGCCCCGCGGACGACGCCGTCCGCGCGGATCGCCGGCGCCCAGCCCAGGGTGTTCGCCGCGAACCCGTGCGGCCGCAGGAAAGTCCACTCCACCCCCGCGGCTTCGATCGCCTCTTCGACGATCCGGTGCCAGGCGCCGATGGGGTTGTCCTGTTCCGGCAAGGAATCGTCGACAGCGCCCGAAGAAAGGAACACGACGCGTTTCACGTGCTCGCCGAGCAGCGAAACGGTGGGTACCAAGGCTTCGGCGGATCCGGCGAGCATCAGGAACGCCGTGTCGACGCCGTCGAGCGCCGGCGCGATCGTGTCCGGTCGCGCCAGATCACCGCGGACGCCGTCCGGCGGCGGGTTCCGGCTCAGCGCCCGGACCGGGATGTCCCGCGCCCGCAACTGGGTGACGACCTGCGCGCCCACGTTGCCGGTGGCACCGGCGACCAGGATCGGCTTCATGCCGCCACCGCCGAGGTGACCGGGCGGTACCGCTTGACCGACCCGCCCGCGGTCAGGCCCGGGTAGGTCTGCACCTTCTTCCACGCGTCCGTCGTGCCGATTCCGTCGGCGCCCGGGGCCGCCAGCGCGGCGATATGGGCTTCGGCGCTCGTCCATTCGGCGTAGTTCAACACCCGCTCGCCGTCGGAGCTCACGTGGAAGTACCCCGAGATCCCGCCGTCGGGTTGAGCGGGTTCCGAATCCAGTGCCTCGAAGACGAGGTCGATCCAGTCGCGTTGCCGTTGCTCGTCGGGACCCTCGAACTCGACCGAGACGACCACGAGCGCACCCGGGACGCCCTCGCCGGTATTTCCTCGGTAGAGGCGGTACACCGGAGCGCCGTCCAGATCCTGGATGGCGTCTTCGCTGGTCCACTGCTCGTAGGTGAACGCGCCGTCGTGGCCGATGCCCTCGTAGGCGGTGACGGAGACGAGGCCCTCGGCCCCCTTCGCCCGCGCCTCGAACGCCGTCCGCGCCGCGTCGGCGCTCGGGTGTTCCCGGGCCACCGCCACCAGGTCGGCCCGCGGTGTCGGCAGGGCGTCTAGTCCTTTGTGGATGGTCATTTTCGCGATCCCCTGTTCTGTCATGCCTCCAGCATGGAACTTAAACAAGGGTTTAAGTCAAGCTAGGATCGTGGACATGTCGGAACTGCCGTCGGAGATCACCATCGGAGAGCTGTCGCGGCGCAGCGGTGTCGCCGCCTCCGCCCTGCGTTTCTACGAGCGCCAGGGCCTCATCCAAAGCAAGCGGACCAGCGGGAACCAGCGCCGCTATCCCCGCAGCGCGCTCCGCCTGGTCGCGTTCATCCGGGCCTCGCATCACCTCGGCATCCCGCTGGAGGTGATCGGCTCCGTGCTCGACTTCCTGCCGGACGGCGCCGCGCCGGACCACGCGTTCTGGCAACGCGCCTCCGCCTGCTGGAGCGCCGAACTCAACAAGCGCATCGAGCAGCTTGAGTGCATGCGCGACCGGTTCACCGAATGCATCGGCTGCGGCTGCCTGTCCTTCGAGCAGTGCGTGCTGGTCAACCCCGGTGACGTCCTCGCCGAGAAAGGCCCCGGCCCGGCCCGGCTGGTCATGGACTGACGGCGGCCAGTTTCCATTCCAGCAGCCGCCGTTCGGCGCTGTTCCCGGCCTGCGCGATGGCCGTCTCGTACGCCTGCGCCGATTCCGCGGAACGGCCGAGCCGGTGCAGCAGATCGGCCCGGATGGCGTGGTAGAGATGGTATTTCTCCAGCCTCAGGCTATCGACGACGTCGAGCGCCGCGCCCGGGCCGTCGACCTCCGCCACCGCGACGGCCCGGTTGAGCGCGACGACCGGCGTCGGATTCATCGTCAGGAGCAGGTCGTACAGCTGGACGATCTGGGACCAGTCGGTGCCTTCCGCGTCGGCGGCGTCACTGTGGACGGCGTTGATCGCGGCCTGGATCTGATACGGCCCCGGCTGGTTCCGCCGCAGGCATCCGCGCACCAAAGCCTGCCCTTCGGCGACGAGCTCCCGGTTCCACCGCGTCCGGTCCTGCCCGGCCAGCAGGACGACCTCGCCGTTCTCGCCGGTGCGGGCGGCGCGGCGGGACTCGGTGAGCAGCATCAGCGCGAGCAGACCGGTGATCTCGGGTTCGTCGGGCATGAGTTCCGTCAGCAGCCTGCCGAGCCGGATCGCCTCCGCGCACAGGTCTTCCCGCACCAGCCGCTCGCCGGAACTGGCGGTGTAGCCCTCGTTGAACACGAGGTAGACCACGGCGAGCACCGAACGCAGCCTGTCCGGGAGGTCGGGGTCGTCCGGGACGCGGTACGGGATCTTCGCGTCCCGGATCTTGCCCTTGGCCCGCACGAGTCGTTGCGCCATCGTCGTTTCCGGGACGAAGAACGCGTGCGCGATCTCGCCGGTGGTCAGCCCGCCCAGCAGTTTCAGGGTCAGCGCGACCTGCGCCGTCACGGCCAGCGCCGGGTGACAGCAGGTGAAGATCAGCCGCAGGCGGTCGTCACGCACGGGTCCCTCCTCTGCTGGTCCGTCGCCGGTTCGGAGCAGCGCGGCTTGGGCCTGTTTGTCGTCGCGGGCGGACTCCCGGCGCAGCCGGTCGATGCCCTTGTTGCGGGCGGTCGTGATGATCCAGCCGGCCGGGCTCGGCGGCAGACCGGTGGACGGCCACCGGTCCACGGCCGCGGCGAAGGCGTCCTGGACCGCCTCTTCGGCGATATCGATACTGCCGAAGACGCGGACCAGGACCGCTACCGCGCGGCCGTACTCCTCGGTGAAGACACGGCCGATGTCTTCGGAGGTCAGGGAACGCACGAAGGGTCTTCCTCGCCCTGAAACGGCCGGACTTCGATCGGCAGGTAGGTGATCTCGGCGACCCGGCGGCCCCATTCCAGCGCGGCGTCCAGATCCGGCGCTTCGATGATGGTGAACCCGCCGAGGTGTTCCTTGCCCTCGACGTACGGGCCGTCGGTCATCACGATGTCGCCGCTCTCCTGGGCCCGCAGCACGGTCGCGGTGGTCGGCGGGTGCAGGCCGGCGGCGAACACCCAGGCGCCCGCGGCCTGCATCTCCTCGTTCAGCGCCTGGATCTTGCGCATCACCGGCTCCAGGAACTCGGGCGGCGGGGTGGGGCCGTCGGGCTGGTACAGGCTGATGAGGTACTGGGTCATGGCGTCCTCCTTCGTCGAAGCGGTCTGTCACCCCCTATACGAAGGGCGTCCCGCCGGTTCGACAGCGGCGGCGACATTTTCTCGACTTTTCCTTCGCGCGTACATCGTCGCAGGTCACGATGGTCGTGAGTGGCGTGATCAGGCACGGATCTCGCGTGATCAGAGGCGACACTCGTGTGATCAGAGACGGATCTCGGGTGAACGAGCTAGGTTGTAGTGCTATCTAGATAGTGCTGCTACATTGCTCGCGTGGATCAGGACCGGCGAGGCCAGTGGCTGCGGGGGGTGCTGGCGCCGTGTGTGCTCGCACTGGTCGCCGAGCGCGAGTCCTACGGGTACGAGCTGGCCCAGTCGCTCGACGCCGCCGGGCTCGGCCCCATCCAGGGCGGCACGCTCTATCCGGTGCTGCTGCGGTTGCAGCGGTTCGGCCTGGTCACCGCGAGCTGGCAGGACGGGACGGCCGGGCCCGCGCGCAAGTACTACCGGATCACCGCGGCAGGCCGGGAAACGCTGCGGCACGCCACCGCCGACTGGCAGGAGTTCTCCGCCGGGGTGGCCTCGATCTTGCGGGAGGGACGATGAACCACGACGGATGGCTTTCCGCGCTGGCGCACGAACTGCGCCGTCGCGGTGTCGGCGGGGACGCCGCACGGCAGGTGGTCGCGGAGGCGGCCGTGCACCTGCGTGACGGCGGTGGAGACCCGATGCGCGTCTTCGGGCCGCCCGCCGCCTACGCCACGGCGGTCGCGGACAGTGTCGGCCGTCCCCGGCGACGTCCGGGCGAGGTGCTGCTGGAAGCCCGTGGCATCACCAAGAAGTACGGCCGTCAGACAGTGTTGAACGGGGTGGACCTGACCGTGCGGTCGGGCGAGATCGCCGCGGTCGTCGGGGCGAACGGCTGCGGCAAGAGCACGTTCCTGAGCATCTGCGCCGGGCTGATCGGCGCGGACAAGGGCGAGGTCCGGGTGCGTGGCTCGCTCGGCTACTGCCCGCAGGACGGTGGCACGGCGGATTTCCTGGACGCCGGCGAGCATTTCGTCCTGATCGGAACGGGCCGGGGGATGAGCCGGGACGAAGCGGTCCGCGTCGGCGATGCTCGCGCTTCGGCTCTGGACTGGGAGCCCGGACGCGGCAAGCAGGCGCGGCACCTTTCCGGTGGAACCAGGCAGAAACTGAACCTGGTCCTGGCCGGGCTCGGCGAGCCGGACGTCCTCCTGCTCGACGAGCCCTACCAGGGTTTCGACCGGGGCACCTACCTCGACTTCTGGCACCAGGTCTGGGAATGGCGGGAAGCAGGTAAGGCGATCGTCGTGGTCACCCACCTGCTCAATCAGCTGGACCGGGTCGACACCGTGCTCGAACTCGTCCCGGCCCGGAAGGCGGTCGCGTGAAGAAGATCCTGACGGTCGCCGAAATGGCGCTGCGCGAACTGCTGCGACGCCGGTCCGTGCTGCTGATCCTGCTGGTACTGCCGCTGTTGTTCTACTTGAGCCGTCGCGGTGACCACCTCGGCCAGTCGATCCGGTTCGTCTGCCTGGGGCTCGGCTGGGCGCTGAGCACGGCGGCGCTGTTCGCGGGCAGCGCGGCACGCGGCATGGAATCGCGGCTCCGGCTCTCGGGTTATCGCGGGCATCACCTCTATCTCGGCCGGTTGAGTGCTTTGTGGACGGTCGGGCTGGTGTTGTCCGCGCCGTACTTCGTGCTGATCCTCGTCGACCAGCACGACGTCCGGTACGGCTCGGTCGCGCTGGTGATGGTGCTGATGGTCGCGGTGTCGGCGCCGTTCGGGCTCGCGCTCAGTTCCGTGCTGCCGCGCGACTTGGAAGGGACACTGGTCCTGCTGATGGTCATCGGCCTGCAGATGATGGCCGACCCGTCGAGCCTGGCCGCCCGGCTGCTGCCGTTCTGGTCCAGCCGTGAGATCGGCACCTACGCCATCGACCACACGGACACCGGTTACCTGATCCGAGGTATCGCGCACGGCGTGATCTCGACCGTGGTGCTGATCGCCGCGGTCGCCGTCGCGTCGGGATTCCGGCTGCGGCGCCGTTCGCACCTCAAGTTCATTTAGCGACTTTTTCCAAGAGCCGCTGGGTGGCTGTAGAGAGCCGCTCGGCTTCTTCGTGGTCGACGTCGTCGAGTTTGAGGCGCTTGCTCCGCATGTAGGCGCTCAAGGGCGTTTCCGGCCGGTTCTCGATGAGGTCGAGCATCGGCCGGATGGCCTTCTCCGGTGGCGTACCAAGGAGTTTCGCCATGACGCCGACCAACGCCCTCGACGTCTTACCCAGCGCGCCCTGGTGGCTCGTGCGGACGAAACCGGGGTTGTAGAGCACGTATCGGACGTGGTCGGACGCGAGCCGGCTCGCGGACAGCAGGCCCATCCGGCGGCTCTGGAGATTCGCCGTTTTCCAGGTATAGCCGCGTTCCAGCTGGAAGTCGTCCCAGTGGATCGCGTCTTTCGGCGCGCCCGGGACCGTGGTGTCGAGGATCAGCGGGCGCTCGGCGGCGGCCAGGACGTCCTGGAGTTCCGACGCGAAGATGTGGCGGCTCAGGTAGTACAGCGCGAAGTTGTGCTCGAACCCTTCTGTGGTCACCTCCCGGGTCCGGTGGACGTACGCGGCCCCGAGCACCAGCGTGTCGACGACGGGGAAGCGCGTGGCGATTTCCCTGGTGGCGCGGAGGTTCTCGGCGACTTCGCGGAGGTCGGCCTGGACGAAATGCGCATCGCCCGCCAGTTCCCGGAATTTCGCCTCGCTCCGGCCGACCACGACGACGGTGTGGCCCTCGCGCAGCCGTTCCGCCGCCAGTGCGCGGCCGAGTCCGTCGGTTCCCCCGGTGATCACGATCGTGGACATGTCTTCCTCCTGTTCCGGAACAGGTGTTCCGGAAACCACCGTAACCGAAACATGCGTTCCGGAACAGGTAGAGTTCCGGCATGACCACTTCGCGGCGTCAGCGCTGGGACGCGGCGCGGAACCGGACCCAGGTGCTGGACGCCGCGCGCGAGTCCTTCGCCGAACGCGGCCTCGCCACCGACGTCCGGGAGATCGCGCGACGGGCGGGCGTCGGCGTCGCCACCCTGTACCGGCACTTCCCGACGAAGGATGACCTGGTCAAAGCCGTGCTGGAGGATGACGTCGCCGAGTGGACGGCCGTCTCCGAGCGCGCGAAGGCGGCCGAAGACGCGTGGGAGGGGATCGGCCTGTTCGTCGAGCGAACCCTCGCGATGATGGCCCGGCATCGGGCGTTCCTGGACGGGCTCACCGTCACCGAAGGCGCGCTCGACGCCTGCCGGGCGCATCTCGCGGAGAGCCTCGACGACCTGGTCGAACGGGCGCACGCGCAGGGGCGGCTGCGGGCCGGGATCACCTCCGCGGACATCGGCCTGCAGATCCTCGCGCTCGGCCGGATCGTCGAACTGACGTCCGCGCAGGGCGACGACGTCTGGCGCAAGCACGCCGGCCTCGTCTTGAGTGCGCTCGAGGCCTGACTGGTACTGGCGAACCCAGGTTGAGCAGGCCGTGCCATCTCTCCGCGCGAGCCGGTTATCTGGACTCAGAAGGTGCTAACGAGTCCACTTAGGAGAGACATTCATGACCAACCCCCTGGCACGCCACGCGGGCAGGGTCGCCGTCGTCACCGGCGCGTCCAGCGGAATCGGCGAAGCGACCGCGCGGAGGCTCGCCGCCTCCGGTGCCGCGGTCGCGATCGTCGCCCGTCGCGCGGACCGGCTGGAAACGCTGGCCAAGGAGATCGAACAGGGCGGCGGCACGGCGCTCGTGCTCGCGGCCGACGTCGCCGACGCCGCAGCGATGCGGGCGGCGGCAGTCGAGGTCGAAGCGAAACTCGGTCGCGCCGACCTGCTGTTCAACAACGCCGGCGTGATGCTGGCCGCGCCGATCGACGAACTCGCGATCGATGACTGGCAGCGCATGATCGACGTCAACATGACGGGCCTCATGAACACGATCGGCGCGTTCCTGCCGCAGCTGGTCGCTTCGGCGGCCGAGAAGGGGCTCGCCGATCTGGTGAACACGTCTTCCATCGGCGCTCAGTACGTCTACCCGCACTTCGGTGTCTACGCCGCTACGAAGGCGTACGTCACGCATCTGTCGAAGAACCTTCGCGCCGACCTCGGCCCGAAGAACGTGCGGGTCGCGGCGCTGGAACCCGGCTTCGTCCGGACCGAACTGCAGGATCACGTCACCGATCCCACCGCGATCGAGTGGCTGGACGGTGCCCGCGAGGCGCTGACCTGGCTGGAACCGGACGACATCGCCGAGACGGTCGCCTTCCTGACCTCGCTCCCGGCGCGGGCGAACTTCCAGCAGGTCACGGTGATGCCCACCGGACAGGCCTCATAGCGCGGGAATCTCAGGCGGGTAACGGTCGCATATACCGACCGAGTACTTGGTCGGTCACCGTGGTCTCCTGGTTTCAGGAGGCCACGATGACCGCTATGGACGCACTCGACCTCGACGCGAAGGTCCGGCTGCTGACCGGGTCCGCGGCGCCGAGTTCGCCGGCGGCCGGGTCACGAGCTTGCTGCCCAACGCCACCCTGATCGCCCAGCACTGGGATCCGGCGGTGGCGGGCAGGGTCGGGGCGCTGCTCGCCGAAGAGGCGGGCGCGCAGGAGGTGCACGTCGTGCTCGGGCCGGCGATCAACCTGCACCGGAGCCCGTTGGGCGGCAGGCTTTTCGAGGCTTTCAGCGAAGACCCGCTGCTGACCGGCGTGCTCGCGACGGCGTATGTCCGCGGCCTGCAGGACAACGGGATCGGCGCCACTCCGAAGCACTACCTCGCCAACGAATCGGAGACCGACCGCACCACGGTCGATTCCGTCGTCGACGAAAAGACGCTGCGCGAGGTGTACCTGCTGCCGTTCGAAATGGTCGTGGCGGACGCGGAGCCGTGGGCGATCATGGCTTCCTACAACAAGATCAACGGTGTCACCGCGACCGAGCACGCCGAGCTGATCGACGGCGTCCTCAAGGGCGAGTGGGGTTACGACGGGCTGGTCATATCGGACTGGTTCGCCACCAAGTCCACCGCGGCGAGCGCGAACGGCGGTCTCGACCTGGTGATGCCCGGACCGGTCGGGCCTTGGGGGAAGGCGCTGGCGGAAGCGGTCCGCGCGGGCGAGGTCGCGGAGTCCACTGTGGACGACCACCTCGACAGGTTGCTCCGGCTCGCTGAACGCGTGGGTGCTTTAAGAACCGAGGCACTGGGAGCCGAGCGAAGCTGGCCGTCCGGCATCCCCGCGCCGGACAGTGCCGAGCGGCGCGACACCCTGCGGGAACTCGCGGCGGGCGGGATGACCGTGCTGGTCAACAAGAACGACACGCTGCCGCTCGCGGGTACCGGCACGGTCGCGCTCATCGGGCGGCACGCCACCGAGACGATCGCGCAGGGCGGCGGCTCCGCGGGCGTCCGGCCGCCGCATATCGTCAGCATCGCGGACGGCCTGTCCGAGGCCCTCGGCGACAGGCTGCGGGTGGCCGACGGCGTCGAGGTGCGGAACATCCCGGTCGCGCCCGCGCTCGGTTCCGTGCTCGACCCCGAAACCGGCGAACCCGGGATGCGCGCGATCGCCCTCGACGGCGACGGGAACGTCCTGGAGTCACGGCATTTCGGGGTCGCCGAAACGGTGATCGTCGACGGCGGCTGGCTCCATGAGGCGACGTCGGTCCGGCTTTCCGCACAGGTGGTCCTCGACGAGCCTTCCCGGCTGCAGATCGGTGTGCGCGGGCTCGGCGTGTGGGCGTTCGAGGTCGGCGAAGACAAGACGGACGTGCGGATCGAAGGCAGCGGCAGCCCGCACGAAGGCCTGCTCAGCCCGCCCGCCTGGACGACCGAACGCGACGTCGAACCAGGGACGACGATCACCGCGACGCTGGTGGAGAAGCTCGACCGGACGATCTTCGGGCTGGTGGTCCGGGCCGCTCCGCTCGCGCCCGCCGAGGCGATCAGCAAGGCCGCACACGCCGCTGAGCAGGCCGATGTCGCGGTGGTGGTCGTCGGGCTCACCCAGGAACGCGAGGCCGAAGGGTACGACAAGTCGACTTTGACCCTGCCGGGTGAGCAGGACGCGCTCGTCGCGGCCGTGGCGGCGGCCGCCCAGCGGACGGTGGTCGTGGTCAACGCCGCGACGCCGGTCCTCATGCCGTGGCTTTCGCAGGTCGACGCCGTGTTGTGGGCGGGCCTGCCGGGTCAGGAGGCGGGCGCCGCGGTGGCGTCGGCGCTGCTCGGCGAGGTGGAACCGGCGGGCAGGCTGGTCACGACCTTCCCGGCCAGGGACGGCGACGGTCCGGTCTGGTCGGTCACGCCGGTCGACGGTGCGTTGCCGTATGCCGAGGGCACGGCGGTCGGCTATCGCGGCTGGGAGTCCGAGCCGCTGTTCTGGTTCGGCCACGGCCTCGGCTACACCACTTGGGAGTACGGCGAAAGCTCGCTGACCGCCGAGGACGACGTCGTGCGGACGGTGTCGGTGGACGTGACGAACACCGGCGCGCGCCAGGGTCGCGAGGTCGTCCAGGTGTACCTGCGGCCGGGCGAGCCGGGTGAGCCGGTGCGGCTCATCGGCTGGGCGGGCATCTCGCTGGCGCCGGGCGAGACCGGACGCGTCGAGGTGACCTGCGACCCGCGGGTGCAGCGCGTCTGGGATAGGAAGAGCTGGCGGCCGCTCTCCGGGGAGGGCACGGTCGTGATCGCCCGTGGTCTCGGCGACGTCCGGGCTACCCTGCTCGGAAAAGGTCCTCGACAGGAAGTCTGAGCACGATGTCGTTTCCGCCCCGGTACCGCAAGGCGCGAGCCAAGTCGCGGGGAGAACTCGCGGGCGAGGAGTCGAGGGCGAAGGCGGTGCGGACCGCCATCGAACTGTTCGCCACATCGGGGTTCCGCGGCACGTCGATCGCCACCGTGGCCGCGCGGACCGGGTTGTCCCAATCCGGTCTGCTGCACCACTTCCCGAGCAAGGCGGCGCTGCTGGCCGCCGTGCTCGAGGAACGGGACCGCTCGGACGGGGAGTTCCTGGCCCGCGACGGCGCCGAGCCACCGCTCGGCTGGGCCGCCTTCGACGCGCTCGGCGCCCTCGTGGCCAGGAACTCCACCCGGCCGCAGCTGGTCGGGCTGTTCGTGCGGCTCGCCGCGGAGGCGACCGAGCCCGGCCACCCCGCGCACACCTGGCTGCGCGAGCACTACGAAGGCATCGAGAACTGGCTGACCGACGCGGTGCGCACCGGCGTCGAGCGCGGCGAGTTCAGCGCGGACACGCCTGTCGGCGTCGTCGTCCGCATGACCATCGCGATGCTGGACGGCCTGCAGCAGCAATGGCTGGTCGATCCGGAGCGGATGTCGATGGTCGCGGAGTTCTCCGGTTTCGTCGCCACGCTGAAGGCGCGCTGGGCGAGCACCGTCGTCGCGGGCTGATTCGACCGCGAACCACCGCGTTCAGGTCGTCGATTTCTTAACCGACGCCTCGATTCCCCTTACTCTGATACCGAGGGAAAATTGTCCTGCCGACAGGACGTCTTTTCACGAGAGGCGTTATGGAACTCGGTATTCACAGCTTCGGCGATCGCCATCCGGATCCCGTCACAGGGGAGCAGGTCTCGGTGGCGGACAAACTGGAGCAGACGTTGGAACGCATCCGGCTCGCCGACGAATTGGGCCTGTCCTTCTACGGACTCGGTGAGCATCATCTCGACAACTTCGCGATCTCCCACCCCGGGACGGTACTGGCCGCCGCCGCGAGTGTCACCAGGCAGATCACGCTCGGCACCGCCGTGACCGTGCTCAGCACCGAGGATCCGGTGCGGCTCTACCAGCAGTTCACCACGCTCGACCAGCTCAGTCGCGGCCGCGCGGAAATACTCGCCGGGCGCGGTTCGTTCACCGAATCGTTCCCGTTGTTCGGCGCGCATCTCTACGATTACGACGCGCTTTTCGAAGAGAAACTCGAATTGCTGCTCAGAATCGACCGCGAGGATCCGATCACGTGGTCCGGGCGGTTCCGGCCGGCGCTGGACAACGTGCGGGTGCTGCCGAGGCCGTACGGCCGGAAGCTGCGGGTCGCGCTGGGCAGCGGCGGCAGCCCGGATTCGTCGATCCGGGCGGGCAGGCTCGGTTTGCCGGTGGTCTACGCGGTCATCGACGGGGAACCCGAGCGTTTCGCGCCGCTCGTGGACCTCTACCGCCAAGCCGCCGACACCGCCGGCCACGACCCCGGCGAACTCCACGTCACCATGGGCGGCTGCGGGCTCATCGCGCGGAGATCGCAGGACGCCAGAGATTCCTTTTACCCGTACTGGCTTTCGATGATGCGGTATCTCACCGAGGAACGCGGCTGGTCGCCGCCGACGCGGTCGAAGTACGACGAGATCACCCGCGACGCGCAGGCGTTGCTGACCGGCAGCCCGGCGCAGGTCGCCGAGCGGATCATCTCGATCGGCAAACTCGTCGGCGCGGACCGGTATTCGCTGCACATGGACTGGTCCGGGGTCCCGCACGCGAAGGTGATGACGGCGATCGAACTGCTGGGCACCGAGGTACTGCCGCAGGTGCGCAAGGAGTTCGGCGACGTCGTCTAGGGCGGCGGCTCAGGGAAAGAGGATCCGGGCGATCGCGCGGGCGGCGGCGTCCGGGTTCTCGAGGTGCTCGGTGCGCAGCGCGCCGGTGAGCCACAAGTTCGCGAAGCCGTGCATCAGCGACCAGGCGGCGACACCGGCCATCCCGGCGTCGCTGACCGAGGCGGCCCCGTCGGCGAGCAGGTCGCCCGCGCGATCACGCGCGGCCGTCAGCGTCTCGTCGTCCCGGCGGTAGAGGTCGGGGCGGAACATCACCTCGAAGTGGGCGCGGTGCTCGATCGCGAACCGCACGTAGGCGACCCCGACCTCGACGAAGTCCCGCGTCTGCTCCTTTGCGTCGGCGAGGGTGTCCGCGAGCAGTTCGAACCCTTCGGCGGCGAGCGCGGTGAGCACCCCCGCCTTGTCGCCGAAGTGGTGCACCGGCCCCGCGTGGGAGACGCCCGCGCGCCGGGCGAGGTCGCGGAGGCTGATCCCGGCCGGGCCGTTTTCGGTGATGGCCACGACGGCGGCGTCGAGGACGGCGCGGCGGAGGTCGCCGTGGTGGTACGGACTCATGAGCTCCAATCTAGTCATTGACAAGATGACTCGCAATGACGCATCTTGTCAGTGACAAGTTCCGCTGCTCGGAGGGCTTTGGTCATGGATCCCGGTCTTGTACCCGTACTGATGCTGGTCGCCGTCTCGGCGACGTTGTTCCTGCTGGGAAGGGCCGGCGTCCGGCGGCTGAAGCCCTGGCCGGTGGCCGTGCGCGGCGGCGTCACGGCGCTGTTCGTCACGACCGGGCTCGCGCATTTCATCGGGATGAGGGAGGAACTCATCGCGATGGTGCCGTCCGCGCTGCCCGCGCCCGCGCTGCTCGTCACCGTCACCGGTGTCCTCGAACTGGCCGGGGCGGCGGGGATGCTGTGGTCCCGCACGGCCCCGTGGGCGGCCGCCGGATTGACCCTTCTGCTGCTGGGGATGTTCCCGGCGAACGTCTCCAAGGCGCTGAACGGGCCGGTCACGTCGGTCATGGACGAACTGGTCCCGCGGAGCCTGATGCAGGTGGTGTTCCTGGCCGCGACGGTCGCCATCGTGGTGCATCGCCTGCGTACGCCGAACGGACCCTTGGCCCAAAGGAGACCTTAAGTTTTTCCCAAGTCGGGGCTCGGTTAATGGCGCCAGGTCTACGATCCGAGAATGAAGATCTCATTGTGGATCGGATTCTGTGGGCTGTGCATCCTCGCCGGGCACATGCTTCTCGGCGCACTCGGCGTAGTACTGCTGATGGGCTGTCTCCCGGCGGGAAAAGATCACGAATCCGACGACCACGCAAGGAAAGCGCCCGCGCGACTGGCCTGAGGCACCGCGCGGGAAATACTTTTCGTCTGATGGGGGAAATGGTTCGATCCGGCTCGTGTCGGAATCCGCCGCACCGGGTACTCCCTGTAGCGGAGGTGATCGCATGCGTTCGCAGGTGTTTTCCGATCGTGAAGAGGCAGGGCGCTTTCTCGCGGACGAACTGGGCCACCGGGGCTGGACCGATCCGATCGTGCTCGGCCTGGCCCGTGGCGGTGTCCCGGTCGCCGACGTCGTCGCGAGACGGCTGGGCGCCCCGCTCGAAGTCGCGGTCGCGAGGAAGATCGGCGCCCCGGGCCGTCCCGAATTCGGCGTCGGTGCCGTCGCCGCGTCCGGGGCGGCGATCTACGACCAGGCGGGCCTGGATCACCTGGGGGTTTCCCAGGAGGATCTCGCCGAGACCGAAGCCACGGAGCGGGCCGAGGCCTGCCGCCGGATCTTCGAATACCGGGGCGAGCGGGAGGCCGCGTCCCTCCGTGGCCGGGACGTCATCCTGGTGGACGACGGGCTCGCCACCGGCGTCACCGCGACGGTGGTCCTGCGCGCACTGCGCAGGGAGGCTCCGCGCCGGCTGGTGTTCGCCGTTCCCGTCTGCGCTCCGAGAGCGGCGAACGCGCTGCGCTACGAAGCCGACGAATTCGTCTGCGTCAAGGCGCCGAAGCAGTTCCGGGCGGTGGGCCAGTGGTACGCCGACTTCCGGCAGGTGCAGGACGCCGAGGTCATCGGGTTGCTGGCCTGACGTCGTCTCAGCCTAGGGTGCTGACGTAGGCGAGAGCGCCCAGCGCCGGAATCGCGATCGCCGTCAGCAAGACCGTCCTGCGGCTCGGTTTCGGCCCTTCGAGGAGTGCGCCGATCCCGGCCGGGACCAGGGCGACGCAAAGGCCGACGGTGCCGATGATCGATAGCAGTTCCGTGCCCTTCAGCACGCCCAGCGGCAAGAGTCCCATCGTCGCGAGCCCGATCGCTTGCACGATGCCGAGCGCTTTGGCGCGGTAGGCCGCGAACGCGAGCACGTACCAGCCGAACATGATGGTGAAGGACAGGAAACTGAACAGGTGAATGTCCTGATAGGACTCACTGACCACGCTCTCGGCGAACCCTGGCCCGCGCCGCTCGGTGAGACCCCTTGCCGCCTGGTCGATCCCGGCGTGGAAAGTCCGTTCGAAGAGTCCGATGAGGACCAGTACGCCGCCCCATGCGGCCAGCGTCGGCCTGGTCTGGCCGATCCTCGTCGCGAGAGCCACGATGGCGGGCCACAGCAGGACGTTGCCGGCGAGGAAACAGGTGTAGGCGGCGGTCATCAGCCCGGGATGCTCGCTCATCGCCTTGAGCTGGTCGGGGAAGAAGAAGTTGACCTGGGAGCGCAGCAGCGTGCCGGTGACCAACAGGAGCGGGCCGAGGATCATCGAAATCCCGGCGACGCTTCGGCCGGGGAAGACGTAGTCGTTTCGCATACCCGGAAGCCTGTCGATCCAGGCGTCCTGGCGGATCGGCCCGCGGTCGGTTCTCGCGGTCAGACCGTGGGTGGAGGTCGTGAGTGATTTGGGTCGTTCTAACGACCCGAATCACTCACGACGCCCTAGTCGCGCGCGGGCAAGAGGTCGTGTCCGTTCCAAGTGAACCGAGCCGTGGTCACCGCGTCGTCGCCGTCACCACCGGTGATGAGCTGATGGATGCCGACGCCGCTGAGTTCGGCGTAGGTGCACCACTCGTGATCCGACGTGAGGATCAGGTCGAGGTCGAGTGCGGCCAGCAGGGCGAACACCTGGCCCCGGTTGGTGGTGTCGACGCCGACGAACACCTCGTCGAGAAGGATCACCCGTGGAGCTTCCGGCACGGCCTGATAGTGCGCGGCGACGGCGGCGAACAGCGGCAGGTGCAGGGCGATCGCCTTCTCCCCGCCGGAGAGCGCGCCGTGCAGTTTCTTGGTCAGCAGCTGCCAGCCGGCGCCGTTGGCCCGGTCGACCTTGACCACGAACCGGTGCCAGGACGTGTAGTCGAAGACCTGCGCGAGCTGCTGTTCCCAGCTGGTCGCGGTGTCGTCCGCCTTGGCCTGCTCGACGCGCTCGCGGAAGAACCGGTGCAGCGAAACGCGATCTTCGGCGGTGAGCTGATCCGGATCCTTCAGCAGCAGATCGCGCGCGGTCTTGGTGCCGGGCGGCAGATCCGGGGAGACCTGCCAGACCAGCCGGACGGCGACCTTGGACGCTGTCCGTACCCGCTCCAGGCGCGCGTTCATCCCGTCGACGAGGTCGTTGGCCTGCCGGATCCGGGACGCGAGGTGACGGCGGGTGTCACCGGTCAGCGTCTTGTCGAACAGCTCGCTTTCGCGGTCGGTGATCTCGTGCCTGCTCTGTTCCGCTTCCGCGTAAAGGATCTTCAGCAGTTCCGCCGCGCCGACCCGCAGCCCGTCGACGACGGCGGTGAAGATCTGGACGTCCTCGTCGGTCTCCAGATCGAGTTCGGCGCGCGAGCTGAGCGTGGTGCGGCAGGTATGCACGGCCTCGGACAGCCGGTGCAGCGCCTCGCCGAGGTTGCTCGACGCGTGCGGCACGGACGGCCACGCCGCGGCCACGAGCCGGGCCGCGTCGAGCGCGGCCTGCACTCCCTCGGTGGCGGAGAGGGTGGCCTGGAACTTCGCCAGGTCGTCGATCCCGCCGTCCGCGGGGAAGACGCCGGTGGCGAGCTTCCGGAACCGGTGCGCGGCGGCGTCCCGTTTGGCCGACGCGTCCTCGCGGGCGTGGGCGTCGGTCGTGCGCTGGACGCCGAGCGCGCCCAGCCGGACGGCGAGGTCCTTGGCGTCGGAGTTCGCGGCCCGTAGTTCGTCGCCGAGTCCGCGGAGTTTCGTGCGCAGGCCGTCGATTTCGGCGAGCACTTCGCGCTGGCCGGTGCCGATGGTGCCTTCGATCGCGCCGAGCATCGCGGTGAGCTTGGTGTGCCGCGTCCCCGCCTCGGATGCCTCCTCCTCGCGGCGGGCCGCGTTGTCCTCCGAACGCTTTCCCTGATCGGCCAGCATTTCGGCCCGCTGGCTCGCCGCCACCAGGATTCCGTGCTCGTGCAACCAGTTCTCGCCCTGGTCGGAGTAGGTGCGGATGGCCGTGGCGAGCGCGGTCAGCGGAGTGCGTTCGGTCGGCAGACCGCTTTCCGAAGCCCGGCTGGTCAGCTCGTGCAGGGCGTTCCTGGCCTCGTTCTCCAGCGCGGAAACCGTCGTCTCCCGCTGCCGGACGACGGCGGCCGCGGCGGTCAGATCGGCCTCGGTCCTGGTCAGTTCCTGTGACGCGGCAAGGAGATCTTCGTGATCGGGGCGGGCGGCGCGTTCGATCTTGATCAGCTCGCGCCTGCCGCGCAACGCGGCCAGCTCGCCTTCCAGCTTGGTGATCGTCTCGGCACGGCCGGAAATCTTGGTCCGCAGTTCGGCGATCCAGGCCTTCCGCGCGCGCAGACGCGCCGAGGAACCGATGTAGCCCGGGCTTTCCTTCGTCCAGCTTCCGGTCAGGCTGCCCATCCGCCAGCTGCCGTCCGCGCCGATCGCGGCCGGTCCCGAAGGCAGCTTGTCGTCGAAGGCGATCACTTCCAGGACCCGCCGGATCTTCGCCGGGGCGAGTTCCGCGTCCGGTTCGGGCACCAGGACATCTGCGAGGGAACGACCGGAAACCGCCGGCAGCGTCCCGGTTTCCGCCAGGACGTCGTGGCCGTCGACGACGCCGTGGGAGTTCACCCAGGCGTCCAGCAGACCCGCGCCTTCGAGCGCGGCTTCGATCCCGGCGTGCGTGCTTTCGCCTACCGAGCCGGCGAAATCGACCAGCCGCCACAGCGGCGCGCCGCTCATCTCGGCCCGGTCCGCGGTGCGGGTACGCGGCACCTCGGGCGGAAGGTCGTCCTGCACTTCGAGCAGCCCGACCTCGACGATGAGCTGGTCGTGCTCGGTGCGTGCGGTCGTCAGGGAAGAACCGGTCGCCGCCTCCTGCCGGATGATCTCTTCCAGCACGGTCTCGGCGGCCGAGTCGATCGCGCCCAGCAGCGTGACCTCGGCTTCGACGTTCCGCAGCAGCGCTTCCGGTTCGGGGAAGTCCAGCTCACGGCAGCCGATCGCCCATTCGGCAAGCCGGGTGCGCAGTTCGCTCAGCGCGAGTTCGCGGGTCGCCGTGGTGAGATCGAGTTTCTCTTGTGCCGCCGAGAAATCGGACTGGGCCTGGTCCAGATCCGTTTCGGTCTGGTGGCGCCGGTCCACGGCCCGCTCGTGAGTGTCGAGGGCACGGCTGACGGCTTCGATCTGCTCGCGCTTGCCGCGGACGGCGGCCTGCAGCAACGGCCGGAGCCGGGCCGGTTCGCCCAGCCCCGCGACGAGTTCGTCGTGCACCCCGGTCAGGTTCGCCCGGGTCGCCGCGTTGCGGACCTCGGCCTCCTGCGCGCGGACGAGGTCCGCCTGTCGCTTGTGGATCTGTTGGGCCGCCTGCGAACGCTCCTCGTCGGCGTCCGCTTCGGCACGAAGCCGGTCGGCGTCCGCACGCAGCGTCTCTGCCTGCTCCTTGGCGGCGAGAGTCTGCTGACGCAGCTTGTCGAGTTCCTGACCCTTTTGGTACGCCGCGCTTTCGGTCAGCCCGGAGACGCGGGCTTCGCCTTCTTCGAGGTCCTTTTCGAGTTTCGCCGCCCGCGCTTCCGCGGTTTCCTTGCTGGCGGCGACCTCGTCGTATTCCTCGGCCGAACGGCGGGCCACCTCGGCGAGTTCGTCGAGCTCACTGGCGGCCGCGATGACGTTCGCGGCGCCCGCGCGCAGCACGCGCTGGGCATAGGTCTTCTGCCGCGCCGCGAGCGCGCGGGTGGCGTCGACCTCGGTTTCCAGTGAGCCCAGCCGTTCGCGCTGCGCGTCGAGCCGCTCGAAACCTTCGGCGAGCTCGGCGATTTCCTGTTGCCCCAACGGAGGGAGCGCACGCGACAGCAGGTTGGACAGCAGGCTGGGGTCGAGCCGCTGCGACAGTTTGGGCATACGCAGCTGGAGAAGCGCGGTGATCAGCGCGTCGTACCGCTGCTCGCTCAAGGTGGGGAACAGTTTCGTGCGGATCTCGGTGCGGTACTCGGCCGCGCCGGCGTGCACGACACCGCGCTCGCCGAGGTATTCCTCCAGCGCGTTCCTGGTCAGCGGCTGGCCGGCGTCGTTGACCAGCGGCAGGCCGTCGCCCACCCGGAGCCCGGTGGTGAAGAAGTCGGCGTGGACCGTGCTGGTGTGCGTGCTCGCCTGCAGCCGCGCGCCGCAGGTGAACCACTTGTCCTCGGCCATGCGGAATTCGAGCCAGACATAACCGACGCGCGTGGCACCGGAAGCGCCTTCGCCCATCAGGTTCCAGTGCATGCTGCGTTCGCTGGTGCCGAAGGTCGACAGCCGGTTGGCGCGCAGGCTCGCGTCGAACAGGAACGGCAGCAGCAGTTCCAGCGCCTTCGACTTCCCGCTTCCGTTGGGGCCGCGCAGCAACAGGCGCCCGTCGTGGAACTCGAAGATCTCGTCGTAGTAGCGCCAGATGTTGAGGATGCCCGCGCGGGTCGGGATCCACCTCGTCGTGGTCACGACGCCTCCTCGTCTTGCGCGTTCTCGCGGTCGGTGTACCTCGCCGCCGCCGGAAGCGGCTGGACGATCTCTGCGTCGACGCGGACCAGGCCGAAGCCGGTCAGCACCGCGAGCGCGTCCACGGTCAGCCGTCGGACGCCGTCCTTGCCCCGGTAGGTCTTGGCCCAGCGCGGGAACCGTTTGAGCAGTTTCGCGGTGGCCTTCTGCAGGTATTCGACCGTCCGCGGCTCGTCCAGCACGTCCAGCAGCAGGAGCGCGGCGACCTTGGCGTTGCTCCCGTCGTCCGGGAACTTCTCGTCGGTGGCCAGCCCGTCGACGTCGACGAGCAGCACGCCCTCCGCGCGTTCCTCCAGGACGAACCCGCCCTGTTCGGCGGAACGGCGCAGCAACTGGCGTCCGGTCGGCGAACTGAGATAGGCGCGTTCCTCGGCGGTGAGATCGCCGAAGTACAGCACGGGATCGTCGACGAGACGGCGGAAGACCGAATGCCGGAGCCACAGGTTCCGCTGGACGTCGGACGCGCTCGGCGTGTCCTCGTGGCGGCCCGAAGACAGGCCGTAGCGCTGTTCGTGCGACACCGCCTCCAGCAGTTCCTCGAACCGCAGCGCGACGTCGTCGGCCGGAACGGCCAGCTGCGACGGACCCACGGGGGCCGCGAGCATCCGCAGCAGCAACGTCGCGTCGACCCGGAACAGCACCTTCGCCGTGGCGGAGTCCACAAAGGACTCCGGGTCGCCGTCGGCGGCATCGAGGACGCCGAAGGATTCGAGCAGCCGCAGGACGTCCACGAACGCGATGCGCTCGGCGCGGACGCTGACGTCGAACGTGGTCACGAGATCGTCGGCGGCACTCGCCCGGCCGACGCGGTCGGCGAGCAGGCCGATGGTGGTCACCGGCACCGTGAGCAGTTCGGCCGCGACCACGCACAGCAGGACGTAGCGCCGTCGGTCGAACGCGGCCCGGCCGGACCGCAGCCGTCGCGCCGGGCGGCTGGGGTCGGCGGCGGCGCGGACCTTGACCAGCCGGGCGTAGCCGAGCCGGGGCTCGACGGTCAGCGTCCAGCCGCAGTAGTAGTCGAACCACTGCCGGATGGGTTCGCGGCGGCGCCGGATGAGGTCGAAGGTCTCGGGCGAGCCGCGTTCACCGATCAGCGGGGTGGCCAGCAGCGCGCGGATGCCGCGCGCGACCTCCTCGCGTTCGGCGATGACCAGCTGGTTCGTGAGACTCACGCGCCGCCTCCGGCCGTGCTGATCTCGATTTCGTAGTCGGGACCCCGGAAAACGCCGCTCGTGGTGGTGAGCCGCGCGACCGCGCCGTTCTTCGCCTGACGCAGGACGATCTCGATCTGGCCGTCGGACGTCGTGCTCCGCCGGGTGCCGTCTTCGCCGGGACGGCTGCCCAGCGCCTGGCCCAGCAGGTCCAGAAGGCGTTCGAAAACCGTGTGGTCCAGCTTCTCGAAGGCCGAAAGCCGCACCACACCGCCGGTGTCGAGCATGTTCCACGCCGCTTCGAGTTCGGCCCGCTCGGCGATCGCCTGCCGGACTCGTGCGGCGCGGATCGCGGCGACGTCGCGGACCCTCCCGGTCCTGGTGAACCGCTCGGTGCGGCCGGCGGATCGCAGCAGCTGCGAGACCTCGACGGCCGGCGCGTCGAGCCACGACGCCGTCGTGCTGACCACTTCCGGGTCGGCGTGGGCGAGGTGCGCGTGCCGCGCGGAACTCAGCCCGAACATCGTCGACCACAGGCGATGCAGGTCTTCCTGGGCCGGGACGACGGTGAACCACCGCGCCAGCTCACGGAAATCCGCGACCGCGCTGCTCGCGCGCCGCCGAGACTCGGTGATCCGGTCCAGGACCTGCAGAAGTGTGAGGATCGCCCGCCGCGCGACCTGGTGCAGCTCCTCGACCCGCGGTTCCGTGCCGTCTTCGGGCAGGAACCACGTGCGGAGCCCGTCCCAGCGTGCTTTGCGCAGCTCCAGCCAGCGCGGCGCCGGATCGGTGCCGGTGAGCCGCGGCAGGGCGGCGCCGTTGAGCGCGCGCCGGTGCAGCTGCGCGACGCCGTGGACCTCGATCTCCTTGATGCGGGTGGCGATGGTGTGCGTGTGGTGCTCCAGATCGGTCAGGAACTCCTGCAGATACGCGACCGTCGAGGCCTTGACCTCGTGAAACGTCGCCAGATCAGCACCTTCGCCGTCGGCGCGCAGGAGGCGCTGGAGTTCGCCGTTGAAGCGTTTCGTGTTGTCCCGGAACGCCTCGACGTGGCTTTCGATTTCGGCCAACGTGCTGAACACGCGCCGATCGGTGCCCTCGTCCAGCTGCCGGACGAGCTCGCCCAGCCGGTCCCCGAGCGCGTCGAGCGCCGCCGTCTGAAGCGCTCCGGTGGAGGCCAGCACCTCCATCGCGTGCACCACGCCCGCGAAGGCCGCTTCCCCTTGCCTGGTCAGCGAGTACTGGAGGTTCCGGCGCTCGTACTCCGACGCCGTCCGGTAGTCGCCGGCATGGCTCTGGACGACGTCGAGAAGGTCGAAGCTCCGCAGCTGGTCCAGCGTCTTGACGAGCTCGTCGTCGTCCAGCGTCTCCAGCCAGCCGACGGACCGGAGCCTGGCGCGGACGTCGTCGATGCCGAGAGCCGTCTCCAGCCGCTCGTTCGCCTCCCCGAAGGCGTGCAGGATCGCCACGTGAAGCCCGGATTTGCTGCCGTCGGTGAAACGGAACATTTCGGGCGGTACACGGATGGGATCCATGCGGCCTCCGGCGGTGGTGCGTGGAGCTACACGTTAGGGGGTCACCCAGCCGAGTCCGAATGGCCCATCTTTTTCACGCTGCGTACTCACGTGGTGAAAAGACTGAGGTGAACCGTGGCGGGGTCACCCGGGTCGACGATGACCTTGCGAAAGACGCGGTGACCGTCGACGAGCTGGCTGTCCTCAGTGACGCCGGGAGCGAAGTTCGACGCCTTGAGCAGCTGCTGGACGTCCTTCGCCGGGATGCTGACGTCGACGCGGTACATCACGTCGATGCCCCGCTGGTAGTCCGTCTTGAGGACCTTGCCGCCGGCGGGAAGGCTGATGCCGCCGAACCGGAAGGCCTCTTCGGGCGGCGGGGTGTCGTCGACCCTGGGGGTCGAGCAGGCGGTCAGGAGAAGGGCCAGCACTGCGAGCAGGGTCTTCACCTACCGTGTGACGCGCCGCGGACGTAAGGGTTCCGTCACATCGGGACCGGGATGACAGGGACGGTCTCACGCGTTCTACTGGGTGTTCACCCCGAGCAGAGGAGATCAACTGTGACGGAAAAGGCTGTTCTCGCGGGCGGCTGCTTCTGGGGCATGCAGGACCTGTTCCGCCGGCACCCCGGAGTCGAATCCACCAGGGTCGGCTACAGCGGTGGCGACGTCCCGAACGCGACCTACCGCAACCACGGCTCGCACGCCGAAGCGATCGAGATCAACTTCGACCCGGCTCAGCTGTCCTACCGGCAGGTCCTGGAGTTCTTCTTCCAGATCCACGACCCGACGACGCGCGACCGGCAGGGCAACGACCTCGGTGCCAGCTACCGCTCGGCGATCTTCTACACCGACGACACGCAGAAGCAGGTCGCGGAAGCGACGATCGCCGCCGTCGACGCCTCCGGCAAGTGGCCGGGCAAGGTCGTCACCGAAGTGACCCAGGCCGGCGACTTCTGGGAAGCCGAGCCGGAGCACCAGGACTACCTGGAGCGCATCCCGAACGGCTACACCTGCCACTACGTGCGGCCGGAATGGCAGCTGGGCGAGCGCTGATCGTCGCGCTGCACGTTTCGAGCGTGCACGCGTTCGAGGGCCGTCCCAGTGACGGCCCTCGACCCGACCCTTCGCCGGTCTCGCGCGACCACGTCGTGGTGCGTGCGGGGCTGGGGCTGGTCGGGGATCGGTACTTCAACCATCCCGCGCATCGCGAGGCCGCGGTGACCCTGTTCTCGGCTTCCGTGCCGGGCGATCCGTTGCCGGCGCGGCGGAACATCGTGCTCGAAGGCTTCGACGTGGACTCTTTGGCGCGCCACGACGTTCTCTCGCTGGATTCCGGCGATGGCCCCGTGCGCTTCGAGATCCACCGGCCCGCGAATCCCTGCGCCTGGATGGACGTCGTCTACGAGCCCGGCACTTTTCGCGCTTTGCGGGGCCGCGGTGGGAAGCGATGCGTGCCTCTGGACGACGGCGTTCTACGCGTGGGGCCGGTAGAGATCTCCTAGCCCCTTTTTGACCTGGTCCGCTGTCATGCCGTTTTCCCGCTGGTAGACGTACTGTGCTGCCGCCAGCGGTGCCAGGAGGGCGTCCGCCCGGAAGTGCGCGTCGACGTCCGGCTCGATCTCGCTGATCAGCGAGACCAGGTGACTGTGGTGCAGCCGGTAGGCGCCCGTGACGAACCGTGCCATCGGCGTCTCGGTCTCGGCGACCATCAGCAGTTCGCCGTGCGTTTCGAGCCTGTCGACGTACGCGTCCATGAACGCCTTGAGTCTCGTCTCGGACGGCGCCCCCGGCCCGAGCGGTGGCGGGCCGCTGATGAACGTCGCCTGGAACTCACGCTCGTTCTCGTCCAGGAGTGCCTGCGCCAACGCGCCCTTGTCGGGAAAGCGCCGGTACACGGTGCCGATGCCGACGCCCGCCTCCGCCGCGACCTCGTCCAGCGCGAGCCCCCTGACCCCTTTCGCCGCGACGAGCTTGGCCGCGGCGCGGACGATCTTCTGCCGGTTGCGAGCCGCGTCGGCCCGCTCGACCGGTTCGGACCCTGCCATCGGAAGCACGTTCGCAGCCTAGTCGGTGGACAAGTGGAAACTTCTCCAGTTAACTAAGTGGAGGAACTTCCACTTAAGGAGACGCGGCATGACTGTGGAGAGCTTTACGAGCAAGGACGTCTCGACCTGGTTTCAGCGGCTGGACCAGCAGATCTTCCTTGCCGACGTCCTCGCGCAGGACAGTGGCGCGGCGATGTCGGTCGGCTTCGCTCGCTACGGCAAGGGGGAGAAGAACCCGTGGAAGATGACCTACGACGAGGCGCTGATCATCACTTCCGGGGCTTTCACGGTTGAGGGGCCTTCCGGCCCGGTGTCGGCGCGGGCCGGTGAGGTGATCTACCTGCAGGCCGGTACCGAGGTCGTCTATGTGGCCGATGAGGACACAGAGCTGGTCTACGTCACCTACCCGCACTGGCTCGCGGCAACGGAATCCTCCGAAGAAGCCCGCCGCCTCGACGACTTCCACGAGGCCGAGTAGAGGTGACGGCCTCGGGCTAACTCGTCATCTCTTCGAGGAATTCCTGGGTTTCAGGGTCCTCGGAGAAGATGGCGGTCCCGCGCATTCCACGAGTGAGCAGTACTTTGTAAGTGTTCTTGATCAGCGCGCCGAAATGTAGCTCGTCCGCTTTCCTGACTTCGGAGTCTTTGGAGTTCTCGCGCACCGGATTCCACATGCCGTCACGGCGGACGAGATCCTTACCGAAGATCACGCCTGACCAGTCGTACTCGAAACCCTGTGCGGTGTAGATGCAGCCCACCTGGTCGAAGCCGCGCTCGTCCGTCGCCCAGTAGCTGGACTCGGGGATGCCTGGGACCGATTTGTTGCCGTCGCCCTTCGCGTTCCAGGGGCGCTTCCACCCGCCGATTTGGACATCTTCCACCAGCCGACGGCCATCCGGAGTCTTGACGGGATCACTCCACGGCCAGCAGAACCCCGCGGTCAGCCGTCCGACCCCGCCGTGCTGCGATCGCTGTCGCAAGACCCAGGATTCGAGGGCCTCAGGTGACGCCGCGCTGCTCAAGGTAATGCCTTCGTCGAGCTGACCTGCGAGCTTGCTCCACGGAATCGGCGGCTCGCTGGTACCTAGGCCGAGAAGCCGTGCGACCCAAGTGTCATAGGAGACAGAACCGCCACAACGCAGTTGGTCGTGCAGCCGGACGATTTCGACTTGACAGCCGAGTGCCTCGGCAGCGGTGCTGATCTCCCTGAGTGAGCCCATTTCCCCAGGTCGCACGACCTGATGCTCGTCGAGGAGGAAGACCGGAACGGTCGCCACGTTGACGAGCTCGTTGACCTGGCGATCAGCCCGGTCTCGCTTCTCCTTCTTCGTGTACCTATCGGTGCCCTTCTCTCTGATGCGATGTGCTTCGTCGCAGATCAGGGCGTCCAGCTCACGAGGCTCACAGCCCACATAGGTGTTGAAGTACTTGAACAATCCTTGCACCCGAGTGCTGCCGCGGCCCGCGTATTTGCGCATGGTCATGGTGAAGGACCGCGAGCCGGTCGCGTGGTGCACGCCGAGACCTCGGCGAGCGAGTTCGCCGAGCAGGCTCAGCGCGATCACGCTTTTGCCGGATCCGGGGCCACCTTCGACGATCACCACTGTGCGCGTCTGGGCCGCCCGGGACCGCTCAACCGCCTGCAGTACCAGTTCGTACGCGACCTTTTGTTCGTCCAGGAGAACGAATTGTTCGCGATCCTTGATCTCGGCCGCAGCCAGGGTCAGCAGAGGTTTCGTCGGACGATGCGCGAAGCCACCGAACTCGTCGCCGACTTCCACGTTGGAGCGTCTGCTGGCCGCGGCGTCGAGGACTGCGTTGAGGTGCTCGCCCATCGCCGCCTTGTCGTCCATGGTGAACAACCGGCTGGTGGGACGGGGGTTGTCTTGAATGAGGCCGGCCACGTCCGCACGACGCGCGTTGTGCAGGTACGCCATGCCGTGCACCGCCTGCGGCCGATCCGCGAGTCCGGGTGTGTGGTCCACGAAGTATTGGCGATATCCGTGAACCTGCTCTGCAGGATGCAGGTGCCGTCCTGGGAGCCCGGGAATATTGATCACCTCGGACAGGTAGGACTCCGCCTTCGACCACTGCTTGAGTTCGACGAAGGCGAACGAGCTCTGTCCAGTACGAGGATGAACACCGCACAGCACGACATCGATCCGTTGCTTGCTGTGCGGCAGCCGATGCTCGAGGAGGACTTCGACATCACCGAGCCCGGCGTCCACGAGATCCGTCAACAGAATCGGCAGGCTTCTTTGCCAGGAGATCACCTCGCTGGTCCCCACCCTGCCGCCGAGTACGAATCCGGCCTGCTCCTTCAATCGGCTGTGCAAGTGTCCAGCGCGGGCTTCGATCAAGAGATCGGCCGCACTGCCTCGTGCAAGAGCCACTCGTCCCTCCCCTGGGCAAGGGTCGCTCAAATGCTTCCCAGCTGTCGATCATAACCCGCTAGAGTGACACTTGCCTTCACGCAAGAGTGTGGAAGGTCAAGTGACGGGATCGGCCCTGGGGAGGGTGGCTTGCCGGTCAGTATGACCGCGGATGACCTGCGAAGAGAACTTCAGCACGAACGCATTCTCTTGGAGCTCGCCAGACATACAGGAGTTACTTACAAGGCGTCCGAACAGCGTGGTGAAATCGGTTCGTGGAGGCGTAGCCTTCCGGCTCTCGCTGACACGTTGTGCGCCGCCGGCCTCGGACATGTGCAGGTTCTGCTCGAATACCGGCTTCCGTACAGTCCGAAGCGGGTGGATGCCATCATCTGCGGCGTTCATCCGGACACCAAGAGACCTTCTTACGTGCTCGTCGAGCTCAAGCAATGGAGCGATGCGAAGACGGTCGGCTCGAGCTTGGTGAGCGTCCCCGGCGGGAAGCGGCGGCAACCGTACTTGCACCCGGCCGAACAGGTCAGGCGATACTGTCGTCAACTGCTTGATTTCATTCCTGCCTTCGCGCGGATTCCCGGACAGGTCAAGGGAATCGCGTATATGCACAACGCCCTTCGAAGTTCGACTTGGACACTCGACGAGTTCGAGTTCGATGATTTCGGCCAGCTCTACACAGCTGATCTGCAGGGAGATCTGATCGCTGATCTCTGGTCGGTTCTCGATTCGGATCCCGGTTCGGCGGAGGCCGCGGTTGCGGCCGCCTACGAGCTGATCTCCGCGCCGCCGGCGCCGGCTCGCAATCTGCTCAAGACAGCGGCGGACGCTTTCGTCGCCCGGGACGACTTCGTTCTGCTCGATGAACAGCAGGTTGCTTACAAGACCGTGCTCGACGCGGTCGCCGACGCCGAGTCCGGCGGTGGGAACAGACGGAAGAAGGTCGTCGTCGTCAGTGGCGGTCCGGGCTCTGGCAAGAGTGCCATCGCGGTGACGCTCCTCGCCGCCTTTGCGCGGCAGAAGCGAAAGGCGCTTCATGCGACAGGTTCGCGAGCCTTCACTGAAACCTTGCGCGAAAAGGTGACTGGCGACGAGGACCGGTACGGCGAGATCTTCAAGTACTTCAACGAGTTCGGTTCCGCACCGGCGGACGCCCTGGACGTCCTGATCTGCGACGAGGCCCACCGTGTCCGGGGAATGCCGCCCCGGCTGCACGGGAAAGTGCGGAGCCAGATCGACGAGCTCATCGATGTCGCCAAGGTGCCGCTCTTCCTGTTGGACGAACACCAGGTGGTGCGTCCGGGGGAGATCGGGACCAAGAGCGACATTCTCGCCATCGCCGACATCAAGGGATGCGATGTAATCGAGATCAGTCTCGACGGCCAGTACCGGTGCGGCGGCTCGGCGAACTTCGACGAATGGGTAGTCCGCCTGCTGGGCCTCGGTTCTCGGCCACCGGTGGCGTGGTCGGAGTTGGTCGCGGGCAGCGAGGACGAGTACGTGGTCGATTCGGCTGGATCGCCACACGAACTGGAGACCTGGCTTCTCCGGCAGGCCAAGACCTTCTCGGGCACGGCGAGGATGGCGGCCGGCTTCTGCTGGGACTGGAGCGACCCCGTCGAGGTCGATGGGGGACTGCGGTTGGCCGAGGACGTCCAGATCGACGGATGGCGGCGTCCTTGGAACACCAAGCAGGGGTTCGAGGTCCCTGGCGTTCCGTCGGCCTCCTTGTGGGCTTCGGAGCCGGAGGGTTTCGGGCAGATCGGCTGTATATACACCGCCCAGGGCTTCGAGTACGACTGGGCGGGCGTCATCTTCGGTGACGATCTGGTCATCCGGGACGGAAAGTGGGTCGGGCGTCGCGACTTCTCTTGGGATCGTTCTGTGAAACGAGCTGAGCACGAGAGGTTCGATCGGTTGGTCCGGAACACGTACAAGGTGCTCATGACGCGAGGCATGCAAGGAGTCTGCGTCTATTCCACGGACGACGAAACGAGCCACTTCCTTCGGAAGTTCGCGAGGTAGCCGCGATGGCGGGGGCAAGGGGAGCCGAGCGCGTCAGGCTTCCGCGCGGGGGAGAGTTCCAGGCGCTGTGGCTCGGTGAAGCCATCAGCGTCGTCGGCGACCAGTTGGCGAAGGTCGCGGTCGCGATGTCGGTGTTCGACCGGACGGGTTCGGCGGCATGGACCGGCGCGGCGTACGCGGCGACGTTCCTGGCGCCACTGGTGGCAGGGCCACCACTGGCAGGACTGGCCGACCGGTTCGCGCGCAAGCCGCTGATGGTGACCTGCCTGCTGCTGCAGATGTTGTGCGTCTCGGTGATCGCGATTCCCTGGCTTCCGCTGGGGGGCGTCGTGGCGGGTGTGATCTTGGTGGCCGCTTTCCAGGTCCCGTACAAGGGAGCTCAGGGCGCGACCGTGCGTGTGCTACTGGCTGGCCGCCCGGACGGCAACGATCTGACCAAAGCGGGGCGAGCCCGCCTGACGCTGGTACGGGAACTCGGTCAGATCGCTGGCCTCGGGGGTGCGGCCGCCGTCGTGCTGGCCATCGGTTCCGGTGCGGCGCTCGCGGTCGACGCGGTCACGTTCCTGCTGGCCGCGATCCTGACTCAGACCGGATTGCGCGCTCGTCCGGCGCCGATGCGTCAGGGCGGCGAACTACGCCATCGGCCGATGGCCGAACTGCGACGGCAGTTGCGCGCTGACCCCCGGCTGCGCCGGATGTTCCTGTTGTTGGCGCTCATCGGGCTCACCGCAGCTCCCGACGCGGTCATGGTGCCTCTGGTCGCCGACATCGGTGCACCGGAATGGGTGGTCGGGCCGCTGTTGGCGGCTGACGCCGTCGGCGTCGCGCTGACCGCTGCCTGGCTCGAGCGGCAATCGGACGGCAAAGCAACCCGGCTGATCGTTCCTTTGGCCGTGCTGAGTATGGCGCCATTGGCCACTGTCGCGATCCTGCCGGCCCATCCCGCGGTGCTGGCGATCCTGCTGGTGATCTCCGGGATCGGCGGCGCTTACATCATTCCCGCGATCGGCGAGGCGACTCAGCGCGTCGACGACTCCATCGCCGGAACAACCGGCGGCCTGATCAGTACCGTCCTGCGGGCAAGCCAGGGCATCGGTGCGCTCGCGGCTGGGGCTCTCGCGCAAGGGTTCTCGCCCATCACGGCAGTGGCGATCACGGGCGGCGTCGGAATGGTGCTCACCGGAGCCTTCGGAATTCATTGGAGCCGTTACCCGTCACAGCGTCGAGCAGGGTGATCATCCGGTAGCCGCGGGCCGGCTCCGAAGAATTTGTCCCGCAATGTGCCGTCGGTGTACTCGCGTTGCATGAGCCCGTGTTGCTGCAGCACCGGGCAGACGTGGTCGACGAACTGGGTGAAACTGGTCGGCAGGACGACGTACTGCAGGTTGATACCGTCGACTCCCGCTTCCTGCCATGCCGCGACGTCGGCCGCGATCTGCTCCGGGGTGCCGGGGAACCTCCGGTTGCCGATCCTCAGGATCAGCTCTCCCAGCGTCTGGTCGTCCCGGTCTCCGGCATCGAGCAGAGCCCGCAATTCCTTGGGCAGGTTCGGCCGCCGCCGGAGCTCGCCGATGGGCGTCGCCGGGTCGTCTTCGGCGAAATCGCGATCGAGGAACACCGACATCCGGGCGAGGTTGCCCTCGATCGTCTGTCGTTCCAAGAGTTCGGTGTCTCGGCGGCGGGCCTCAGCCTCGGTACTCCCGACGACGTAAGTGCGTGGCACGAAAACCTTGATCGAGCCGGGATCTCGTCCTGCCGTACGCGCCGCATCACGGAAGCCGGCGACCAGCGACGCCGCGTTTCCCGGATCCTGCGAACCGATGAAGACCGCTTCGGCGTGTCGTCCGGCAAATTTCTGGCCCACCGCGGACTGTCCCGCCTGGAACAGCAGCGGCGTCCGCTGCGGCGAGGGCTCGCACAGATGCGGCCCGTCCACTGCGTAGTAGGGGCCGCGGTGCTTGATCTCGTGAACTTTCGCGGGGTCGGCGAACTGGCGCGTGACCCGGTTCTTCACGACGGCGTCGTCGTCCCAGCTCCACTCCCACAGTTTGCACGCGGCCCGCAGATAGTCCTGGGCTCGTTCGTAGAGCTCGTCATGGTCGGGAAGGCCGCCGTAGCCAAGATTCCGGCCGGCGCCGGGCAGGAACGAGTTCACCACGTTCCAGGCGACGCGCCCGCCGGACAGATGATCCAATGTGGACATTCGTCGTGCGAAGGCGTACGGCGGCTCTTGCAGAATGTTCTGGGTATAGGCGAAGCCCAGGTGCTCGGTGTGGTAGGCCAGCAAGGGGATCAGCGTGGAGAAGTCGAGCGTGGGGAATTGCATCCCCTCGTGGACCGTGGCGTCGCGTGATCCCTGATATCGCTCGTAAGGAGCGATCACGTCGGCGTTGAACAGGGCGTCGAACCGTCCGCGCTCGAGTAGCCGTGCGAGATCGATCCACATCTGCGGATCGGTGTATTCCAGCTGGCGGCTGTCCGGTTCCGCCCACAGCCCTTGGGCGTGGTGCGACACCGCCGCCATGGAGAAGGCGTTGAACAGCATTCGCGGGCGGTCAGTCACCGTGGCGGTCCTTCGCGGCGGTCATCAGTCCGGTGCCGAGAATGCCTTGGCAGACCTCGGCGGAGTAGGCCATCAAATGACCGGCCTGGGCGTCCCGGAACAGGCGTTCGATCGTGGTTCCCCGCAGGTAGGCGTGTCCGCCGCCGGCGTGCAGAGCCAGTCGCGCCGCATCCTCGGCGATGGCGTTGGTCAGCAGCTTCGCCCGCACGGTGGCGGCGAGGAACTCAGGTGAGCATTGGTCGGCGAGCCATTCCATATGCCGTGCGTACATCGTGGCGGCTTCGAGGCGGGTGTGGACGTCGGCCACCTCGCGTTGCAGCCAGTCCTGGTCGGCCAAGACCGTTTCCCCCGGTGGGATCCGGCGTCCAGCGGCGTAGGCCATCACTTCCCGCAGCAGAGCCTGGGCGACGCCGAGGCTGAGGCTCGAGATGCCCGCGGCGATATGATTCGGCCGGTCTCCCACGGAGGGCGGGCAACGTCGCTCGGCGCACAGTGGCGTTCGGGTGAATTCGAGCAGTTGACTGTCGCTGGCGCGAAGGCCCATCGCATCCCAGTTTCCGACGAACCCGATCGTGTCGTCCTTGGCGACTCCGAAGAAGGTGGGGACGTCGTCCACCAGTGCGTTGACCAGGAAGTGATCCGCGATCGTGGCACCGGAGGCGAAGCGCTTGGCCCCGGTCAGGACGTGTCCGCCGTCGGCGGCGGGTTCGGCGTGCTGCATCGGTACGAGGAACCGGTTGCCACCGCTGGGTTCGGACAGGGCGTTCGCGAACCTGGCGCCCGCGATCAGCTGATCCGCGTAGAACCGGGAGGCCTCCGGCCGAGACAGGTTCACCAGGCCGACCGACGCGCCGATGTGCATGACCCAGATGCACGCGGTCGAGGGACACGCCCCGCTGAGCAGACGGACGATCTCACCGAACGCCCGGTATCCCAGGCCTTCGCCGCCGGCCTCACGGGGGAGCAGAGCGGCATCGAGTCCACTGCCGTGCAGCTCGGTCAGATTCTGCAGCGGAACCTTCGCGCTCGCGTCGTGTTCGGCCGCGCGTTGGGCGAACTTCTCCGCCAGCTCGGCCGCGACCCGCACCCACTGCCGTTCGTTCGGCGGCGCCTCCAACGGGTGTGGGACGTCGTCGGTCATTTTTCACTCCTTCGAACCAGCGAATGCGCCTTGAGCATCGGCGTTCCTGGTCGCGGGCCAGGAACGCCGACGTGTCGCGGGTCTAGGACTCGCGGTAGCCCAGAAGGAAGGTTTCACGGTCACCAAGCAAGTATCTGGTCATGCTATTCGCCTCCACAGCAGAGCTGGACATGGCAGAGCTTAATTGAGGGACTTGCTGCATTCAGGTCTCACGGTCGCCGCGCATTGCTCACCTCCTGCTGTTTCAATGGGGTCTGCGTGAAGGGAATCCGTTGTGTGCAAGAAGAACCCCCGGTCCACCCGCCCCAGTCCAATCCGGCCGTGGACATACGTGGCCGGATGTCGCGAGCGTAATGCAGATCATCCTGCGGTGTCTCCCCGCAAATGGTTGATCTCGTGCAGAGCCTGTTCGGGCCTGCCGCATCGAACGCAGGACGCTGGTCCTAGACGAGGTCGGCACTTGGCTACCCCTGAGTAGTTATCCTCCAAGGATTCCGGCCGTCCTATGAGGTGCCGGTTCCGTCGGCCGGCTTGGCGACGACGACCACTGGCTGACCTCGGTCGGGTTGGACGAGCTGAAGAGGCTCGGATGCCCGAAAAGCCGCCCCTCCGACCGGGAATGTTGCGCCGTAGGGCGGATTCCGTGCCGCCGTTCGGTCTAATCGATCTTCCCTGTGCGTTAGATCACTCCCGGATGTTCGCAGGGCACTTGCTCGCGTGGCGGTGCCCGCGTAATCATTGCTTCGATAGTTCGTGGAACCTAAGACTATCGAAGCCTCGTTGGGGCGTGGCTTCACTGGGGAGTGGGGGAATTTTCAATGGTTGAAGCTGTGCCGCGTCTGCTCGATCGAGTGCCGACTACTGCCGAAAGCCAGGAATGGTTGGCGAAGGTCGAGAAGATCGCGCCTGTTATCGAGCAATTCAGAAATGACAACGAAGATCAGCGCGTGACGTCGGTCGATACTTTGAACGCCGTGCGCGAAGTCGGCCTCCATAGGATGTGGGTCTCTCGGGAATTCGGTGGCGGACAGGTCGGTATCGCGACCGGTTCGGCCGTGATTCAGGCACTGGCGCGTCTCGACGCGTCGGTGGCGTGGCAGGTCGGTGTCCAAGGTGCGATCGGCCGGCTCTCCGACTACCTTCCGGACGAGACGTCTCGGGAACTCTTTGCGGACAGCGATAAACTGGTTGTCGGAGGGGTCAATCCGTCCGGGGTCGCCGAGGCCGTCGAGGGCGGTTTCCGGCTCAGCGGGAAGTGGTCTTTCGCCAGTGGTTCGGCGCACGCCGACTGGCTGGTGTGTGCGGCCCGTGTCACCGACGATGGTCAGCCGCGTCAAGGGGAATCCGGACCGGCGATCCGGATGTTGTTCCTTCCGCGGTCGAGCGTCACGTTCGTCGATGACTGGCATACGCTCGGATTGCGGGCGACCGGTAGTGTCAGCTACACGGTCGATGACGTTTTCGTCGGCGACGACCACACCGTCGACGGTGTGGCCATGCACGCGGCACCGCTGCCGCGTCACTCCCGTGCTTATGGGATCAGTTACTACGATTTCGGTCCCTTCACTTCTTCGTCCACCGCGTTGGGAATCGCCCAAGACGCGTTGCGCACGTTCAAGGACGTCGCGCTGCGCAAGACGCCGACGGGCGGGTCGAGCACCCTCGCCGGAAGCCATGTGGTCCAGGACAGGCTGGCACGTATGGAGATGTCGGTGCACAGCAGCCGCATTCTCCTGGCGCACGCGGCCGAACAGGCGACCGAGCATGGTGCGGACGGCGGCGACGAGCTGACGTCGCTGATCCGGTTGACGGTGGCGACGGTCGCCGAAAACGCGTGTCAGGTGGTCGACGCCGCCCATCAGTTCGCGGGCACGGGTTCGTTGTACACGACCAGCAGGCTCGAGCGGTGCCTTCGGGACGTGCGCTCGGCGGTCAAGCACATCACGCTGTCGCATTCGCATTTCGAGATGGTGGGCCAGTATCTGCTGACCGGAAAACTGCTCATGCGTCGCTGACGTACGTCTTGGGGAAGACGTACGCGTTCAGGCTGTTCACTTGTACTTTTCTGAGGGGATCAATGATGACCACATCTGTGTCCAAGACGAAGAACCGTTCGGAAATTCCACTTCCGGCCACCATGAAGGCGTTTCACCTGACCGCGCCGAGGAAGACGGAACTGGCGACGGTGCCCGTGCCGGCCACCCCCGAGGATGGTCTGCTCCTGAAGACGCGGTGCGTCTCGATCTGCTCGACGGACATTTCGGTGTTCGAGGGGCACCTGTTCCCGCCGCAGTACCCGGTTGTTCTCGGTCACGAATACCTCGGGGAGGTCGTCGAGATCGGCTCGAACTTCGACCACGACAGCGTGGGCCTGGAGGTCGGGGACCGGGTCGTCTACTGGGGACAGACCGACTTCGAGGGCCTCGCCGAGTATCGCTCGGTCCGGCCGATCTTCTCCGGGCAGGTCAAGCGCGATGTCTTCTGGACCGACCGGAACTTCCTCGACGACCGCCGGGCCGCGGCGGTGAAGATCCCGAGCGAGATGAGTGACCTGGAGTGCTCGTTCATCGAGCCCACCACGGGTGCGTTACGTTCCATCCTCAGCAACCCGCCCCATATCGGGGACAAGATCCTGGTCCTCGGGACCGGACCCATCGGGGTCATCGCCGGGCGCATCATGAAGAGGCTTTTTGCTCCCAATTCGGTGGTCTCGGTCGATCTGAACCCGAACCGGAACGAGTTCGCCGAGCAGAACTTCTCCGACCAGGCGTATCTTCCGGACGAATTGAACGCCACGATCAACGAGGGCACCTTCGACTACGTTTTCGACACGCTGCCCACCATCAAGAACGTCGACGAAGAACACGATCCGCGCCGGATGGCGATGCGCAAGCTCAAGCCGCGGGGGCGCTATGTGCTGTACGGCGCGTCTCAGGAGATGCAGAAGTTCGACACGTGGTTGATGCTCGCCAAGGGCATCAACATCATGTCCGCACCGTTCGATGTGTCCAGTTTTCCGATGCACCACAGCGCCAACGTCATCTACTCGGCGATGCAGATTCTCATGAGCGGTGTCGTCGACGGCTCGCGCCTGTTGTCCTCGGTCTGCAGGTTCGACGACTACGACCGGTTGGTGTCGATTTTCGAGAACTACCGCAGCACCACCGATCTGAAGACCATTGTGGACTTCCGGGCGTAAGCCGTGGGAGGGGGACAACGGCGTCCCCCGCCTGCCGGGCTGGTTCTTGGTCGCTCTCACCAGGAGAGGTTCATGACCGATCGTTCGGAATTCGTGGTCGTCGCCAATCGCCTGCCAGCGAGCGTGCACCGCACTGGTACCGGGGCCGAGGTCTGGCGACGCAGTCCCGGAGGCCTGGTCAACACGCTGGAACCGTTGCTGCGTAAGCGGCACGGTGCCTGGGTCGGCTGGCCGGGCGTCGCGGGCACCGTATCGCCGCCGGTGTCCGATGGCGGGATCCGGCTGGCGCCCGTGCCGCTCGACGAACACGCCGTCTCCTCGTATTACGAGGGGTTCTCCAACTCCACGTTGTGGCCGTTGTACCACGATGTCGTGATGCCGCCCGCGTATCACCGCACTTGGTGGGACAGCTACGTGGAGGTCAACCAGTGCTTCGCCGAGGCCGCCGCGAAGGTCAGCGCACCTGGTGCCACCGTGTGGATCCACGACTATCAACTGCAGCTCGTTCCGGCGATGCTACGGGCCCTGCGCCCCGACGTCCGGATCGGATTCTTTCTGCACATACCGTTTCCTCCCGTCGAGCTGTTCATGCGGCTGCCTTGGCGGACCGAGATCATGCACGGTCTGCTGGGCGCCGACCTGATCGGTTTCCAGCGACCGGGCGGAGCCCAGAACTTCCTTTGGCTCAGCAAGATCTTGATAGGTGCGGCGCAGGCACCGAGGCAGATCGGCGCGGGCCCGCTGGGGGAGTGATCGACGTCGGCGGCCGGTCGGTGTCGGTCGGCTCGTTCCCGATTTCCGTCGATGTGGACGCGTGGGACTCGCTGGCCAGGGATCCAGCGGTGCAGGACCGCGCCGAGCAGATCCGGGCCACGCTGGGAAATCCTCGGAAGGTCCTGTTGGGGGTGGACCGTCTTGACTACACCAAGGGAATCGACGCTCGTCTCAACGCACTGGGAGAGTTGCTCCGCGAAGGTCGTCTCAACGCGCGCGACGCTGTCATGGTGCAGATCGCCACACCCAGCCGCGAGCGGGTCGAGCACTATCGCCGGATGCGACGTGAGGTGGAGCGCGAGGTGGGGAGGCTCAACGGCGAATTCGGTGCGGTGGGGCATCCGGCCGTGCATTACCTGCACTCCTCGATCGACCAGCGCGAGCTGGCGGCGTTCTATCGCGCCGCGGACGTGGCGGTGGTGACCCCGCTGCGGGACGGCATGAACCTGGTGTGCAAGGAATACGTCGCGGGCCGCCACGACCTGACCGGCGCGTTGGTGCTGAGCGAATTCGCCGGTGCGGCAGGGGAACTCACGGACGCGCTCCTGGTCAATCCCTACCACGTGGAAGAGCTCAAAAACGCGATCATGGAAGCCGTGACCATGCCGGCAGCTGACGCGCGGAGCCGGATGTGGCGGTTGCGAGACCACGTACTCGACCACGACATCGACCGTTGGGCGTCATCGTTTCTCGACGAACTCGCGACCGAGAGAATCAAGATCGCGTCGTGACCATCGAACAGCAACTGGGGGAGAAATGCCTGTTCTCGCGGAAGATTTCGCCCGCGCCATGACCCGCGTCCCAGGCCCGGTCACGGTGGTGACCACAACGGACGCGTCGGGGCGGCGCTGGGGATTCACCGGAACCTCGTTCAGTTCCCTGTCCCTGGACCCGCCGCTGGTGCTGGTGTGCCTGGGAAAGAAGGCCAGCACACATGCGGCGTTCACCACTTCGCCGAGATTCTTGATCAATGTGCTCGGCCGGTCCCAAGAAGACGTGGCGTCGCGCTTCGCGACCTCGGGTGTGGACCGCTTCAGCGCCGGCGACGCGGTGCCCGTCGAGCACGGACTGCCCGGGATGCCGCAAGCGGTCGCCCGGTTGTCGTGCTCCACTCATTCCATTCAGGACGGTGGGGATCACAGCATCCTCATCGGACTCGTCGACGCCGTGCACGTGGGTGATGGCGACCCCTTGGTGTACTGCGACCGGTCGTTCACCCGGCCGGAGCCGCGGTGACCGCGGTGCGGGTCGCGATCCTCGGGACCGCGCACCCGCACCTGGCGGACCATCGGAACGCGATCCGGCGCGATCCCCGCGCCGCCCTGGCCGCCGTCTTCGAGCCGGCCGCGTCCGACCTCGACGATGTGCTCACGCGCGCCGACGTCGTCATCATCGACTCGACGACCGCGGATCATCCGCGGTTGTTGCGTGCGGCGATCGGCGCCGGGAAACCCGTGCTGGTCGAGAAACCTCTTGCCGCGACAGTCGAAGCCACGGACGCGCTCATGTCGGTGATCGACGGGGCCGCCGCTCCCGTGACCACGGCCATGTTCCTCCGGTGTGCGCCCGCGTTGCGCGAGCTGCGCACCCTTCTCGCGGAGGACCGGTTCGGAGCGGTGACGTCGGTGCATGCCCGTTTCTCTCACCCGGGGCTGCTCGACGGATGGTTCCGCGGGCAGGCCTCGTGGATGCTGGACCCCCGCCAGAGCGGCGTCGGCGGCTTCGCTGACCTCGGGATCCATTTGCTGGATCTGTTGCTGTGGCTTCGACCTGGTGCTGAGCTTCGCGTTGTGGCCGCCAGCCAGGATCGGGCCGCGGGAGTGGCCCTTCTGGACTGGGGTGGTGTGCCGGTGACGCTCCACAGTGGATGGAGATCGCGTCCTGGCGGCTTGCATGTCCACGTCGACGGCGCCCACGGATCGTGCACGGTGAGCGGCGGGCGGCTCGAGATCAGCACCGGTACCGGGCGGCAGGTCGAGTCGTACCCGCCGCCCGACGCGGCCGCGGTCGTCTCCGCCTGGCTGGACCGGCTCCAGGGCATCGCGGCGTGGGAACCACCCACCACCGCCGACATCGTTAGGTGCGCGCGGCTTCTCCACACGATCGACGCGGTCGCGGGTGGCTGAGCGAATGTGGGGCCGCGGCGGCCCGGGACCGCCGCGACCCCCGAAGCGGCTACGGGACTCGTGCGGTCGCAGGCTCGCTCTCGCCGGTCTTCAAGCCGTCCCTGGGGGTGGACGGCTCGGAGGCCTTGGGGTGGACGAGAGTGATCAGCAATCCCAGCAGCATTCCCGCGGCCGCGAGCAGGACGGCGATGAAGCCACCGTCGGCCGAGGCGATCCGCGCTTCCTCACCGGACAGACCGCCGACTCCGGCGTTGGCGATGGCGATCAAGATGGCCAGGCCGATCGCGTAGCCCAGGTTCAGCGTCGTGGTGGCCATACCGTTGGCGACGCCCTGTTCTTCCGGTGCCACACCGGAAGACGCGGCGATGAACATCGCGGTCCACACGAGCCCTTGGCCCACACCGGACACGATCAGGCCGGGTACCGCGACCAGGTAGGAACTCTCGACGTCGAACCCGATGGCCAGCGCCGCGGTGCCGACGATGCCGATACCGAAGCCGATCCACAACGTCGGACGGACCCCCAGCCGGGTCGCGATCCGCCCACCGAGCTGGGTACCGGTCGCGATGGCCAGCGACGGGACCAGGAACGCCAGTCCGGTTTCCAGTGCGGAGAACCGGTGGACACCCTGGAAGAGCGTCGTCAGGAAGTACGGCAGCGCGCCGAAGGTCCCCATATAGATGAAGGTGACCGAGATACCCACTACGAGACTGCGGTTGTTGAACAGCCGCAGCGGCATCAGCGGGTCCGAACTGCGCGCCTCGATGACGGCGAAGGCGATCAGCAAGGCGACCGCCAGAACGGCCGAAATGATGATGCCGGGGGAACTCCAGCCGTCCTCGGGGCCCTGTACCAGGACATACACCAGCAGCGTCGCGCCCACGGTCACCGTCAGCGCGCCGGGGAAGTCGAACTTGCGGGATTCCGTCCGGCGCTCGTCGCGCGGAATGAAGTACAGCGCGGCGAGGGCCACGATCGCCGCGAGCGGGACGTTGACATAGAAGACGGCGGGCCAGCCGAACCCTTCGGTGAGCAGACCACCCAGCAGCGCTCCGACGGTGAGACCGCTCGCCCCGGCGCCACCCCAGACGGCGAGTGCCTTGTTCCGGCGAGGACCCTCTTCGAAAAGCGTGTTGATCAGGGACAACGTGGACGGCAGCAGCAGCGCGCCGCCGATGCCCTGGACCGCGCGGGCGACGATGATCATCTCCGGGTTGGTGGCCAGACCACCCGCGAGCGAAGACAGCGCATAGAGCGTCAACGCGATCACGAAGACCCGGCGGCGCCCGAACAGATCCGCTGCCCGGCCACCGAACAGCAGGAAACCCCCCGCGAAGACGGCATAGGCCCCGACGACCCACTGCAGGGTCTGACCGGAAAAGCCCAGGTCCGCGCCGATCTCGGGGAGCGCGACGAACACGATGTTGAGGTCGAGGGAAAAGATCAGCTGAGCCAGCGCGAGCAGCGCCAGGGTCCAGCCGAGCGAACGGTGGCCCGACGCTACGGACGTAGGTGGTGACGACATGGCACGCGACTCCAAGTTCAGGTCGACAGACGTACGACTGTACGAAACTTAACGTACTATCGGCCAAAGAGGAACCTGGACGCGTGATCGGTTCGTGAGTTGACGTACTGTAGTCGAGTGGCGACCGTACGATAGTGCGCGTTCGTCCGCACAATCGTCTACACTTTCGGCATGATCGCCCAGCACCCCGAACGTGACCAGATTCGACTGGAGAACGTCCTCGCCGCGCTGGGCAACCCCATCCGCCTCAACATCATTCGCATCCTCGCCCAGCGCGGCGAGCAAGCCTGCGGAACCGTCGGCGCGGATCTCGACGCCACGATGTCGAAATCGACCCTGACCCATCACTGGCGGGTACTCAGGGACTCCGGCGTGATCTGGCAACGCCCGGCGGGACGGGAAAACTTGCTCTCGCTTCGCACTGAAGACCTCGATGAGCGCTACCCGGGCCTGCTGGCCTCGATCCTCGGCTGACGGTCCGTGAAGGCCTCCTTGAGGGACTCAGAGTCCCTCAAGGAGGCCTTCACGGACCGATTCGCGGAGGGTGCGGAAGAGTTGCAGGCGCGCTTAGCTGTTGGGGTCGAGGACGTACACGAGGGAAGCTCGGGCCGCGGCGGAGGTGGCGCCGCCGGCGACGGTCAGGAGCGAGGCTCGCCAGGTCGCGGCCAGTATCTCCGCGGCGGGTGCCTTGTGTTTCGTCAGCAGCGGACGCAGCACGGTGGCGACCGGGTCTTCGCGTTCCACGGGTGGCTGCTCGCCCAGGATCCGGCACACGGTGAACCGGACGGCGGCGTCGAAGGCCACCAGGAGCGCGGCGTGCACCGCGGGGCGCCCTCGATTCCCCGCGGCCTCGGCGGCTCCTTCCATGCGTTCGACGATCCGCTTCTCCATGTCTTCGCGGACGGTCAGGTACAGGCCGAGCTTCGAGCCGAAATGGTGGTACAGCGCGCCGGTGGTGACGCTCGCTTTGCCTGCCAGGTCGACGACGTTGACGGCCTCGTAGCCGTCGAGTTCGAACTGATGGATGGCCGCCTCGATGAGCCGGGCCTTGACCGAGCCGGGGATCGGGATCCATTCGCGCATGGGGTCAGCATAACTGGTTGACGGCATCACATAATCGGTTTACGGTTTGTTCGCATGAAGCTGACATTCCTGTACCAGCCGGTAAAAGACCTCAAGGAGTCGGTCGCCTTCTATCGCGACACGCTCGGATTCGACGAGTCCTGGAGGGAGGGCGAGTCGACCGTCGCGTTCCAGCTCCCGGGTTCGGAGGTCGAGCTGATGCTCGATGTGCCGCCGGACACCGGGCCGCGATGGGGAGCCGGCGGTTTCTACGCCGTCGACAACGTGGATGCCTTCCGGCAGTCACACCCGGAACTCGACTGGCAGGGCGAGCTCGAGATGCCGGGCGGCAAGGGCGCGACCTTCCTGGACCCGGCCGGCAATCCTGTTCACCTGTTCGACCAGAGCACCACGGCATAATCGAGGAAGTCGGCCGGGTGTCCGCTGTGTCACGCTGACGCGAAACCGTTCGTGTGAAAGGACGCCCGATGATCCACATGTTCCAGCCGAGCGTCGGTGCCGAAGAGCTCGCGGCCGTGGGAGAGGTGTTCGACAGCAACTGGCTGGGGTACGGACAGCGGACAAAGGCATTCGAGAAGGAATTCGCCGAACATCTCGGCGTGCCGGCCGAGTCGGTGCTCTTCATCAATTCCGCCACGTCAGGTCTCCATCTGACGATGGAGTTGCTGGAGTGCGGGCCCGGTGACGAGGTCGTCCTGCCCTCGGTGAGTTTCGTGGCCAACGCGAATTCCATCGTCTCCAGCGGTGCCCGCCCCGTTTTCTTCGACGTCGACCCCCACACGATGAATCCTTCCGTCGCCGACATCGAGGCCGTGCTGACCCCGCGGACGAAGGCGGTGACCGTGCTGCACTACGGCGGCCATCCGGGCGACATCGTCGGTATCACCGAACTGTGCAGGGACCGCGGGATCACCTTGATCGAGGACGCCGCCTGTTCGATCGGCTCGAAGGTGGACGGCAAGGCCTGCGGATCCTTCGGTGACATCGCGGTCTGGAGTTTCGACTCGCGCAAGATCATCACCACCGGTGACGGCGGCATGATCTACGTGCGGGACCCCGAACTCGCGCGCAGGGCCCACCGCCTCGCCTACCACGGCATGGAGGATCGAGGCGCTTTCGCCACCATGTCGAAGGAACCGCACCGCTGGTGGGATCTGGACATCCATGATCTCGGACGGCGGCTGATCGGCAACGACGTCACCGCCGCCATCGGCCGCGTCCAGCTCCGCCGTCTGCCCGAGTTCATCGAGCGGCGCGGCGAGATCATCGCGATGTACGACCGGTTGCTCGCCGATACCGAGGGCATCGTGCTCCCGCCTCGGTTGCCGGACGGCCACGTCTCGACCAACTACTTCTACTGGGTGCGGCTCGACGCGGACATTCGCGATCTCGTGGCCGAGGACCTGCTGAGCCGCGGTATCTACACCACGTTCCGCTATCCGCCGCTGCACGAGGTGCCGATCTACGGTGTGGAGACCCACCTGCCGGGAACGGACGAGGCCGCGGCCACCCTGCTGCTTCTCCCGCTGCATCAAACGCTCACCGACGACGAGGTGCGCCAGGTGGCAGGGGAGCTCGTCGAAGCCGTCGGGCAGCGTACGCGCCGAAGCGCCGCCTGACACTCCAGACGGGACGTGAAGGCCTCCTTGCCTACCTTGAGGGTAGGGAAGGAGGCCTTCACTACTTCCTTTGCCTGACGCCACACGAACAGAATCGCGCCCGGCGACGATGTCGCCGGGCGCGATTCTGTTCGTGGGGTCAGGCGGCGAATTGCGGCACGGGCAGCGCCGCGTGGTCGAGCTCGCCGTCCGCCGTCAGCGGGATTTCGTCGACGATGACGACCTCGGCGGGAACCAGGTCGCCGGCGACCTGCTCGCCGACGAACCGGCGCACCTCGGCGGCCAAGAGCGACGCCTTCGGATAGTTCGCGTACCGGGACGACGGGCCCACCGGCTCCTGCGCCTCGTACACGTCGGTCAGCACGCGCTTGCCCGTGTCCGTCGCCGGAATGGCCTCAGGACCGAGGAAGACCGCGTCCATGCGGTCCGGCGTCGCCGACCAGGTCACCACGACGGTCAGGCCGAGACGCTCAGCGAGAAGGTGCAGATCTTCCGGAAGCCATCCCACGTCGGTCCGCTCGCCGCCGCCCGGCGCGGCCACGATCGGGACCGGATGCCCGCTCCGGATGCTCTGTGCCGCGGCGACTTCGGCGGCCAGGCCGCCGTGCGGGATGTCCGTGACGCGCAGGCTCGCGCCAGGCCGCCCACCCAGGATCCGCTCGAGGTGGCCGCCGAACTGCTCGAGGTCGCGAGCCGCCAGATCGGCGAACACGACGCGGGGCACGGCGGCGAGCGAGTGCGCCCGGGCCGGCGCCTTGTGCAGCACCACGTCGTAGCGGTACCTGGTCATCTCGTTGATCACGGTGGAACGCTTGAGCTGGATGTCGATCCCCGCGATATCGGGCAGTTCCTTCGCCGAAGCCAGGAAATACTCCGGGGAGAGCAGCAATTCCTGCTCGGCCGCCACCGCGCGGCGCACCCGTGTGCGCACCTTCGCCGCGTCCGCGGACGGGGTCCGCGCGAGCTGCACCGCGGTGCGGAACTCTTCGAGCAGGCTCAGGTTCCGGACGTCGCCGATGTAGAACGAGCCGCCCGGCGCCAGCACCCGCATCCCCTGCTCGATCACCCGGCGCATGTACGTGTGCCCCGGGAAGGCCTGCACCACCGAGTTGATGATCACCGTGTCGAAGTACTCATCGGGCATTCCGGTGGTATCGGTGCCTTCGGCCACCCGCAGGTGGACCCGGTCGCCCCAGGGCACATTCGCCTGCTTCACCCGGTCCCGCAGATTCGAGATGGTCACCGGCGACAAGTCCGTGCCCCGGTACTCTTCGCAGTCATCGGCCAGGTGCGACATCAGCAATCCCGAGCCGACACCGATCTCGAGCACCCGGGAAGGCTTCAGCGCCCGGATCCGGGCCACCGTGGACGCCCGCCACTGCCGCATGTCCTCGACGGGGATCTTCGTCCCGGTATAGCTGCTGTTCCAGCCGCTGAAGTCCGCTTCGAGCGCGCCGAAGTGGGTGTCGGGGACGAATTCCGTATCGGTGTACATGTCGTCGTACAACCGGCGCCATTGCGCGACCAGATCGCCGACCTTGGTGTTGTCGGCGGGCTCGGAATCATCTTGCGGCACATTGTCCGCCGGGACGACATAGCTCACCAGGCGGCGATTCCCGGCGCGGTCCTCGCGGGTGACCACCACCGCACTGTGCACCTGCGGATGCGAGGTGACGACGGCTTCGATCTCGTCGACCTGACCGGCGGACAACTGCGAAACGGATGATTTGTCTGTCATCTCTCACCAATCCATGATGCGGTGGACGCTGAATTGCGCTGTTTCCTGCGGAATTGCTCGTCCGCCTATGCGGCCGCGCGGGTGGCGAGGGCCTGCAGGTCCACCTTCGCGTTGGGGGTCAAGGGGAACGCGTCGCCGAGCGACCACAGCTCGGGCACCGACCAGGACGGCAGCGTTTCGCCGACCCAGGCCCGCAGTTCGGCGACGGACACGGACGGGTCGGTGACGATGACGCCGGCGAGCAGCCGCCGTTCGGTGCCGGTTCCGGTGCCGGTCACGACCACGTCGCGGACCTTCGGGTGCTCGTTCAGGCGCCGCGCCACCGCGGCCGGCTCGATCCGGAACCCGCTCACCTTGATCTGGTGGTCGCGCCTGCCGAGGAACGCCAGTCGCCCGCGCCCGTCCCACCGCACCAGATCCCCGGTGCGGTACAGGCGCTCACCGGTGTCCGGCGCGCGCCACCCGAACGCGCGGGCGGTCTCGTCGGGTGCGTCGAGGTAGCCGTCGGCGAGAGCGGGGCCGCCGACGCACAGTTCACCGGCCGCGCCCGGCGGAACCAGATTGCCGTCTTCGTCGAGCACGAACACCCGGGTGCCCGGGATCGGCTTGCCGATCGGCAGCGGGTCGCTCACCGCGGCCACCGAGTCCATGTGGTGGAACGTGGTGAACGCGGTGCACTCGGTCGGTCCGTACACGTTGCTGACCCGCAGCTCGGGGTATCGGTCGAGCAGTTGCCGTACCTGAGCCGACGGGACCACGTCGCCGCCGGTGAGCACCTGTCGTACGTACGCGAATCCCTCGGGCCGGTGCTCGGCCACGAGCCGGAACAGCCCGACGGTCAGGAACAGCACGCTCACCCGGCGGTCGACGAGGAACTGGGCCAGTTCGGTGGTACCGACCGGCCCGTCCGGGAAGACCTGGACGGCGGCGCCGGACAGCAGCGGCACGAACAGTTCCACCGTGGAGCCGTCGAACGCCAGCGGCGCGAGACGCAGGAGCCGCTCGCCCGGGCCGCGCCGGATGTATCCGGAGTCGCGGACCAGCCGCACGACCGCGCGATGCGACGCGATCACGCCCTTGGGCCGGCCGGTCGAGCCGGACGTGAAGGTGATGTACGCGGTCCTGTCCGGGTCGGCCGGAGCCGGTTTCGGTCCGGGGACCATCGGGTCGGCCGGTGTCCACAGTGGAACCAGCGGGCAGCCGGCCAGCTCGGCCACTTCGGGCGAGCCGATGACCAGGCGTGGGGAGACCTGCTGCAGGATCTCGGAGACGTATTCCTGCGGTGCGGCCGCGTCGACAGCGACGTACGCCGCACCACGGTGCAGAACCGCGAGCACGGCCACGACCTCGGCGACGCCGCGCGGCACGGAGAGGACGACCCGGTCACCCGGGCCGACATCGGTGAGCGCGGCCGCGTGGGTACGTACGGCGGCGAGCAGGTCGGCGTAGGTCAACGTCTCGACCGCGATCGCGTCCGGGTATCGCTCGGCCGTCTCCTGGAACGACTGCCACAGCCCGGCCTCGCAGTCGACGGCGGGCCCGTCGGACAGCGCGAGCAGCCGCTCCCGCTGACGCGGCGAGATGGCCAGCACCGACGACACCGGTGCCTCCGAGTCCGTGACGAGCCCTTCCAGTGCCGCCGTGAATCCCTCGACGATGTCGGCCGCCTCGCCGGGGCCGAACACCGCCGGCTGGTACTCCAGCCGCAGCACCGGCCGCTCGCCCCAAGCGGCAACGAAGAAGGTGGTCTCCATCATCGAGGCGCCGCAGTACCCCTCGTGCAGGGTCAGCTCCAGCTCGCCCGCCCGCACCGGCTCGCCCACGAGCTCGTCGTGTGCCTCGAACACGGCCTGGACCATCGGCAGCCCATCGGGGACGTAGTCCTCGCCGAGGTCCGGGATGATCTGCTCCAGCGGGAACTCGTCCCGTTCGGCGGCCTCGGCCCAGCCGGCGCCGGCGGCGCTCAGCAGCTCGTCGACGGTCTGGTCGTCGTCGAGCCGGCATCGGATCGGCACGATGCGCACGCACAGCCCGAGGACTTCGAGCATCTCCGCGGTCTGACGGCCGGACATGCCGACCCCGATGGCGAGGTCCTTGAGCCCGGTACGCCGCGCCACCACGACGGCCCAAGCGGTGAAGAGCACGACGGTGTGGGTCACCCCGAGCCGGCGCGCCGTCGTCATGACCTTGTCCCGCAGCTCGGAGCTGATCGAGAACGGCAGCCGTACCCCGGTGACGTCCTGGACCTCCGGTCGGACCCGGTCGACGGGCAGCTTGACGACGTCGGACAGGCCGGAGAGGTACTCGAGCACGGTGCCCTTCAGCTCGTTGAGCCTGCCGCTGTCGGTGAGCTCCTGGAACCGGGACCCGATCAGGTCCGGCGACAGACCGGGCTCGGTGGAGCCGTCGACGTACGCGCGGGCGAACAAATGCCAGAACCGGGCCAGCGCCCAGCCGTCGAGGAGCGCGTGATGCAGCACTATCGAAAGCAGGTCCGGTCCGCCGTCGACCTTGGTGTGCACGAACAGCACGGGCGGCTCGGTGAACGACGAGAGCAGGCCGGGGCTGGCCTCGCCGAGCTGGTTGTGCACGACCTCCACCGGGTTCATCCCGGGCGGCGGGCTGAGCCGCTGCTCCAGCAGCCGCGGCTCCCAGGAGTCCAGTACCCGCCTGGCGAAACCGGTGTCGGTGTTGGCGAAGAAGGTACGCAGTGCCTCGTGGTTCCGGGTCAGGTCGGCCAGCGCGGCCCGCAGCCGGTCGGGGTCGAACGGGGTGGAACTCTCGGCGGTGAACAGCACGTGCACACCGCGGCCGCCGAACAGGCCGTCGGCCATGAGCATGCCCTCTTGGCTGGGCAGCATCGGCCGGTACTCGGTGGTCGCCGACGCGCCGGTGAGCGTCGGCCGGTAGTCGGTCGCCTGAGCCATCGCCTGCGCGAGGGGTATCGACCCGCGCAGGGCACGCAGGGGCACTGAAATGCCCAGCTGGCGCTCGACCCTGGCCAGGAAATCGGCCGCACGCAACGAGGTGCCGCCCAGATCGATGAACGACTCTTCGTCAGCCTCGTCCCGGACGGTCTCGACCGAGCACCCGATCACCTCCGCAGCCAAGGCGATCCACTCTTCGCGCATCGTGTCCTCTTGACCGGGCGACACCGGCCGCGACGGCGACGTCGAGGGTGCGGTGGCCGGTGCGATCGGCCGGTATTCGGTCGCCTGGGCCATCGCCTGCGCGAGAGGTACCGGTCCGCGCAGGGCACGCAGGGGCACTGAAATGCCCAGCTGGCGCTCGACCCTGGCCAGGAAATCGGCCGCACGCAACGAGGTGCCACCCAGATCGATGAACGACTCTTCGTCAGCCTCGTCCCGGACGGTCTCGACCGAGCACCCGATCACCTCCGCAGCCAAGGCGATCCACACTTCGCGCATCGTGGCCTCCGGGCCGGGTACCGCGCGGTCGATCCCGTTCGTCGTCATCGTGTCTCCTGTCGATTCGCCTGTGGACGTCGGACGTCGGCCGTCGCGAGGCCGAATCGCGCTGCCGGGCACCTGTCGGATTTCATGCTGGTCGCCGCTGTCAGCGGTCGCATCTCCACGCTTGCGGCCGTCCCACATGCCGCACACAAGAACAGTCATGCCTCATTTCACGCGCGAGCAGGTTCTCTCCGGAAAGCGCTAAAGCGCTCGGTCGTCGACATTTACGAATTCCAGGTGCCGATTTCGTGGTGACCCATGATTCGTCGGAAGTGGCACCGAAACAGAACGAGAATCTGACGGTCGCCCTAGCGAAACTCGCCGCCGAGAGCAAGAGTGTCGCCCACTTGGGTGGGCTTTGAGCACAATGGAAGATGACGGTTCATCGAGCACCGTGCCAGCCTTCATCCCCTACGCGATTATCGCGTACTCTCACGCCCGCAGCCATGACTCGGAAAAAGGAGCAGCCGATGGATGGCAACGCCCAACTCGCCGCCGACCAGAGAGCCGGCCCGCGCAGCTGGCTGGGGCTGGCAGTGCTGGCCCTGCCCACTCTGCTGCTGTCAGTGGACATGACGGTCTTGATTCTCGCCCTGCCCAACCTGAGCGCGGATCTCGGCACCAGCAGCACCGAGCAGCTGTGGATCATCGACATCTACGGGTTCATGATCGCCGGCCTGCTGGTGACGATGGGCAGCCTCGGAGACCGCATCGGCCGGCGCAAGCTGCTGCTGATCGGCGGGGCCGCCTTCGGCCTGCTGTCCGTGCTGGTCGCCTTCTCGACGAGCCCCGAAATGCTGATCGTTTCAAGGGCTCTGCTCGGAATCGCCGGCGCGACCATCATGCCCTCGGCCTTCGCGCTCATCACGAACATGTTCCCCGACCCCAAACAGCAGGGCACCGCCATCGCGGTGTTCATCAGCTGCTTCATGGGCGGCGCCGCGCTCGGCCCCATCGTGGGTGGCGCGATGCTGACGAGCTTCTGGTGGGGTTCGGTGTTCCTGCTGAACGTCCCGGTCATGCTCCTGTTGGTGGTGACCGGGCCGATCCTGTTGCCCGAGTTCCGCGACCCGGACAGCGGCAAACTGGATCTGGTCAGCGTGGTGCTGTCGATGGCCGCCATCCTGCCGGTCATCTACGGCCTCAAGCAGCTGGCCAGCAACGGGTGGGAACTGGTGCCGGTGCTGGTGCTCGTCGCCGGGATCGTCTTCGGCGTGCTGTTCGTCCAGCGCCAACGCAATCGGCCCGACCCCTTGTTCGACCTGAAGTTGTTCAGCCGCCCAGCGTTCAGTGGCGCGATCGGGATCATGACCTTGGGTTCGGTCATGATGGCGGGGCTTTCCCTGTTCTTCACGCTGTTCCTGCAGATGGTCAAGGGGTACTCCCCCTGGGAGACCGGTCTGTGGATGGTGATTTCGGCCGTGGCGATGGTCGTCGGCAGCATGTCCGGACCGAGTATCGCGAAGACCGTGCGGCCCGCCCTCGTCCTCGCGGGTGGCCTGACGATCAGCGCGGTCGGGTTCCTCATGCTCACCACGACCAGCCCGGACTCCGGAATCGCGATCCCGATCATCGGTGTGGCCATCGTTTCGCTGGGTGCTGGCACCTTCGCGTCGCTGACCGCCGGGCTGGTGATGGGTGTCGTCCCGCCGGAGAAGGCCGGGTCCGCGGCAGGATTGTCGGAGACGGGCGGCGAACTCGGTGTCGCGCTGGGCATCGCCATCATCGGCAGCGTGGGCACTGCGGTGTACGCCGGCCTGCTGGAGGTTCCCGACGGCGTTCCCGCCGGGGCGGCGGAAACGGCAGCCGAGAACATCACCGGTGCCGTGGCCGCGGCCCAGGGGTTGCCCGCCGACATCGGAGGACAGCTGCTGGCGAACGCCCAGAGCGCCTTCACCACGGCCTTGAACTCGGTCGCCGGTGTGTCCGCGGCTATCGCCGTTCTCCTCGTGGGCGTCGCGCTGACGGTGCTGCGCAAGGTCCCGCCGACCGGTGCGGCCGAAGAGGAAGCACCGGAATCACCGGACGTCGCGGGTGAGGCTGGAGCACCGGGAACACCGGAGAAGGCCACCAGCGCCGTCGCCGAATAGGTCACCGCTACGAATTCACCCTGGCCCGGTGGTCGCGCATGACGCGCGACCACCGGGCTGTTTTCATTGGTGCCGTTGGGCTAACAGCGCACGAGTGAAGGTGATTTCAGGGGCGACCTGTGCCATCGTCGAATGTCAGGTATGCCAACAAGGACGAAAAAGGGGAACCCATGAGCGAGACCACAGCCGACCCGGTGGGCGACGCCACGATCCCGGGGTGGATCGCCGGCACCTGGACCGTCGATGCCTTCCACTCGGTTGTCGGCTTTTCCGTGCGTCATCTGATGAGCAAGGTGCGGGGCCGGTTCACCGAATTCACCGTGCAGATCGTGACGAAGGACGACCCCGCCCAGTCGTCCGTCACCGCCGCCATCGAAATGGCGTCGGTGGAGACCGGCGTCACCATGCGTGACGACCACCTGCGCTCGGCCGAAATCTTCAAGGCCGAAGAGAACCCGAACATGCGGTTCGCGTCCACCGGATTGCGGCGAGACGGCGAGAACTGGGTGCTCAGCGGCGATATCACCATCGCCGAGACCACCCGGCCGGTCGACATCGAACTCGAGTTCCTGGGCATCGACCCCACGGGCATCCAGGGCGAGACCCGCATCGGCTTCTCGGGCAAGGCCACGATCAAGCGCTCGGACTTCGGGATCAACTTCGGCCTCGCCGACGACGGCAAGATCGTCATCGGTGACAAGGTCGAGGTCTCCCTGGACATCGAAGGCTACCTCGACGCATAAAGAGCCCAAATACGCGAAGGCCTCCTTCCCTACTCTCAAAGTAGGGAAGGAGGCCTTCGCGGACTTTCGGGGTTATCGCGTCAGCCGGGTTCCGCCACGGGAGTCAAGGTGACCGCGACACCGTTGAAGACCGCGTTCCCCGAGGGGACATCGACGACTGTTTCGTCGGTGAGCGTATTGGCGTTGACCCCGGGATGTGCAGCCGCGACGGCCTGTTCGGAGCCGGCGTGGCCCCAACCGTGCGGCAGGCTCACGACGCCGGGCATGATCGTGTCCGTCGGCTCGACGGGAACGGTGAGCTCACCCGCGGCCGAAGAGACGATGACTTGGTCCCCGAGGCCGAATTCGGTCACATCGAGCGGATTGACCTGCAGGGTGCACCGGTTGCTCCCGCCGACGAGCGCGGGCACGTTGTGCGACCAGCTGTTGTTGGACCTGAGGTGCCTTCGTCCAATGAGGACGGTCTTGGGCGGCGGGTCGGCCATCCGCCGCCGCAACCGCTCGACGTCCTTGATCAGCGCGGCGGGCGCCAGTTCCACCCGGCCGGACTCGGTGGTGAGCAGTTCCTTCAACCGCGGCTCCAGCGGACCGAGGTCGATGCCGTGCGGCGCCGCTCGCAAATCCGCCAGCGAAAGGCCATAAGGACCGAGTTTGAGCAGCGCGTCCAGCAGCAGTTCGGGTCCGCTGTCACCTTCGAGGCCCGCCCGCATCTCGGCGACGTCGCGCCCCTCGAACGGCGAACCGGGCGCTTCGGTCGCCCCGCGCAGAATCTGGTCGAGGATCATGTCGTCTAGCATTTCGGGCGGAGCCTGGGCGCCGGCACCGGACGCGATCAGGATCAGCCGCGCCATGATCTCCGCCTCGGAGCGCTGATCCGGCTCCAGCGGCAGGATCTGCGGGGAGAACCTGGTGTAGTTGCGCACCATGATGATCTGCACCAGGAAGTCGTAGTGCGGCATCTGCAGCATGCGCGGCGGCGGCAGGATGACGTCGGCGTGCTTGGTCGTCTCGTTCAGATAAGGATCGACGCACACCATGAAGTCGAGCTCGCCCAAGGCCCGGTCCAGCCGGGGCCCGTTGGGTGCCGACAGCACAGGGTTGCCGGCCACCGTGACCAAGGCCCTGACCTGTCCTTCGCCCGGTGTCTCGATCTCGTCGGCCAGCGTCGCCACCGGAATCTCGCCGAGCGCCTCGGGAAGCCCGCGCACCCGGCTTCGCCAGTTCCCCTGCGTGTAGGGCTGTCCGGTACGGAAGATCTCGAGAGCGGCGGTCTTGGTGAACATCGCGCCGCCCGCGCTGTCGAAGTTGCCGGTGAGAATGTTGATCACGTCCACGAGCCACGAGCCCAGCGTGCCGAATTCGACCGTGCAGGTACCGATTCGGCCGTAGACGACGGCGGTGGGCGCGGCCGCGAGCTCACGCGCCAGGCGCTCGATCTGCTCGGCCGGGACTCCGCACACCCGCTCGACCGCGGCGGGCGTGAACTCCTCGGCGACGCTTCGCAGTTCCGCCAGACCTTCGACGTCGACGCCGATCGTGGTGAGGTTCTCGGCGAACAGCGTGTGGACGATGCCGAACAACAGGCAGACGTCGGTGCCGGGCCGGATGAACAGATGCTCGTCGGCGAGCGCGGCCGTCCTGGTCCGGCGCGGGTCGACGACGACCAGCTTCCCGCCACGGGCGCGTAAATCTTTGAGCCGCTTGGGGAAATCGGGGGCGACGCACAGGGAACCGTTGGACTCCACCGGGTTCGCGCCCAGCACCAGCAGATAGTCCGTGCGGTCGAGGTCGGGGACGGCGACCGCCATCGGGTCGCCGAACAGCATCCCGGACGAGACGTGCTTCGGCATCTGGTCGATGGTGGCGGCGGAGAACACGTTCCGGGTGCCCAGAGACTCGGTCAGCGGACGGCGATAGGCGAACCCGGCCATCGTGTGGAAGGTCGGGTTGCCGAAGTACACCGCGACCGCGTCCCGGCCATGGGCTTCGACGACCTTCTTGAAACCCTCGTCGACCAGCCGGAACGCCTCGTCCCAATCCGCGTCGCGCCACTGGCCGTTCTCACGGACTTTCGGAACGCGCAAGCGGTCCGGATCTTCGTCGAGCGCACCGAGAGTGGCGCCCTTGGGACACAGGAAACCCTGCGAGAACGGGTCCTTGTCGTCACCGCGGATGGACGAGACCAGCCCGGAATCGTCGAGCTCCAGCCGAAGACCGCAGGCGGCTTCACAAAGTGGACAAGTTCGGTGCGCTGTTCGCATGGACACTCCCCGAGTTCGCCGATCAAAGCCAGCATGTCGCGCCGCCCGGCGAAGCGGAATATCAGGAAATGCGCTTCTACCCAGTGTCTCGATTCAACCGCAAAGGGTAATGAGCACGCACTGAGATGCCCTCGGATAACACCGGTTACAGGATTTACGAGCCCTTGCGAAGTACGCAATGGCAATCAGTAAATCGCTGGCCGGTTCCGGGGGTATCTGGGGAACCGCAACCTTACCACAGATAGCGCACGCCGCGTCACCGTTCGCTTTCGCCGATTCGGCGCGCGCGAAGAATTGGGGAACTCCATGTTGAACAGACGTAAGGTATTGGCGGTCGGTGGCGGCATCCTCGGCGGAGCGCTGCTCTTACCCGCCTGCGGGACCAGGCAACCGGTGGCGATCCGCCCGGCGGGACACGCACAGGGCGCTTTGCTGACCCAGCACCATGCCACTCGCTACACCGGTGCCGGCGCGTCCGCCGGCGTCCCGTATTCGGTGGCGATGCCCGTGCCTCAGGTGCAGAACCCGGTGGAGAGCAAGGACAACATCGACTACTACCGGGTGCCCATCAAACAGGCGAACGTCGAGATCATGCCCGGTCTCACCACCACGGTGCTCGGCTTCGGCGGCCTGTTCGGCGGGCCGACCATCCGGACGAGGGTCGGCAGGCGCCTGTTCGTCACCTACCAGAACCAGTACAACAAGCCGGTCAACGTCCACCTGCACGGCGGTAACGTGCCCGCCGCCAGCGACGGCCACCCGATGGACCTGCTCCAGCCCGGCGCGTCACGGACCTACGAGTATCCGAACCGGCAGCAGGGTGCGACGTTGTGGTACCACGACCACAGCCACCACACCGAAGGCGAGCACGTCTACCGCGGCATGCACGGCTTCTATTTGATCGAGGATCCCGCGGAGGCGAAGCTCGGGCTGCCGAGCGGTGAATTCGACGTGCCGATCCTGCTCCGGGACGCCCAAATAGACGAGAAAGGCACGCTCGTCTACGGGTTTCCGGGGGATCGGAACATCATTCTCGCCAACGGAAAACCGCAACCGTATTTCCGGGTCGCTGCCCGAAAATACCGTTTTAGGATACTTAACGCCTCCAGTGAGCGGACCTTCCAGCTTCGGCTCGCCGGAGCGGAAGTGGTCCAGATCGGTTCGGACGGCGGTCTGCTGCCCGCACCGGTGACCCGGACCGCACTCGGGCTCGGGCCGGGCGAGCGGGTCGAGATCGTGGTGGACTTCGCCCGTAACAAGATCGGCGACAAGCTCGTGCTCTCCGACGAGACCGGGCCGGTGCTCAGGTTCGACGTGGCACGCCCCGTCGTCGACCGCAGCCGGGTGCCCGCCGTGCTCCGGCCGCTGCCCAAACTCCCGTCCACGAGGATCAACCGCGAGGTGTCGTTCAGTTTCGATCTGACGGGCGACCCGATCGGACTGGTGAACGGCCAGCCGTACGACCCGAACCGGAACGACTTCACGGTCAAGCGCGGCACCACGGAGATCTGGCGGATCACCAACGCCGACGCCGAGTTCGGGTTCCCGCACAACTTCCACATGCACCTCGTGCAGTTCCGGGTGCTCGACCGCGACGGCCAGCCGCCCACCCTCGACGACGCCGGCCTCAAGGACACCGTCCCGGTCCCGCCCGGCACGTCCGTGCGGGTACAGGCCACGTTCAACAGTGACTACCTGGGCCGGTACGTGTACCACTGCCACTTCCTGGAGCACTCCGGGCTCGGGATGATGGCCCAGATGGAAATCGTCGCCTAGCTTCGCTTTGGTCCGTGAAGGCCACCTTGAGGGACTCAGAGTCCCTCAAGGTGGCCTTCACGGACTTGGACCGCGGTGTGCGAAGCCGCACCGGAGGAGGTGCCGCCGGGATCGCGCGGTGAAAGGCTGGTGGACGAGGAAATTCCACGTGCGTGCTGTCGGCAGGAATGAGGGAGAACTCGTGACGGGCGAACAGGACACCCCCGCCGGAACGCGGCCGCTGACCGGTGACGAATACATCGAGAGCCTGCGTGACGATCGCGAGATCTACCTTTACGGGGACCGCGTCAAGGACGTGACGACCCATCCGGCGTTCTACAACCCCGTCCGGATGACGGCGCGGCTCTACGACGCCCTGCACGACCCCAAGACCAAGGACGTCCTCACCACCGCGACCGACACCGGCACCCCCGGCTACACCCACCGGTTCTTCACGACACCGCACACCGTCGACGATCTCGTCGCGGACCAGAAGGCCATCGCGCAGTGGGCGCGGATGAGCTACGGCTGGATGGGCCGGAGCCCGGACTACAAGGCCGCCTTCCTCGGCACGCTCGGGGCGAACGCCGAGTTCTACGCGCCGTTCGAGGACAACGCCCGGCGCTGGTACAAGGAGTCCCAGGAGAAGGTCCTGTACTGGAACCACGCGATCGTGCATCCCCCGGTCGACCGGAACCGGCCGCCGGACGAGGTCGCGGACGTCTTCATCAAGGTGGAGAAGGAAACCGACTCCGGTCTGGTGGTCAGTGGGGCCAAGGTCGTCGCGACCGGATCCGCGCTCACCCACTACAACTTCATCGCGCACTACGGGCTGCCGATCAAGAAGAAGGAATTCGCGTTGGTGGCCACCGTGCCGATGGACGCGTCGGGGGTCAAGCTGATCTGCCGCCCGTCCTATTCGGCGACCGCCGCGGTCATGGGCAGCCCGTTCGACTACCCGCTCTCCTCCCGGCTGGACGAGAACGACACCATCCTCGTGCTGGACAAGGTCCTTATCCCGTGGGAGAACGTGTTCATCTACGGGGACCTCGGCAAGGTGCAGATGTTCACCGCACGCTCGGGTTTCCCCGAGCGGTTCACCTTCCACGGCTGCACCCGGCTGGCGGTGAAGATCGAGTTCATCGCCGGGCTCCTGGCCAAGGCACTGGAGATGACCGGCACCCAGGACTTCCGTGGCGTGCAGACCAGACTCGGCGAGGTACTGGCCTGGCGCAACCTCTTCTGGGCGCTCTCCGACGCGTCCGCGCGGAATCCGATCGAATGGAACAACGGCGCGCTGCTGCCCAATCCGCAGTACGGGCTCGCCTACCGGTGGTTCATGCAGCTCGGTTATCCGAGGATCAAGGAGATCATCCAGCAGGACGTGGCCAGCGGGCTGATCTACGTCAATTCCAGCGCGGAGGACTTCAAGAACCCGGAGATCCGGCCGTATCTGGACAAGTACGTCCGCGGTTCGGGCGGGGCCACCGCCATCGAGCGGGTGAAGCTGATGAAGCTGGTGTGGGACGCCGTCGGCACCGAATTCGGCGGGCGGCACGAACTGTACGAACGGAACTACTCCGGCAACCACGAGAACACCCGGGTGGAGCTGCTGTTCTCCCAGATCGCCGGCGGCCAGGTCAACGGGTACAAGAAGTTCGTCGACCAATGCCTCGGCGAATACGACATCGACGGCTGGACCGTGCCGGATCTCTCCAGTTTCCCGGACTTGTCCCGGCTGCGGAACGACCTGCTCGGCGGCGACTTCGCGGCCTGACCGCAAACCGGGAGACGTGACCGCCGCCGGTTCTCAGGGATATTGGAACGAGAACCGTCGAGGCGAAGGACTCCACATGACTAACGAAGCGCGGCGAACCGATCTTTCCACCGCGGCCGAGCAGGTCAAGGAAATCTGGAAGAACGTGCTCAACGTACCGGAGATCACCGCCGACGACACCTTCTTCGCATTGCGGGGGCAATCGATTTCGGCGGTCCGGATCTTGGCGCGGATCGAGGACGAGCTCGGCGTCGAGATCGAAATGCGCGAGCTGTTCGAGGACCCCGACCTGGCGACCTTCACCGAGGTCGTGGTGGCGCAGCTCGCGACCCCGGAACGCCGGACGGCCTGACGCGGAAGCAGGCCGGCCGGACACCGAAGGGGCCTTTCCTTACCGGACACGGAAGGAGAGGCCCTTTCGTCGTGCCCGGGCAAGACGTGCAGGCCCCCTTCCTTGCGTCCAGCACAAGGAAGGGGGCCTGCACGCCGCTTCTGGGGTGTTTCAGCGCAGCGGAGCGTCGGGCTCGGTGACGACCTGACGCAGTACCTCGAAGAACTCGGCGGCCATCTCGCTCATCCTGCTGTCGCGGAACAGGCCCTTGGTGAACGCCAGATTGGCCAGGATGTCCTCCGTCGGACCGAGATGCAGGCACCACAGCATGCCGTCCGGTACGTAGCAGCCCACGTCCTGAGAGAGCTCTCGCCGCCAGATCGCGGTGTACTCCAGGTCGCCGACGAGTTCGGCCTCCAGTACCAGCGGCGGCTGCACGACCTGGAAGACCACGGGGGCCCGGTCGTCCTCCATCGCCGTCGCCATCAGCTCCGGTGCCTCCTGGAGGAGGTGGAGCAGCGGCAGCTCCCGCGAGTACGCCTCCATGCAGGTCTCCCGGACCCGCCCGATGACGTCGCGGAAGGTTTCGGCGCCGGACAGGTCCGTCCTCAGTGGAATGAAGTTGAAGAAGGAGCCCACCGTGTCCTGGAAACGCGCCTTCTCCCGCCCCGGCATGAACGTCGGAACGACGATGTCGTTCTCCCCGGTCATCTTGTGGAGCAGGACCGTGAAGGCCCCGAGCAGGATCATGAACTGCGAGCTGCGAGTGGCGACGGCGAGTTCCTCGGTCTTGGCCCGCAGTTCGGCATCGGTGACGAACCGGTACCACGACGTGTCGGCCCATTCTCCCGACGATTTCGGCAGATCCGTCGTCACCGTGGTGATCCGCGCGCCGCTCAGCTTGTTCCGCCAGTACTCACGGGCCTTCTGGACACGCTCGTTCCCGATGCCGGCGAGCTGTTCATCCACGAACTCCCGGTACTGGCGCGCCTCGGGCAGGTCGTGGCCGGGATACCCCTTCCGCGCGGCGTAGGCCGCGGCGAGGTCGCGGACGACCACCTGCATCGACCACGAGTCGACCGCGGCGTGGTGCCCGTCGAGGATCAGCACCGCGTCGTCGTCGTCGAACCTGCCCAGGAGCGCCCTCAGCAAAGGACTCTCGTCACTGCCGAAGGTGTCGGCCTCCAGTTCGTTGAGCAGATCCTGGAAGACGAGCTCGCGGGCATCGGGATCGACACCCGTGAGCTCACGCACCTCGAGCCGAGGCGAGGTCGCGGCCTGGATGACCTGGTACCGATCTTCGGTACCGCGGACGACCGTGGTACGGAGCGCCTCGTGCCGCACGACCACGTCGTGCAGCGCCGCACGCAGCGTGTCGATGTCGACTCGTCCCCGGATCCGCCAGGCTTCGACGTGGTGATAGCGGGGACCGTACGGGCCCACCTCGTTCCCCTTGTCGAACAGGCACAGGAATTCCTGTTGCAGGGAAAGCGGAGCGCGGTCCGTGGCGGCGGGCGCCGCGGTTTCGGTGATGCTCATGTCCCTCGACCGTCCTTGCGTCTCAAGCGTTTCTGGTTGAGCCTGCTCGACCCGTGCTGGTCGGCCGCGGTGAAATCGGGCCATGGACCAGCCTCACGCAGCGGTGTCACCCGTGCATCTCCTTGGCTGCTGTCGCGAGAACAGGCCTGAGCGCGTCCCCGCCACCCTGCGCAAACGAGAAGTCGTCACCTGGTCGGCGCGATGCGAATCTATGTACATGGCGGAATTCGAAGGTAAGACGGTACTGATCACCGGCGGTGGCAGTGGCATCGGCCTCGGCGCCGCCCGAAGACTGGTGGCCGACGGCGCCAATGTGGTACTCGCGAGTCGCAGCCGCGAAAGGCTCTCGTTGGCCGCGAAAGAGCTCGACGCGGGCGAGCGTGTCCTGACCGTCCCGGCGGATGTGTCGATCATCGAGGACATCGACAGCCTGATGTCCGAAGTGGACATTCGCTTCGGCGGTCTCGACGGCGTGTTCGCCAACGCGGGCGCCGCGGCTTCCGGCCGCGTCGCCGATATCACCGAGGCCGACTTCGACCGGGTGATCGGGGCGAACCTGAAGGGCACGTTCTTCACCGTCCAACGAGCACTGCCGCTGCTCAGCCGCGGCGGTTCCGTGGTGCTGAACGGATCATGGACGGTGCACCGTGGCATGGCACCGGCGTCGCTGTACGCGGCCAGCAAGGCGGCCGTGCTCAACCTGGCGCGGACCTTCGCCGCCGACCTGGCCGCGGACGGCATCCGGGTCAACGCGATCACCCCCGGCCACATCGTGACCGACATGTTCGAGGCCATGACCGGTGGCTCCGAGCAGGTGCAGGAGTACTTCCGCTCCCAGGTCGTGCTCGGCCGGCTCGGTCAGCCCGAGGACATCGGCGACGCGGTCGCGTTCTTGCTCTCGTCGAAGGCCGCTTACATCACTGGCCAGGAACTCGTGGTCGACGGCGGCCTGGTCGCCTCGGTCGCCGCCTGACACGGACGCGAAGGAATAAGGAGCAATGGCAAACACCGCTTCCGGACAGAACCATCCGTTGCCGCCCGAGCCGGGGCTGACCCCCGACGAGGTCGTCGCGCGAGCCGAAGCCATCGCGGCCACCCTGGTCGAGCGGCAGGCCGAGGTCGAAGAGCGCACGTACTACGCGCAGGACGTGCACGAGGCGTTCGCCGAGGCGGGCTTCTACCGGATCCTCGTGCCCCGGCGCTATGGCGGGTACGAGTTCGGGGTGGACACGTTCGTCCGGGTGACCATGGCGCTGACCCGAGGCTGCTCGTCGACCGGATGGATGTACTGCCTGGGCGCCGCGCACGCGCTGCTGGCCGCGACGCTGTTCGACGAGCGCGCGCAGGCGGAACTGTTCGCCGGTGGTGACTTCATCGCGCCGCTGCCACTCGCCCCCGGAGGCACCGCCGAGCGCACCGATGACGGGCACTGGGTGCTCAACGGCACCTGGAACTACTGCTCGGGTGCGCCGTACGCCACCCATCTCATGGCGCACGCGATGGTGTCCAAAGAGGACGGAGCACCGCCGGAGCCGCTGCTGTTCGTCATTCCGCGCAGCGAATGGGAGATGCTCGACAACTGGGGGAACCAGCTGGGCCTCAAGGGCAGCGGTTCCCACAGCATCACCATCCGCGACGGCCGGATTCCCGACCACTTCACCAAACCCCTGCACCTGAGCGAAGCCACCATGGCCGATGGCGAACCCGGCCTTCAGTTGCACGGAAACCCGCAGTACAGCGGGGCGCCACTCGGCTTCATGTCGCTGGAAGGCGCGGCCATCGCGGTCGGTATGGCCAAGGGCGCGCTCGACGCCTACGAAGAGCTGCTCCGTACGAAGACCACCATCACGCCACCGTTCGCCATCAGGTCCGAAGACCCGGACTACCAGCTGTGGTACGGCGAAGCCGCCGCGTTGATCGCGACCGGCGAAGCCGCGCTCCACAACGCGGTACAGCAGTGGGACGAACTCTGTGCCGGCGGGGCGGCGGCGTACACCCCGGACCGCGACCTGATGATCGCCCTGATCTGCCGCCAGGCCGCGACGATCGCCTGGCGAGGGGTCGAGACCCGCATCGTGCCCACCGCCGGTTCGAGCGCGATGCGGAACGGTGAGCGTCTCGAACGAGTGTGGCGCGATCTTTCCACCGGCCTCAGCCACGTCGGATTCGGGGTCGTCCTCGCCGGGGAAGGGCACCGCTCGTACACCCGTGCCCACGTCAACGGCGAGTGGTTCGCCGCCGGCGCGGCCTGAAGCGAGCTTCGCGACAGCCAACGAAGTCCTCCACAGTGGATAGTCCACTGTGGAGGGTTTTTGTCCATGCGACTGAAAGGTCGGCAAAACCCTCGGCCTCCTCTTGCGAAGAGGCCGAGGGCCTGGGTCGAGAATCCGCCTTCGGTGCGCTCAGCCGTTGGCCGGGCTGCTCTGGTGGGACAGTAGTGCCCACTCGCCGTCCCGCTCGGTGATGATCCAGGTGGCATTGATCCGGCGCTCCGGCGCGGTTTCCGTTTCGCCGTCGAGGATGATGCCGCCCTGGGTGATCACCATCGCGGTGTCGTCGGTCAGGAACGTCACCTGAAGCGGCCGGCCCTTCACGTGCGCGCCGCGGAGCCCGCCCTCGAAGCCGGCCCTCATGTACGCGCGGATCTGCTCGCGGCTGGTCAGCTGCTCGTCCTGCATGAGCAGGCTGCCGTCCTCGGCGAAGACCTCCGCGAACTCGTCCGCGTCGTTGGCCGCCCAGGCGTGCGTGATGCGCAGTGGCACCGTCAGCACCGAGCGGTCGCGGGGGTCGGTGAACTCGCTATAGAACGAGGCGTCTTCCTCGATTCCGTACGAGGCAAGGATTTCCGGCGCGCTCGTCGACTGAACGGACATAACAGGTACTCCTTCGTCCAGGAATCGGGGATTACCAGCGAAGAGTCGCGTCGCTGCCGCGCGGGCTGTTCTGGTAACCGGCCAGGTACCAGATGCCGTCGTCCTCCTTGACCAAGGTCCACGTGGAACGCACCGCGCGCTCCGCCGAGATCTCGGTCTCGCCCGGCGCGAGGATGCCACCGTGGGTGCGGATGAGCGCGACATACTTGTTCACGAACCGCAGATCCACCGGCTTGCCGGTGATCCTGGATCCCTCGAACGGGCCGGCGAAGGCCGCGGACAGGAACGCCCGGATCTCGTCGCGGCCGACCTTGTACACCCCGCCGGGGAGAATCAGTGTGCCGTCCTTGGTGAACACGTTCACCACAGCGTCCACATCGTTGCCCGCCCAGGCGGCGACCAGGCGCAGCGGCACGCCCAGCACCTCTTTCTCGCGCTCGCTGGTGAACTGACCGTAGTAGTCGTCCAGTGCGGATGCGTCGACTCCAGAGGACACGGGTGCCCCCTCCCTTCCGTCATCGGGTCGGTATCTTTTCGATCGTGGCAGCCGTTCCGAGCGCGCCGCGCCTTCTGCCTTGCCGGTGTGCGGCCGTCGGGAGGCCGGTCTACTTCTTGCCGTAAAGGGCCTGCCAGTAGTGGCTCCACGGCGGCGCCCACGCATTGGCGACGCAGGTCCAGCCGGAGCCGGGACGGTAGGCGTCGACGAAAGCCGGGCCGTGGGACTCGACGTCGTGGCTGTCGTGGATGTCGATGACGTCACGCAGCTTGCCCGCACTCAGCGCCATCTTGATGACTTCGGGCTGCTCGGTGTTCCCGTTGAGGCTGCCGTCGAGATATTTGCCGACGGCGTCCCGGATATAGAAGTAGCGGCTCCGCTGGTCGATCAGTTTCAGGTATTCGTCGACGGTCTCGGGCTTCATTTCCGAGAACGAGCTGATGTTGACCGTGAGATCGAATTCGGTGTCCGCGTACCGCTCGTCGACATCGGCGACCGAGGTGAAGCGGACCTTGGCGTACTGCTCGTCGTCGAGCACGGTGCGCAGGTACGCCTGGGAAAGCTTCAGGGACTGCGGCAGGTCGATGATGTGGTATTCGCGCAGGTCGTGGTTGGACAGCAGCGTGTGCCCGGTACGTCCGTACCCCGCGCCGATTTCCAGGACCCGCGCGCCGTCGAGTTCGACATCGCGCGCGATGAAGTCCAGTTCGAGCACCGAACGCAGGTAATCCATGCAGACGAGCTCGCCGTTGTAGGTGATCGTGAAGGGATCGCCGACAGTGCGGTTGCCGATCCGGCGCAGGCGCTTCCAGTTCTCGTCGCTCAAACCCGCGGCGAGATTGTAGATCAGCGTCTTCATGTACCGGAGCCCGTTCACCTCCGGGTCCCAGAACGCGATCTTGAAGTTGATCGAGCGCGATTTGAAGGACGAGAGCTCCGTCGTGGCCTCGTCGGTGACGGCGACCTCGTCGTGGCGCGCCCGCAGCAGGCTTGGGCCGTACTTGTCGTGCATCAGGCGTCCCATCCGTTCGGAGGCGAGGGCACCTCGCCTGGGTGAGCACCAGCGTGCCCCCGCGATGAGAACGAAATCGTCTCCCTCGTTGCGCGCCTGCGTGAATTCCGGGCGCGTGTGTTCGGCAACTCGTATTCGTGCTTTCTTCGACCGATGGGCAAACGTGGAGGAGACCGACGGTCCACCACGGAAATACGCTCATTCCATGACTGCCGAGGTGGTACACCAGCTCGTCCGGCAGCGCGGCGCCGAAGACGCCGCACTGCTCTGGGAATCCCAGGAATTCACCGGGCATGACCTCCAGGATCGGGCGTCCCGGATCGCCGGCGCGCTCGCCGGTCTGGCGGGTCGCCCGGTCGCCGTGCGGGTGCCGCCCGGCCCGGACCGCTACGCGGCGCTGCTCGGCGTGCTGAGTGCCGGCGCCCACCTGGTCTGGTTCGGCACCGGAGCGGCCGGTGAGCGCGGCCGGATGATCCTGGACGACGTCCGCCCGGCCGCCGTGCTGATCGCCGGCGAACCGGACGACCTTGTCGCCTGGTACACCGAGCACTCCGGGGTCATTCCCGTGGACGTGACGGACCTGCCCGCGGCGTCCGCCGCCGAACCGGAAGTCCGGCCGCACGACTGGGCCTACATCGCGCACACGTCCGGCTCCACCGGGCGGCCCAAGGGCGTGCCGCAGACCCACGCGGCGCTGGCCCAGTTCGGTCTCTGGTTCGCCGAGGCCTTCGGGCTGGCTGCGGGCGTACGGGTGGCGCAGTGGGTGCACCCCGAGCACGACCCGGCGATCTGCGAGACGTTCGCCGCCCTGATGTCCGGCGCGACGCTCTGCCCCGTCCCGTCGAAGATCCGGGCCCACCCGGGCTGGATGCTCGACTGGCTCGACGGCGAGCGGATCGACGTGTTCCAGACCGTGCCGAGCTTCGCGCGCGAACTGGTCCGCGAGAGCGACGGGCGGCCGCTGCCCCTGCGGCGGCTGGTGCTGATGGGCGAGGCGGTCCCCCCGGATCTCGTGGCGGCGCTGCACGCGACAAGCCCGGACACCGAGCTGTACAACCTTTACGGCCCCACCGAGACGGTGGCGGCGACCTGGCACCACATCCAGCGCGACGGATCCACGGCGATCCCGATCGGCCAGGCCATTCCCGGACGCGAGGTGCTGCTGCTCGACGACGCGGACGCCGAGGGTGACGAGGGCGAGATGGTGGTGCTCAGCCCGTACGTCACCCCGGGCTATCTGCTGGGCGGGCGCGACCATCCGGCGTTCCGTCCGGTCGCCGGGCGCGGCCCCGGCCCGTGGTACCGCACCGGCGATCTGGGCCGGCGGCGGCCGGACGGGCTGCTGGAGTTCCGCGGCCGCCGCGACCAGCAGGTGAAGATCCAGGGCCACCGGATCGAGCTGGCCGAGGTCGAGGCCTTGCTGGGCACGCACCCGTCGGTGGCCGAGTGCGCCGTGCTGGCCGCCCCCGCCGACGACGGCATCGTCAAGGCGCTCGTGGCCTACGTGGTGTCGCGGGAGGCGGAGCCGCCGCAGCGGCAGTGGCGGGCACACGTGCGGCAGCGGTTCGGCGACGTGCTGCTGCCGATGACGTTCAGGATCGTGCCGGACGCGCTGCCCCGCACCGCGACCGGCAAGGTCGACGGCCGCCGGCTGCAAGACCTGTCTTGAGCCGCGTTTAGTCCTCTAATTGCGTTTCCTGTGGGAGCCGAAGGACGCTTTCCCCGCATCGCATGCGGGGAAAGCGTCCTTTGTGGAATCCCCGCGGTGGCGCAGGCGGCGGTTTCGCGTGATTGGAGGGACGACACGCGTGTCCAGGCGGACGGCGAGCGTGTTCAGACGGACGACACGGGGTGGAGCCCGGCCGCGGGCGTGTCGTCCATCCAGTCACAGGTGTCGTCCGTCCAGTCACGACCACCTCAGGTCAACAGGTGTCCTTTGTGGACGGTTGCTCCACTCGAACGAATGCCGTGAAGGCCTCCTTGCCTACGCTCAAGGTAGGCAAGGAGGCCTTCACGGCATATTCGGCGCGGCGGGAGCTCAGCGCGACTCGGCGAGAGCCGGCTGCGGTGACCGGTCGGTGGGGGAGGTCCTGGCGAAGGCGCCGCGTAGCACGCGCCACAGGGTCGCCGGGCGCATCAGCGCCTGCGGGGTGTCCACCATGCCGGCGGCCCGGAGGTACGCCGTGGTGACCTTCGGGTCGCGGGTCGCCGCTACCTGCACGAGCCGCAGGTAGCGCTGGACCATGCGCATCTTCAGGGAACGGTGGCCGGGTACGTCCGGGAAGTTCAGGTCGACCGTCGTGGTCATCTCCCAGGGCGCGTCGATGGCGTCGCGGGCGAGGTCGCGGAAGTACGCGGTCGGATCGGGTTCGCCGTTCGGGCTCAGGTGCTGGCGCAGGGTGAGCGCGGAGACCGCGGCCACCGTCATGCCCTGCGCGTACACCGGGTTGAAGCTGGTGACCGCGTCCCCGGTGACGACCAGGCCGGCCGGCAGGCGGGACATCCGCTCGTAGCGACGGCGCAGCGTGACCGGGTAGTGGAAGGGGACGGGCTCGTCGACCGGACGGGCCGTCTTCAGCGCGTCGGCGATGTCCGGGATCGCCAGCGACCGGACGAAGTCGTAGAAGCCCTCCTGGTCGGTGGGAGGGTGGTCGCCGAGCAGGCCGTAGGTGGTGAGCTCGACCCGGCCGTGGTCGGTCTGGGTGAAGATCGCGCCGCGGGGCGAGGAGGGGAACGCCACCGGGATGATGGCCAGGTCGCCGCGCCACGGGTCGTCGTCCAGCTCGTAGTGCTGCGTGACGTACCCCAGGTTGATCTTGATGCGTTCCTCGGGAACCCGCTCGTAGCCGAACTTCTCCAGCATCGCCGGGGTCCGCGAGCCGCGGCCGGTGGCGTCGACGACCAGATCGGCCTCGATCAGCTCGTCCCGGTCGTTGTCCAGATCGCGCAGCCGGGCGCCGGTGATCCGCGAGCCGTCCGGCGTGGCCTCCAGCCCGGCGATGTCGTGGCGCTCGACGAACCGCACCTGGGGCAGCTGCTCGACGCGTTCCCGCAGGTGGCGTTCCATCAGCGGGGCCGTGGCCGGTACCGCGATGTAGCCGATGTCCTCGCGGAGCAGCGGCTTGCCGTTGAAGTACCAGCGGCACGAGCCGGCGTAGTCGCCGGTGGGGCAGCCGTCCGCGATGAGTTCGTCGATGAAGCCGGGGAACAGCTCCTCGGTCACCTGCAGGCCGCGGACGTGCATGGCGTTGATGTGCTTGCCCTGCGGGCGGCCGCGGCGCGGTCCCCGCTCCCCGACCAGCTTGTCGCGATCGACGATCAGGACCTCGTCGTACTGCTCGGTCAGCACTCGCGCGGCGAACAGGCCGGCGTAGCTGCCACCGAGCACCAGCGCCCTGCGTGCTTTCTTGCCCATCGGTGGGTCCACCCTTCCTTATGGCGGCTCAGATCCCGTCGGTGAACGCCGGGATCGCCCGGCCCGATTTCGCGGCCACCCCGGGACTTCCCTGGAATTCGTTCATGGGAATGAGCGTCGCATTCAGCCGAGTGGGCTTTCGTCTCCCCGTTTGCCCTCCTGGGGCACGAAAAGACCCTGGGCCGCGGCGAACGCTGCCCAGGGTCGGTTCAGTTTGGCGAAATAGGACCAGAACGGCCGGTCAGGCGCCGAGCCGGAGACGCTCCGCTTCCGTCTGGGGCATCTGCGGACCTTGGCCGGCACTGGCCGATTCCACCCGTTGCGAGTACTCCTCAAGGAGCTGCTGAGCCTGGTCGTTCGCCTGGCTGAAGCGCGCGGCCACCTCGGCGCCGTCGACCAGCACCTCGTGCATGGCCTGCACGCTCGCGCTTTGGATGGGCAGGTCGTTGCCCACCACCACGCCACGGGTGGCGGGGGAGTCGGGGCTGATGCGGATCTGATCGACGGCGGCCCGGAAGTGCGGATTCTTGTCGAACCAGCCCTCGCTTTCGAGCAGCCCGATCGACGACTCCGTAGTGGGGACGAACGTCCGGCCGTTGTCGTAGATCTGCGTGGCGTTGCGGGGGTTGTTCAGGAACTGCATGAGGGCCAGCGCGCCGTCACGGGTCGGTTCGTCCAGCCCGTCGCGCAGCCACAGCGACTCACCGGCGATGAGGTTCCCCGCGTAGCCTGCCTGCTCGTTGTAGGGCATCTGGCTTACCTGCACGCGGAACCCGGCCTTCTGGGCCGCCCGGACGATGGGCCCGGCCTCGACCGAGGTGCTCATCATCATCGCCGTTTCCCCGTTGGCGAACGCTTCCATGCAACCCCACCAGTCCGACGGCTTGCCGGTGTAGTGGTAGTGGCCCGCCCGGTGCAGGTCCTTCCACCAGTTCGCGTAGGCCAGCATCTCGGGCGACAGGTAGTTGATCTTCTCGCTCCGGCCCGACCTGCCGTTCTCGTGGTCGGCGATCAGCCCGCCCTGCTGAGCCACGGACTGCTGGAAGAACCAGCCGAAGTTGGGCCAGGTGATCCCGCCGCGGCGCGCGCCGTCCCGTCCTGCGACGGCGGCGCACGCGGCCTCCACCTCCGCCCAGGTGCGCGGTGGTTCGGCGATCCCGGCGGCGTTCAGCGCGTCGATGTTGGAGAAGAGCAGGATCGTGGAAGTGTTGCGCGGCATCGAGGTCAGTTCGCCGTCGATCGTGAAGAACGCCCGCATGTTGGGCACGATGTCGTCGACGACCACGGGCTCACCGAGGATCTCGTCCCGCCCGGCCACGGCCTTGGTCACCGAGGTGAACAACGGCTGCCCGTTCGCGTCCCGGACGTCCAGGGCCTCCCGGAAGTAGCAGTAGCTGTACGAGGCGAGATGCGGCGCTGTTCCTTCACGCGCGGTCCGCGCCACCTCACGGGGGAAGGCCCCCAGGCTGACGGCTTCGACGACTGCCCGGTACCGAGGGTGTCTGCGGTTGAACTCCTCCACCTGTGCCCGGATGGGGTCGACGAGCTGTTGCCACATCGGCCAACGACCGAGCCAGAGCTTGATTGTGAGCTTTTCGGCAGATTCGTCCATCAGTCTCGCCATCTCATGCCGGTACCGGGAGGGTCATCGGAATTTCATGCTCCCGCGCCGCCGTCGGCGGTCGCATCTCCGTGATTGCGCCGGGGCCTTACCCGGCCGGGTGGAACAGCCCAGCCACGTCCGATATCGCAGTTCAGAAGATGCGGCGCGGTGATCGCGGCTGCCAAAGTCGTTACCGAAACTGTTCGGACTCGAGGAGAGAGGGTCAATGGAAACAGTCACCATGCTGCCACGAGCCGAACTGCTGAGGCGTGCGGTCGAGCTCGGTCCGGTGCTGAAGGCCAATGCGCAGGCGTCGGAGCAGCGCAGGCGGCTCAGCGTCGACACGCTTGAAGCGCTGGGTGGCTCCGGTCTGTTGCGCTTGCGGGTACCGCGGCGCTATGGCGGCTACGAGTCCGATATGCGGACCGTCACCGACGTGCTGGCCGAGCTGGCGCGCGGCGACGGCTCCGCCGCCTGGACGATGTCGGTCTGGATGATCAGCAGCTGGCTGGTCGGCCTGTTCCCGGAGACCGTGCGCGACGAGGTGTTCGCCGATCCCGACGTGCGGATCAGCGGGATCCTCAGCCCCGGCGCGATGGCCGTGCCGACCGACGGCGGCTACCTGGTCAACGGCAAGTGGTCGTTCAACACCGGCGCCCAGCAGAGCGACTGGAACGTGAACGCCGCCGTCCGGCCCACCCCGGACGGGCAGCACGAGCCGGTCATGGTGCTGATCCCGATGAGTGACCTTCAGGTGATCGACGACTGGCACACCGTCGGCATGTGCGCCTCCGGCAGTGTCACGACGGTGGCCGAGAATGTCTTCGTTCCGGCCGAGCGGGTACTGCCGGTAGGCCCGGTGATCGGCGGCGTGCACCCGCTGCAGCAGGACGACGCCGCGCCGATGTGGCGGGCCCCGTTCATGCCGATCGCCTGCACGACCGTCGGCGCGACCGCGTACGGCCTCGCGATCGCCGCCCAGGACGCGTTCATGGAACGCCTGCCCAGCCGCAAGATCACCTACACCGATTACACCGAGCAGAGCGCCGCGCCGCTGACCCACCTGCAGGTGGCCGGCGCGACGATCGGGGTGGACGAGGCCGGGTTCCACATCCGGCGCACCGCCGACCTGATCGACGCCAAGGCCGCGTCCGGCGAGCCGTGGAGCCTTGAGGAACGCGCCCGTGCCCGGCTGGACCTGGGCGCCGTTTGCTTGCGCGCCAAGGAAGTCGTGGACACGCTGGCCGGCGCCAGCGGCGGCTCTTCGCTGTACACCAGCGTGCCGATCCAGCGCATCGAGCGCGACATCAAGGCGCTCAACCTGCACGCGATCATGCACCCCGACACCAACTTCGAGCTGTACGGACGCCTTACCTGCGGACTGCCTTCCAACACCCAGTACCTCTGATCTCGCCTGGAGGAGATTATGAGCACCGAGCATCAGTCGGCTCTCAGCACGACCGAAATCACCCAGCGTGTCACCGAGATCTGGACGGATGTCCTCGGCGAGGGCTCCGACCGGCCCGGCGCCACGTTCTTCGAACTCAACGGGCAGTCCATCGCCGCCGTGCGGATCGCCGCGGCGATCGAGGAGCAGCTGGGTGTCACCCTCGACATCGGCGACCTTTTCGAGGACCCGGACCTGGAGACCCTGACCCATGTCGTCCTCGCGGCGGCCCTCGATTCGGCCGCATGACCGTGGGGACCGAGAACGGGGCCGCGAAGCCCGAACTGATCCACGTGCGGCCGGATGCGGACCTCGACCATGTCGTCGAGATTCTCGACCGCGAGGGGGCCGTGGTCGTCGAGGACTTCGCTGACGCGACGACGCTCGCCGGGCTCCGGGAAGACCTCGGACCCGGCCTCGAGGAGTCCGGCTATAGCGAGAGCGGTTACGACGGGGTCAAGACCAAGCGGCTGTCCGGCCTGTTCAAACGGTCGACGCAGATGTCCTCCGTCGTGACCCAGCCCCTTTACCTCGGTTCGGCCCGGCGGCTGCTGCAAAAGCCGACGCACTGCTGGATCGGCAAGGTCCGGATGGAGGTGACGCCGAGTATCCAGGTCAGCTTCACCCAAGCGATCCGCATCGATCCCGGTCAGGGACGGCAGCCGTTGCACCGCGACGACGCGATGCATCTGTGGCGGCATCCGGGACCTCCGTGCCGGCTGCAACTGATGCTGGCCATGACCGACTTCACCAGTGCCAACGGCGCGACCTTGGTCATCCCTCGCAGTCATCACTGGGACGACGAGCGGCCCCCGACCTACGCCGAGACGATCCCGGCCGTCATGCCCGCGGGTTCCGCGCTGCTCTGGCAGGGCGGCGTCTACCACGGCGGGGGAGCCAACACCACGGACTCGCCTCGGTACAGCCTCTCCGTCGCGCTCGACCTGGGCAACCTGCGGCAGGAGGAGAACCAGTACCTCGCCGTTCCCCGTGAGACCGTGCAGACCCTGCCGGAGGAGGTGCAGCGGCTGCTCGGCTGGGACCGCTGCCCGCCCGGCCTCGGCCAGGTCGAGACGCAGGACCCGCACCTGCTGCTGGAACGGACACCGCAGGAGCTCGTCGGGATGCCACGTGGTGCGAATCCGTTGATGTAGCGCGCCTTCCCGCGGTCCCACCCTCCACAAAGGAGAGATCACCCCATGACCACCTTCCCCGAAACCCAGCAGGCACCCAAGGTGCTCGCACTCTCACTGCAGCAACAGTTCCTTTGCATGTTCGCCCAAGGCTTCGAATCCGGGCCGTTCGGGCCGCATTACGTGGAGGTCGGCGGGTGGCGGCTCACCGGTCGTGTCGACGTGGAGGCCTTGCGCCTGGCGCTGGCCGACGTGATCGACCGGCACGAGGCGCTGCGTACCGTGGTGAGCCTCGAGAACGGCACGCAGAGCGTGCTGCCCGTCGGGGCACCCGAGCTGCTGGTAGTCGAACTGGACGCGACGCCGGGCGAGGATCGGGAACGGCGCGCGGAAGAGCTGATGATCGAGGCGGAGACCCGGTCGTTCCCGATCCACGATGTCCCGCTGCTGCGGGCCGTGCTCGGCCGCTTCGACGAGCAGGACTCCGTGCTGGTGCTGAACGCCCACCACAGCGCCTCGGACGTCTGGTCGCTCCAGGTGATCATGCAGGACTTGGCGGACTGCTACGCGGCGCGCGCGGCTGGGGACGAGCCCCAGCTGGCCGAGGTGCTCCAGTACGGCGACTACATCGCGGTACAGCAGGAGGAGGCCACAGGGCCGTCGGTGGCTGCCTCGCGGGCCTACTGGCGTGAAGCGCTGCGCGGTGCCCGGCTCCATGTCGCGCCGACGCGCCGCAAGGAGGACGTGGCCCCGGGGACGAGCTATCACCGCTTCGGCACCGAGGCGGACCTGAGCGCGGAGGTGTCCCGGCTGGCCAGGGCGACGCGCAGCTCCCCGTTCATGGTGCTGCTCGCCGCGTTCGCCGTCTTCGTGAACCGGCGCACCGAGGCGACCGACATCGTGGTGCCCACTTTCGCGCCGGGCCGTCAGCGCCGCTTCCAGTCCACGGTCGGGTCGTTCTTCAACTTCGTCCCGCTCCGGGTGAATCTGGGCGACAGCCGGACTTTCCGCGATGTCGTCGCCGTCACCAGGACCGCCTGCATCGGCGCCTTCAAACATGAACTGCCGCTGCTGCACGTGCTCGCCGAGGCGCCCGAGCTGATGGCTTCGGTCGGCCCCGACGCGGTGCCGTGCCTGTTCCAGGCCGTCCAGCCGCCCTACACGCTGGAGGGCAAGAAGATCGGCGACCTCGAGTACACCGGGATCTGGAAGCGGGTCGTCCCGCAGCCGCTCGGCTCCGAGACTCCCGACGGGATCATCTGGTCGATGCACCTCGGCAACAACGAAGTGGCCGGCGGGCTCAGCTTCAGCCGTCACCTCTTCGATCAGGCCGACGTCGACGAGCAGGTGGCCGAGTTCCTCAGTGTGGTCGGCGAAATGGTGGCCGACCCGGATTCGGCGATCTGAGAGGTTTGACGATGACCGTCACCGCGAACGACGTGCAGAGCGCGGCCCTGCCCGCCGAGCCCGAAGTCACCCCCGCCGTGCTGATCGAGCGGGCCAAGGCCATCGCGTCGACTCTGGTTGCACGCCAGGCCGAGACCGAGAAGCGGACCTATTACGCCGAGGACACCCATCGGGCGTTCCAAGAGGCCGGCCTTTACCGCATCACGGTGCCCAAGCGCTACGGCGGCTACGAGTTCGGCTTCGAGACCTTCCTGCAGATCGTGACGATCCTGACCCGGGCCTGCGCGTCGACCGGTTGGATGTACTGCCTGGGGGCGGCGCACTCGCTGTTCGTCGGCAGCATGTTCGGGGAGAAGGCGCAGGCCGAGATCTTCAGCGGCGGCGACTTCATCGCACCCCTCGTCAACGCTCCGCAGGGGACGGCCAGACGCGCCGCGGACGGCGGCTGGATCCTCGACGGTGTCTGGCGGTACTGCTCCGGCGCGCCGTACGCGACCCACCTGATCGGCAATGCCGTGATCGCCGGGGACGACGGGGGCCCGTCACGCCCGCTGTTGTTCATCGCGCCGCGCGATCAGTGGGAGAGGCTCGACGACTGGGGCGGGCAGCTGGGCCTCAAGGGCAGCGGGTCGCACAGCATCCGGATCTCCGGCGGGCACATCCCCGACCACTTCGGTCTCGAGGTCCCGTTCGAGGAGATTTCGGTGACCGGCGGTACTCCGGGGCGCGACCTGCACGAGCACCCGCAGTACGGCGGCGCGCCGGCCAGCTCGATGGCCCTTGAGGGCGCGCACATCGCGCTCGGCATGTGCCAGGGCGCGCTGGACGCGTACACGGAATTGATGTTCTCCCGCACCACGATCCTCCCGCCGTTCCCGCCCAGGGTGGAGGACCCCGACTTTCAGCTCTGGTACGGGCAGGCGAGCAGCATGATCGACGCCGCCGAGACGCTCGTGTTCGCCACGGCGCGGCGCTGGCACGAGTTGTCCGAGCAACCGCTCGGAGCGTTCACCCCCGAGGAGGACCTGCGTATCGCATTGACCTGTCGAGAGGCCACCCAGCTGGCCTGGCGAGCCGTCGACGAGATCATCCAGCCGACGGCCGGTAGCACGAGCGTCCGTGAGGGGGAACGCCTCGAACGGGTCTGGCGGGATCTTTCCACCGGACGCACGCACGTCAGTTCCGCCGTGCTGCTCACGACCATGGCCAACCGTGCCTACACCCAGCTACGGCTGCAGAGCACCCGACCTTCCGAAACCAGCTGACGCCGGCTCAGCCGGTGTCAGACACCCCTTTATCGAACTTAGGAGGCCCACGATGTCCGTTACCACCACTGCCGCTCCCGCGAAGTCCCTGATCATCGGCGGCCTGATCGCTACGGCCATCGCCGCCGCGGCCACCACGGCCGTCGCAGCGGTGGGTTCAGCCACCGGAATCAGCCTCGTTGTCGGCGGCACCGAGATCCCGGTACCCGGCTTCACCGCGCTGACCGTCATCTTCTCCGTGCTGGGCCTGGTACTCGCCCTGGTGCTGGCCCGCACGGTCGGCCATCCGCGCGCGGTGTTCGTCCGCACCACGATCGTGCTCACCGCGTTGTCGCTGGTTCCGGATGTGCTCGCGGACGCGGCGGTGAACACGAAGATACTGCTGATGGTGGCGCACCTGGTCGCCGCCGCGATCGTGATCCCGGCCGTCGCCCGCCGCCTGTCCGCCTGATCGCGAGGACGGAACCGCTGTAGCCTGCAGCGCCCGGAAGCCCCGGACCCACCCGCCAGGTGGATCCGGGGCTTTCCCGATCGCGGGCGGCGTCACCGACCGGTGCGGCTCAACGGGTCCGGTAGTGCGCGTAGATCAGTCCGCAGCCGAAGACATGGTCCTTGACCAGTTCGAGATCGAGGCGCACGCCATCGGGGAAGAACCGTTTGCCGCCACCGACCACGCTCGTGGTGACGAAAAGGTGGTACTCGTCCACCAGTCCGGCCGCGATCGCCTGCCCCGCGAGGGTCGGGCCGTCGACGGTGAGGTCGTGCTCGGCCTCGGCCTTGAGCTTGCGCACCGCGTCCGGGTCGAAGGTCCGCTCGAGCGTGGTCTTCGTGCTGGACACCGATTCCAGCGTCGTGGAGTACACGATCTTCTCCGCGGCCTGCCAGTCACGGGCGTACTGCAGGATTTGCGGCGGCTGGTCGGGCACCGTGTGCGCGGTCTCCCAGTAGACCATCGTCTCGTACATCCGCCGGCCGTAGAGATACGTGCCGACGGACCGGAAGAGGTCGTTGACGAAGGTATGCACCTCCGGGTCGTCGGCCCCGGTGCCGATGCCGCCCTCCGACTCGGCGTAACCGTCGAGCGAGGTGAACATCGAGTAGATGAGTTTTGCCATGCGTCTCCTTCGAATACGAGCGGGTCAGCCGGTTCACTCTTCGAAGCCCGCCGGGTCGAACCAGACGATCTCCCACAGGTGGCCGTCCGGGTCGGCGAAGCTGCGGCTGTGCATGTCATGCGTGTCCGGCTGATCGACGAGAGATCCGCCTGAGGCGACCACCTTGTTCACGAGTTCGTCGACCTCTTCCGGGCTTTCCACGGACAGGGCGAGGATCGCCTCGGTGACCTTCGTTGCGTCGGCGACGTCGCGCTGCGTGTACTTACTGAAGATCTTCTCGGCCAGCAACATCACCTGGATCTCGTCGCTGATCACCACACAGGTCACGTCCTCTTCCGTGAAATCCGGGTTCATGGAGTAACCGAGCGCGGTGTAGAAGTTCTTGGCCTTCTCGGCATCCTTCGTCGGCAAGTTGATGATAATCTTCTTCGTCATTGTTATTCCTCTTTTCTTGTCGGGTGTCGAGCGGTCCGGACCGAGTCGCTTGAGTCGGCCGGCGAAATGACGAACGGGAGGATCCTCCATGCTGAAGCAGGTCGCGGAGGGCGTGCTGGTCCACCAGAGCGCGTTACTCGAGAACAATACCGTTGTCGTGCAGGGCAACGGCGGCGTGTTGCTCATCGATGCCGGGATAACCGGCGGTGAAATGACATGCCTGGCGAACGACCTTCGCGAGCTGGGCCAGCCCGTTATAGCAGGATTCTCGACGCATCCCGATTGGGATCACGTGCTCTGGCACGCAGAACTCGGCGAAGCGCCTCGTTACGGCACAGCCCGCTGCGCGGCCTATATGCGAGATCTGCGGTCGAAGGAGGACTGGAAGTCCCGCGTCGCCGAGGGGCTACCGCCGGAAATCGCCGGGGAAACACCGCTGGACCTGTTCGGCCTTATTGCCGGTCTGCCTGCTGAAACCGATCGGATTCCTTGGGATGGTCCCCTGGTCCGGATTATCGAGCATCCGGCCCATGCCGAGGGCCATGCCGCGCTGGTGATCGAAGAACGCGGGGTTCTCGTCGCCGGCGACATGCTCTCCGACGTCCTGGTTCCGATGCCTGACATGGACGCCGCGAATCCGATCGAGGACTACCTCGTCGGGCTGCGGCTGCTCGAAGACGTCGCGGACGATGTCGACGTCGTCGTCCCCGGTCACGGGTCCGTCGGCGGAGCCGATCAGATTCGCGCGAGGATCGAACTGGATCGAGCGTACGTGCACGCCCTGCGCGACGCGCAGGTTCCCAGCGACCTGCGGATCGGCCCCTCGGCCAAGCCCGGCTGGGAGTGGGTGGGCGACGAACTCGACTGGCAACTCCGGTGCCTCGCCCGAAAAGGTGTGCGCGACGGTCATGACGCCTTCGTGGCCGAGTGACGAGCGGTCAGCCGTTCGAGGGCGGGAACGATCTCGTTCGGGGTGGGCAGTTCGTCGGTGAGGTCACGCAGCCGGGCCGCATTGCGGGCGAAGTCGGGCTCCTTGAGCACTTGCTGGAGCTTCTCGCGTAGCACGTCGGCGGTCACGTGCCCGGACTCGCTCACATATAGGCCGGCGCCGTGGGACTCCAGCGCGTCGGCCTCGGCGGTGGGGCCCCAGAACTTGTCGTTGCCGAACTTGCCGGGCACCACGAGCTGAGGGACGCCGTGTTCGATGGCGGAGATAAAGGTGCCGTAGCCGCCGTGGTGCACGATCGCCGAGCAGGTCGGCAGCAGCGCCGTGAGCGGCACGAACTCGACCGGGCGCACGTTGCCGGGCAGCCGGGGAAGCGCGTCGAGCTGTTCGCGGCTGAGCGTGACCACGACCTCGGCGTCCAGGTCCGCGACCCCGTCGAGCAGGGTCGCGGTGGCGGCGCCCGCGTTGAGCTCGCGGTGGCTGAGGCCCAACGTGATGCAGACGCGGCGGCGGACAGGCTCGTCGAGCACCCAGTCGGGGACCGTGGCCGGGCCGTTGTACGGGATCGGCCGCAGCCACTGGTAGCGACGGCCCGGCGGCTGCCAGGTCCACGGCGGCATCGCGTTGATCGACCACTGGCCGTCGAGGGTGTCCTCGGCGTATTCCAGTCCGTAGCGCGCCAGGATGGGAAGGATCGCCTCCCGGACGGGATCCTGGTCACCGGCCGCGTCCCGCAGCTGGCTCAGCACGTCGGTGCCGAAGGTGAACCGGGCGTGCGCGGCCCCGGCCACCCGCGCGGCGATCGGCCCGGCGAAGGCCATCGTCATGCCGTCCCAGATCACCAGGTGGGGCCGCCACGCGCGGGCCAGCCGCACGGCGCCCTCGATGACCGAGGCGGAGTTGAACGTGCCGAAGTGCCAGTCGGCCAGCCCGGTCAGCTCGCTCACCGGGTCGTTGTCTTCGATGTACTGGTCCTGGGCCTGCCGCTGCGGCGTGGTGGGCGGGAGTTCGGGCAGGGCGTCGGCGAACAGGGCGCTCAGGTCGAGCTTGTCGCCGAGCTCCACCCCGGTCAGACCGGTGGCGATGAAGTCGCTCGTGGTGAACGACTCCGGGTCGATCTGGCTGGCCACGCGGACCTCGTGCCCGGCGGTCTGCAGCGCCCAGGCGAGCGGGGTGAACGCGTACAGGTGGGTCTTGCCCGGGCAGGTGACGAAGAGAACGCGCATGGCTACATGCTCGGCGGCGGCGGTCGGCGGCGCATCTTCCTCGATGCTGTTCACGAGCCGGCGGCGGAGCGCGGGGAAGCGTCATCTCCTTACGTGCCCGCAAAAACCACCAACGCAAGCGAGAAGGCGTGGCACCCCGTCCGGCGGTGATTGCATCGAGTCGCAACCAGGCGACCTGTCACCACACCTAATCGGGAGTTTCACATGACCATGGTGGGAACCGATGTCCCTATCGAGTTCGACGGCGAGACCCTCGACCTGTCGCAGGTGCGTCGGGTTGCCGAGGAGCATGTGCCCGTCGCCCTCGGGCCGAACGTCCTGAGCCGCGCCGCCGCCAGCCGGGAGCAGTTCGAGGAGACCGTCCGGCAGAACGTTCCCGTGTACGGGGTGACGACCGGTTACGGCGAGATGATCTACATGCTGGTCGACACCGCCAAGGAAACCGAGCTGCAGACCAACCTGGTCCGCAGCCACAGCGCCGGCGTCGGCCCGCTGTTCTCCGACTCGGAGGCCCGCGCCGTCGTCGCGGCCCGGCTGAACGCGTTGGCCAAGGGCCACTCCGCGGTCCGTCCCGCGGTGCTCGAGCGCCTCGCTCTCTACCTCAACGAGGGCCTCACCCCGGCCGTACCGGAGATCGGCTCGCTCGGCGCCAGCGGCGACTTGGCCCCGCTCGCGCATATCGCCAGCACACTGATCGGCGAGGGCTACCTGCTGCGTGACGGCGTGAAGACGCCGACCGGCCCGGTGCTGCGTTCGCTCGGCATCGAGCCGCTGAAGCTGCGCTTCAAGGAGGGCCTCGCGCTGATCAACGGCACCTCGGCGATGACCGGCGTGGGCGCCCTGCAGGCCGAGCACGCGCTGTCCCAGGCCAAGCACGCCGAGATCGTCGCGGCGCTGGTCGTCGAGACGCTGCAGGGTTCGATGAGCCCGTTCCAGCCGGAGGGCCACGACATCGCCCGCCCGCACGCCGGGCAGATCGCCAGCGCCGCCAACATGCGCGCGCTGATGACCGGCAGCAAGCTCACCGTCGAGCACGCCGACCTGCGCAAGGAGGTCGCCGCCAGCAAGGAGAACGGCGACGGCGGCGACGTCCACCGCTCCGAGGTCTATCTGCAGAAGGCGTACTCGCTGCGGGCCATCCCGCAGGTCATCGGCGCGGTGCGGGACACCCTTTCGCACACCCGGCTCAAGCTGCAGATCGAACTCAACTCGGCCAACGACAACCCGCTGTTCTTCCCGGGCCAGGAGATCTTCCACGGGGCGAACTTCCACGGCCAGCCGGTCGCCTTCGTGATGGACTTCCTGACCATCGCGCTGACCCAGCTCGGCGTGCTCTCCGAGCGGCGCAGCAACCGGCTGCTCAACCGGCACCTCAGCTACGGCCTGCCGGAGTTCCTGGTGAAGGGCGAGCCCGGCCTCAACAGCGGTTTCGCCGGCGCGCAGTACCCGGCCACCGCGCTGATCGCGGAGAACCGCACGATCAGCCCGGCCAGCATCCAGAGCGTCCCGTCCAACGGCGACAACCAGGACGTGGTCAGCATGGGCCTGATCGCCACCCGCAACTGCCGTCGGGTGCTGCAGAACAACAACATCATCCTGGCACTGGAGTTCCTCGCCGCGGCACAGGCCGTGGACGTCTCCGGCCGCCGTGACCGGCTCAGCCCGGCCGCCCGGGTCACCTACGACACCATCCGGTCGCTGGTGCCCACCCTCGACGACGACCGCTACATGGCCGACGACCTCGAACTGGTCGCGGCGGAGCTGGAGCGCGGCACCGTGCTCAGGGCTCTCGAGGACGCAGGCGTCAAACTGAACTGACGTTCGCGCAGATGTTTTGGTCCGTGAGGGCCACCTTGAGGGACTCAGAGTCCCTGAAGGTGGCCCTCACGGATTTTGAGGGCTGTCCGGTGTCACCGGGCAGCCCTTTTTCATGTGTGCGCTCGGATTTGTGTGCCCCCGGCAGGATTCGAACCTGCGACACCCGCTTTAGGAGAGCGGTGCTCTATCCCCTGAGCTACGAGGGCTTGTACTGCCCAGCCGCAGCTTACCGGGTGACCACGCCCGGGCGGGCGAGGAGGTCGGCATCGGACGGTCGCCCGGACGGCGGTTGTGTGGAGGGCCCGGGCCGCTACGCCGCCGAAGAGGGACGAAATCGCTGTCACTGGCTGTTCTGTGCCACTCGACCTGCGGATCCGCTCGCGAGCACGCACACTCACCCCAGCAGATCGGGGACTGAATCGAAGCCTAGATCGACACAGATGACCCGCGCGGGTCACTCGTACGTGTCTGGTTTCGAAACCCTGAACAACAGTAGGTAATCTTCGTTAACGGGACGCGGTACCCACGCTCCCCCGGCTGCCGGAGGGCTTCGTTGATCAAGCTCATGTTCGCCGACGACGAGGAACTGGTCCGTTCGGGCCTGCGCGCCATGATGTCCGGCGCCGCCGACATCGAAATCGTGGGCGAGGCGAGCGACGGGAGATCAGCGGTCGAGGTCGCCCGGCGGTACCACCCTGACGTCGCCTTGCTCGACATCAAGATGCGAGCCCCTGACGACGGTATTCGCGCGCTGCGGGCGATCCTCGCGCTGCCGGATCCGCCGTCCGTGGCCATGCTGACCACGTTCGACATCGACGAGTACGTCAGCCTCGCGCTTCGGCTCGGGGCCAATGGGTTTCTCCTGAAGGACATCGACCCGGCCGCGTTGCTGCGTGCTGTCCGCGACCTCTCGAGGGGTGGCGCGGTGCTGGACCCGGGGGTCGCGGCGCGCATGGTCCAGTCGCATCGGGACGAACAGCGGGCCGCGCAGCCGGCGCGCAAGCTGCTCGCTTCGCTGTCCGAACGGGAGCGTGAGGTCGTCGGCCTGATCGGGCAGGGACTGTCCAATGCGGAGATCGGCGGGCGTCTTCACCTGTCCGAGGCCACCGTCAAGGGCTACGTCTCGGCCGTCCTGTCCAAGATCGGCGCGGCGAACCGGGTGCAGGCCGCGCTGCTGGCCTACCGCGGTGGCCTGCTCGACCAGTAATGGTCCTCACCGCGCTCGAGTTCCTCGGCTTGATCGCGTTCGCCGCGTCGGGAGCGCTCGCGGCGGTGCGGTCCAGGTTGGACGTCTTCGGGGTGATCGTCGTCGGGCTGACCACCGCGCTCGGCGGCGGGATCATCCGTGACGTCCTCCTGGGGATCACCCCGCCGACGACGTTGCGGACCTGGCCGTACCTCGCGGTCTGCGGCGGGACGGCGCTGGCCGTCTTCGTCTTCCATCCGCAGATCGCGAAGCTGCGCCGCGGCGTTCTCCTGGCCGACGCGCTCGGGCTCGGCGTCTTCGCGACGGCCGGGACGACGATCGCGCTCAACGCGGGCGCCACTCCCTACGCGGCGTGCCTGATCGGGATGACGACGGGTATCGGCGGCGGCGCTGTGCGTGATCTGCTCCTGCGGGAAATCCCTCTCGTGCTGCGGAAGGAGATCTACGCGGTCGCCGCCCTCGCGGGGGCCGCGCTGGTCGTCATCGGTCACGCTCTGCGACTTCCGCCGGGACCGGTGACGGTCGTAGCAGCTGCCGTCGTGGTCGCGGTCCGCATGCTCGCTTTGTGGCGTAGATGGAATGCACCTGTTGCAAAAGCCCCGGAAACCGGCTGAATCGCCTTGTGGACTGCTGAATTCTCTTTGTTTGTTCTGTGTGTGTTCTTAGGCGAGTCTCAGCACGCTGCGTAAGACTGTCGCCATGCGCATCCTCGTAGTGGACGACGACAGGGCCGTCCGTGAATCACTCAGGCGATCCCTTGAGTTCAACGGCTACCAGGTGGAGATGGCCGGAGACGGTGCGCAGGCCCTCGAAGCGATCATCGCGAACCGGCCGGACGCGATGGTGCTCGACGTGATGATGCCGCGGCTCGACGGCCTGGAGGTCGCTCGACGGCTGCGCAGCACCGGCGACGACCTGCCGATTCTCGTGCTGACCGCCCGGGACACCGTTTCCGACCGCGTCTCGGGCCTCGACGCCGGAGCCGACGACTACCTTCCGAAGCCTTTCGCGCTCGAAGAACTCCTCGCTCGCCTTCGCGCGCTTCTGCGCCGGGCGATCCCGGATCCGCAGTCGGGACAGAACGCCGAGATCCTCTCGTTCGCCGACCTCACCCTCGACCCGGGTACGCGCGAGGTCCGCCGCGCCGATCGCGAAATCAGCCTCACCAGAACCGAGTTCGCGCTGCTGGAGCTGTTCCTGTCCTACCCGAAGCACGTTCTGACTCGCAGCCGCATCCTGGAGGAAGTATGGGGATACGACTTCCCGACGTCGGGCAACGCGCTGGAGGTCTACGTCGGCTACTTGCGCCGAAAGACCGAGGCGGGGAGCGAGCCGAGGCTGATCCACACGGTCCGGGGAGTGGGCTACGTCCTGCGGGAAACCCCGCCGTGACCGACACCGTCCCGGCCGTCGAAGTGTCCGAAAAGGACCCGCGTGGCGACCGCTGGGGCACGCGGCGCTTCTCGCTCCGCGGCCGGGTCACGCTTCTCGCGGCGGCTTCGGTGGCCGGCGCGGTGGCGCTGGTGTCCCTGGGCGCGTACCTCGTGGTGCGCGACAACCTCTACCAGCAGGTCGACGACAACCTGATCGCGCGGGCGCAGGCCGCGGTCGACTCACCCCTGGTGCAGACCGAACTCCAGCAGGTCCCCGGCGCCTTCCTGGCCAGCGCGGACCTGCAGATCGGCCAGCTGACGATCGGCGACAAGATCCGGCTGACCTATCCGCAGTCCGGTTCGCGCCCGCCGTACGACGAGCGTGAGATCGCGGTCGCCTCCGGGGACTCGCCGATCTCCTTGCGCACCGACCCGAAAACCGACAGCCGGGTCGTCGCGCTGCCCTCGGGATCCGGCCAGGCGATGGTGCTCGCCCAGTCGCTCGGCCCGACCAAACGCACCCTGAACGAGCTTTCCGTGGTCCTGTTCCTGATCGGCGGCGCCGGGATCCTGGTCGCCGCGGCGGCGGGAACGGCCGTGGCCCGAACGGGTCTGCGGCCGGTCGACAGGCTGACGTCGGCGGCGGCACGCGTCGCCACGACCGGCGATCTGCGGCCGATCCCGGTCAGCGGCGACGACGAGCTCGCCCGGCTCACCCAGAGCTTCAACACCATGCTCGGCACGGTCGCCGACTCGCAGGAACGGCAACGGCAGCTCGTCGCCGACGCCGGCCACGAACTCCGGACCCCGCTGACGTCGCTGCGCACGAACCTCGAGCTGCTCCTTTCCGCGAGCAGGCCGGGCGCCCGCGCGCTGTCCGAGGAGGACCGCGACGACATCGAGGCCGACATCCGCGGCCAGCTCGACGAGCTGACCCAGCTGATCGGCGACCTCGTCGAACTCGCGCGCCAGGACGAGCCGCGGGTCGAGTACGAGCGGGTCGACATGGCCGAAGTCGTCGAGCGCGCGCTCGACCGGGCCCGGCGCCGGGCGGGCGAGATCGAGTTCGACGTCTCGATCCAGCCGTGGGTGCTGACCGGCGACACCAGCGCTTTGGAGCGCGCGGTGTTGAACCTGCTGGACAACGCGGTGAAGTTCTCGCCCGTGGGGTCGACGGTCGGGGTCCGGCTGTACCCGGTCGGCGACGGCACCGCGGTGATCGAGGTCGCCGACGCGGGGCCGGGGATCGCCGACGAGGATCTGCCGAAGGTGTTCGACCGCTTCTACCGCTCTTCGGAGGCGCGGACGCTGCCCGGTTCGGGTCTCGGCCTGGCCATCGTCCAGCACGCGGCCCAGCGGCACGGCGGCGACGTCTACGCGGGGCGGGCTCCCGAAGGCGGCGCGCTGATGACCCTGCGGCTGCCGGGAGCGCCTGCCTGATGGGCGACCACGACAATCCCCGCCGCGCTCAACGCGCTCGGCGTCGCCCGTACTCTAACGAGTGATGAGCACTGAGAACGCGCCTGAGCTGCCACCCCGTCGTCTGCTGTGGACGCTGCTGGTGGCCGCGGTGCTGCTGGCCGCCGACCAGCTGACCAAATGGTGGGCGGTCGACGCCCTGACCGACCGGGCGCCGATCCCGGTGATCGGCGATTTCCTCCGCTTCCGGCTGCTCTACAACCCGGGCGCGGCGTTCTCCCTCGGCGCCGGTTCGACCTGGATCTTCGCGATCCTGGCCGCGGTCGCGGTGGTCGCGCTGCTGTGGATCTCGCGCAAGGTCCGGTCCGCGGGCTGGGCGATCTCGCTCGGGCTCCTGCTCGGTGGCGCGACGACGCACCTGGGGGACAGGCTGTTCCGCGACCCGGGGTTCGCGCGCGGCCACGTCGTCGACTTCATCGACTACAACGGCTGGTTCGTCGGGAACGTCGCCGACATCGCGCTGTTCTTCGGCGCGGTTTCGCTGTTCGTGCTCAGTTTCCGCGGCGTCCCGATCGACGGCGTCAAGCAGGCCGAAGAGACACCTGCCGAGTAACGAGACAGAACTCGTTGCCCTCAGGGTCGGCTAGAACGACGAGCCCGTCCTCGGGACACGCGAGCACCTTGGCGCCCAGCCCGACGAGGCGTTCGACGTCGTCACCGGTCAGATCCAGGTGGACGCGGTTCTTCGCGACCTTGCCCTCGGGGACGAGGTTGAAGAACAGCCGCGGTCCCGATCCGGCTTCCACGAGCACCGACGGATCGTCTTCGGGGCCGGAGAAGCCGAGGTTTCGAAGGCGCTCAAGCTCTTCCTCGTCGTAGGGTGCGACCTCGTAGCCATCGAGGGCGGCCGCCCAGAAGCGGGCGAGCGAAGCCGGGTGGTGGCAGTCGAACACGATGTCGCGAAGCCGGGCCATCGCCTCATGCTGGCAGGCCGCGCAGGTCGTCGCGCCATGTTTGATCGTGTAGGATTTTGTGTAGTTGATCCAGGGAGGGCACGTGCTCGCGCGGCAACGACAGGCGGTGATCCTCGAAGAGGCGCGCCGGACCGGAGCGGTCCGGGTCAGCGACCTCGTCACGAGGCTCGGCGTCTCCGACATGACGGTGCGCCGCGACCTCGACGTGCTCGCCGGCCGGGGGCTGGTCGAAAAGGTCTACGGCGGCGCCACCTCCATCGTCGGCAAGAGCACCGATGAGCCCGGTTTCGAGGCGAAATCCGTCCGCCAGCGCGCGCAGAAGGACGCCATCGCCGCCGTCGCGGCCGGTTTGGTCCGCCCGGGCACCGCGATCGGCATTTCCGCCGGTACCACCACTTGGACACTCGCCAGGGCGCTCGACGAGATCCCCGGCCTGACGATCGTCACCAACTCGATCCAGGTCGCCGACGTCCTGCGCGGCGCGAACCAGCCCGATCGCACGGTCGTGCTCACCGGCGGCGTCCGTACCCCGTCGGACGCGCTCGTCGGCCCGGTCGCCGTGCAGAGCCTGCGTTCCCTGCACCTGGACGTCGTCTTCCTCGGCGTGCACGGGATGGCCGACGGCCCTGGTTTCACCACGCCGAACCTCACCGAATCCGAGACCGACCGCGCCCTCGTCGAAGCCGGCCGCAAACTGGTCGTGCTGGCCGACCACACCAAGTGGGGTGTCGTCGGCATCTCCACCATCGCGGCTCTCGACGAGGCCGACGTCGTCGTCTCGGACGACGGATTGTCCGACCACGCAAGGGAAACGCTCACCGAACAATCGGGTGAGCTGATGATCGCCGAAACGGCGGAGACGGCTGAGGCTGAAGAAGCGTGAAGCGCACGGTAAGGCACCTGGCCGACGGCCGGGAGATCGTCTATTTCGACCGGTCCGGCTCACCCGAACGCACCGCCGAGGACACTCGCGACCTGCCGCGGGTGGCGGCCGCGTCGGAGATCCGGCGCGACCCGCTCACCGGCGAATGGGTGGCGATGGCCGCGCACCGGCAGACGCGGACCTACAAACCGCCCGCCGACCTGTGCCCGCTGTGCCCGACGAAACCCGGAAAGCCCAGCGAGATCCCGGAGCCGGACTACGACGTCGTCGTCTTCGAGAACCGGTTTCCCTCCTTCGCCCGCAATGTCGTCGGCGAATCGTCCACAGTGGATGGAGCCGGGCTGGTGCCGGTGGCGCCGGGCGTCGGCCGCTGCGAGGTCGTCTGCTTCACCAGCGACCACGACGGTTCCTTCGCCGACCTGACCGCCAAACAGGTTCGTGCCGTCGTCGACGCGTGGGCCGACCGCACCGCCGAACTGTCCGCAATGGACGGTGTCGAGCAGGTCTTCCCGTTCGAGAACCGCGGTGAAGAGATCGGCGTGACGCTGAACCACCCGCACGGCCAGATCTACGGCTACCCGTTCGTCACGCCGAAGACCGAGCGGATGCTCGAAGTCGCCCGCGCGTACGAGGCCGAGCACGGCCGCCCGGTGATGGGCGACGTCCTGGCCGCCGAGCGGGAATCCGGCGCCCGGGTCGTGGTCTCCGGCGAGCACTGGACGGCGTTCGTGCCGCCCGCCGCGCGCTGGCCGGTGCAGGTCCAGATCGTGCCGCATCGCCAGGTGCCCGACATCCCCGCGCTCACCGACGCCGAGCGTGACGAGTTCTCCGACGTCTACCTCGAAGTCCTCCGCCGCTGCGACGGGCTCTACGACCGCCCGCTGCCCTACATCGCGGCCTGGAACCAGGCGCCCGCGAAACGGGATCGCGAGCTGGGCTGGCTGTACCTGGAGGTGTTCTCGGTGCTGCGGTCCAAGGACAAGCTCAAGTATCTGGCGGGTTCGGAGTCCGGGATGGCCGTGTGGATCAACGACGCGACCCCGGAACAGATCGCGGACAGGCTGCGCGCGACCCCCTGAAGAGGTCATACTCATCAAGGATGCACAGCTTTGGCTCAGGAACTTCTCAGGACCATCCCGCAAGGTAGAGACATGACCGAGAACGACTCCAGCGGCCACAACGCCGAGCAGGCCCGGCCCGCCGGCGCTCAGCCGGACGCGGACCAGAGCGCGCAGGGAAGCTGGGCCGCACAGCCGGCCCCGCAGCAGCCCGACGCGACCGGCCTCGGCGGCCAGGCCACCCCTCATGGTGGACAGGCCTACACCCCGGAACAGCAGTACAACCCGTGGTCACCGCAGGCCCAGCAGGCCCCGGCCTCACAGCCTCAGCAGGCACAGCCTCAGCAGGTACCGCCGGTGCCGGAGCACCCCCAGACGCAGGGCCAGTACGCCCAGCCGCATCCGACGGGGACCCATCAGGCGCCCTATGTGCAGCAGACGCAGACCCACCCGGGTCCGGGTGTCTACGCGGTGCCGCAGCAGCGTCAGGCGTCCGGCAAGTCCGGCTCCGGCAAGGTACTCGCCGGTGTCGCGGCGATCGCGCTGGTCGTCGGCGGTGTCGCCGGTGGCACGGTCGGCTTCCTGACCTCGGACGCCGGCGGCAGCTCGGTGAGCGCGCTCGACGCGCCGAGGCCGGCCCAGCAGACGGGCAACGCGCCCGCCGGCTCGGTCGAAGCGGTGGCGCAGAAGCTTTCCCCGAGCGTCGTCGAGCTGCAGGTGTCCGGGAGCGCGGGGGCCGGCGAGGGCTCCGGTTTCGTGCTCAGCGCCGACGGCTACGTGCTCACCAACAACCACGTCGTCGAGGTCGCCGCCAACGGCGGGCAGATCCAGGCGGTGTTCCAGGACGGCAAGAAGGGCACGGCGACCGTCGTCGGCCGCGACCCCACGACGGATATCGCCGTGGTGAAGGTCAGCGGCGTCAGCGGCCTGACCCCGGTCGAACTGGGCCGCTCCGACGACCTGCGGGTCGGGCAGCCGGTGGTCGCCATCGGTTCGCCGTTCGAGCTGGCGGGCACCGTCACCTCGGGCATCGTCAGCTCGCTGAACCGGCCGGTGAGCGCCGGCGGCGGCAGCGGCGACCAGACCACGGTGATGTCGGCGGTGCAGACCGACGCGGCGATCAACCCGGGTAACTCCGGCGGCCCGCTCGCGAACATGGCGGGCCAGGTCATCGGCATCAACTCGGCGATCTACAGCCCGAAGTCCAGCCAGGGCGGCCAGGGAGAGAGCGGCGGCAACGTCGGCATCGGCTTCGCGATCCCGATCGACCAGGCGCGCCGCACGGCCGACGACATCATCAAGACCGGCCAGGCGACGCAGACCTTCATCGGCGCCCGCGTCGCGACCCCGCAGACCGGTGGGGCGCAGCTCGGCGAGATCACCGCGGGCAGCCCGGCTGAGAAGGCCGGCCTGAAGTCCGGTGACGTCGTGACGAAGCTGGACGACCGGCTGATCCCCAACGCCGACGCGCTCGTCGCGGAGATCCGCACCCGTGCGCCGAACGACAAGGTCAAGCTCACCCTCAGCGGTGACAAGGTGGTCGAGGTGACCCTCGGCGGCCAGCCGGTCACGCCGAACTAGAACCTGCTTTCTCGCAGGTCACAGATGCTCGGCCGCAGTGCGCGGCCGAGACCAAACCCCGGCTCGAACCCCCAGCGGGCCGGACCCAGAGGCCACGTGCGACCGGCTGCCAATCCCGGTCGCGCGTGGCCCCTTTTTGTGCGGGGTGGCGGATGTGCCCCGGAGTGTCATGAAAGGGTCTTTCAGGACGAAAAATGTCTTGAAAGACCCTTTCATGACACCTCTCGACCGACCTGCCCTCGGGCGTTGCGGCGGAGCACGCTGGTCAAGACACCGGCCCACACGACGGCGAGGCTCACGAGCAGGCCGGTGACGGTGTCGGCGTCGTGCAGGCCCGGGTTCGCGGCCCCGCCGAACGGCCGCCACAGCAACGGGACCGCGATCAGGGTCAGCACGCCGGTGAGCACCGCGCCCGTCTTGACCGGCGTCTTCCACCGTTCCGGGAGGAACCTGCTCAGCGCGAGCCCGGCGACGCCGACCAGCGGCGCGATCAGCAGGTCGTGCACCAGCGGTCCGCCCACGAGCCAGCCGAGCGTCCCGAAGACGTCCGGGCTCAGTGGGAAGGCGTACTCGGCGAACAGCACCGCGCCCCAGGCGATCGCGCCGAGGCCGGGCAGAATGAGCAGCAGCCGCAACGTTTTCACAGTGTCTCCAAGCGGGTGACCCATTTCGTCTGCAGGACACCGGGCCGGTTCGGCGCGATGATCCGGCACGGGAAACCGTGGTCGGCGTCGAGGATCTCGCCGTTGAGTTCCAGCGCCAGCAGGGTGAGTTCGTCCGAGGTGTGGGTGCCCGGGAGTTCGCTGATCCCATAAGGTCCGGCCTTCTCCAGCGAGAACACGCGGACGGGCGTGCCCGGCGCGCTTCCGGCGTCACGCAACAACTCCGGCAGCGAGACGCCGCTCCATCGCGCGGACTCGCTCCAGCCTTCGACGCAGGCGATCGGCAGTTCGGCCGACGTCCTTGGCAGCGCACGGAGTTCTTCGAGCGAGTACGTCTTCGTGCCGTTCGGTGTCACCACCGAGAGCCGCCAGTTCGGATCCCGCGCGGTCTCCAGGACGCCGGCGGCCGCTGCCGTCCGGTTCACCGGCAGTCCTTGCGGTCCTTTGCCGCTGCGCCAGGAGAGGCCGGAGACGTTGCGCAGTAACGGAACCGTCGCTCCCGCTGTCGCGACGACGGCGACTCCCGCGGCCAGCCAGGTGGTGCGGAGGAAGGCGCGACGTGAGGGTTCGGGCTCCTTGGTGAGCGCACGGCGCACGATCGGGAGTTTCACCGCGATATGCACCAGGATCGAGCCGATCGCCACCCAAGCGACGGCGTAGTGCACCTGCGGGAAGTAGAACGTCCACGGATAGTTCTGCGCGATGTTGAACAGGCCGGTGGCGAGTTCGAAGAACGCGGCCGCGGAAAGCACCAGGATCGACAGGCGTTCGAGCGCGTGCGGCAGCGACCGGATGGCGGGGCGCTCGAACAGCTTCGGGTAGACGCTCCAGAGTTTGGCCAGCAGCAACGGAATCGACGCGATCCCGGAGATCACGTGCGTGCCCTGCGTGACGCGGTACAGCGAGACCGGACGGCTCGGCCAGCCGAACCACGACGGCGGGTGCTGGATGAGATGGCTGAGCAATCCGGTGACGAAGCACAGGGTGAACGTGACGGCCAGGGCGAGGCCGATCCGGGACGTCACCTGTTCGCTGTGCGCGGCGGAGCGGAACCTCATGGTTTCTCCAGACAGGCGAACCAGCGGTGGCCGCGGCGGGTGGACCAGGCGACCCGGAACGCGCTCTGGGCGGCGAGTCCGGCGATGGCTTCGGCGCCGACCCATGCCCAGGTGAACCACGAACCGCCGTCGTCGGGCCGCAACCGCACGCGGTCACGGCGGATACCCCGGCCCGGCGGGTCGAGTTCGACGAGCGCGGTCCCGCCGCCGGTGAGCAGTTCGGACGCGCGCTTCAGCAGACGGAGCGGGTCGCCGCCGATGCCGATGTTCCCGTCGGCGAGCAGGAGGTGCCGCCAGCGTCCTTCGCCCGGCACGCTGTCGAAGACGTCACGCCGCAGCGCGACGGCGCCGCGTGCGTGGGTGAGCCGCACGGCCGTGGCCGAGATGTCGACGCCGAGCGAGGCGACGCCGCGTTCGGTCAGAGCGGCGGTCAGCCGTCCGGGGCCGCAGCCGATGTCGAGCGTCGGCCCGGCGCAGGCGTCGAGGAGGACGTCGTCGCCGTCGCAGGGAATGGCCGTCCAGCGTTCCACCGGCAGATGGACGCGTTCGCCGGTCGCGAGTTCCAGCCAGCAGCGGTGGCCGAGCAGGCCGGGATCGAAGGCGGTCACCGGACGGCCGCGACCGCTTGGGCGAACCGGCTTCGCGGTACTCCTGCCGCGACACGGCGCGCGTCGGCCATGGTGTCCACATCGGACAGTGTCGGTAGCGCGCCGGGTCGAAGCCCGACTTCCTTCAGTGCGCGCAGGGTTTCCTGTCCGGTGTTCGCGCACGACATCGGAACACCGGCGAGGGCCTTGGCGTGCAGGGGATCTGCGAGACCCAGAGCCCACCAGCCACCGTCTTCCGCCAGCCCGAGCACGGAATCCTCGCTGTACAGCGCTTTCGCCGCGGCGGCGAGTGATTCCGGGGTGACCTGCGGGGTGTCCATCCCGATCTGCAGCACCGGTGTATCCGGGTGGCGAGCGGCGGTGTCGGCGTGCACGTTCACCAGGCGGACGTCGAAACCGTTGCCGCGCTGAGGGATCACGTCCGTCTTTTCCAGTGCCGCGGCGATTTCCTCGGATCGGACGGCGGCGTCGAGGTCTCCGGTGAAGGCGACGACGACCTGCGCGTCCGGGGTCAGCAGGGCGGCGTCGAGCGTGTCGAGCAGTGAGGCGGCCGCGATCCCGGCGGCTTGGTCCGGGGTCGCGGGCGGGCAGAGCCGGGTCTTCGCGAAACCCGGCACGGGCGCCTTGGCGACGATCAGCAGGCAGAAGATCATCGGCTCAGCACCCGCCCGAAATCCCTTGCGGCACGGAGGGTTCCGCGCAACGAACCGGAGACCTTCGACTTCGTGCCCTTGGCGCGTTCGCCGTAGCGGACGTCGAACTCGGCGATCCGCCAGCCGGCGCGCCCTGCCTTGATCAGCAGTTCGAGCGGATACCCGAAGGCGCGATCGGCGACGCCGAGGTCGAGCAGCGCCTGCCGCCGGACCGCGCGCAGCGGCGCGATGTCGTGGACCGGCGAACCCTGCCGCCGCAAGAGCGCCGAGACCAGCATGTTGCCCGCGCGGGCGTGCCACGGCCAGACGCCGGGCCCGGTCGGCACCCGGCGGCCGACGGCCAGATCCGCCCCGGCGAGACCGCCGACCAGTATCGGCAGTTCGGCGAGGTCGAGGGAGCCGTCGGCGTCGGCGAAACAGACGACGTCCGCCGTCGCCGCCTCCAGCCCGGTGTGCACCGCGGCGCCGTAGCCGCGCCGGGGCTCGTGGACGACCTTCGCCCCGAGCGCGGCCGCCACCTCGGCGGAGCCGTCGCGGGAACCGTTGTCGACCACGATCGCGCGGTAGCGTTCGGGCAGGGCCGCCAGTACCTGTGGCAGGGCACCGGCCTCGTCGAGGCAGGGAAGCACGACGTCAACCTGGTCATCGTTCACGAACAGCACGTTAAGTCCGGGATGGACGGACGAGAACCCTTGCCGTGCTTACCGAATCATGACGTCGTCGAAGATCTTACGAGGTCGTGACGGACCTCGCTCCCGCTCCGCCGGGCGTCGTGAACCCGGTTATGGTGCCCGGCTTCACGGTTTCGCGATCCGCCTCGCCACGAACGCCCCGGCGATCGCGACCAGGGCGGCCCCGGCGATCCACGGCCACACCGGCATGGAGTCGCCCGCCGCCGGAGGGGCGGCCATCGTGTCGGTCCGCACCACCGGATCGGCGGCGGCCTTCCCGGCCCCGGCGATGGTCAGCGTGAACGGGACCGAACCCGACACGGGATGGCCGTCCGCGGACACCACGCGGTACTTCACCGTGTAGACGCCCGCTGCTCCCAATGCGCGCAGTGGCGCGGACAACTTCTCCCCGGCGACCACCGGCACACCGCCTTCCCACTGTGACGAGCCGTCCGGCCCGAGCACGGTCAATTCGCTGAAACTGTGATCGAGCGGCTCGTTGAACATCAAAGAGACAACGGAAGGCGCGGAGGCGATCGAGGAGTCTTTCGCCGGATCGCTCGAGACGAGCACGCTGTGCGCCATCGCGGGCTGGACGCCGGCGAGTGTCGTGAACAGCACGAGCGCGGCCACGAAGGCCCCCTGCAGAGATGGCCGGATAAGCGACATGGTTCGTCCTCACGATGTCTTTTGAATGGCCGGGAATGGGCCCCATGGTCGGTGACGGAATGACCGGACGCGTTGCGGTGGAGGGGGATCGCGCAACAACCGTGTTAACGAAAACTCACCGGCCCGCGCGACGAACCCCGCGAAACGGACACGCTGCCGCCGATCGTCACCCGAACGGCCGCGCCGGGCGGGCATTCGGACGCGGAATTCACCGCCGTCCGGAGACATGAGGCCGGGTTCCTTTACCTGGGCTTCATGTGGCGATCATGCCGGGTAACGCGGCACCTGGTTTTCTTCTGGCCCATCGAGCCCTTCCCCTTTCCGCTCAATTCCCTCGTTTCCTTATGGAAGGACGCATTCGTGGCCTTGCGAGGTATCGCCCCGCGCCGGGATCAGCTGATCGCGGCGAGCCTCACCGGCGCCGTCGTGATCGTGGTCGGGTACGCGTCGGGTCTCGGGCTGAAACCCGGGACGGCGGCGGAAAACCCGCCGGTGCTCGCCCAGCCCGCGCCGTCCGGAACCACGCCCTTGCCGGGCGGGGAGCCACCGGCGCCCGCCCCGATCCCTTCCCTGCCCGCGGTTCCGGTCACCGACATCCCCGCCCCGGTGGTTCCGCCCGTGCCTGGCGGCGGTATCGAGGTCCCACCTTCGGTGCCGCCGCCGGAACCCGTGCCGTCACCTCCGCACCCCGATCCGGATCCGCCGCCGACCACGCCGCCATTGCCGCCGCCCGACGCCGAGCTTCCGGCGTGTCAACCCGGTGTGGCGCAACAGGTTCTGGACGTCGTCGCCGGGCTCCCGCTGATCAGTGAGATCACCGACGGCCTCGGCGCGACTCTTCTCGGGTACTGCCGCGCGACCGATGGCACGGTAGTCCTCGAAACAGTCCCCCTTCCCGTGGCGGTCCGGTGAGCCATGGTCAAGACCTGGTATGTACTCGCGCGCTGTGTGGACTACTTCGGCATGACCCTGTTCGCGGGCGGCCTGTTCTTCTTCGCGTTCCTCTGGCCGTCCGGCGCCGAACAGAGCCGGGCACGCAAGGTCGTCGGCATCGGCTGGCTGCTCGGTCTCGTCGGCACGGTGGCGGGACTCGGTCTGCAGGGCGCCTGGGCGGCGCAACGTCCGGCCGCCGACCTCTTCGACTGGGATCTGCTCAGCCAGGTGCTCGACTCGCAGTTCGGCCGCGTCTGGTTCGCGAAGGCGTCGCTGTGGCTGCTGGCCGGGGTCGTCCTCGCGGATCTGTTGCAACGCGGGAGGATCGCAGCGAAATCGGCTGCTTGGCGGGTCGGCGCGGGCGTGGTGACTTTGGGTCTTCTGCGCACCACAGGCTTGACCGGGCACGCTGTCGAGAGCAGCAGGCCGTTGCTCACCCAGGTCGCGGATCTCGTGCATCTGGCCGGGATCTGCGCCTGGATCGGCGGACTCGCCGTCCTGCTGTTCGGTGTGCTGTCCCGGCGTGATCCGAGCGAACTCGCCGCCGTAGTGCCGCGCTATTCCCGCCTGGCGATGGTCTCCGTGCTCGCGGTGATCGCGGCGGGCGTCGTGCTGGCGTGGCAGACGGTCGGCGGCTGGGCTCGACTGTCCACAACGGACTACGGACAACTGCTGGTGATCAAGCTGCTCGTCCTCGCTGTCGTCCTCATCATCGCGCAGGGCAGTAAAAGCTGGGTGGCGCGACGGCTGGACTTCGCCGTCGTCCTGCGCGGCGACGCCGCCACCGTCCGCCCCTTCGTCTATTCCGTCGCCGCCGAGACCGCGCTCGTCATCGTGGTCCTCCTCGCGGCGAGCCTCCTCGTCACGGCCAGCCCCGGCCGGTGAACGTCCCGATGAAAGGAGTGTCCTTTATGGATAACCCAGAGCCCATGAAGCCCGTTGCCGAGGCACCGCCGGTGGTGCCCGCGCGGCGGAACTGGCCGGTGGCTGTGGCGATCCTCGCCCTGGGTATCGCGCTGTTCAGCCTCGCCACCCTGCGGGGCGGGCAGCAGGCGGACACCGGCCAGACCGCCGACGTCGACCTGGCCGCGCTGTCGAAGCAGGGGCCGCTGGCGGTTCCGTTGTACCAAGGGCTTTCCCAGGAACAGGCGGCGGCGCCGGCGGCCGCCAAGACCGTCGAAATCATGGGCTACAAGTACAGTCCCGCGACCCTTTCCGTCGCCGTCGGCGACACGGTGACGTGGACCAACCACGACACCGCGCCGCATAACGTCGTCATCACCGACGGCCCGGAGAAGTTCACGTCGCCGACGTTGCAGCAGGGGCAGACCTTCAGCCACACCTTCACCAAGGCGGGGGATTACTCCTACTACTGCTCGGTGCACCCGGACATGAAGGCTTCGGTCAAGGTGGACGGCACTTCGCCGACGACTCCGACCACACCGACGAGCGCTCCGCCGACCTCGACCAGCAGCACACCGCCGCCGTCGCACACGATGCCGCCGACCACTCCCGGCGGGGGATCGTGTGTGCCCAAGGGAATGCTGCAGCCGATCGTCGACCACGTGAAGGCGGCGCACCTGCAGACCTCGCCGGGGCAGCAGGTGCAGGACATCCTCAACCTCGACCAGTACATCAAGACGCATACCGTGTGGCTGGAAACCGTTCTCGCGCCGGTGCTGGACGGGTCGGCCGACAAGGTCGTCGCCGACACGCTCGCGCCGATCATCGCGCACGTCAAGGCCGCGCATCTGGAGACCTCACTCGGCCAGCAGGTGACCGATCTGCTGAGCCTCGACCAGTACATCAAGACGCATACGGTGTGGCTCGAAACCGTGCTCACGCCGTTGCTGAACCAAGCGAGCTGCTAGGTCGTGGGGCCCGGCAGGCCGGGCCCCACGCCAGTATCCCCGTTCCCCAGCACGGAGACGAGCGATGTCCGACACCGAACTCCTGCCCGCGCCGGTCCAGGCCGGCTACACGCTGCGCCCGGACCGCTGTGTCCTCGAACCGTCGATCAGGTTCCTGCGTTTTCCCTTGGTACGCGGCAGGTTCGCCGCGACCGCGGGCTATCTGGACGTCTCGGAGGAGCCGGGGCTCATCGTCGAGGTGGATGTCCCCTCGCTGCGCACCTATCCGTGGCCGGTGAAGTACTCGATCCTGAAGCGCAGCGAAACGCGCGCGCTCACGTTCACCGCCGACGAAATCATCCTCGACGAAAGGCGGATACAGATCGAAGGACGGATCGGGAGCCGCGGACTCATGCTCGCCGGAGACCTGCGTCATGCCGACGAAGAACGGATCGTCCTCTGGGCCAAGGGAATCCTGCCCCGGCCACGGCGCGCGCGGTGGTTCGTCCGCCGCGTCCACGTCGAGATCGCCATCGAGTTCGCCCGATGAAACGAGTCACGGGTCTCGCCCTGGCGGCGATTTTCCTGATCCTGCAAGCCATCTATCTGACACCGCCGGCGAAGGCAGCCACACAGCAGGTGATGATGCAGAACTACGCCTACGGTCCCGCCACGGTGACCGTGCGGGTCGGGGACACCGTCACCTGGATGCAGCACGATCAGGCGCCCCACGACGTCGTCACGACGAGTGCTCCTGCCGCGTTCCGCAGTCCGAAGCTTTCGGCCGGGCAGAGCTGGAGCCACACGTTCACCAAGCCGGGCACGTATTCCTACTACTGCACGGTGCATCCGGACATGCGCGCGTCGGTCACCGTGCTTCCTGCGGAAACGCCCGCGAAACAGTCGGCGCCCGCACCGCCGAAACAGACCACGGCGCGCCCTGCGACATCAGCGGTCGCGAGTCCGACGGCAAGTTCGCAGCCGGCGAGCAGTGCGCCCCCGGCCACAACGGCCTCCACCCCGGCTCCTGCGAGCGAGACCGCGGCGCCTCCTCCTGTCACCCAGCAGGCGGCGGCTTCCGAACCGTCGCTCGACCCGATGCTGCTGGTCGCCGGGCTCGTCACGGCGGTGGCGGTGTTGTGCCTGCTGCTGGTGGGCTCGCGACGACCCGGGTGATCGCAAGTCTTACCGAGTTCTGACGGACCGCTTTCCGGCGCCGGTGGACAGCGGAAACGTGGTTATGGTGCCGGTGATGACCACTGCCCGGCTCACCGAGCCTCCGAAAACCGCGCCCGCGCCGACGGGTCGCCGCGCCGACCTGATCGCCGTCGCGCTGGCGATGGCCCTGGTCGCCGCGGCGATCGCCGTCGGGCTCTACTACAACCGGCCCGGTTCCGGCGTGGTGATCTACGCCTTCGCGCCGCCTCTGTTCGGGCTGTGGCTGGCGCACGTCGGACCCGGCTCGATCGCCGCTGTCGTGGTGGCGATCCTCGTCGTGACCAGGGGACCGGTGCTCGCGGCGCGGCTGCGCTGGCGCCCGCTGCTCGCGCTCGGCTACGTGACCGCGCTGGCGTGGACGTTCTCACTGGCGATGATCGACGGCTGGGCCCGCGGTTTCACCGGCAGGCTCGCCACGGAGCACGAATACCTGCATGAAGTACCGGGGATCACCGACATCCCCAGGATGCTGAGCGAGTTCTCCTCGCGCATCCTGGACTTCCAGCCGAACTCGTGGACGACGCACGTCTCCGGGCATCCGCCGGGCGCCACGCTGCTGTTCGTCTGGCTCGATCGCCTCGGGCTGGGCGGCGGTGCCTGGGCGTCGACGTTCGTCGTCCTGGCCGGCTGCCTGGTCGTCGTCGCCGTCCCGGTGACACTTTCCGCGCTGGGCAGGCAGGACGCCGCCCGGACGGTCCTGCCGTTCGCCGTCCTGACGCCGGGCGCGATCTGGATCGGGGTCTCGGCGGACGGCCTGTTCGCCGGGGTGACGGCGACCGGGATCGCGCTCCTGGCGCTCGCCACGCGGCGGCGGATCCTCGCGCTCCCGGCCGGACTGCTGCTCGGCTTCGGGCTCTTCCTCTCTTACGGACTCGTGCTGCTGGGGCTGATCGCGCTGGCCGTCGTCGTGCTGACGCGGCAGTGGCGGATCCTGCTTTTCGCGCTTCTCGGGGTGGCGGCGGTCGTCGCGGCGTTCGCGGTGACCGGGTTCTGGTGGCTCGACGGGTATCACCTGGTGGTCGAGCGCTACTACCAGGGGATCGCCACGCTGCGCCCGTACTCCTATTGGGTATGGGCGGATATCGCGGCGGTGCTGATCGCGATCGGCCCGGCCGTGGTCGCCGGAACGCGACGGACGGGGTCGGCGTTCCTCGCCGAACCGAAACGGTCGTTCCGCGACCCGGTCACCCTGATCGTGCTCGCCGCGGTGCTGACGATCGCGTTCGCCGACCTGTCCGGCCTGTCGAAGGCGGAGGTCGAGCGCATCTGGCTACCGTTCGCGGTCTGGACGCTGCCCGCCATGGCGCTGCTGCCGTCGCCGGGACGGCGCTGGTGGCTCGCCGCGCAGGCGGCCACGGCGCTGGTGGTGAACCATCTGGTGCTGACGAGCTGGTGAGAGCGTGAGGTGTGGCATGACCGAGCAGGGCCGGGTCCTCGTGGTCGACGACGACGAGACCGTCCGTGACGTCGTCCGGCGGTATCTGGAGGTGGCGGGGTTCGACGTCGACGTCGCCGGGGACGGCACCGAAGGGCTGCGGCTGTTCTCGACGACCGCGCCGGACCTCGTGGTGCTCGACGTGATGATGCCGGGGCTCAACGGGCTCGAGGTCTGCCGCCGGCTGCGGCAGGTCAGCCAGGTCCCGGTCGTCATGCTGACCGCGCTCGGCGAGGAGGAGAACCGGATCGCCGGACTCCAGCTCGGCGCCGACGACTACGTCACGAAACCCTTCAGCCCCAAGGAACTCGCCCTGCGCGTGGCGTCGGTGCTGCGCCGGGCGAGGATGCCGCGGCCGGAACCGGCCGCGCTCGAACTCTCCGACGGGGGACTCCGGCTGCAGATGAACGCCCGGCAGGGCACTCTCGACGGCGTCGAACTTCCCTTGACCAGCAGGGAATTCGACCTGCTCGCGTTCTTCCTCGCCCATCCGGGCACGGCGTTCTCGCGCAACGACCTGCTGGAGAAGGTCTGGGGCTGGGACTTCGGTGACCAGTCCACCGTGACCGTCCACGTGAGACGGTTGCGGGAGAAGATCGAGAGGGAACCGGCCAAACCCGTCCGCGTCGCCACCGTCTGGGGCGTCGGCTACCGGTACGACCCGGTGCGGCCGTGATCGGCTCCGGTGAGTCGCTCGGCGAGATGCTGGCGCACGCCTGGCACATCCTGCCGTTCGCGCTGATGTTCGCCCTGCCGGTCGTGCTGCTCGGCGGCCTGGCGTTGTACGTGCTCAGGCGCGGTTCGCTGGCCAGCACGATGACGATCCTGGTGCTGATCCCGGCGCTCGCGACGCTGATCGCGGTGCTCGGGATCAGCGGGTTCATGTTCACCCCCGCGCTGACCACGATGACGCTCGTCTGTCTGCTGGTCGCGCTGGTGACCGTGCCGGCGGCGCTCGTTCTCGGCCGCGCGATCGCGCGTCGCAGCGTGTGGGAGCGGGAAGCACGGGAGCGGGAGCGCGCGGCGGAGGCGTCGCGGCGCGAACTGGTCGCGTGGATCAGCCACGACCTGCGCAGCCCGCTGGCCGGGATCCAGGCGATGGCCGAGGCGGTCGCGGACGGCGTCGTCGCCGATTCCGGCGAGGTCGCGGACTACGCCCGGCGGATCAGCGGTGAGACCACGCGGCTGTCCGGCATGGTCGGCGACCTCTTCGAGCTGTCGCGGATCACCGCGGGCGCGCTGGAACTGACCATGGCGTCCGTTCCGCTGCGCGACGTCGTGAGCGACGCCGTCGCCGCGCAAGCCCCGCTCGCCGAGCAGAAACGTGTGCGGATGGTCGAGAACGCCGACTCGCTCCCGGTCGTCTCCGGGAGCGACCCCGAGCTGGCGCGGATCGTGCGCAACCTGGTGTCCAACGCCGTCCGGCATACGCCGCCGGACGGGACGGTCGCGGTCCAGATCGGCATCGAAGGCGGCGAAGCGCTCCTGGCCGTCTCCGACGGCTGTGGCGGGATCCCCGACGAAGAGATCGGGCGGGTCTTCGACGTCGCGTTCCGCGGGACGCAGGCGCGGACACCCGAACGCGGCGGACTGGCGAGCGGCGGCGGACTCGGGCTGGCGATCGCGAAGGGGCTCGTCGAGGCCCATCGCGGCCGGATCGGTGTCCGCAACCACGGTCCCGGCTGCCGGTTCGAAGTCCGCCTGCCACTCGCCATGCCCTGACCCTGCTCCTGTACTTGGCGCGTTTCGTCCTCTAGTTGCGGTCCTTGCACGTGCAACTACCGCAACTAGAGGACGAAACGCGGGGGGATCAGAGGCGCAGGAAGCCCAGATCGGGGAAATGCGCGGGGGCGATGACGGCGCCGGTCTCCTCGGCTTCGGCGAGGAAACGCCGCCGGGTCGCCAGCGCGAGGTCCGGGTCGATATCGCCGAGGAAGCTGATCGCGGAGTCCGTCAGCTGGGCGGGCGTATGCAGGACGTCGCCGAGCAGGAGCAGACGCTCGTCGTCGGCGATGATGTCGAGGACGTAGTGGCCCGGCGTGTGCCCGGGTGCGTGCCGCGCCACGATCCCGGGCGCGATCGGGACGTCGTCGCCGCTGATGGCCTCGGTCAGGCCAGCGCCGCGGGCGGTCTCCATGCCGACGCGGCCCCATTCGCCCGTCCCGGCCGGCTCGATCAGCGCCTCCCAGTCGAGCTGCCCGAAGACGACCTGCGCGCCCGGGAAGGTCAGCTCGCCTTCGGGGGCGATCCAGCCGATGTGGTCGTTGTGGAGGTGGGTGAGGAAGACCGTGTCGATCTCGCCGACCGGGCAGCCGGCCTTGTCCAGCGCGGCCGCGAGGTCCCCGCCCGTGCCCATCGGCGGCGTGGGGTCGCCCTTGGCCGGCGTCATCCCCTTGGGGAACGCGAACTCGCGCGGGCCGAGCCCGGTGTCGACGAGGATCGTGCGGCCGTTGCCGCGGATCAGGTACGCGCCGGTCGGGACGTGCACCGTGCCGTCTTCGTCGAGGACGTCCGGGTGGGCTTCGGGGTCGAGACCGGGGAAGAACGCGAGCGGCAGCCTGATCAGGCCGTCGCCGAGCGCTTCGATCTCGATGTCTCCGACGGTGATGCCCACAAAACCCCCAAGTTCGCTCCGCTGATTCCGCGAACCACAACCACCTTGGGGCACCGTCTGTTCCCGGTTTCAGAGACCGACCGGTTCCCGCAGTTCAGCGGTGGCGAACCCGGCGATGCCTTCGGCGAAACCGGTCTTCGCGGTGAACCCGAGCAGCCGTTCGGCGCGGGCGGGATCGGCGACGACGTGCCGGACGTCCGCGGGCCTCGCGCCGCCGACGATGCGCGGCGCCGGTCCGTCGCAGGCCTTGGCGAGTTCCTCCGCGAGGTCGCCGACGGTGTGCGGGTGCCCGGAGCAGATGTTGAGTGGCACGAGGTCGGCTTCGGGACCTTCGGTGCGAAGCGCCAGGACGTTCGCCCTCGCGACGTCGTGCACGTGGACGAAGTCGCGCTGCTGCCCGCCGTCCTCCAGCACCGTCGGCGCCTCACCGCGCAACAGGGACGAGCGGAACAGCGACGCGACCCCGGCGTACGGGGTGTTCTGCGGCATCCGGGGGCCGTAGACGTTGTGATAGCGCAGGGCCCAGACCGTGCCGCCGGTCTGGCGGGCCCACGCGGCCGCCAGATGCTCCTGAGCGAGCTTGGTGGCGGCGTAGGTGCTTCGAGGCTGAAGTGGTGCGTCTTCGGGGACGAGCCGCCAGCCGAGCCCGGCGCCGCAGACCGCGCACGCGGGTTCGAACCGGCCGGCGTCCACATCGGACCGCTTCCGTGGCGACGGCGCGACGATCCCGTGTTCAGGGCACTCGTAGCGACCTTCGCCGTAGACGACCATCGACGAGGCGAGCACCAGCTTCCGCACCTCGGCCCGGTGCATCGCGGCAAGCAGGACGGCGGTGCCGTAGTCGTTGTTCAGCGCGTACGACGGCGCGTCCGACGGGTCGATCCCGTGTCCGACGACGGCCGCCTGGTGGCAGACCGCGTCGACGCCGTCCAGCAGCTCGGCGACCAGCTCCGTATCGGTGACGTCGCCCCGCAGGAACCGGTGGCGGCCGGTGTAGCCGGGCGGGTGCGGCGAACCGTGGGCGGTGCGCAGCAGGTTGTCGAGGACGACGACCTCGTCGGCCTCGTCGGACAGCAGATCGGCGATGTGGGAGCCGATGAACCCGGCCCCGCCGGTTACCAGTGTTCGCACGTTTCCGACGCTAAAGGCGATCTTCGCCGCCGGCCCCGGATCGGCCGCTCACGTCAGGGAATCGTCACAACTCGTGCCGCGCGACACCGTGCGGCGAAGATCGGCCGAAACCGGATACGGTGTGCGTATGGAACGGAGCGCACAACGGCTGGGCCGCGCACTGGTGGTCATCGTGGACGACCGTGTCGCCCACGGCGAACACGACGACAACACGGGACCGCTGGTCACGGAGCTGCTCGAAGAAGCGGGATTCATCGTCGACGGTGTCGTGGTGGTCGAGGCCGAGACGGCCGCGATCCGCAACGCGCTCAACACCGCCGTGATCGGTGGCGCCGACCTCGTGATCACCACCGGCGGCACCGGGGTGTCCCCGCGCGATCGCACACCCGACGCGACGGCCGGCGTGCTCGACCGCCCGATCCCGGGCATCGGCGAAGCCCTGCGCGCGTCCGGTCTGGCCGCCGGCGCGGTGGACGCGGGGATCTCCCGCGGGCTCGTCGGCGTCTCCGGCAGCACTCTGGTCGTCAACCTCGCGGGTTCGCGCGCGGCCGTCCGCGACGGCATGGCGACCCTGTCGTCGCTCGTGCCGTACGTGATAGACCAACTCTCCGGGCTCGAAGAGTCCTGAGACCGACTTCATGTCAGCTGAAGAGCAGGACAAGCGCCCGTCGGCGGCGGCGAAACGCCGGGTCGACGAGATCTTCGGCGACGTTCTCCCGGACACGACTTCAGACGAGCGGGAGCCGGGGCAGCGCACCCCGGAACCCGACTCGTGGTACCTGGAGAACCGGCCGCCTCACCACGACCGGTGAGCTGATCAGCCCTGACGGTTCTGCTGCGCGCGCAGCAGGTCGCGGATCTCGGTGAGCAGTTCGACGTCGGTCGGCTCGGTCGGGCCGGCCTCTTCGCCGCGCTTGCGCCGCTCCTGGATGTGCTTGACCGGCAGCACGATCGCGAAGTAGACGACGCCCGCGACGATCACGAAGTTGATCGCCGCGTTGATCACGCCACCGAAGTCGAGGAACGTGGCGTCGTTCGCGCTGAGGACGTTGAACCCCAGCCCCTTGGCGGCGTCCGAGCCGCCGATCGCGCTGATCAGCGGCTTGATCAGGCCGTTCGTGAAGGCCGTGACGATCGTCGTGAACGCCGCACCGATGACGACCGCGACCGCGAGGTCGACGACGTTCCCGCGCATCAGGAAGTCTTTGAAACCTTTGAGCACGTTGCTCTCCTCTTTGGGGACGGTTCGCCGACCGTCCCAGTGTCGCTGTACCGGGGGACGCAGGCGCCCGCCGCCGCAGGGGCAGGCGCGAGCTAGCGGAGGGTAACCGTTACCGGACGTTCCAGCGAAGTGGCCGCCACCCGTGTCGCGACTTCGGACGGCAGGGAAAGCAGCACCAAAGGTCCCTTGCTCCCGGTTCGGCCGCCCCTCGGCCCGGTGTCCTGCTCGGTGCCCTGTCCGCCGACCGCCGCCACGACGGCCATGCTGGCCAGCACGGACGCCTCCCGCCCGGCTTCGGCCGCCGCGACGACGTCGACCCGATGCCCGGGCCGCAGCAGCTCGGCGACCCCGGCGTCGGCGAGCCTCACCGGCACAGTTGAACTTTCTGGATCACCCGATCCGGGGATGGCCGCTCCCACCAGCCGGACATCGGTCAGTGCCTCACCCGCCCGGGCGGCCCCGACGAGCAACCGTCCCTCGACCGAGCCGGTCTGGGAGGTGGCGCCGTGCGGCCGGACGTCGTCCGGGACGTCGACGAGCTTGAGGTCTCCGGCGCGGAGCAGCGTCCCGGCCGGGAGATCACGGGCGGAGACGACGGTGGCGGTGCCGGGCGCTCCGCGGGCGGAGGCGGGCAGGAAGAGCGCGATACAGCCGCTGAGCAGGAGGGCCAGGGCGAGCCAGCGGCGGAGCAGCCGCGCCGGCCTGCCGTGGAGTCTTCGCAGGACGGGCAGATCGTGGAGCACGGGATTCCCCCTCGTCGATCGGGTCGGTTCCCTCGACGCTAGGGGCGGGCGCGGAGCCCATGGAAGAACAAAATCCCCCGGCTGTGGATAACCGGGGGGTTGTGGACAACTCGGACGGTCAGGAAGCGGTCGCGGCCGTTTTCGTCGTACCCGTGGAGGAGGATGTCGAGCTCGATTCGCTCTTCTTCTCGCTCTTCGCTTCGGGCTTCGACTCCGTCTTGGCCGAGGTCGCGGTGGTGCTGGTGGTCTTCGCGTCACGCGAATCGTTGCGGTAGAAACCGCTGCCCTTGAAGACCACGCCGACCGAGCTGAAGACCTTGCGAAGCGGCCCTGAGCACTGCGGGCAGACGGTCAAGCTCGCGTCGGAGAACGACTGCACGGCCTCGAAACCGTGTTCGCATTCCTTGCAGGCGTATTGGTAGGTGGGCACTGCAGCTCCTTCGTGCATTGGCACTCAGCCGACATGAGTGCTAACGCCACACGGTACCGGCGCATTCCGGAGCAGGTCAAACAAGGTTTCCCAAGCTCACACGACGCGCTGGTCACACGTGCCACGATGGCGTTGCGTACCTGCGGCGGAAGGTGGGTCACCATGCCGGAGCGAAACGAAGATCCGTTCGACGGCCGTGAGCCAACCAGTCACGAGCGTATGACGGGCCTGCCCTGGGACGCGTCGTACCACGAAGGCCCTGCACCGTGGGACTTCGGCGGCCCCCAGCCGGCGGTCGTCAGGGCGGCGGGGAAGTTTCTCGGACGGGTGCTCGACGCGGGCTGCGGCTCCGGCGAGAACGCGCTTCATCTCGCTTCGCTGGGTCTCGACGTCCTGGGTGTCGACGTCGCCGAGACCGCGCTGAAGAGCGCAAGGCAGAAGGCCCTCGAACGCGGGCTCGGGGCCGAGTTCGCCACGGCCGACGCGCTCCACCTGGAGCGCCTGGGGGCGAAGTTCGAGACGGTGCTCGACTGCGGCCTCTTCCACAGTTTCGACACCGCAGAGCGCCTGAAGTACGTCGAGAGTCTGAAGGCGGTCACCGGCGGAACGCTCTATCTCCTCTGCTTCGGCGACGAAGGCGAGAACCCTGGGCCACACCCCGTCAGCCGCGAAGCGCTCCAGAGCGCCTTCGCTGGAGGCTGGCGCATCAAAGCCATCGACAACGAGCGCGTCCGGACGCGGTTCCACGACGAGAACGGCGCTCCGGCCTGGTTCGCGACGATCGAAAGAGAGCCGACTGGTGAGTGATTTCCGAGATCTGGTGGCGGACGCGGCGGCCCGCGTGGCCGACTACCGCGAGCGGGTGGACTCGCTGCCGGTCTTCCCCCAGGACACCGACATCCGCGGAGCGCTCGGCGACCTGCCCGAGAAGCCCACCCCGGCGGCCGACGTGATCCGGCGGCTGGCCGGCGCCGTCGAGCCCGCGCTGGTGGCCACCACCGGGCCGAGGTATTTCGGGTTCGTCACCGGCGGCGCGCTCGACGCGGCGACGGCCGCCGACATCCTGACGACCGGCTGGGACCAGAGCGCCTTCAACCACACCACCGCGCCCGCCGCGGCCGTGGTGGAGGACGTGGCAGGGGAGTGGCTGAAGGACGTCCTCGGCCTGCCGTCCACGGCTTCCTTCGGGTTCGTGACCGGCGGACAGGGCGCGAACACGGTCGGGCTCGCCGCGGCCCGCCACCACATGCTGGCGAAGGCCGGATGGGACGTCGAGCGCCGCGGCCTGAACGGGGCGCCCGCGCTCAGAGTGGTCGCGAGCGAAGAGCGCCACGCCACCATCGACCGGTCCCTGCGCTTGCTCGGCTTGGGCACCGACGCCGTCGAACCCGTGCGTGCCGACGCGCAAGGTGCCATCGACGTCGCCGACCTCGAACGGGTTCTCGACGGCCCCGCAATCGTTTGCCTCCAGGCCGGGAACGTGAACAGTGGTGCCTTCGACAACTTCGCGGCCGCGATCGCCCTCGCCCACGAGCACGGCGCGTGGGTGCACGTCGATGGCGCGTTCGGGCTCTGGGCGGCCGCCAACCCCGCAAGTAGTCCTCTGGTCGCGGGGGTGGAGACGGCCGATTCGTGGGCGGCCGACGGGCACAAGTGGCTCAACGTCCCGTACGACAGCGGTTACGCCTTCTGCGCCCACCCCGAGTCCCACGCCGCCGCGATGTCCTTCACCGCCGCCTATCTGACCGGCCATGGCGACGGCGACCTGCGGGCGCCGAGCGACTTCGTGCCGGAGTCCTCCCGGCGAGCGCGGGGTTTCGCGACGTGGGCGGCGCTCAGCCAGCTGGGGCGCACCGGAATCGCCGAGCTGATCGAACGATGCTGTGCGCTGGCCCGGAGGTTCGCCGATCAGCTCGGCGAAGTCGAGGGCATCACCGTCGTGAACGACGTCGTGCTGAATCAGGTCCTCGTCGGCTTCGGTGATGAAACGGACCGCGTCGTCGAGGCCGTGCAGCGTTCCGGTGAGTGCTGGATGGGCGCGACCACCTGGCACGGCCAACGGCTCATGCGTATCTCGGTGTCCGGCTGGAACACGACCGAGGCGGACGTCGACCGCAGTGTCGCCGCCATTTCGGCATCATGGAAGGCGGTCCGGGAGCGCCGCCGCGGTTAAGGTCCGGATCATGCCCGAGAAGACAGCGCAGGAGATCGACGTGACCTTCACGGCCGAGGTCATTCCCGATGCCAACAGTGGCTGGCCCTGCGTGAACATGCCGGACTCGGCCGAATTCTTCGGCACCGGCAAGGCGGTCAAGGTCGCCGGCACCGTGGACGGTCTCGACTACGAGGCGAGCATGCTCCCGATCGGCGGCGGGGTGCACATGCTGCCGCTGCGCAAGCCGTTCCGGAAGATCATCCGGAAGGAGATCGGTGACGAGGTCACCGTGCACCTGACGAAACGGATCTCCTGACCGCGCCCTGCTTCCTGCGCCCTCAATGCCGCCGCAAACAAAGAGACGCCACCGCTTCGCCGGGCTGGGATCGTGGGAACAGGTTCATGCGAGGACCGGTGTCCCTCCCGCTGCCGGCCACCTCTGCGACCGTCCACGAAGGGAAAGCCATGACGACCACTGAAGCCGCCAAGGTCACCGACGAGGACAAGGGGGCCATCGCGGCGCTCACCCAAAAGGTCATCGCCGCCTGGGCCGACCACGACGCCGACGCCTTCGCCGACCTCTTCACCGAGGACGCCACGATGATCCTCGCCGGCAGCTTCGCCGAAAGCCGTGAGGCGATCCGAAGCTTCCTCAAGGAGGCTTACGCCACCAGCTACAAGGGCACTCGGGTGACCGGGACGCCGATCAACCTGCGTTTCCTGTCCGCCGACTCGGCGGTGCTGCTGACCCAGGGTGGTGTGCTGTTCAAGGGCGAATCCGAGGTCGCCGACCACAACGCGATCCGCGCCTCGTGGACCGTGGTCCGGCAGGCCGACGGGTGGCGGCTCGCCGCCTACCAGAACACCCCCCGCGACAAGTAAGTCCCACGAATCAGTCCGTGAAGGCCTCCTTGAGGGACTCAGAGTCCCTCAAGGAGGCCTTCACGGACTTCAGTTCGCTGCCTGGGTGAGACGATCGAGGGTTCGGGCGTCGCTGAGCAACGGGGCGTCGAACTCCCTCGATCCCGCGTTCACCGCGTCGACGACACGGGACAGGAATACCCGCATGCTGTCGGCAGGGCGCAGGGTTCGGGTGCCGCGCTCGCCGCGGGAATCGGTCCGGAGTTCGGCCGCCATTTCCGGCGGGGCCGAGAAGGGGCGCTCGAATTCGATGGCGACCTCTCGCCCCAACAGCAGCAGAGAGTTGCGATAGTTCGTCGTGAACCCGAATTGCCCGACGATCGTCATCCCGCCCGGATAGCCCGCCAGCACACTGTAGGACGTTTCCAGGCCGTCGGCGGTGCGATCGCCCACGAGTACGTCGACCCGCTCAGGCTCCGTACCCCACAGGACTCTGCCCAGTGACGCCATATACGGGCCGGTGTCGAGAAGGGCGCCTCCACCCTTCCGGCGGTCGTGCCGGAAATCGTCCGCCGGCACGGGCGGGGTGAACACCGCCACGACCTTGGTGATCTCCGTGCCGAGCTCCGCGACCAGCGCCCTGGCTTCCGAAAACATCGGGTGGAACGAATAGCACGTGGCTTCCGCGATCACCCGAGAGGAGGACTGAGCCAGGGACACCATTTCTTCGGCCGCGGCGAGGGTCGGGAAGGCCGGCTTGTCCACGATCACGTGATGCCCTCGCTCGAGGGCATACCGAACGGCGCTCTCATGCTCGCTGTTCGCCAGCGAAACATAAACCAGGCAAGGGTTCTCGGTTCGCAGGGCGGTACGCCAGTCGGTATATCCCCGGCCCGGTTTCGTGAGTTCTCCGACAGCCTCGACGCCGGCATGCGCGCTCGCGATGCTTATCGCCTTGATCTCGTCCATGGCCGACGCGGCGGGCAGCACCCGGCGTTCGGCGAAGCGCGACAGGCCGATCAGGAGCAGTTCCATGGCTCTCCGGGACTGGGCGGAGGAACGGGATCAGAGGAGACAGGCCATGAGGCTTCGCGCCTCGACATTGACGTAATAGCCGGAATGCGTGAGCCGGTTGAGCATGCCGAGTGTCATCCACCGATAGTTTTCCGGCGCGTCGACGGGATGGCCTTCGGGAAGTTCGATCACCAGATGTTTCGTATCCGCGCGGTGGAACCTGCCGCCGTCCTCCGATTGCACGGAATCCAGCCGGATCTGGGAAACGGGCGAGGTGAGATACTCCGCGAGCGGCGGAAGGTCTTGTGGTCCTCGCTGGTAGCCCGGCGCTAGCTGGATCGTCGCGGCGAGTTCGAGGCGGTCCGTCAGACCGGGCTGAACCATCGCCTGGACCAGAAAACGCAGCACGCCCTCGCGTCGCTGGCAGAGGAACGCCACCAGGTTGCCGGGGACCGGTTCGAGCATCGGCTGCGACCAGGTGCCGACCTCCCGGCTCGTCGCTTCCACGGAAAGCCCGATTATCCGGAAATAGCGGCCGTCGCGATGCCTGATGCTCTGCCCGTCGGAGATCCATTCGTCCATTTCCGGCAGGTCGATCCGCCGGGCGTCCAGCGTGAAGATCTCCTTCTGGTCGATGAGCCAGGTCATCTCCGTGGAGAGGTCGGTGTCCGAGCATCCCGCGCTGTGCGACGCGATGACCTGAGCGTGGAATTCCTCGCCCAGGTCGGCGTTGATCCGCGGGGCACCGGCCGCCGCATAGGAGACGCAGGCCAGCACGGTGCGGGCGTTCATGTTCACGTTCCCGTGCGCGAGCTGAGGCCGCAGCTGTCCCAGGGTGAGCCAGGCGAAGTCGTCCCCTGTCGGGACTTCCTCGTCCGGCGGGACCTCCACGATCATGTTCCGGTTCCGTTTGTGGAGATACCAGGACGCGTGCTCGGAAAGCAGCCGGTCCACGAGGATGCGGCCTCGGCCGGGTTTCAGGAAGTACTCGAGGTACGGCGTGGACCGTCCCCCGTGGACCCGCTGGTAGTTGCTCTGGGTGGCCTGCACGGTCGCCGCGTACTGGACCAGGCTGGTATTGCCCGGCTCCATTTTCACCTGCATCAGGAAATGGAGCACCCCGTTGATCCGTTTGACCAGAATCCCCAATATCCCGATATCGGGTTGCACGATGATCGGCTGGCACCAGTGTTCAGATGGCCCGAAGTTGGTCCGGACGGAAAGTCCCTCGATGGTGAAGAAGCGCCCTGAAGAATGGATCAGCCGGTCGCCGCCCCGCCAGTCGGTCAAACTCTCCAGCGGGACCTCCTCCACGCGGTAGAAAGAGGATTCGTACCGCTCTTTGAGGAAGATGTCGGGATCGGGCGTCTCCGGGCTGATCCTCACCAGGGCCGATGCCAGGAAGTCGTCGTCGCGGCTTGCCGAAGTGGACATTCAGTTCCCTCCTCCGGTCGGGCAGGGCGAACGAAACCGGGTCAGCCCACGGACGGCAGCGGGAAGACGAGCTTTCCGCCACCCGCGAGGAATTCCTGCTCCCGCTCGAAGAAACCGCCGCGGTGGACCCACGGCAGGATCAGCAGCTGGTCGGGGCGGAGTGCCTTGGCGTCCTCCTCGGAGACGATCGGGATGCCGGACCCGGGCGTGACGGCCCCGTGCTTCTCCGCGCTGACCTCGCCGATGCAGGGCAGGTCTTCGGTGGTGATCCCGCAGTACTGAAGGAGCACGTTGCCCTTGGTCGACGCGCCGTATCCGACGGTCAGCTTGCCGGCCGCCCGCGACTCGTCGAGGAATGCGCGCACCTGGTCGCGGTGGTCACTGACCCGGCGGGCGAACGTCTCGTACGGGGCGTCGGTGTCCAGCTGGAGCTCGGCTTCACGCCCGCGGATGACCTTGATCGCGGCGGTGTCGACCTTGTGCTTGGACGGGTCCTTCACCAGCGTGACGCACAGGCTGCCGCCGTTGACGTCGGTGATCTCGGCCGTCGTCACGGTGAGCCCGACGCGTTCGGCCATCCACTCGATCTGGGCCAGGCGGTAGTACTCGAGGTGCTCGTGGCAAATGGCGTCGTAGGCGGGGATCTCGAGCAGCGGGAGCGCGTAGCTCATCTCGATCATCCAGACACCGTCGTCGGCGAGGATGTCGCGGACGTCGGCCATGAACCCGACCGGATCCGGCAGGTCGTAGAACATCGCGATCGACGTGACGATCTTGGCCTTGCGGTCGCCGTACTGTTCGGTGAAGGCCGCTTTCGTGAAGAAGTCGGAGATCAAGGAAATGTCGTCGGGGTAGTACTCGCGCCACTTCTCACCGGTGGGGTCGATGCCCACCCGGGTGGGGCCGCCGGCGGGATATCCCCGCAGCAGGGTCGCGTCGTTGCTGCCGATGTCGAGGACCAGGTCCGAACTCTTCAGGTCGACGAGGCCGGTGAGCACGTCGACCTTCCGGCGCAGATGGTTGACCATGAACGGGCGGACACTCGAGCGGTAGCCGTAGTGTTCCCCGTACATGAGCGAGAGGTCGCCGGTGTGCTTCATCTGCAGAAGGCCGCAACCGCTCGGGTCGCACCGCACGAGTTCCAAGGGCGCGACAGGAACGACTTCACCGGGCCGGGGGAAGATGCCGGTCAGTGCCTGGTTTCCCAGATCGAGCACCGGCAACAGAGTGCGGTTACCGCAGATCCGGCACTCCGTGCACTCGATGATGGCCATGTCGTCGGTGATGGTCACAGTGTCTCCCACATGGTTGCCGGATCCTGAACTAAGTATGGGCTCTTCGCGGTCGCGTACATCTCTTCGATTGCGTGACAGGCGTCAGAGCCACAACGCCGCTTCCGCTTCTTTGCACTTCTCGTATCGCGGGAGCAATCCCCGCCGTTCGGCCTCGTCGAGAGTCATCGCCGCCTGGTCCCGCTCGGACAATATCGGCTCGATGTCCTGGGGCAGCGGAAGATCGAGGGCGGGGTCCAGCACGGAAATCGCCAGCTCGTTCTCCGGCACGTACTCTCCGGAGATCATGTAGGACATCACGGTGTCGTCCCGATAAGAAACGAAAGCATGTCCGACGCCCACCGGGAAATAGACCGAACGGAAATGCCGAGAGTCGACCTCGACGGCATCCCATGCGCCGAACGTCGGCGAGCCGACGCGAATGTCCACCACGATGTCGAGGGCCGCACCCTGTGCGCAGTACACGTACTTGGCGCACCCCGGTGGGGTCACGGTGAAATGGACACCCCTGACCACGCCACGGCGAGACCTGCTGTGATTGGTCTGCGCCACGGTGAACAGCCGGCGACCGGTCGCCCGCACGAAGGACGTCTCCTGAAAAGGGGAAACGAAGAGCCCTCGATCGTCTTGAGAGACCTTCGGCGTGAATTCAAGAGCACCTTCGACGGAAAGCTCGCGCACCTGCACCGTATCTCCAGATCTGTCACAAAGGCGGCTGACCGACTTCTTCGAGCGTGCTTTCGCGTAAAGCCGAGGCGAGCCGGGTCAGCGCGGTGACGACGTCCGCCGGGCGGCGCTGCGCGAAGATCTCGTCCGCCACCCGGGTGGCGGCCTCGGCGTGGCGAGGCGTCGCGAGCAACCGTCCACAATGGTCACCGACCGCCGTCGGGGTCAGCGCCGCCAGTGGCAGGCAGATCCCGGCCCCGGCCCGGACCACCGCCGCCCCGTTGTCGAACTGGTCGTCGAACGCCGGCAGCACGACCTGGGGCAGACCGGCCCCCAGCGCGGACAGCGTCGTGCCCTGCCCGCCGTGGTGGACCGCCAAGTCGCACGCCCGCAGCACCTCCGACAGGGGCAGCCTGCCCACGTGGCGGACCGCGTCGGGTAACCGGGGCCAGCCCGCCGCGACCTTCTCGTCCACGGCGACCACGATCTCCACGTCGAGCCGGGCCAGGGATTCCAGCACGGGCCCGACGAGTTCGAAAGCGTCGTCCACGAAAAGCTGGGGCAACACGGTGCCGAAGGTGACGCAGACCCTCGGCCGCGCCGCCGCGCGCAACGCCCAGGCCGGTACTCGCGCATCGCCGTTGTAATCGACGTTGCGCATGCTCCAGTGGCCCGCTGAATAAGGCGTGCGCAGGCTCGGTGGCCACGGGTTGAGCACACCCGAGGCCACCGGCAACGTACCCAGCGCGTCGACCGCGGCGGCCCGGTATTCGGCGAGTTCGGCGACCGCCCAATGCAGTTCCACGAACGGGATTCCGCGCTCGGCGGCGGCGAAAGGGCCGGCGAGTTCGGCCCGCTCGCTCACCACCAGGTCCGGCCGCCACGAATCCACCACCGCCGCCATCCCGGGCATGGCCTGGGAAGCGACACTGGCGAACCCCTGACCGTGGGCGTACCGCCGCTCGGCCAGTTCGTGTCCCCTGGCCTGAGCGAACACCGCGTCCAGCCCGTCGGCCGCGGCGCCACACGCCACGACCGGCAGACCCGACCGCGCCGCTGTCGGGACGAAGCTCTCGGCCGTGGCGACCAGCACCTCGTGACCGGCGAGCCGGCACGCCCACGCCAGGGGAACCAACGGGAAAAAGTGCCCCGACAACGGAATGGTCGTGAACAGGACCCGCATTACCTTCGCACCCCGACGCCGCACGACTCCACGGAAACCTCCCGAACTGAAACCAACCGGGTCAATTCGAGTCTATGGTCCGCGAAAGGCGTCCCATACTCCTCGATTGCCCGCAGGAGTGCATTTCAGAAGGCGCCGTGGAATCGTGAAATCGGCCGGCTTCGATCAGATGTAATGGGTGTTGGGCTCAAGGCCGCACAGGATCCGGCCGTAGAGCTCGAGGTTGGTGTTCGGGTGCATGATCGCGTGCAGGTTCACCGTCTGGATGTCCCGCTCGATCCGCTGGATCGGCACGCTGTTGTAGACCGACGAACCACCGCTCGCCGTGTTGAGGATGTCCACGGCTTCCTTGGCGCGCAGGCAGACCGCACCCATGTCGAGGCGGACACGCGCCCGCTCTTCGAGCGTCCACTCCGCACCGGACGCGCCCTTGGTGTCGACCAGATCCGCCGCCCGGTAGGCGTGGAACTCGGCTTCGTCGATCTTCGTGGTCGCCTCGGCGACCTGCAGATGCGTGATCGGCGCTTCCTTCTGCGACTCGTAGGAGGTGTAGGTGATCTTGCGGTCGGGCAGACGCTCGAAGAACGCGTCCTTCGCGGCCTTCGCCAGCCCCAGCGCCACGGCGGTGACCGTCGTGCACGCGGTCGGCATGAACAAGGACCGGTACAGCTGGGAATCCGCGTTCAGCACCGAGCGGTGCTGACCCTGCAGCACCGGGCCCATGGGCAGAATCCGGGACTCCGGAACGAAAACGTCCTGGGCGATCGTGGTGACACTGCCCGTTCCGCGCAGGCCCGACGTGTGCCAGTCGTCGACGATCTGCAGTTCCGACAAGGGAATCGCCACCATGATCGGCTCGAAACCGCCGTCCGGCGTCGCCCGCACGGCGGCGTTGGTGTTCCACTGGCTCTGCTGCGAACCGGTGTTGAACGACCACTTGCCGTTGAGGACGATGCCGCCGTCGACGGGCACCCCGACCGCGGTGGGGCTGAGGATGCCGCTGACCCGGACATCCGGGTCGGCGAAGACCTCGTCCTGGACCTCGTCCGGGAACAGCCCGACCATCCACGAGCTGATCGACCACACCGCGACGGTCCACGCGGCGGACCCGTCACCCCGGGCGAGCTCCGAGATCACGTCGACGACGGTGTTCATGTCCGACTCGTACCCGCCGTAACGGTGCGGCACGCGCATCTTGAGAATGCCGTTGTCCAGCAGTGCACTGACCGTGTCTTCGGGCAGGCGGCGGTTTTCTTCGGCCGTCAGCGCGTTCTTCTTGAGCAATGGGACAAGCTCGGAAGCGCGGGCGGCGAGCGCTGCCCTCGACGGTGCTGACATCGTGTCCTCCTCGGCAGATAATGCGACTGTTACGACATTCGCAGCACCCACCTGGCGCGGCATCTTCCCTCTTGCCGGATGGCGCGACCCGGCACGAGGGGAGATCAGCCGGCCCGGAGATGCCGCCGTGGCCTGCCCGCGGGCCGCCTGCCCATCAACACCGCCAGACCGTCCAGTGCCCGCGAAAGCTCCTGGAGATCGTCGGCCATCAAGGCCTGCGGCCCGTCACACAACGCCTGTTCGGGATGCGGGTGCACGTCCACGAGCACGCCGTCCGCCCCCACCGCGATGGCGGCCCTGCTCAGCGGCAGTACCAGGTCGCGGCGGCCGCCGGAATGCGAGGGATCGATCATCACCGGCAGATGCGAAAGGTGCTGGACCACGGGCACCGCGGAAACGTCGAGTGTGTTGCGAGTGGCGGTTTCGAAAGTCCGGATACCGCGTTCGCACAACACGATGTCGAGGCATCCGCGCTGCGCGATGTATTCCGCCGCCATCAGCCATTCCTCGATGGTGGCGTTCATTCCGCGCTTGAGCAGCACCGGTTTCCCGGCCCGGCCCACCGCCTGCAGAAGTCCGAAGTTCTGCATGTTCCGGGTCCCGATCTGCAACATGTCGGCGTACTCGGCGACCATTTCGACGTCATGGGGCGCCACCACCTCGGTCACCACCGGCAGCCCGGTCTCGGCGCGGACGTCCGCCAGAATCTTCAGCCCTCGCTCACCGAGCCCCTGGAACGCGTAAGGCGAACTCCTGGGCTTGAACGCGCCACCACGGAGCAGTGTCGCTCCGGCGGCCTTCGCCATCCACGCGGATTCCAGGGTCTGCTCCGGTGTCTCCACCGCACACGGCCCCGCGACCAGGGTCGTCGTGTCCGGCCCGATCGAAACCCCGCCGACCTCGACCGTGGAACGGCCTTCCGGCCGGTGCTCGCGGCTGACCAGCTTGTACTTCGCGGAAATCCTGGTCACCTGGACGATTCCGGGGCGCCCGCTGAGGTTCAGCAGCTCGAACCGTTCGACGTCGCCGATCAGCCCGATGATCGTCCTGCTCACCCCGCGGCTGACGAAAGCGCTGCCACCGACGGATTCCACCTCTTCAACGATCGCCTCGATCTCCTCGGCTGTGACGTCCGGGGTCAGCACGATCACCATCGTCGGGGTCTCCTCATGGTCGCCGGGTACGGGCGGCTGAACTCCCGCCTGGCCAATCGTGACGTGGCACCCGGCCCCCGACGTCCTCAAAGCTGCCGCACGCGCCGCGACAGCTTTGAGGACTTCCCTTCGCCTGCCCGGAATTCAGACAGGCTCGGTGGTCTTGGCCGTGACGGGCGGATCCTTGGCGAGGAGCCGATCCGGAAGACGACGCAAGAGCGCGGCACCCAACCCGGCCGCGGCGGCGACGACCGCCATGACGAGAAAGGCGGAAGTGCCGAGCTGAGAGTAGGCAAGGGCCCCCAACAACGGCCCGATGATGAAACCGATGTCGGAAACCAGCCCGAAGGCACCGAACGCCCGTCCGAGCTGATGCCGCGGCACGAGGTTCACTCCCTGCCGTGCCACCAGGTACAGCACCGGCTGAGCCGACATGAACAACAGCAGCCCGGCACTCATCGCCACCACACCGTCGAACAAGCCGACCGCGGTGAGACCGACCGCCTGGGTTCCGAAGGCGAAAGCGGAGATCACCAGCAACGGCCGGGACTCCACGAACCGGGCGCAGGTCATGGCTACGATCATGAACACGGCCAGCCCTGCCGTGTAGATCACCGACGTGTAGGCGACCCCATTGCCGGTGACCTTGTCGAGGTGCAGGGGAACCACCGGTTCCAGTGCCCCGAACAGCGCGTTGTTGACCAGATCGACCACGGCGAAAACGGCGACGAGGAGAACCAGCAGGCGAACGGCGCCAGGCCGCTTCCCCTCGACGGCTTCGGCCGGCGGCGCGGCGGCGACGGGGTCGATACGCAAGCCGAGCAGCAGCACCCCGCCGAGAGCGGTCACCGCGGCGCCGGCCAGGAACACCCCGGTGAAGCCGAGCAACGGGTGCAGCAGACCGACCACGGCGGGACCGAGCACCATGCCCGCCGTGCAGAAGCCGCCGAGCCAGCCCATCACCCGGGCCGTGCCGTAACGGGAACTGTCTCCCAGCGAGCTGGCCAGGTGGTAGAGCACCGGCATCGTGAGGCCCTCGGCCACACCCCAGGCGAGCCGCCAGGCCAGCACCTGCCAGCCCGCGGTGGCGAAGCCCAGGCCGAACACGGTCACCGCGGTCATCATCATGCCGATGAAACCGATCAGCTGAGGGCGCACCGTGCGGTCGACCAGGATCCCGCCGATCGGCTGCGTCAGCGCCTTCGCCAGGGCGAAACCGCTGAACGCCGCAGCCACCTCGAGCGCGGACATCTGGAACCGGCCGGTCAGCTCGGGCACCAGCGGAACCAGCATCGTGTACGCGACGTTCATCATCGCCGCGGACAGCAGCAGGGCCGCGATCCCGGTCCGTTTGCTGGAAGTCACGGCCGTTGCTCCAGCCCTTCGTAGCCGGCCTCGATGAGCAGGCCGTCGTGCACGGCGGTCAGCCTCGGACGGTAGATCTCGACGTCGCCCGGTTCGGCCGCGTACCACAGGCCCCACAGGTGGACGCCGTCGAAACCGTGCTGCTTCTTGAACCTGTCGTTGCCCCGGCCGAACTCGATGATGTCCCAGCCGCGTTCCACGCCCTGGGCGAGGATTTCGTACAGCATGAACGGGTACGGGCTGACCTCGCTGTACACGGCGGGGTCGGTGCCGGCCGCCCACACGTAATGACGGCGGTCGTGCTCGAGCGCGATGTACGCCCCGATCGTCCAGCCGTCCCATTCGGCCCGGATCACGCTCGCGAACGGCGTGGCGAGAACCGCCTCCATGGTGGCGCGGTCGTACAGCGCCGGCCAGCCGTGCTTGACGGCCGAGCCGTTGGCCAGTTCGAGCACCCGGTCGAGCTGCGCCATGGCGGCAGGGCCGGTCTCCTCGATGAGCTTGACGCCCTTCTCAGTGGCGCGGCGCCAGCGCCGGCGCCAGTCGGTCCGCTTCCTCGTCTGCACCCTGCCCATGACCGGATCCGGTCCGCTGCCCGGAATCTTGTAGTAGGCGGTGTCCAGCCGGGTGAAGACGTCGGGCGGACGGACCGCGGCCCACTGGCGGGCCGGCTCGGGGGGCAGGTTGTACACCATCACCCCGGCCGCACCCAGCTCCCGCGCCTGCTCCCGGGCCTCGTCGATCAGGGTGGCCACGGCGGGCCCATCGTCGGCCAGGTATGCCGGGCCGAAGACGGAGTAGACGGAGCCGATCGTGAGTACCGGCCGGTCGAACACCACTCCGCTGCCGGTGTCGGCCTCGAGGCCCTGCCAGAACGGCGAGTGCTCCAGCAGGTAGCGCGGTGCCCGGCCGGGGTCGATGACGCGTCGTCGCTCGATGGTCGTCCGCGTCCACGCGTCCAGCCACTCGTCGGTGTCGAACACCGTCGAGGGGTAGGACTGTGCCTCAAAAAACGGGGTGGCCGTCATCGAAACTCCTCCGTACCGCGAACATTCCTTCTTGCGACGGTAGGCCCGGATCGCGCTGACGGGCGAGGGTTGGCCATGAGGACCGCATTCTCGGAGAAGTCGTGCCTGCTCGCACGATTGAGGAAGCCGGGCACCTGGAGGATTGCGACGATGGAGCCCATGACGCGCTCTATCGCCTGGCTGGACGGCGCCATCGAAGCTGTCGACCAGTGTGCGCTGCCGCACGAGTATCGGCTCCTGCGACTGTACACAGTGGACGAAGTGATCGAAGCCATTCAGCGCCTGGCCATTCGCGGCGCGCCGGCCATCGGTGTCGCCGGCGCACTCGCGGTGGCACTTTCGGCGAGGGCGCACACCCGCGACGGCGTCTGTGACGAGGTCGCCGTGCGCGCCGACGCGCGGCGGATCGCCGACGCCCGGCCGACCGCGGTGAACCTGAGCTGGGCGGTGCGCCGGGTGGTCGACAAGCTCGGCGGCGGCGCGGACGCCGTGCTCGCCGAGGCAAGCGAAATCCTCACCGAGGACGAGCAGCGCAACCGCGCCGCCGCCGATGAGGCCGCCGCCCTCGTGCGGCGGCTGTGCGGTCCGAAACCGTTGCGACTGCTGACCCACTGCAACACCGGCCGGCTGGCCACGGTCGCCTGGGGCACCGCGCTGGGCGCCATCCGGGTGCTGGCCGAGACCGGGCACGTGGCCGAGGTGCTGTTCGGCGAAACCCGGCCGCTGCTGCAGGGCGCGCGGCTCACCGCGTGGGAACTGGCCGAGGCCGGCATTCCGCACCGGATGCTGGTCGACTCGGCCGGGCCGGCCGCACTGGCCGCGGGCATGGTGGACTGCGTCCTGGTCGGCGCCGACCGGGTGTGCGCCAACGGAGACGTGGCCAACAAGATCGGCACGTACTCGCTCGCGGTGGCCGCGGCCCGGGCGGGCGTGCCGTTCATCGTCGTCGCGCCGGAGTCCACTTTGGACACCACGCTGGCGAGCGGCGCGGACATCGTCATCGAGGAACGGGCCGCCGGCGAGGTCACCGCGTTCGGCGGCATCGAGGTCGCCCCGGCGGGCACCAAGGTGTTCAACCCCGCGTTCGACGTCACCCCGGCCGAGCTGGTGACCGCCGTGGTCACCGAGTCCGGGTTGTTCCGTCCTCTTAGGACATCCAGGGAGAGGGCCTCATGACCGAGTCCATCGACGCCGCGGGCGCCGCGCTGGCCGAGACCGCCGCCGCGCTCTACGCCCGCGGTTGGCTGGAGGGCACGGCGGGCAACCTTTCGGTCCGGCTGCCCGGCGGCGACACCGCGTTGATCACCGCGAGCGGGCTCGGCAAGGGTTCGCTCACCGCCGCCGACGTGGTCGAGGTCCGCATCGAGGACGCGCGCCCCGTCCACGACGGCGCACCCCGTCCGTCAGCCGAGACCAGCATCCACACGGCGCTGTACCGGTCGTCGGCCGGCTCCCACGCCGTCGTGCACGCACATCCGCCCTACGCCACCGCGACCGCGATCCTGGCGGCGCGGCGCGGCGCGGGCACCGTGACGTTCACCGACCTGGAGATCATCAAGGGGCTCGGCCTGGCCGATCCGTCCAAAGTGGTCGTTCCGGTGTTCGACAACCACGCGCACGTGCCCCGTATCGCCGACGACGTCGCCGGACGGATCGCCTCGGACGCGCCGCCCGTCATGTTGATCGGCAACCACGGGGCGACCACGTGGGGGCCGACCCTGGACATCGCACGCAATCGCATGGAGTGCCTCGAGGCGCTGTGCCAGCTGACGTTGCTGGTCGACAGGCTCTGACACGCCGCCCCGAGGAGAGGAGAACACGATGACGTTGCTCCAGGTCATGCCGGCCGACGACGGCGCGAACGTGCTGTTGCGCACCGAGGACATCACCGAGATCGCCGCCGAACTCGCCCCGTACGGCATCCGGCTCGAGCGGTGGGCGACCGTCCCGCTGGACGGTGACGCCGGGCAGGACGAGGTGCTCGCCGCCTACGCCTCCGAAGTCGAGCGCCTCAAGGCGGAAGGCCCGTACCCGCTCGTCGACGTCGCCCGGATGGTGCCGAACGACACCGATCCGGAGTGGCCGGCCAAGGCCGAGGCCGCGAGGGCGAAGTTCCTCGACGAGCACACCCACGACGAGGACGAGATCCGGTTCTTCGTGGAGGGCGGCGGCTGCTTCTATCTGCGCTTCGGCGACAAGGTCTACGCCGTGGTCTGCACGGCGGGCGACCTGATGTCCGTGCCTGCCGGAACGACGCACTGGTTCGACATGGGCACCCGGCCGTATTTCTGCGCCATCCGGTTCTTCCAGGAGGAGGACGGCTGGGTGGCCGGTTTCACCGGTTCCGAGATCGCGTCCCGGATTCCGACGCTCGACGAACTGCTCGCCCCGGTAGCCGGCTGATGAGCGGTTCGGTCGTCCTCGACATCGAGGGCACGGTCAGTCCGCTGTCGGCCGTGCACGATGTGCTGTTCCCCTATGCCCGCGAACGGATCGAGGGTTGGGTGCGGCAGGGCCGCCCCGGCACGCAGGCCGTGGTCGACGGCGTTCGCGGCCTGCTCGGCGGACGGCCCGGCCTCGACGAGGTGGTGCGTGCCCTGATCGCTTGGCACGACGAAAACGCGAAGCACAGCCCGCTCAAGACCTTGCACGGGCTGATCTGGGAGCAGGGCTTCCTGGCCGGTGAGCTGTCCGGTGTGGTGTACCCGGACGTGCCACCGGCGCTGGACGGCTGGCGTCGGCTCGGGGCGCGGTGCTGGATTTATTCGTCCGGTTCCGTGCTCGCACAAAGACTCTGGTTCTCCCGCACCGATCAGGGGGGTCTGCTCGGCCACCTGGCGGGTCACTTCGACACGGTGACCGGCGGCCCCAAACGGGAGCCCGCCTCCTATCACCGGATCGCGCGCGAGATCGGCACGCCCGCCGCCGACATCCTGTTCCTGTCCGACAGCCCGGCCGAGCTGGACGCCGCCCGGACGGCGGGCTGGCGGGCCGTGGGAGTACGCCGGCCGGGCTGCGAGAACGAATTCGGCACGCACCCGGTGGTCACCGACTTCACCGACTTCAGTGGGATAAGGGAGGTGGCCTGAGTGAGTGACGACGTGCTCGTCCCCAGGTTCGCGGCGTTCCGCAGCACGATCTTCGCCGAGATGACCGCGCTGGCGAACCGTACCGGCGCGATCAACCTCGGTCAGGGCTTTCCGGACAGCGAGGGGCCGGCCGAACTGCTGTCCGCCGCCGCCGTCGCGGTGCTCTCCGGACGCAACCAGTACCCGCCGCTGCCGGGGGTGCCGGAGCTGCGGACCGCCATCGCCGAGCAGCGGTGGTCCGACTACGGCACACCGTACGATCCCGACACCGAGATCCTCGTGACCGCGGGCGCGACCGAGGCGATCGCCGCCGCGATCGCCGCGCTGGTCCCGGCCGGAGACGAAGTCCTGGTGTTCGAGCCGTATTACGACTCCTACGGCGCCGCGATCACCCTGGCCGGCGCCCGGCGGCGAACCGTCCGGCTACGCCCGGAGAACGACCGGTTCACCTTCGACCCCGAAGAACTGGCCGCGGCGGTGACGCCGCGCACGCGCGCGGTGCTGGTGAACACCCCGCACAACCCGACCGGCACCGTGCTGACGCCTGCCGAGCTCGCCCACATCGCCGAGCTCTGCCGGCGGCACGACCTGATCGCCATCACCGACGAGGTCTACGAACACCTGACCTACGACGGGATCCGGCACGTTCCGCTGGCCTCGCTGCCGGGGATGGCCGAACGGACCCTCACGATCTCCTCCGCCGGCAAGACGTTCAACGTCACCGGCTGGAAGGTCGGGTGGGTGTGCGGGCCCCAGCGGATGGTCGCCGCGGTGCGGACGGTCAAGCAGTACCTGACCTTCGCCGGTGGCACCCCGTTCCAGTACGCGGTCGCCGCGGTGTTGCCCGACCGACGGCGGTGGCTGGACGACCTGCGCGCACGCCTGTCCGCCGCGCGCGACACGCTGCGGGACACGCTCACCTCGGCCGGCTGGCGGTGTTTCTCCTGTGAGGGCACGTACTTCCTGCAGGCGGACGCCAGGTCGGTCGGCTACCGCGACGGCATCGCGCTGTGTCAGGACCTGGCCATCGAGGCCGGGGTGGTCGCCATTCCCAGCTCGGCGTTCCACGCCGACCCGGCGGCCGGACAGGAACTGATTCGCTTCGCGTTCTGCAAGAGTCCCGCGGTGATCGCCACCGCGGCCAAGAGGTTGGCCGGGTTCGCCGACACTCAGCATGAGGAAGGAATGGCCCCATGGTGGCTAGCGCGCCGGTCGGCGTGATCGGGGGCAGCGGACTGTATTCGCTGCTGGAAGAAGCCGAGCAGGTCAGTGTCGAGACTCCCTACGGGGAGCCGTCCGACCTGCTGGTGCGCGGCACTGTCGGTGGCCGCGAGGTGATCTTCCTGCCTCGGCACGGCCAGGGCCACCGGCATCCGGCCCACGTCATCAACTATCGCGCCAACCTGTGGGCCTTGCGGTCGCTCGGCGTGCGCCAGGTACTCGCCCCGTGCGCGGTCGGCTCGCTCCGCGCGGATTACGGGCCTGGCACGTTCGTCGTGCCGGATCAGGTGGTCGACCGCACCAGCGGGCGGATCGCCACCTTCTTCGACACCGGCGCCGTGCACGTCGGCTTCGCGGACCCGTACTGCCCGGACGGGCGCGCGGCCGTGCTGAAGACCGCGGCCGATCTCGATCAGTCCATTGTGGATGGTGGGACGATGGTCGTGATCAACGGCCCCCGGTTCTCCACCCGCGCCGAATCCCAGTACTACGCCCGGCAGGACTGGTCGCTGATCAACATGACCGGCCTTCCGGAGGCGGCACTGGCTCGTGAACTGGCCATGTGCTACACCTCGGTCGCTCTCGTCACGGACCTCGACGCCGGCCTCGACGAGGACAGCGCGGTGGCGCAGGACGAGGTCTTCCGCGTGTTCTCCTCGAACATCGAGCGGCTGCGTGAGCTTGTTCTGCGCACGGTCGCCGGGCTCGGTGACCAACGGGATTGCCGTTGTGTCCACGCGCACGACGGGCTCACGATTCCTATTTCTTTGCCGGGAGCCTGAAAAGGAGCGGCGACTGCAGAAGGGGTCGAGGACGACGTGTCCTCGGCCCCTTCTGAATTTCACGGCGCGGCAGGCCGGTACCGCACGTTGACCTCCGACGTGGGCTCGCAATCGCCGACCCGGTCGAGGCGGATCGGTGCGCCGCCGGGGTTGTCGTACAGCCGGATGCCCTCGCCGAGCAGGATCGGCGTGATGTGCAGGTCGATTTCGTCGATCAGCCCGAGTTCGAGAAGCTGACGGCCGACGGTGGGTGACATGACTTCGAGGTTCTTGCCCCCGGCGCCCTCCAGCCCGATCCGGACCGCCTCGGCCAGATCGCAGTTCAGGAACGTGACTCCGTCGGCGGGCGTGGCGTCCTCGGGATGGTGTGTGAGTACGAAGATCGGTCCTTCCCAGGCATCGCTGTACGGGCGGCCGCCACCGGACGCGTCCCAGCCGTCCCTGCCGCCCAGCACGGCGCCTGTCGTTCTTTCGTACTCTTCCTCCAGGCCCGGACGGCCGGTGAACCCCGACATCCAGTCCATTCGATGGTTCGGCCCCGCCACGAAGCCGTCCAGCGACATCGTGAAATGAAAGAGCACTTTCCCGCCGGCGGTTTGCGGCTCAGTGTCGAACATGCGTTGCGTCGCCTCCTGGATTTGCTTGCGAGTCGCGGTCACCATACCCGTACGGTCAGTTACCGGCCATGCTCAATGATGCGATGATTCCGGCTCTGGGCAGGACACGCGTGATTGGATGGCGATCACGCGTGATTGGACGCGGAACACACGTCGGATCCGTCAATCACGCGAGATCGCTGCCCAATCACGCGAGATCGTTCTTTCGCGGTCGCATGAATGGGACGGCGACCTGTTTCCTGCTCTTAGTCGCATAGTCGACTGCCCCGGTATCCGGTGAATTCTTGACATCGTGAACGGGTGGAGAATCAATCTCGGATACGCCCTGGAACCGGGCGGCTACCGGGAGTCGGCGCTGCCCGCGCGTTCGCCGTACCGCCAAGAGACTGATCCGCCGACGCCCGCACGGATCGATGCGGATCTCGGTGTCCGCGCCCGCCGGTCCAGGAGCCTCTCAGCGCCGCGTGACGTCCCGGTTTCCGTGCTACCGGCCGGGATGCGGCGGGTCGTGACAGTCCCGAAAGGACCGCCGATAAGCGCAAGCGACAATAAGCCCCACCGCGGCCGAACGTTTAACGTGAGTGCTGTGAGGTGCGGCAATTCGGCGGCGCCGATACCCAATGGGAATCTACCTTGGGGGTCACTTTGGAGACCAGCGTGTCGTATTCGCGTTCGTTGCTCGGCTGTCTCGCCGACTTCGCCCGTACCCGGCCGGAGTCGCCGGCTCTGGTGATGGGAACGGAGCGGATGACCTATGCCGAACTCTGTTCCATGGCCATGTCCGCCTACCGCGGCATCGAGGCCCTGCACCTGCCCGAGACGAGCCGGGTCGCGTTGCACGCGACCAAGTCGCCGCGCACGGTGGCGCTGATCGTCGCCTGCCTGCTCGCCCGAAGGCCGTTCATGCTGCCCTCCACCGAGTTGGGCGCTTCCGCGTTGGACACCTTGCTCGAGCGGGCCGGTTGTACCCACGTGCTGGCCGCCGACACCGCTGAGGGCGTCGGCGGGCGCGAGGTGCACAAGATCGACATGACCGCCGGTCCGTTCGGGATGGAGGACCTGCGGGCCAAGGAGCTGGCCCCGAACGCGGTCTCCTTTATTTTCACCACATCCGGTTCGACCGGGCTGCCCAAGGTGGTGCCGCTGACCTTCGAAGCGGTGGATCGCTTCACCGACTGGGCGATCTCCCAGTTCGGCATCAAGCCGGGCACGGTCGTGCTGAACTACGCGCCGTTCAACTTCGACCTGTGCCTGCTCGACATCCGGTCCACGCTCAAGGCGGGTGGCACCGCGGTCCTGGTGGAGCCGGATCGTGCCACCAACGGTCGGCACCTGGCCGACCTGTTGCGTACGCACTCGGTGGAAGTCGTGCAGGCCGTGCCGATGCTGTTCCGGCTTCTGTCGGACACCCACGACGGTGAGCCGTTCACCTCCGTCAAACACGTGATCACGACCGGGGACAAGGTTCCCGTCAGGTTGCTGCCGGAGCTTGCCCGGCTGTTCCCGAACGCCCGCTTCTACAACGTCTACGGCTCGACCGAGACCAACGACAGCTTCATCCACGAGTTCACCGAGATGCTGGACGGCGACCGCGAGCTGCCGATCGGCCGGCCCCTGCCCGGTACCGACGCACTGGTGCTCGGCCCGGACGGCGCCGTGCTGGACGGCCCGGCCACCGGGGAGCTGCTGGTTTCGACACCGTTCCAGACACACGGGTATGCCGTGGCGGACGGCAGCGGTACCGACAAGTTCGTTCAGCTCGGCCCGGACGGCCGGCAGTACTTCCGTTCCGGCGACATGGTCCGGCGAGACGATGACGGCGTGTTCACCTTGGTGGGCCGCAACGACTCGCAGGTGAAGGTGCGCGGGACACGGGTGAACCTCGAGGAGATCGAGCAGGTTCTGCTGGCGCACGAACAGATCATCGGGGCGGCCGTCGTCACCGTGCCCGACGACGTGGCCGGGCTGGTCATCCACGCGGTGGTGCGAAGGGACAGTCCGGAGCGGAAGCTCGGTGTGCTCACCCTTCGCGCGTACTGCCGCGATCACCTGCCCCGGGCCGCCCTGCCGACCACGATCCAGGTCGTGGACGAACCGCTGCCGACGACGTCGACCGGCAAGACCGACCGGAAAGCCGTCATCCGAAACCTGCTGAAGGGGAATTGACATGACCGATCTGGACACGATCAAGCAGTACATCCTGGACGAGTTCCTGCCGGGGGTCAGCCCGGACGAACTCGACGCCGACTACCACCTGGTGGCCAACGGCGTGATCGACAGCCTCGGCCTGCTGCGGGTGGTCAGCTGGATCGGGACGACCTTCGGCATTCCGATGGAGGACGTCGAGATCGTCGAGCAGGACTTCACCACCATCGCATCGATCGACAACTTCGTCGGACGGCACACCATCGCCATCGCAGACGCGGCTTAAAGGAGAAGGAACATGATTGTTCGCAAGCTGTCCGATGTCGAAGACGTCGAATGGGGCAACGGGCTGAGCCGGCGGTTCCTGACGCTGCGGGACGGAATGGGTTACACCATCACCGACACCATCGTCCGCGCCGGCACCACTTCCGCGCTGGAGTACCGCGAGCATCTCGAGGCTTGCTACTGCATCGCCGGCAGCGGAACGGTCATCGACTCCGCGGGCGATGAGCACCCCATCGTGACCGGCACGCTGTACGCGCTGGACAAGCACGACCCGCATCAGCTGATCGCCTCGCCGCACGAGGACCTCCGGCTCGTCTGCGTCTTCACCCCCGCCCTCATCGGCGACGAGGTGCACGACCTGACTTCCGAGTACTCCCAATACTGAGCCGGAGCGCGTGACATGCATCAGTGGACGGACAAGCAACGGGAGTTGCGCGAGGGCTACACCGAAGCGTTCCAGGCATGGGGTGCCGAACACCTGGAGCGCGATCGGACCGGCGAGTTCCCGGGCGAGCTGTGGCCCGAGATCGGCGCGTCGGGCCTGTTCGGTCTCCCGTTCGATCCGGAGCACGGCGGTGGCGGGTATGACCTGTCCACCACCATGTACGTGCTCGAAGGACTGGGATACCACTGCCGCGATGGTGGGCTGAACTTCTCCACTACGACGCAGATCGTCAGCTCGGGTGTGCCGATCCAGCGGTTCGGCAGCCCCGAGGTACGCGCGCGCTTCCTGCCGAGGATCTGCGACGGCTCGGTGATCGCCGCCCACGCGATCACCGAGCCCGCCGGCGGCTCCGATGCGGCGGCGATGCAGACGACGGCCACCCGGCGTGGTGACGACTTCGTGCTGAACGGCAGGAAGTTCTTCATCACCAACGGCCCGGTGGCCGATCTGGTCATGGTGTACGCCAGGACGTCGCCGGGCACCGGCCCTCTCGGCATCAGTGTTTTCGCGGTCGAGCGCGGCACGCCCGGGTTCGAGTCCGGCCCCTCGGTCGACAAGATGGGCCTGCGCACCTCGCCGCTGGGCAACCTCACCTTCACCGACTGCGTCGTCCCCGCGGCGAACATGGTCGGCCGGGAGGGTAAAGGCTTCCTCCTGCTCGACTACGTGATGAAGTGGGAAGTCCTGTGCTGGTTCGCGGTCACCCTCGGTGCCATGCGGCACCGGATGGAGCGGTGTATCGACTACGCGAAGAAGCGCAACCAGTTCGGTGCGCCCATCGCGTCCTGCCAGCTGATCGCGGCCAAGATCGTGGAAATGAAGATCGGGCTGGAAACCACCCGCAACTGGTTCTACGACACCGCGGCACGGTTGGCCGCCGGTGAGGACGTGATGGTCGACGTGGCGATGGCCAAGGTGATCGCCAGTGAGGCCAACGTCCAGTCGGCCACCAACGCGGTGCAGATCCACGGCGGCCGCGGTTACCTCGCCGAGTTCGGGATCGAGAAGGAACTCCGGGACGCCACCGGCGGAACGATCTTCTCGGGCACGTCAGAGGTTCAGCGGGACAAGGTCGCCAGAATGCTGGGAGTCCGCTAATTCCCGGCCATATCGGAAAAGGTGGAGAAATGGCGAACGAGCCGGATTTACTAGCGGTGACCGAGTTCCTCGACCACGACCAACCGGCCGTGTGGGAATTCGCTCAGCGTGCGCTCATCGGGGTGGGGGACGATCCGACCGATCGGGCGATCGCGCTGTACTACGCGGTCCGCGACCGGATCCACTACGAGGTCTACGACGCGGACCTGAGCCGGACCGGGCTGCGGGCGAGCGCGATCATCGGCAGGGGCCGGGGTTTCTGCGTGCACAAGTCCATTGTGTACGCCGCGGTGTGCCGGGCGGCCGGGGTGCCCAGCCGGATCGTGCTCACCGACGTGCGGAACCATCTGGCGTCGGAGCGGTTGCGTGAGCTCGTCGGGGGCGACGTCTTCCGGTTCCACGCGCTGAACTCGGTGTACCTGGAGGGATCCTGGGTCCGGGCGACCCCGGTGTTCAACAAGATGCTGTGCCGGCTGTACGGCATCACCCCGCTGGAGTTCGACGGGCGCAGCGACAGCATGTCGCACCCGTACGACACCAACGGCCGCCGGTACATGGAATTCCTGCACGAGTACGGCGAGTTCGACGACTTCCCGTACGAACTCGTGGTCGAGGGAATCCGGGCGGCGCACCCGCTGCTGTTCCAGGGCAAGTACCAGACGTCGGCCGGCTCGCTGGTCGACGAGGCCACCGCCACGGCGTACCCCCAGGCGGGGTGAGGCGCGGCATGGTGGACTGGGATGTCGGCGCGAGCGAACCGACGGGCTCCGTGGCGGCACCGCGTTTCGGCGACGGCGTGTCGCTCGACCAGGTGCTGCCCGAACAGGTCTCCGACCTGAGTGAGCAGTTCGACGGATGCCTTCGGGAGCTCAGTGCCGCGCGGCACCAGCTCGAGGAGTACGCGACCTACTGCGAGCGCAACGATCTGCCGGTGGACGACCCGGTGCTCGCGCAGCTGGTGGCCGCGACGCACCAGGTCGGCATGCGGATGGTCCGGCAGCAGCGGACCCTCCTCGCCGCGTCCACCCCGGAAGCGGCGGACCTGCTGGGCGCGAGCGAGGGGATCCTGCGCTTCGGCCTGGCCACCCTTTCCTACGTGCGCAACTGTCTGGAGTGGACGGCCAAGTCCTACGGGCAGTCGAAGCAGGTGCAGTTCTTCGGCACCCAGTCCGAGTCATGGCCGACGATGCACTACGACCGCAATGGTTCGCACGCGTCGGTGACCAGGGTCGAGCACCAGTTGCTGGGGGTGCTCGGCCTGCCTCCGGAGGAGTACGGGATCGGGGTCACGGCGTCGGGTATGGCGGCGTTCACCTGGATCGAGGCGTTCTTGCTGCGGGACCGGTTGCGTTCGGGTGACACGATCTTGCTAGCGCCGTACATCTACTTCGAGACGTCGCAGCAGTTGAACGCCTTGCCCGAGATACAGGCCGTGCGGGCGAGCGGCTATCTGGTGGAGGAGATCGTCGCGGATGTCGTGCGGCTTCGCCCGAAGGTCGTTTTCGTCGACCCGCTGGCGAACAATGTGCGGCAGCGGATGCTCGATCTGCCGGAGCTGTTCCGGCGGCTGCGTGAGGTGGTGACCGAACGCTGCACGGTGGTCGTGGACGGCACGATGATCGGCGCCTCACTGCAAACGGAACTCTTCGCCTCCGACGACCAGCTGGAGATCCTCTACTACGAGAGCTGCACCAAGTATCTCCAGCTGGGCTTGGACTTCGCGCTCGCCGGCATGGTGGTCTACCCGGCCGAGCTGACCGAGCGGATGGACATGTTGCGCCGCAACACCGGTGTGGTGCTGGCCCGGCACAACGCCGAACTGTTCCCCCGGTACGAGGTTTCGTTGCACGAACGCAGAATGCGGCGGATCTGGGCCAACGCCGAACAGCTGGCCACGTTGCTGCACAACGATCCGCGGATCGCGGCCGTCGGCGAGGTGCACCATCCCGCGCTGCCACACCACCCGGACGTGGGGCTCGCGCGCACAATGCCCTACGGCAGCGGCATCGTGACGTTCCTGTACCACGACCGCCCCCGCAACGACTGGGACAACCTCGACGCCGTGGTCGACCAGATCCTGGTGCGGGCAAAGACAAGCGGCACCCAGGTCACCAAGGGCGTCAGCTTCGGCTATTCGGTCCCGAGGGTGTGGGCCCAGACCGTCAGCACCACCGTGGCGGAACGCAAATACGTACCGATCACCGACGACGAGCCGCTGTTCCTGCGCCTCTATGTGGGGGACCGGATGCATCAGTTGGACGGGCTCGCCGATGCGATCGCCGAAGCCATCGCAGGATGACGGGAGTGGGCATGAGCGACCCCATTGACGGGTTGGACGGCGGGGTGCTCCGGCCGGGCGACCCCGGCTACGACGACGCGCGCGCCGCCTGGAACGGGATGGTCGACCACCGGCCACGCATGATCATCGGCTGCGCGAGCGTCGGTGACGTGGCGGCCGCGGTGCGGATCGCGCGGGATGCCGGACTGGAGATCGGCGTGCGGTGCGGCGGACATGCCGCGTTCGGGCCCGCCGTGCCGGAAAACGGTCTGCTGATCGATCTCCGGCCGCTCCACGGTGTCCTGGTCGACCCGGCGCGTCGTACCGCCAAGGTCAAGGGCGGCACACTGCTCGGCGCGCTGGACCGCGCGTCGCTGCCGCACGGCCTGGCCACCACGGGCGGGAGCGTCTCGCACACCGGCGTCGGCGGGTTCACGCTCGGGGGCGGCATGGGCTGGCTGGGCCGACAGTTCGGGCTGGCCTGCGACAACGTGCTGTCGTTCGAGGTGGTGACCGCGACGGGGCAGGTGGTACGGGCTAGCCGGACCGAGCACCCGGACCTGTACTGGGCGCTGCGCGGCGGTGGCGGGAACTTCGGCGTGGTCACCGAGTTCGAGTTCCGGCTGCGCGAGATCGATCCGCGGGCGCTGGTGGCGGAGCTGACCTTCCCCCTCGACGACGGCCTGCAGGTGCTGCGCGGCTGGCGGGACCTGAACGTCATGGCGCCGCGCCAGGCCACCTTCACCGCGGGGGTCTCCGACACGGAGGTCACCGTCGGATACGTCTGGGTCGGCGAGCCCGACCAGGGCAAGGGCCTGCTGCCGGAGCTACGAGGGCTCGGCCGGCCGGCGCGCGAGCGGGTGTTCGAAGCGACTTATCACGAGCTGCAGACCATGGACGACGAAGCGGATCGGCACGGACTCCGCCAGTATTCCAAGGACCACCTCCTGTCGGCGCTCCCGGACGCGGCGATCGAAGCGTTCCTGTCCAAAGGGGCGGCGAACGGGAGCGGGGCGGGACTGCCGGGTGGCTGGCTGGAGGCCTACGGCGGGGCGATCGCCGAGGTGCCGGACGAGGAGACCGCGTTCGGCCACCGGCAGACGCTCTTCGAGTTCGGTGTTCGTTCCTCGTGGACGGATCCTGCCGAGGACGCCGACCGGATCGCGGTGACCAAGCAGGTGGCCGCGGCGATCGAACCGTTCGCCGACGGCGTGTACGTCAACATGCTCAGCGATGACGGGGCGGACGGCGTTCGCCGCGCCTACCCGCCGGCGAAACTGGCCCGGCTGGCCGAGGTGAAGCGGGCCTACGACCCGGACAACGTGTTCCACCTGAACCAGAACATCGAACCGGCGCCCTGAGTACCGCCGTTCCGATGAGCGGTCGTTCTCGAATACGGCACTCCGGAAGGTGCCACCGGTGAGGCCGGTGCCAGACGATGGCAGGACACCGGGAGGGGACAGTCATGCGAAGTGTGGACTTGGCGCCCAAGTTCGCCAGGGACCGGTGGCGGCGCTCGGTCGTCGGCCGTTTTCCCGGCCTGGGCAAGCTCACCCTGGGCAGCCTGTTCTCCGAGACGGCTGACGAGTTCGCGTCGATCGCGATCATCTGGATCGTGTTGACCACCACGGGTTCCCCGGCCGAAGCCGGGCTCGCGGTGCTGTTCCGGCGCGCCCCGGAGATCGTCACCGGCCCGATCCTCGGGGCCTGGTTCGATCGCTGGTCACCGGTGCGGCTGACCGTGATCGGTTACCTGATCCGGGGTGGCTCCATCGGCGGGATCGCGTTGATGGCACTGTCCGGTTCGTTCAACATCTGGGTCGTGTTCGCGCTCTGCGCGATCATGGGAATCACCAATCCGCTGGCCAAGGTCGGCACCCGGGTGATCACGCCGATGCTCATCCCGAAGCGCGAGCTGCAAGTCGCCAACGGCGTGCTGACCGTCGGGGACCAGTTCCCGTATCTGGTCGGCCCGGTGCTCGGCGGGATGATGGCCGGCTTCCTGGGAATATGGTCGCTGTTCATTCCCGCGGCCCTGTGCCTGATCGCGACGGTGCTGGTGGCCGGGGTCAAGGTGCGTCCGGAGCTCAGGCCGGCGTCCGCGGCGGATCGCCCACGCAAGGCCAAGAACGGCTTCGTCGCCGGGTTCGGTCCGCTGATCACCATCCCGGTGGTACGGGCGATGATGATCTTGACGATCGTCTATTTCATCTTCTACGGCCCGCTTTTGCTGGCTGTCCCGGTCTTCGCCCAGGAGAACCTGCAAGGCGGCGGAGCCACGTACGGGCTGATGTGGTCGGCGATGGGCGTCGGCGCGCTGGCGGGACTGGCGATCATCCCGCGGCTGGCCCGGTTCCGTCCGGCCGTGGTCAACTCGATCGGCAGCATCCTGTGGGGACTCATCCTGCTGCCGCTGGTGCTCGTGCACGACCTGCCGATCGCTCTGGTGATCATGTTCATCGGCGGCTTCGTCTGGGCACCGTATGCCTCGACCGAGATCAGCGTCATCCAGGACGCGGTCCGGTCGGAGCAGCACGGGGCGGTGTTCGGCGCCCGCCGCTCGGTCATCGTCGCCTCCTCGCCGACCGGCGCGGCGCTCGGCGGCCTGATGCTCGAGCATTTCAGCGCGTCGACGGTGATCGGGTTGTCCGCGCTGGCCTGCGTCGTCGGCGGTGCGATCTGCCTTGCCCTGCCGGCGGTACGCAAGACCCAGCCCGTGCACGAATCCGAACCGGAACCGGAGCTGGTTCCGGCGCCGAAGTCGGCGTCGGCGTCGGAAGCGGCGTAGCGGCCGGATTTCCTTGACTTTCAGCGACTTTCAGCGACTTTGACCGGGGGACGGAGAGACCAGCCATGGCGGAATCCAGGCGAATCTTGCTCATAGGTGGTAACTCGAGGCACTTTCACGCCGCGAAGGCGCTGGATCTGGAAGTGGTGTACTGCCAGTTTCCCGCCGATTTCAACCCTGAGTACGGCTCCCTCATCGAGGGCGCCCTGCTCGCGGACTACACCGACTGGGACACCTTCCGGCCGCTCGTCAAGGCGGCGTACGAGGCGTGGGGATTCTCCACGGTCGTCTCGCTGACCGAGCCCGGGCTCGACCCGGCAGGCCGGGTGAACGACCTGTTGGGCCTCGGCGGCACCTCCTACGAGGTGAGCCACCGGTTCACGAACAAGTACACGATGCGACGCTGGCTCGCCGAGGTCGCGGCCCCGGACGTGCCGATCGTCGCATCGGCGGTGGTGGCCGGCCGGGAAAGCATGGCGGAGTTCGGCGCCGAGCACGGCTACCCGTTCATCGTCAAACCCTCCGCCGGCACCGCGAGTTTCGGGGTGTACCAGGTCACCGACGAGTCGACGATCGACACCGTCCTGGCGGAGATCGGGGAGCGGCGCGCGGACACCAGTCATCCGCTGACCCAGGTCTACGACCTCGATCAGTACCTCATGGAGGAGTACCTCGACGGTCCGGTCTACAGCGCGGAGGCGTTCTCCTTCGAGGGGCGGCACATCGTGCTCGCGAACACCGAGGCGGTCACTCTGGAAGGGACAGTGGTGCACGCCGGGCACGCCGTCCCCGCGCGGCTCGCCCCGGAGCACGAAGACGCCGTCTCGACCGCGATTCCCGCCTTTCTCGACGCGATGGGATACCGCGACGGCCCGAGCCACACCGAGTTCAAGCTGACCGAGCGCGGGCCGGTCGTCATCGAGTCCCAGAACCGCATCGGCGGCGCCCTGATCAACGAGATGGTCCATGCGGTGTACGGCATCGACATGCACGAACTGACCATGGGCCGGCCCCATCGCCTCGTCGAGGAAATCACCGTCCGCCCGGCCGCGAAGGGCGCCGCGGCGAGCTGGCTCGTGGTCGCCGAACCGGGCGAGATCGTCGAGATCGGCGGAGTCGACGGCGCGCTCGCCGACCCGGACACGCTGGGGATCGACCTCGGCGGGGCCAAACCGGGGGACGTCGTCCGGTCGCTGGACGGCTCGTGGGACGGGCTCGGTCACGTCGCCGTCCGCGACGCCGACACCGGCAGCGCGATCGACGCCAGCCTCGCCAAGGTCGCCGACATCAAGGTCCACACCAGACCTGCCGCCGACCCGCGCGACTGAACACAGAACGAAAACCGGCCGGGCCCGCGATCGCGGGCCCGGCCGGTTTTCGTTGTACGAGTCGGATCAGGGAACGCCGACGATGCCTGTGCAGTAGTCCTCGATGTAGGCGCGCTTGGCGGCTTCGTCACGGGGCGAGCGGAGGAAGCGAGCCCAGGCGCGGCGCTCGTGCGAGGTCGCGTCCAGTTCGACGACGCTCTGCGTGGCACGGAACGCGCCCGGCTTGACCGGGTAGCGCTTGAAACCGTCGGTGTCGCGGAAGAAGATGCCCGTCCACAGCTCGTCCTTGCGCCACAGACCCACGATCAGGTAGTAGCCGCCGTCGACGTGCAACATCGCGTAACCCAGGTCTTGCTTGAACTCCAGCTCTCCAGAGGCGGCCCCGGCCCGCAGGTACTCCCGGGCCTCCTCGCTGATCTCGGGGGTGGCCGCTTCGTCCGCCGCGCGGACGTCGTACCACTTCAGATGCGCGCCCGGCAGCCGCAGATCCTCGCCCGGATGGATCTCCTTCTCCTGGTGCACCCAGTCCGCCGGGATGTCCGCCAGCTCGTTCAGTTCGGTTATCGCCTTGGTCATGGGTTTACCCACCTCACCTGTCTTGTTCTCCTAGATAAAGTCCGTCGAATTCGAGCTCGCGCAGCCGCTTGTAGTCCGTTTCGACCTGCTCCGGGTCGCCGGATTCGAGGTAGACGTAGCCGACCGACGTGGCGAGATCCACGGTCCGGGTCACCGGCCGGCCGGGTGGGGTGGTGAACACCAGGTCCAGGAACGACGCCAGCTCCCGCACCGGGTCGAACTCGGCAGGGCCGGGCATGACGCCCTCGCCCGGGCTGATGAGGGTCACGTAGCGCAGCGCGGATCGCGGACGGTAGCTGGGCAGCCGGCCCTCGACGACATCCCGGGGCCGCGCGATCGCCGCCGCCAGGCACTCGACCTGGTTGGTGCCGATGCACCGGGACACCACGTCCGGCTTGTGGGAGCCGCCCATCCGGGCCCCGCTCTCGACCAGCACCGGGCCGGCCGCGGTGAGCATCACCTCGGTATGCGCGGCGCCGTTGCGGATCTCGAGCGCGTCCAGCACGGCCAGGGTGTAGCCGACCAGGTCGGTCACGTGCGGGTCGGTCAACGGCACCGGTTGCTCGTAGTCGTACATCCAGCGGCCGCCGTCGATCGTCCGCTTGTGGTAGCGCCACACCTCGACCACGGCATGCACGCCGTCCCGGCTGACGGTGTTGACGAAGAACTCGTCCCCGTCCAGGTACTCCTGGACGAGCACGGTCTCGTTCCGCTCGCCATAGCGGGTCGTGCTCGCCATGACCGCGGCGTGGCCCTCGCGCACCTCGTCCACCGAGTGGCAGATCCGGACGTTGTCGGTGCCGGCGCTGGTCAACGGTTTGAGCACGACGGGCCACCGGCCATGCCGCTCCACCCATTCGACGACCTGCTCGGCATGGGGCGCGGCGAACGACGCCGCACTCGCCAGGCCGGCCGCCCGCACCGCCCGCACCATCTCGTACTTGTCCCGGCGGGCCGCCGGAAGGCTCATCCCGTTGCCGGGCGTGCCCAACGCCGCGGAGAGCTGATCGGCGAGCAGCACCCCGGACTCGACCCCGGCGACCACGAACTCGACGCCCAGCTCGCGCAGGGCCGCCGCGGTCGCGGCCAGGTCACCGCGATACTCGACGTCCGCCGCGCCCGTGTCGGACAGGTAGACGTCGGGGCTGTCCGAGCGGACGTGCACGGTCTCCGCTCCGAGCCGGGCGAGCGCGGCCGGCAGATATTGCGCTATGCCGTCCGCGTCGACGATCGCGACCTTCACGAAGCGGCACCCGGCTGGCGTGGGATCGACGCCGCGGCGCGGTCGAGCTGCTCCTCACTGACCGCCTCGTCCTCGAGGTTGCCGGCGAAGTACTTCTCGTAGGCGACGAGGTCGAAGTGCCCGTGGCCGGACAGTCCGAAGAGGATGGTGCGGGAGCGGCCTTCGGCGCGGCAGCGGAGCGCCTCGTCGATCGCGCCGCGGATCGCGTGGGTCGACTCGGGCGCCGGAAGGATGCCCTCCGTGCGGTTGAACTGCACGCCCGCCTCGAAGCAGCTGGTCTGCCCGACGGCGATGGGTTCGATCAGCTTGTCCTCGACCGCCCGGCTGACCATCGGCCCCATGCCGTGGGCGCGCAGACCGCCGGCGTGCACGGGCGGCGGCATGAATTCGTGGCCCAGGGTGTGCATCCGGAACAACGGTCCGAGCCGTCCGGTGTCGGCGTAGTCGTAAGCGATGCTGCCGCGGGTCAAGGTCGGGCAGGCGGCCGGTTCCACCGCGAGCACCCGGACCTTGGGCCCGCCGCGCAACTGCGCTCCGAGGAACGGGAAGGTCAACCCGGCGAGGTTGCTGCCCCCACCCGCACAGCCGACGATGACGTCCGGATAGTCGTCGGCGAGCGCCATCTGCAGCAGCGCTTCTTGGCCGATGACCGTCTGGTGCAACAGAACGTGGTTCGCGGAGCTGCCGAGCACGTAGCCCAGCGACGGGTCGGCGGCGGCCGTCTCCAGCGCCTCCGACGTCGCGATGCCGAGACTGCCGGGGGAGTCGGGGTCGGCCGCCAGGATCGCCCGGCCCACCGCGGTCTCCGGGCTGGGGCTGGGCACGCACACCGTGCCATAGGACTCCATCAGCGCACGCCGGTACGGCTTCTGCTGGAAGCTCACCTTGACCATGAAGACCTTCGCGGTCAGGCCGAAAAGCGCGGCCGACAGCGCGGTCGCGCTACCCCACTGGCCCGCGCCGGTCTCGGTGATCAGCCCGGTCTTGCCGGCTTCCTTGTTGTAGAACGCCTGCGGAATTCCGGTGTTCGGCTTGTGGCTCCCGCTGGGAGCGACACCCTCGTACTTGTAGTAAATGCGCGCCGGAGTGTCCAGGGCGCGTTCGAGCCGGCGAGCCCGATACAGCGGGCTCGGTCGCCACTGCGCGTAGAGCTGGCGCACCGGCTCCGGGATCTCGATGTCGCGCTCGGTGCTGAGTTCCTGATCGGCGATCGGCTCCGGCATGGTCGCGGCCATCTCGTCCCGGGTCAGCGGTTTACCGGTGACCGAGCTGAGGGTGGGCGCGAGCGGCAGACCCGGCAGGTCGGCGGCAAGGTTGTACCAGCTGCGCGGAATCTGGGACTCGTCGAGCAGGAACTTGGTTTTCTCCATCGCGAAACCTCTCGTTTTGGCGATGTCCAGCCCCCACCCGGCCGATCGGACAGCCGGTCGCGCGAGCGGCACCGCATCCCCCAGTACGCAGCCGAATCCGGTGGCTTCCGTCTGTTCAACAGGGTCATCCCCAGCGGGGCTATCGTCGCAATCACCCCTGAGCCGACTCCACTCTCAGCGTGCTGACTCATCAGGCCGCCGGTGCGGCGTACCGATCAGAAATCGAGAAGCGCCGGGCGCCGTCCTCACCTAGCGTGACTCTCATGGACATCAGCATTCACGCGAGCTTCCTTCCCCAGGACGACCCCGAGGCCGCGCTGGCCTTCTACCGCGACACCCTGGGCTTCGAACTGCGCAACGACGTCGGCTATCAGGGCCTGCGCTGGCTCACCGTCGGCCCGCCCGGACAACCCTCGGTGTCGATCGTGCTGCACCCGCCCGCCGTCGACCCCGGGATCACCGAGGACGAACGCCGCGTCATCGGCGAGATGATGGCCAAGGGCACCTACGCGGGCATCCTCTTGTCCTCCGATGACCTCGACGGCCTCTTCAAGCAGCTCGCGGACGCCGGCGCGGACGTCATCCAGGAGCCGACCGACCAGCCGTACGGCCTTCGCGACGGCGCCGTCCGTGACCCCGCCGGCAACCTGATCCGTATCCAGCAGCGGGTCTGACGGCTACCGGGTGCGGGCGCGGACGTGGATGCGTTCGCCTTGTCTGCCGAAGAGGCTGAGCACTTCGACCCGCTCGCGGCCGGTGGCGCCGAACCAGTGCGGCGTCCGGCACTCGAACTCGGCGGCCTCACCGGGACCCAGCACGACGTCCTGGTCTCCGAGCACGAGCCGGAGCCTGCCCCGGAGGACGTAGAGCCATTCGTAGCCGGCGTGCGTCCGTAGCCGGGGTTCGTCGTCTCCGGCCGGAATGGTCATCTTGTAGGCACGCGGCTCGGTCTGCTGCTGGGTGAGCGGGATCAGGACCCGGCCGTCCACCCGGGCCGAGGTCTGTGGCACGCGGGGGTCCAGCACTCTCGGCGCGGACACGATCTCGTCCACGCGCAGGCCCAGCGCGGCGATGACCGGCAACAGCAGTTCGAGGCTCGGCTTGCGCTGCCCGGATTCCAGCCGGGACAGGGTGCTGGTGGAGATCCCGGTGGTGCGGCTCAGTTCCGCCAGCGTGGTGCCCTTCTTCTCCCGGGCGCGGCGCAGCCGGGGCGCGATCAGCTCGATCGCCGCGGCGACGGCGGGTTGGTCCTCCATGTCGGCCAGCCGACCACCTCGTCCCGATTCCGGCAACATTCTTTGCCGAAACCGCCAGAGGCGGCCGAAGCTGGCTCGATGATCGAGACAACCGGACGACGGCTTCCCACTGGGGTTTACCTGCTCGCTTTCTGCCTCTTCGCGATGGGGAGTGCCGAGTTCTTGATGGCCGGGGTCCTGCCCTCGGTCGCCACCGACCTCGGGGTCTCCCTGTCGTCCGCGGGCGCGCTCATCACCGCGTTCGCGCTCGGCGTCGTCCTCGGCGGGCCGCCGTTCGCCGTCCTCAGCCTGCACTGGCCACGGCGCACCGCCCTGATGGTCACTCAGCTGACCTTCGCCGCCGCCATCGCGTTCGGCCTCCTCGCCGACGACTACTGGGTCCTGCTGATCACGAGGTTCGTCGCCGGGATCGCCTACGCCGGGTTCTTCGCGGTCGCCTCGGTGACCGCGATCGGCTTGGTCACCCCGGATCGCACCGCCCGCGCCTCGGGTGTCGTGGTCGCCGGGCTCAGCGTGGCCATGGTGGCCGGAGGCCCGGCGGGCACCCTGCTCAGCACCTACCTGGGCTGGACGGGCGGATTCTGGGGCGTCGTGGCGCTGACCATCGCCGGCACCCTCGCCTGCGCGCTCGGCATGCCCGCCACCGCGTCCGACGTCGAACCCAGCCTGGCCCGGGAACTTCGCACGATGCGGACCCCGCGCCTCTGGGGTGTCTACGCGGTCACGATCCTGAGCACCGCCGCGTACATGGTGTCCTTCAACTACCTGGCGGCCATCCTCGCCGACGTCACCCGTCTCCCCGAAGTGTGGATTCCCGCGGTACTAGCCCTTTTCGGTGTCGGCGCGTTCGCCGGTCTGTCCGTCGGCGGAAGGATCTCCGACCGGCTGCCGCACCACGCGCTGCTCGGCGGAGTGCTCGGCATCGCGGGCCTTTCCGTGCTTTTGGCCGCCTTCGCCGAACACCGGTGGGTGGTCGTGCCGTTGGTCTTCCTGCTGGGAATCGCGGCCTTCGTGCTCAACCCGGCCCTCTATGGACGGGTGTTCACCATCGCCGCCGACGCCCCGACCTTGGCGGGCGCCACCACGGTCTCGGCCTTCCAGCTGGGTATCAGCCTGACACCCGCCTTCGCCGCCGGTGCCCTGGGTTTCGGCGCCCCGGTCGCCGCCGTCTCGTGGATCGGCGCCGCCTTGGCGTTGCTCGCGATCCCCCTGATCCTCCGGGACCGCGCTTCGAAGAAGGTGTTCAGCGGCGGGCAAACCCGGTAGTGGCACTATCGGCGGTATGCAGATCGGGTTGTTGGGGCCATTCGAGGTTCGCACGGGCGAGGGCGTCTTCGCCGACGTGCCGGGCGCCCGGTTGCGCGGGTTGCTGGCAGCCCTCGCGCTCGACCCGGGTCAGGTGGTTTCGAAGGCAGCGCTCGTCGACTGGATCTGGGGCGAGCGACCGCCTGCCGACGCGGCGAATGCCTTGCAGCGCTTGGTTTCCCGGCTGCGGAAGGTGCTGCCGGAGGGAACGGTCGAGGGGACCGCGAACGGCTACCGGCTGAAGGTGGACCCGGACGCCGTCGACGCCGTCCGGTTCGAACGCCTCCTCGGCCGGGCCCGCACCGACGAGGATTCACAGCGGATCCGGGTGCTGCGCGAGGCTCTCGCCCTGTGGCGGGGCACGGCCATGCAGGACGTCGGACAGCAGGACGGGGAAGCGTTCGACGCGGCGATCACCCGGCTCGAAGGGCTGCGCCTTTCGGCCATGGAGGACCGGTTCGACGCGGAGATCGGCCTGGGCCACGGTGCGGACGTGGTCACGGAACTGACCGATCTGGTGGCCGCGAACCCGGTGCGGGAACGGCTTGTCGCCGCGCTGATGCGGGCCCTCGTCGCGACCGGTCGCGACACCGAAGCGGTGCTCGTGTTCCAGCGCACGAGGGAATTCCTGGCCGACGAGCTGGGCGTCGACCCCTCTCCGGAGCTGTCCGCCCTGCACGTTTCGCTGCTGCGGGGCGAACTGGGGCGGCGGGAGGAGGTCCGCAAGACCAACCTGCGTGCCGAGATGAGCAGCTACGTCGGCAAGGACGCCGATATCGCCGCGGTCCGCGGGCTCGTCGCCGAGCACCGGCTCACCACGCTGATCGGGCCGGGCGGTTCGGGAAAGACCAGGCTGGCCAAGGAAACCGCGCGCACCTTGCTCGGAGACCAGCCGGACGGGGCCTGGTTGGTGGAGCTCGCGCCCATCGGCACTGGAAGCGATGAGGGGGGTGGGCCCGGAGGGCAGGGGAGTGGGAGAAACATTGCTCAAGCGACTATCAGCGGGCTCGGCCTCCGGGACGCGCTGCTCGGCGAGGGGACGAACGCGGAGCCGGTGGACCGGCTCATTTCCGCGATCCGCGAACGGGACACGCTGCTGATCCTGGACAACTGCGAGCACGTGATCGAGGCGGCCGCGGCGTTCGCCGACCGGGTGCTCGGGGAGTGCCGCCGGCTGCGGATCCTGGCGACGAGCAGGGAACCGCTCGGCCTCACCGGCGAGGCACTGTGGCCGGTCGTGCCGCTGGCCTTGCCCGGCGGCGACGCCACATCCGGCGAAATCGAGTCCTCGCCCGCCGTCCGGTTGCTGCTGGAGCGGGCGAGCGCCGTGCGCAAGGACCTCACTGTCGACGCCGGCACGCTGTCGACGATGGCGCGTGTCTGCCGGGCGCTGGACGGGATGCCGCTGGCGATCGAACTCGCCGCGGCCCGGTTGCGCACCATGTCCCTCGACCAGCTCGCCCACCGGCTCGACGACCGGTTCCGCCTGCTGACCGGCGGCAGCCGTACCGCGCTGCCCCATCACCGGACGCTGCGGGCGGTGGTCGACTGGAGCTGGGAACTGCTCACCGACGCCGAACGGGTGGTCCTGCGCAGGCTCTCGGTGTTCGCGGGCGGGGCGAGCCTGGAAGCGGCCGAAGGGGTCTGTGCCGACAACGCCTTCGAGCGGGATCAGATGCTCGAACTGCTCACCGCGTTGACCGAGAAATCGTTGCTGGTCGCGGAAGGCGACAGCGCGCCGCGCTACCGGATGCTCGGCACGATCAAGGAGTACGCCGCCCAACGGCTCGAGGAGGCGGGGGAAGCGAACCTCGCGAGGCGCGCGCATCTGGCGTATTTCACCGAAATCGCCGAGATCGCTGAGCCGCGCCTTCGCCGCGCCGACCAAGTGGAATGGCTCGCCGCACTCGAGGTCGAGCACGACAACATCAGTGCCGCGATGCGAGGTGCGCTCGCGGCCGGCGAAGCGCCCGAGGCGATGCGGCTCGCGGCGGGCGCCGCCTGGTACTGGTGGCTCGGCGGGCACCGCGCCGAAGGGATGGAGCTGCTCACCGCGGCCACCGAAACGCCCGGCGAGGTGAGCGACGGGATCCGGGCCACGGTCTACGCCCTGGTCTCGATGTTCGTGTCCGCCGGGCTGGCCGACGAACACGCCGCGGCGGAGTGGATCCACGAGGCCTATCGGCTCAGCCGGGACAGCGCGCCCCAGCATCCGGCGGCGGGCCTGGTCGTCCCGCTGGAGCGCATGTTGCGGACACCGGGCGACTTCCTGCCCGCGTGGGAACCCCTGCTGGACGACAAGGACCCCTGGGTCCGCGCGCTGACCCGGCTGCATCTCGGCAAGATGCGGATCGTGCTCGGCCACGGCGGGCGGGAGGTGGACGTCTATCTGGCGACGGCGCTGGCCGAGTTCCGGGCGCTCGGTGAGCGGTTCGGGATTTCGTTCGCTCTGAGCGAGCTGGCGGACCGGATCGCCATGCGCGGCGAGTTCGCCCAAGCCTGCGAACACTATGAAGAGGCGGCCGCGGTCGTCGCCGAAGTCGGCGCTGTCGACGACGTCATCCGGATGCGGTCGCGACAGGCCCAGCTGTACTGGCTGATGGGCGACCAGGACGCCAGCGCCGCGGCCGTGACCGAGGCCGAACGACGCGCGGAACGGGTCACCTGGCCGAGTACGTTGGCTCTGCTGGCCCTCTCGAACGCGGAACTCGCTCGTTGGCGCGGTGACCTCGAGGAGACGACCCGGCAACTGGGCGTCGCGATGACCTTGCTGGGCGAGGAAACGGAGCAGCCGAACGTCCGTGCCCTGACACATACTCTGCTCGGCTACTGCGCCGACGATCTCGGCGATGCCCGTAAGTACCGCGAAATGGCCTGTCAGGCGGCGTCCGAGGCGGGACACGCGTCCTTGATCGCGCAGGTGCTCGTCGGCGTCGCGGATCAGGCGTTACGTCAGGAGCAGTACGAGCAGGCCGCGCGGCTGCTCGCGGCGAGCACGAGCGTGCGAGGCCTGCAGGACCGTTCCCACCCGGACGTCGCCCGGATCGAGCAGGCGGCACGAAGCCGCCTCGGCGAACAGGGGTTCGCCGAGGCGGCTCGGGAGGGTACTGAGAAGAGCTGGAGCGAGCTGGTCGCGGTCACGCTCGCTTCTTGAACGTGGACCGCGCCCACAGGCAGCCGACCAGGGCGATCCCGGCGCACCAGGCGACTGCGGCGATCGCGGTACCCGCCGACGGCGCGCCGTTGAGCAGACCGCGCATGGTCTCGATGATCGGGGTGAAGGGCTGGTACTCCGCGAACTGCCGGAGGCCCGGCCCCATCTTCTCGGCCGGCACGATCGCGCTGCTGAAGAACGGCAGCATGATCAGCGGCACCGCGGCCAGACCCGCCGTCTCCGCGGACTTCGCCGCCAAACCCAAGGCGATCGTGAGCCAGCCCGCCGCGAATCCGAGCAGGACGACCATGCCTGCCACACCGAGCCAGTCGAGGAAACTCGCCGACGGGCTGAAGCCGAGCAGGAACGCGACGCCGATCAGCGCCACGATGGAGATCACGTTGGTCAGCAGGCTGGCGACGACGTGCCCGGTCAGCACCGCGCCACGGGAGATGTCCATGACCTTGAAGCGGTTGATGATGCCCTTCGTCATGTCGGAGTTCACCGCCGTCGCGGTGGCGCCGAGCCCGTAGCAGACCGCCAGCAGTATCAGTCCCGGCGTCGCGTAGTCGATGTAGTCGACTCCGACGTTGAAGGCGTCGCCCATCATGTACACGAACATCAGCATGATCACGATCGGCATCAGGACCGCGTTGAACACCGACGTCGGGTTGCGGGCGATGTGCTTGAAGTTGCGGCGCAACATCACCGTCGAGTGGGAAGTGCTCCCTGTTTTGATATTCACTGTGAAGCCTCCGTGGTGCGGCCGGTCAGGGCGAGGAAAACGTCGTCAAGGTCAGGGGTGTGCACCGAGAACTCTTCGGCGCTGAGGGAGTACTCGTCGAGCTTGTCCAGCAGGGCCCGCAGCGATTTCGTCCCGGCGTCGCTGGGAACCCGCAGGGTCAGCGCCTCGTCGTCCCGGGTGGACTCGGGGAAGAGACGCGCGGCCCCGTCGAGCAGGGAAAGGCCGGAGAACCGGAGCCGGACGTGCGTGCCGGGCATCTGGCGCTTGAGCTCGTCGGGCGTGCCCTGGGCGACCACGCGGCCCTGATCGAGGACCGCGATCCGGTCGGCGAGCTGATCGGCTTCTTCGAGGTACTGGGTGGTGAGGAAGACGGTCACCCCGTCGGCGACCAGCTCACGGATGATCGACCACATCGTGCGACGGCTGCGCGGGTCCAGCCCGGTCGTCGGCTCGTCCAGGAAGATGATCCGCGGATTGCCGACGAGCGTCATCGCCAGATCCAGTTTCCGGCGCATCCCGCCGGAGTAGGTCGACGCCTGCTTCTGCGCCGACTCCACCAGATCGAACCGCTCCAGCAACGCCGCGACGACCCGCTTGCCCTCGCCGGAGCCCATCCCGCTCAGATCCACCATCAGCTGCAGGTTTTCCTGCCCTGTCAGCAGTTCGTCCACCGCCGCGAACTGACCGGTGACCCCGATCGACGCGCGCACCGCCTTGGTCTCGGTCGCCGCGTCGTGCCCGGCGACGCTGACCGTCCCGCCGTCGGCCTGCATCAACGTGGTCAGCACGTTCACCGTCGTCGTCTTGCCCGCCCCGTTCGGGCCGAGCAGGGAGAAGATCGTGCCCGCCGGGACGTCCAGGTCGATGCCGTCGAGCACGACCTTGTCCCCGAAGGCCTTCCGCAGTCCTGTAACCGCGATCGCTGAAGTTTTCATGTGAGTACCATCGCGACCCGCCCTGACACGGCCCCGCCACGGCGCTGACGCGTCCTGACACGGGTCAGCCGGCGGTGCCGGTGCCGTGCCCACCGCGCGTTGTGAAAGCCACTTTCGCAACCTTCAACGTTGCGAAAGTGGCTTTCACAACTCCAGCCTTGCCCATGACCACGCCACCTTCGCCCTGCCCTCGCCAGTGCTCAGCCGGCGCGAGTCCCGGAAGCGACAATGAAGGGAATGGCGAGGAACAGCCGGTTGTCGCGTGCCCTGGCGGTTTGATCGTCGAGCCAGGCGCCTTCTCCACCGATGTTGGCGAGCATCGGCAGGCAGGTGGCGTCTGTCCAGACAATCGTGCGGACCTCGACGGTGACGTCAGTGAATCCGTTGTCCAGCAAGAGGTTCCGGTATCCGCGGGCGACCCATCGCTGGGGCACGCCGTCCGCGCGAGCACGGAGGAGCGCGCGGGTCAGTTCGGGATCGTCGGAGTCGATCGCGTACGAATCCCAGTCCTGGCCGATGAGCACCGCACGGCCGTTGGCGGCCAGGACCCGGCGCGCCTCGATGACGGCCAGCTCGGGCTCGGGGAGGTCGTGCAGGAGCTTGTCCGCGCGGTAGCCGGTGACCGAGCCGTCGTCGAGCGGCAACGCGGTGGCGTCGCCGACGTGGAACTCGCTCGCGGGCCAGCGCTCGATGGCGACCTCGATCATGTCGTGGTCCGCGTCGACGCCGATGGCCCGCGCCCCACGTGCGGCCAGCTCGCCGACCGCTCGTCCGCTCCCGCAGCCGACGTCGACAACCGTGTCGCCCAGCGCTCGATAAGTGTGTTCCCGCAGGCTACGAGCCTGGGTTCCGTCGTCAAAGGCGTCCAGGAGAGTGAGCAAGGTCGACATGGCCGTCATTGTGCCGCTTGATGTCGTCCTGACGTCAATGTCCGCGCGGACGCAGCAAAAAGGCCACCCGCGCAGCGGGTGGCCTTTCAGGACAATCTTGGGTGGAGCTGAGGGGAATCGAACCCCTGACCTTCTCGATGCGAACGAGACGCGCTACCAACTGCGCTACAGCCCCTGATAAAGCTTGAGACCTCGGTGAAGCTGGCCCCTTGTTTTGAAGCTCCATGAGCCTATCAGTGGCTCATGGAGCCCCAAAACGGGGGGTCACTCTCCGGAGGCCCGGCGGAACGGCCTGGTCCCGGGCTCGTCGAGCTCGTGAAAGGCCGGGTCCTCGTCGTCGAGGTCGACGACGACGGCTTGGCGCCGGATGCGGGACATCGGGGACGGCTTGCGCTCCACGACGTCCGGGCGTTCGGTGGCGACGACCTCGATGTCCTCGTGGTGTTCGTCGTCGTCCTCGGCGACCGGCGGGCGGCGCGGGGCGCGAGTGTTGTTGTAGCGCGCGAGGCGGCGTTGCCGGATGTCGTTCTCGATGCGGACCTGACGGCGCAGGTACGCGAGGTAGCCGATGAGGACGGCGTCGGCGATCCCGTTGGCCCACCAGACGAGGGGGAACAGGAAACCGGCGACGACCGCGGTGGCGATCACGAGCACCAGTAGTGCGACGACGACCCGCTGCCGGAACGCGTATTTGGCGCGCGCGGCGATGTCGGCGGCTTCGGGGTCGAAGCCCCCTCTGCCGGGCCGGTAGCCGGCGCCTTGGCGTTCGCTTTCGGCCCGTTTGTCCCGCGAGGGCTGGGGAAGCGGGTCGGCTTCCTGCTCCTCGTCCTCAAGGTCGGCGTCGAGTTCAGCCTCGAGTTCGGCCAGGTCGTCTTCTACCGATGGTTCCGTGTTCTCCGCCATGGCGAACTCCTCCGGTCCCTCGTGGCGCGTGCTCCCGCTCCGCACGACTCGCGCCGCTAGAGCCGAGTCCGCCGTCCGGGCGACCTGCTGGCGCTTGCGGGCGACCATGGGCACGAGAACGACGAGCCATGCCGCTGCGAGCGCGACGATGATCACCGAACTGGGCATCTCCCGTCACCTCCCCCGATCCACTGCTGTAGTCACGCTAGCCACAACAGTCACACACGCCGCGCAGACTCGCCGGTTTCGATCACGGAAAATGCATCACCAAATTAGGTGAATCTCACAGCTTGTGGTAACGCGGTCACCGAAACGGCCCGGTAGTGGGGTCAAACGCGCTCGGCGAAGCCCCTTGAGACCAGGCGAGACACCAGTCCGTCACCGGTTTCTTCCTTGGTGACGGCGTAGCAAAAGTGGTCCCGCCAGCCGCCCGCGACGTCGAGATAGCGCTCGAAAAGGCCTTCTTGCCGGAACCCTGCTTTGGTGAGAACCCGCAGGCTGGGGGTGTTTTCGGGGCGAACCGTCGCTTCGAGCCGGTGCAGCCCGGCGAAGTCGAAGACGTGGTCGGTCACGAGCGCCACGGCGCCGGTCGCGACGCCGCCGCGGACGATTTCCGATGACACCCAGTAGCCGATCCATGCGGATCGAAGCGACGCCCGGATGACGTTACCCACAGTGATCTGTCCGGCGAAGCGTCCATCTACCGTGATGGTGAACGGAAGACATTGCCCGCGCCGGGCGAGCCCGCGCAGGGCGGTCCACTGCGAAGGCCACGACCAGAACGCGTTGCGGTCGGGCCACGGCCCGACACCGGTCGGCTCCCACATCTCGAGGTGCTGCCGATCGCGCAACCGGACACGGCTCCACTCGCCGGCGTCCCGCAGCCGGACCGGCCGGACGGCGAGCACCCCGGCCGGTACCCGGAGCGGCCCGAGTTTCGCCGGCCAGCCCGGGTTCCTGCTCTCGATCGGATACGCGACGCCGGAAATCGGTCCGCCCATTACGCGCGCTGGGCCAGGAAGGTCACCTTGACCTGCTCGCCCGCGGCGACCTCGGTGAGGTCTTCGTCGATGTTGATCAGGCAGTTCGCCTCGGCCAGCGACGCGAGCAGGTGCGCGCCGGAGGTGCCGAGCGGCTGCACCAGGTACTCACCGTTGCCCTCGTCGCGCAGCAGTTGCCCGCGCAGGAACCCCTTGCGGCCTTTGGTCGAGGTGATGGGGGAGAGCAGCCGCGCGCCGACGATCCTGCGGTGCGGGTTGCGGGTACCGCGCGCGGCGCGGATCAGCGGGCGCACCAGCACTTCGAACACGACGAGCGCGCTCATCGGATTGCCGGGGATCAGGAACGTCGGCACCGAATCGGGGCCGAGCCTGCCGAAACCCTGCACCGACCCCGGGTGCATGCCGACCCGGGTCATGTCGATGTGGCCGAGGTCGGACAGCGCCGCGTGCACCTCGTCACCCGCGCTGCCGCCGGCGCCGCCCGCGACGACGACGATCTCCGACATCAGCAGGCGGCCTTCGACGATCTCGCGCAGCCGCTTCGGGTCCCCGGGAACGATGCCGACCCGGCTCACCTCGGCGCCCGCGTCCCGGGCGGCCGCGGACAGCGCGTAGGAATTGACGTCGTAGACCTGCCCGACCGACGGGGTCCGGTCGATGTCGACCAGTTCGTCGCCGACGGACACGATCGAAACCCGCGGTCGCGGGTAGACCAGGACCTTCGCCCGGCCGACCGCGGCGAGCAGGCCGACCTGGGCCGAGCCGATGGTGTCGCCCTTGCGCACGGCGACGTCGCCGATCTGGACGTCCTCGCCGGTCCGGCGCACGTAGCCGGCCGACGGCACCGACCGGTGCACGGTGACCTTGGCCCGGTGGCCGTCGGTGTAGGCGGTGGGGACGACGGCGTCGGCCAGCGTGGGCAGCGGCGCGCCGGTGTCGACCCGCACGGCCTGGCCCGGCTGCAGCCGTCGCGGCTGGCGCGAACCGGCGGCGATCTCGCCGACCACTGGTAGCTGCACGGCCTCTTGGCCGGCGGTGCGGACGTCGACGCTTCGTACCGCGTAACCGTCGACGGCGGCCTGGTCGAAACCGGGCAGCGCGTGTTCGGCGACGACTTCTTCGGCGCAGAGCAGGCCTTGGGCCTCGGAGATGGCGACCCGGACCGGACGCGGGCGGACCGCGGCGTCCAGGGTCAGCGCGATCTGATCCTCGACGGAACGGAACTGTCCCGCGTCTTCGGTCTCTGCCGCTTCGGCGATGGGCTCCGTCATGACTGGGGAATCTCGATCCGTTCGTAAGACCAGGCACGCGTCGAAGGCCCGCCGGTGAACTGAAGTTCACCACCGTTACCAGGAGTGATGCGGTCCGAAGCCGCGGAAATCGCCCGATCGGGCAAGCTCCTCGTGGTCCGTGCCGCCTGGATGGTCGCTGCGCCTGTCATAGGCGTGAAGCCTAACCTGACCACGTGGTCAAGCCCGGCAATGAACACCTGAGCAAAGCGGAGTGGCGTACCCGGATAACCGCCGAACGGCGTTCGCAGGCCACTGAGGAGCGGTCCAGAGAGGCGCTGTCACTGGCCGCCGCGGCCGCCGGAATACCGGGCGAGGTCGTGGCCGCGTACGTCCCCTTCGGTACCGAGCCGGGCTCGATCCTGCTCCTTGATCAACTTCGCGACCAGGACAAACGCGTACTGCTGCCGATCGTTCCCGACGAGCCGGGGCCGCTCGATTGGGCCGCCTACGAAGGCCCCTCGACACTCGGGCCGGGCCGCCTGCGCGGGCTGCTCGAACCGGTGGGCCGACGGCTCGGCGCCGACACGCTGGAGACGGCGGATCTGATCCTGATCCCCGCGCTCGCCGTCGACGACGAAGGTGTCCGGCTGGGCCGGGGCGCCGGATACTACGACCGGTCCCTCGGGTCCGCCGCGCCGGGCGCCGCGTTGATCGCCGTCGTCCGGGACGGCGAACTGGTGCGCGAACTGCCCGCGGAACCGCACGACTTCCGGATGACCGGTGTGCTCACCCCGGACCGGGGAGTGGCGCCACGGCCGGTAATACACTGACGCCCCGACGCAGTGTTTCAGAAAGGGCACGATGAGCTCTGACGCGCACCAGTCCGAGAATTTCACCGCAACTCTGGCGAAAATGCGTTCCGCGGGAGCGCACGCCATGGAGATCGCGGCTTTGCGACGGCGTCTCGATCAGCTGACCGAGCCCGGCGCCGGTGAACTTCCGGGGTCCGAACTCGAACCATTGGGTGACATCAGCCGGCTGGTGGATCTGCCCGAGCCGGATGCCGAGGAAGCGCGTCGCGTGCTGGATCGCACGGCGGTCCTCAAACTCAACGGCGGCCTCGGCACGAGCATGGGGCTCACCGGGCCGAAGTCCCTGCTGGAGATCAAACCGGGGAAGACGTTCCTCGACGTCATCGCGATGCAGGTGCTGTCGACCCGCAAGGCGTACAACGCGCGGCTGCCGCTGATCCTGATGAATTCGGCGGGCACCCGCGAGCCGTCGCTGGAGCTGCTGAAGAAGTACCCCGATCTGGCCGACAAGGTCATTCCGGCCGATTTCCTGCAGGGCCGGGAACCGAAGATCACCGCCGACGGCCTGCCCGCCGAGTGGCCCGCCAACCCGGAACTCGAGTGGTGCCCGCCGGGGCACGGCGACATCTACATCGCCCTCGCCGTGAGCGGCATGCTCGACACGTTGCTGGCGGAAGGCATCCGCTGGTGTTTCGTGTCCAACGCGGACAACCTCGGCGCGCAGCCGGACGCGCGGATCGCCGCGTGGCTCGCGAACGAGAACGTCCCGTTCGCGATGGAGACCGTGCTCGGTACCGCGGCCGACCGCAAGGGCGGTCACCTGGCCCGGCGGGCGGGCCGGATCGTCCTGCGGGAGTCCGCGCAGGTGCCCGACGGCGACGATTCGTTCGGCGACGTCGCCAAGTGGCGGTTCTTCAACACGAACAACATCTGGTTCGACCTCGAACGCTTGAAGGAACTGCAGAACGCCGATCCGGCCGCGCCGGTGCTCCCGCTGATCGTCAACCGGAAGACCGTCGACCCGGCGGATTCCGCCAGCACGCCGGTGATCCAGCTCGAAACGGCGATGGGCGCGGCGATCGCCTCGGTCGAAGGCGCGCGGGCCATCGAGATCCCGCGAACCCGGTTCGCTCCGGTCAAGACCACCGACGACCTGCTCGTCGTCCGCTCGGACGCCTACGTGCTCGATCCCGGCGGGGAGATGATCCCGGAGTTCACCACCACCCCGCCGGTCGTGTCGCTGAGCAAGGAGTTCTACAAGCTCCTGCCCGATTTCGACGCGCGCATCCCGGCCGCCCCCTCGCTGCGGGAATGCACGAGCCTCCAGGTGGAAGGCGACGTCACCTTCGGCAAGAACGTCGTCGTCCGGGGCGATGTGAAGATCACCGGCCCGAAAACCGTTCCGGACGACGAAATCCTGTAGCTACTCAGGTGGTCCGCTGAGCCACGAACACGTACTCGCGTCCTGGACGATCCGGGGCATCCCGGACGTCCAGGACGCGAAAGCCGTGTTCGGCCAGCAGTGACTCAAGGTCTTCGCGCTCGCGGAACCACAGGGTCGAATCCGACGTGACGACCTCGCCGTCGGAGAACCGGTAGTGATACCGGAACGAAACGAACGGCAGGTTCACCTCGGTGACCTCGCGCCACTGCTCGACCTCGCCGACGCCCGGGACGTCGATGGTCTCGTGCGCGGTGTCGGCCGCCCACCCCTCCCAGGCCCGGTAAGCCGGTCGCCTGATCTCGAACACCAGGTGACCGCCGGGCGCCAGCGCGGCGTGGATGCCTTGCAGAGTCCGGTTCCAGTCCTCGTCGGTCAGGAAGACCTGGGCCACGTTCCCCGTCATCAACGCGAGATCGGCCTCGACCGCGCCCGCAGCCTTCGCGTCGCCGTGGATCCAGGTGATCTTCCCTTCCGGGTCCTTGGCCTTCGCGATCTCCAGTGAGGCCTCGGCCGGGTCGACGCCCACGACTTCGAGGCCGCGTCCGGCGAGCAGGACGCCCAGGCAGCCGGTGCCGCATCCGACGTCGAGCACTCTCTTCGCCCCGAGCTCGCCGATGATGGCGAGGTAGTGCTCCAGATCGTCACGGGCGCCGTCGAAGGCGTCGTAAACGGGGGCGAGCCGGGCGTGAGCGAAGAGCGCGTCAGGCATTCGGCGACGATAGTTCCGGGACGCGTTGGGGCGCGACGGGTTTTCGGCCGGGCCGCCAGAGCCGTTCTCCCAGCAGGGCCAGGAACGCCGGGAGCAGCACACCGCGGACGAGAGTGGCGTCGATCAGCACGGCCACCGCCATCCCGACGCCCATCATCTTGTACTCGATCGCGCTCAGCGTGATGAAGACGCTGAACACCCCGACCATGATCACGGCCGCGCTGCTCACCACTCCCGCGCTGGTGCCGGTGCCCCGGACGATCGCGGCGACGGCGCCCTCCGCGCGACGTTCGCGGATCCGGCTGAGGATGAAGATGTGGTAGTCCATGCTCAGCCCGAGCAGCAGGACGAACATGAACATCGGCAGCCAGCCGACCACCCCGCCGTACGGGGTGAATCCCAGCAGGGACGCGAAATGGCCGTCCTGGAAGATCCAGGTGAGCACGCCGTACGCCGCGCCGATCGACAGCAGGTTGAGCGCGATCGACACCAGCGACACCGCCACGGACCGGAAAGCCAGTAGCAGCAACACGAACGCCGCCAGCAGGACGAAACCGAAGACCAGCGGCATCCGTTCGATGACCTGATCGGCGAAGTCGCGGGCGTTCGCCGTGCGGCCGGAAACCGCGAACTCGACGCCGTCCACCCGGCCCACGGTCGCCGGCAGCACTTCGGTGCGCAGCTTCGCCAGTGCGGCGTCGGCTCGCGGGTCGCGGCCCGCCCCGGACAACGGAACGCGGACGACCACCGCTTGGTCGACACTCGCGACCGCGATCGGTTTGTTCAGCACGCCACCGGTTTCGCCGATCCGGCGGCCGAGGTCGTCGATCGCCGATCGCAGTGCCGGGCTGTCGACCGGCCCGCCGTTCTCCGCGGTGAGCACCACGGTGGCCGGGTAGACCACACCGGGGAACGCCTCCTGCGTGCGGACCGCGGCATCGATCGTCGGCAGTGACCCCGGCAGGCTTTCCGCCGGTGTCGGGTCCTGCAGGCGCATGCCGAGCGCGGGGAGGGTGAGCAGGATCAGCAGCGCCGTCGCCAGCCCACCCCACAACGCCGGGCGCCGGGTGACCACGCGGGCGGTGGCGGTCCAGAACCGCGAGTTCTCCGCGGCCGTGCGTCGCTTGCCGAGCCAGGGGATCCGGCCGCGATCGACCTTGTCGCCCAGCAGCGAAAGCAGCGCGGGCAGCACCGTGACCGCGCCGAGCACGGCCAGCCCCACGACGAACGCGGTGCTGATCGCCAGGCCGCGGAAGTTGTCGAGGCCGGTGAACAGCAGCCCGCTCACGCACAGGACCACGGTGACCCCCGAGACGACCACGACGTGTCCCGACGTGCGAGCCGAGACCCGGATCGCGTCGTCGACGGAGAGGCCGTTCGCACGTTCTTCTCGTTGCCGCCGAAGGAAGAACAGTGAGTAGTCGACGCCGACGGCCATCCCGATGAGGAGGGTGATCACCGTCGTCGCACTGTTGATCGGGGTGAAGTCGTCGACGACGGAAAGAAAGCCGAACGTCGCGGCGACGCTCGTTCCCGCCAGCAGCAACGGGACCGACGCGGCGACCAGCGCGCCGAACACGATCAGCAGGATCACCAAGGTCATCGGCAGGGAAAGGAACTCCGACTTCTTGACGTCTTCCCGGATGGCCTTGTCGACCACGCTGGAGAGACTGAGGTCGCCGGAGAGAGCCAGCCGCACCGAAGGATGCCGGGCCGCGACCGCGTCGACCTGGGCGACCGCGGTTTCGAAGTTCGGGCGGACCTCCTTCTCTCCGCCTGCGATCGAGAAGCCGACGAGACCGGACAGGCCGTCGGCCGAGATCCGTTCCTGTTCGTTCCCGGCCAAGGGCGACCGGACGTCGGCGACGGCACCGGATCCGGTGAGGGTGGTGACCAGGTCTTCGGTCGCCCGGCGGAGTCCTTCGTTCGTCGCGAACGGTGCCGAGCCGGGGTCCTTCGCCTGCACGAGGACGTTCTCGCGCAAGGGATCGAAGGTGTTCTGGGCATTCATGGCGGTCTGGGCACGGCCGGATTCACCGGGATCGGTGCTGCGCTGGTTCTCCCCGTCGAGCACGATGCCCGAGAGCAGGGCGACGACCACGAGCGAGAGCCAGCCGACGAGGGTGAGCGCGCGGTGCCGGACTGACCAGGCGGCCAGCCGCTCGGTCACCGGCGCGGCCCGCGGATCGCTCGCGGCTCCTTGAGAGTTGTTTTCGGGCAGCATGAACTACAGTCCTTTGCGTGAAGGAGTGAGATGCCTCGGGCGAGGTTTTTGCTTCTTCTTTCCTGGACCGTCGAGTTGCCGCTCGGCGGTCCAGGGTCTTTTCAAGGTCTTTCCGGGGTGGTCAGTCGACCTCCTTGAGGATCCGCTCGACCGAGCCGACGCTCTTCTGGAGATCGGCGAGCCGCCCGTCGAGTTCGGTGAGCTTGCGTTCGGTCTCTTCCTGCGCCTGGACGGCCTTTTCGGCGAGCCTGCGGTATTCCTGCTCACGCGCCAGCGCGCCCCTGGCCCGGATCGTCGCGCCGAACTGCCACACCACCACCGTGATCACCACGGTGAGGAACACGAAAATGCCGATCACCCCGGCGACCTCCTGCCATTGATGCCACTTCACGGTCGTTCCCCCTCATCGCCGGGCTCTGGTGTTACTGATGCTGCTTTGACTGATGTCGGTGTGGTCAGCGTCGGTGCCGCGGCGGCGATGGTGTCCGGGCTCAGCTCGACCAGGAACGGTTTCACCTCGTAGAACTTCATCGCTTTCCCGTCCTCCGACAGCTCGAGGGTGGCCGACACGAGCCCGGCCGCCTCCAGTTTGCGCAGGTGGAGCTGGAGCAGCGCCCGGCTGATGCCGAGCTCTCTCGCCAGCTGGCTCACGTACGTGCGCTCCGCGCGGAGCGCCGCGACGATCCGCAGCCGGTGCGGGTTCGCGAGGGTCCCCAGCACCCGCAGCAGCTCGTCGCCGGACGGTCCGGTGGCGGTCATCCCCAGCTCCTGCACATGCCAAAGAAACCTAGCAGGTGCTGGCTCGGACTACCAGGTGCTCCAGCCAAGGCATCTTGGTTTGAGTCCGTGAGGGCCACCTTCAGGGACTCTGAGTCCCTGAAGGTGGCCCTCACGGACTTGAAAATACGGGTAAATGGCGCTTATTCGGACAATTTGACCGAGGTGTGTCCTTTGTGGACAGTTTCGGAGGCTGGAGCATGGCAGGGGCTTGAGGCGAAGGGAGCCTTCGCCGCGTGTCATGCGAGGAAAGCTCCCTTCGCCTCACTCAGTCCAGGCGATCCACCAGACACCGTAGCCGGATCCCGCCGCGCGCCCCTAGGCCCAACGCGGCCATCCGACTCAGGGCACCAGGTGCTCCAGCCAGACGTTCGGCTCGACGTAAACGCCGAGGTCCAGCGCGGAGGAGGCGAGCACCGGCGCGATCCCGCCCGGCACGGTCGTGAGACCGTCCCGGAGTTCGACGCCGGTCCACGTCCGCCATTGGGCGAAGCTGCCCGTGACCGTCATCGCGAACGGAGCCACCTTCACGAACCGCGCGCCGATCCGTTCGTGCGTGCGCAGCCACGGATCCTCGGGCAGCCCGTCCGGACGACGGCGGGCGATGTAGTCCTCAAAGGACAGTTCGGGTTCGTTCTCCTTCCCGGCCGGCCGTACCGGCACGACGAGTTTGCGCAGGCCCGTCTCCGAGGCGCGCTTTTTCAGTGCTTCCAACGCTTGGGTGGCCAGGCCGCCACCACGGCGGCCGGCATCGACCATCACTTCGAGTGCGATCAGGGTGTTCGTCTCACGGTCGTCCATCAGGTCTTCCGCGGCCCAGATCAGGGCGGCGTCCCAGCCGTGGTCCGGCAGTTCCGGGCGCTCGGCCGTCGGGAACCCGACCGGGACGGCGGCCGCCCGGGCCACCGGGACGCCGTCCTCCAGCAGCACGAGGAAGTATTCCGGCCAGCGGGCGGCGAGATGGGACGACTTCGCCAGCAGGCCGACCTGGTCGTGCAGGAGGAATTCACCACCGACGCCGCCGAGGCCGAGCGCGGCCTCGCGCAGATCGGGCCGGGTGGACAGGTCTTCGATCACGATCATGTCCTCAGTAGAACCGAGGACACGCCTTCTCACGGGGTGGTTTTCCGCCAGGGGCGGGGACCTAGCGCACCGGCAGCGCGGGGCGCCTTCCGGTGAGGCCGGTGGTGTTGAGGTTGGCGCGCTCGCCGGCGAAGTGCCCGTCGAGGTAGCCGCTGCCGGTCAGCCGCCTCGGCGGTGCCGAGCGCAGGCCGCCGTACTGTTCTTCGTAGGCGTGCTGGACCATCGCGGTCCGATCCTGGACCACGAGTTCGGCCGAGCGCTGGCCCGCGGCGGTGGTGTGGGTGCGGGCGGCGGTGTCCTCACTGCGGCGAAGCCGTTCGTAGACCGCTCCGGAGAATCCGTGCAGCCAGGTCCGCCGGTACGCCGCCAGCGATTCGCCCGCGAACACGCGGTTCTCCGGGCGCACCCTGGTCAGCTGGGTGGTCGCCTGCAGCAACAGGCTGGTGTACAGCAGCTCGACGCGCTCGAGGTCGGACCGGAAACCGAACACGGTCACCGCGGTGACCGACTGGCCCAGCCGGTGCAGCAGCGCCCGGCAGCGCATCGGATGCGCGATGTTCGTGAGCAGGCCGGCCTTGTCCCGGCTGTACGGGTTGTCGATCGAGATCGTGACCTGGGTGATCTCGTCCGCCGTCGCGCCGGAGGCGGCCAGCAGCGCCTGATCGATGCCGTACCGGGCGATCAGTTCGGCGGCCTTGGTGTTGTACGACTCGGCTTCGGCCTCGGTGACCGCCGGGTCCTCCGCCTTGGCGAGGAGTTTCCGGACGCGCGCGAGCAGCGTGTCGTGGTCGGGCATGGCCCCCCTTCCTGATTGGGTTGGTGCGGATCAACCTAGGAGAGGGGTCCGACAATATTCGATCAGATGTTCGGATCTCGGCAAGGGGGTGGCATGTCGGCCGATGTGTCGGTGGTCGGTTCCGGCCCGAACGGGCTCGCGGCCGCGGTCATCCTGGCCCGGGCGGGTCTCTCGGTCGAGGTCCACGAGTCGGCGGAGGAGATCGGCGGGGGAACGCGCACCACCGCGCTGTTCGACGACGACGTCCGCCACGACATCTGCGCCACCGGGCATCCGATGGCCGCGGCGTCTCCCTTCTTCCGCTGGTTCGGCCTGGCCGAGCGCGGCGTCGAACTCCTGCGGCCGGAGATCGCCTACGCGCATCCGCTCGACGGCGGCCGCGCCGGGCTCGCGTACGAGGACCTTGACCGGACCTGTGACGCCCTCGGCGTGGACGGGCCCCGCTGGCGACGGCTGATAGGCCCGCTGGTCGAACGCAGCCGCGAACTGACCGATCTGCTGCTCGGCGACCTCCGCCGTCCACCGCGTGATCCCCGGGCGGCCGCGCTGCTGCCCGCCCGGATACTGACGCTCGCCGCCGGGCTGGAGCGCCGCCTATTCACCGGCCCCGAAGCGCCCGCGCTGCTCGCCGGGGTCTCCGCGCATGTGATGAGCCGCCAGCCTTCGCTCGCCGCGGCCGGCGCGACCCTGCTGCTCGCCCATCTCGCTCACTCGACAGGCTGGCCGATCGCCCGTGGCGGCAGCCGGACCATCACCGACGCGCTCGCCGCCGACCTCCGTGCGCACGGAGGCCGGATCCACACCGGCAGCCGGATCACGGACCTGCGGCAACTGGCGAAGTCGCGGACGGTGATCCTCGATATCGGGCCTCGAGGCTTCCTCGACATCGCCCGCGATCTGATGCCGCCGCGCTATCGCCAGGCACTGGAGTCGTACAAATACGGTCCTGGCGCGGCGAAGGTCGATTTCCTGGTGTCCGAACCGGTTCCCTGGGCCGTGCCCGAGGTGGGCAAGGCCGGCACGGTCCATCTCGGCGGGACGCGCGACGCGGTGTACGCCGTCGAGAACGCCATCGTGCGCGGAGAGAGCCCGGACGACCGCTTCGTGCTCGTCTCCGACCCGATGGCGATCGATCCGAGCCGCGGACTGCCCGGGAAGCGGCCAGTGTGGGCTTATTGCCATGTGCCGCAAGGGGATCCGCGGGACATGACGGAGCTCGTCCGTCGCCGGATCGAGCGGTTCGCCCCCGGGTTCTCCGACACGATCTCGGCGAGCCGGTGTCTCACCGCGCCGGAACTCGAGGCGTACAACGCGAATTACGTCGGCGGTGACGTCGCCGCCGGCGCGGTGAACCTGCGGCAGGTGATGGGCCGCCCCGTGCTGCGGCAGAAGCCGCACCGGACCCCGCTCGGCGGTGTCTTCCTGTGCTCGGCCGCGACGGCGCCGGGGCCGGGGGTACACGGAATGGGCGGCTGGTACGCCGCGAAAGCCGTGCTGGGCAAGGACTTCGACCGGGTCGTTCAGGAACCGCGAGGTCGCACGAGGCCCGTTTCGTAGGCCACCACCACGGCCTGCGCGCGGCTCGAGATCCGTAGCTTCGTCATCACACGGTTCAGATGCGTCTTCACCGTGGCCTCGCTGACCAGCAGGTTCCGCGCGATGTCGGCGTTCGGCATCCCGGTGCCGACGAACCGCAGCACCTCGAGTTCGCGTTCGGTGAGCCCGCTCAGCGCCGGTGGTGCCGGAGGCTGGTCGGGCGGTCCCTGGGTGAAGGCCTCGACCAGCCGCCGGATGATGGTCGGCCCGAACAGCATGTCGCCGCGCGCGACGGCGTGGATCCCGGCGATCAGGGTCTCCGGCGGGCTGTCCTTGAGCAGGAAACCCGCCGCACCCGCGCGCAGGGCGGTGTAGACGTACTCGTCGAGGTCGAACACCGTCAGCATGAGCACGCTCGGCTTGTCCGGCCCGGCCTGCGCGAGGATCCGCTCGGTCGCCTTCACACCGTCGAGTTCGGGCAGCCGGATGTCCATCAGGATCACGTCCGGCCGCAGTTCAAGCGCTTTCGCGACGGCTTCGAGCCCATCGCGCGCTTCGCCCACGACGCGCACGTCGGGAACGGCGTCGAGCAACGCGGCGAACCCGGCGCGGACGAGATCCTGGTCGTCGACCACCAGCACACTGGTCACCGGGCTCGCTCCTGCGGAAGATAGGGAAGGGTCAGTTCGATCGCGAAGCCGCCTGAACCGACGGGTCCCATTTCGATCTGGCCACCGTACATTCTCGCCCGTTCGCGCATTCCGATGAGGCCTTGTCCCGCCGGATTGGGTGGCGGAGTTCCCTCGGAAGCGGAATTGCGGACACGCAGCACGAGTTCGTCGGCACCGTATTCGAGGGTGAGTTCCGCACACGCCTCACCGGCGTGTTTCAGCACATTCGTCAGTGCCTCCTGCGCGATGCGGTAGGTGCACAGTTGCTGGCCGGGCGGGAGCCGCCGGGGTTCGCCGGTGGTCCGCGTTTTCACCGTGAGACCGGCTTCGCGCACGCGGGCGACCAGCGCGGGGAGATCCGCCAGACCCGGCTGCGGACGGTATTCGCGGAGTTCGTACCGCGGCGGGCGCAGGACCCCGAGCAGCCGCCGGAGTTCGTCGAGCGCCTCCGTCGTCGTCCCGGTGATGGTGTCCAGCGCGGTGCGCGCGGTGTCGGGGGAGGATTCGAACACGTACCGCGCGAGGTTCGCCTGCACCGAGATCACCGAGATGTGGTGAGAGACGACGTCGTGCAGCTCGTGGGCGATGCGGATGCGCTCCTCCGCGACGGCCTGTTCCGCTTCGAGCCGGATCTCCCGTTCCGCGCGGACTGCCCGTTCCACCATCCTGTCCGCCCGGAGATAGCCGAGCCGTCCGACGATGATCGTGCCCGCGCACTGCGCGAGCAGCCTGGTCGTATCGACCACAAAGGACGGTACGTCCCCGAGGACGAGACCCAGTTCGAACAGGACGACCCACGCGACCGTCGGGGCCACGGCCTTCGCGGGCGGATAGCGCGCCCAGACGGTGTACGCCGCGATGAAGGCAGCCGGTTCGCCCAAGGTGGCCCGGTAACCCAAGGAGGTGTAGACGGTCATGATCACGACGGACGTGAGCAGTACCGCGATCGGGTAACGACGGCGGACCACGAGCGGGGCCGCCACGAGCACCGCGAGGAGGACGACGCCGACGGGAGCGGGATCGCCGAACGCGCCGCCGTGGGGCGCCGCGCCCAGGCCGAGCAGGGCCGCCGACGCCGCGGCGATCAGGCAGTCGACGAGCAGGGGCCGCGCCCGAAGGGCCTGGATCGGCTTGGCGAGTGACGGCACGTCCGCAAGCTACCGTCGGAGGGTCACCGAACCCAATTGCTGCAACCGGCGCGGTATATACCGGGAGTCATATACCGCCAAGGTTTACGCCGGTGTCCGACTCGGGGATATTCCGCTCGGTGATCCGCCCCGCTAACGTCGAAGAAGGATGGACATTTCCATTCCCCCAACTCGGCGAAGAGGATGACCCGCTTCGGGTAGAGGGCTTTACGGGAGGGGAAGCCCGCGGTGGTCCACCTCTTCGCCGAGTCGAAAATTCACGGCTGAAAGCCGAAGTCACGGCTGAATCGGATTCCCGTCGGTGCCGCAGACGTAGCCGCCGTGGAAGGTGAACCGGGCGCGTCGGAGACCTGGACGCCGCCGAGGGTGCCGGGCAGGCGAGGAAGTCCCTGCTCGATTCCGGCGTGCCGAGGCAGGACCAGCGGGCGTACGGGTTCTGGTCCGGGGCGTTCGCGGTGCGGTTGCCGAAGAACTCGTGGATATGCGAAACCCAGGGCATCCGGGGAAGGCGATCGGGTCGTCGCCCTGGCGGTGGGAGCTGAAGCAGTCCGTCCCGATGGCCGGGATTCAGCCCAGATACGCGTCGAGCGTGACGGCCAGCGCGCTTTCCGGGGACGGCGCGAAACTCGCCCCCGCCAGCCCGCCCCACAGCCACAACTGGGCGAGGCCGTGCAGCGACGCCCACAGCGACGACGCGAGCAGCCGCGGATCGGTGCCGGGATGCCAGCCGGTGCCCTGGACGTCGGCGACGAGCACGGCGAAGAAGTCGAACACCGCGCTGCTCACCCGCGTGAGTTCGGCGTCCTCCGGATCGATGAGGTCGCGGCGGAACATCAGCTCGAACATCGCCGGATTGGCCAGCGCGAAATCGAGATATCCGTGGCAGGCCGCGATGAGCCGTTCTCGCGGCGTTCCGTTCGGCAAGCCGGTGCCGCGGCCGAGTAGTTCCGTGTAGCCGCGGGTGGCGACGGCCGAAAGCAGGGCCGCGCGGCCGGAGAAATGCCGCAGCGGCGCGCCGTGCGAGACGCCTGCCGCTTTCGCGATCCCGCGCAGCGTCACGGCGCTGACGCCTTCTTCGGCCAGCAGGTTCGCCGCCGTGTCGATCAGGCGGGTTCGGGCGCCCATGCCTGCGTCTCCTCCGCGATGGGAAGCAGTTCGGGGCGTTTCGGCAGGAAGCCGTCCCCGGGCTGGCGGCCGATGAGCCGGTTGCGGAACCGGGTGACCGCGACCGGGAGGACCTCTTGGCGCATCCAGCGCAGGTCGGCCCGCAGGCCGGGGCGCGCGTCGGGGCCGGGGAGCGGTTCGAGCCAGGCCGGGTCGTGGCTGACGCCGAGTTTGCCGAGCACGTGCCCGGCGAGGCGCCGGTGGCCGGGTTCGGACAGGTGCAGCCTGTCCGGGCCGAAGTAGCGGGAATCGTGCACGGCGTGGTCCGGCCAGAGGTCGACCAGTGTCGCGCCGTAACTGACGGAAGCCTCGCGGACGGCGTCGTTCAGCGCGACGATCCGCGGGCGCATGCGGTGCCCCATCGGCATGCGGTGGGAGATGTCGCTGAGGGTGAAGGTGACGACGGCGGGCGCGATTTCGGTGCAGGCACGGATGGTCGCGTCGACGCGGCGGGCGACCGTGCGCGCGTCCCAGCCGCGGCTCATCACGTCGTTGCCGCCGCCGAACAGCGCGATCAGGTCGGGTTCGAGCCGGCTCGCCGCCGGGGTCTGCTCGACGTGGATCTGGTCGAGCCGCCGGCCGCGGACGGCGAGGTTGGCGTAGCGGAAACCGGGCTGCTCTTCGGCGAGGCGTCCCGCGACGAAGTCGGCCCAGCCGCGGTAGTGGCCGCCGTCCGGATGCGGGTCGGCCAGCCCTTCGGCGCAGCTGTCGCCGAGCGCGACGAAACGTTGGTAGCCCATCCAGATCTCCGTAACCGCGAGTTCACCTTGTAGACACTGTCTATCAAACTCATGTAGACGCTGTCTACTTCGCGGTGCATGACAGGCTCGTGTCATGATCGATGATTTCGCGAAAGAGTACTTACACGGCGATCTGCGCGAGGTCCGCGAGGTGATGCTCTGGAAGCTCGAAGGGCTGGGCGAGTACGAGATCCGCCGTCCCCTGACCCCGACCGGCACCAATCTTCTCGGGTTGGTCAAGCACCTGTCGCTCTGGGAGTCCCGGTACTTCGGCGAGGTCTTCGGCAGGCCGTTCCCCGAACCCCTGCCCCGATGGGACGACCCCGGGCAACGCGGTGCCGACATGTGGGCCACCGAGCACGAGACGCGTGAGGAGGTCATCGGCCGCTACCGGCGCGTCTGGGAGCACTCCGACGCGACAATCGCGGCTCTGGCCGTTGATTCGCCCGGTCACGTGCCCTGGTGGCCGCGACCTCAGGTGATGCTGTTCAACGTTCTGGTCCACATGCTCACCGAGACCAGCCGGCACGCCGGACACGCCGATATCCTGCGCGAACAAGCGGACGGCTCGACCGGGGTGGCCGCCGACTACGCCACCCAGCGGCACGACGCGGCCTTCTGGGAAGCCCGGCGCGGCCAGATCGAGCAAGCCGCCACGGCGGCCGTCGCCAAGCCCGACCACGACCTCCGGCCGTAGCGGCGAGCAACTTACCTGTTCAGGCGGGCCCGATGGGTGGCACCGTCGGCGGAGCTGAACGGCCCAGCAACGCGATGAGCCGTTCGCCCGGGCCGGCGTCCGGCGGTGCCTCGACAGCGTGGCCGAAGGCGCCGCCGGGCCCGCGCACCGGCGTGACATCGGGGTAGCGGCTCGCCACGGCCAGCGCGGCTGTGGCGAGTTCGTCGTCCCAGTGGTGTTCGCGGCCGAGCGCGGCGTCGAGGTCCCAGCCGTGGACGAGGGTGTCGACGAACAGCACCGCCAAGACGTTCGCGCCGGGCAGCGGGCCGAAGTTCCCGAAGTCGAAGATCTTGGCGAGCGCCGAGGTGTCGAAGGCCGTGAGGAACTCGGCGGAACTCTCTTCGTGGGCTTTGGCGAGGTCGCCGTCCGTGGTCGTGCGGGTGTTCCGGGGACGGCCCGCCGCCTGCGCGGCGTACTGCTCGTTGTTGTCGATCAGGTGGTGCACGAGGTCGCGGACGGTCCACTCGGCGCAGGGGGTCGAGCGGTCCCAGTCGTCGGCGCCGACACCGGAGATCGTCGTTCCCGCTCGGCGGTGTGCCCGTCTCGTCACTTCGAAAAAGTCCATGATGGCAAGATATACGAACGATCGTGCTACCTTCTAGGTGTGAGCACACTCGAAGTGAACGAGGTCTTCGTCGGGCGTCCGTCCGTACTCGGCTTGAAGCGCGATATCCCGATCTACAGCGCGATCTCGAAATCGCGCGTGGAAGTGCCGTCCCTGAAGCTGGGCGAGATCAACCTGGCGGGTGACGACCAGGCGGATCGCACGGTCCACGGCGGGGTCGACAAAGCGGTCTACGTCTATCCGGCGACGCATTACGCGGCATGGTCCGAGCAGGGCTTCCCGGTCGCCGCGGGCGATTTCGGCGAGAACGCGTCGGTGGTGGGCGCCGACGAGTACGACGTGCGTATCGGCGACATCTGGGCGTGGGGAGACGCGCTGGTCGAGGTGTCGCAGCCGCGGACCCCGTGTTTCAAGCTCGCGATGAAGACCGGGCGCAAGGACGTCATCCCGGCGATGATCGACTCCGGTCGCAGCGGCTGGTACCTGCGTGTGCTGCGGACGGGTGAAGTCCCCACGTCCGGTCGGATGCTGCTCGAAGAACGCGATCCGGTGAACCCGACGATCGCGGAGGTGTACGTCGCGTCGTACACCAACGTCGCCCAGCTCGACGCCGACCGGCGGGCCGCGTACGGGGCGCTGCTGGACCGGGTCCTCGCCGCGCGGGCGCTCTCCCGGCAGTACCGTGACGGCCTGGCAGCGGCGAAGCGGCGGCAGGAGGAACGGAATGCCGGTTGACGGCCGGGTGGCCCGGGGCGACGCGACGAGGCGGATCGTGCTGCGGCGCGCCGTCGACATCGCCTCGGTCGAAGGGCTCGACGGACTGTCCCTCGGCAGGCTCGCCACCGAGCTGGAACTGAGCAAATCCGGCGTTTTCGCGTTGTTCGGGTCCAAGGAGGAACTGCAGCTCGCGGCCATCGAGACGGCGAGCGCGATCTTCGCCGAGAACGTCGTCGCCCCGACCCTGGAGGTCGAGCAGGGCATCGAACGGCTTCGCGCGTTGTGCGCGAACTGGCTGGACTACTCGGAACGCCGGGTATTCCCCGGCGGCTGCTTCTTCTTCAACACCGGCGCCGAGTTCGACGCGCGGACCGGCCGCGTCCACGACGCCGTGGCGAAGGTGAGCCGGGCCTTCGCACAGTTCATCCGTTCCATCGCCGTCGAGGCCCGGAAACTGGGGCACCTCGACGATTCCGTCGACGTGGAGCGGCTGGCCTTCGAACTGCACGCTCTCGGGCGGGCCGCGAACGCCGACTCGGTCATGTTCGGCGGCAAGGAGCCCTACACGCTGGCCCGAGCCGCCATCACCGCCCGTCTCGACGCCGCAGCCGTGTCCTGAAAGACCCTTTCATGACACTCGCGAGCTACTTCCAGTCGACCTGCGTGGACCGGTAGAAGTCGATGCCCTGCTGAACCCACCGCGGGCTCTGCTTCGCCAGCCGGAGCCGGTAAGCGTCCCAAGTGCGGGAAGTCTTCGGCGACCAGCCCATCTCGGCGTAGCCGGGCAGCCTCGGGAACGCCATGAACTCGATGTTGTCACTGGTCACGAGCGTTTCCGACCACAGCGGCGCCTCGACACCGGCGATGTTCTTCTCCGTCACGCCCTTCAGGTACGTGGACGGATCCCAGTCGTAGCCGTCCTTGACCTCGATCAGACCGGCCCAGTCCAGGCCGAGCGGCGTCTGGGGGTGGTACTTCATGTCCAGATACGCCTTGTTCGCCGGCGACATCAGGATCTTGTTGCCCCGCTGCGCCGCCGCCGCGACATTGGCGTCGGTGTCGGTCGTGCCCCAGTACTGCGGGATGGCCGACGTCGGCGGAGCCGTCTTGGCGATGTCATGCCAACCGGTGATCTTCTTGCCGTACTTCGAGACGATCGGTTGAACCTTCTTCGCGAAGGTCTGGTAATCCTCCGGAGTGGTGGCGTGCGCTTCGTCGCCACCGATGTTGATGTACTTCCCCGGGGTGATCGCCGACAGCTCACGCAGGACGTCGTCGACGAACTTGTAGGTGATGTCCTTGTTGATGCACAAGGAGCTGTAGCCGACTTCGGTGTCCGTTCGCGGTGGCACCGCGACGCCGTCGCAGTTCAGCTCGGCGTAGGAGTGCTGGGCCGCGTTGGTGTGCCCCGGCATGTCGATCTCGGGAACGATCGTGATGTGTCGCGAAGCCGCGTAGCGCACCAGGTCCTTGTACTGCTCCTGGGTGTAGTACCCGCCCGCGCCGCCGCCGACGGCGGTCTTCCCGCCGATGGTCGCCAGCTTCGGCCAGCTCTTGATCTCGATCCGCCAGCCCTGGTCGTCGCTCAGGTGCAGATGGAGCGTGTTGATCTTGTACTGCGCGATCTGGTCGATGTAGAGCTTGACCTGCGACGGGGTGAAGAAGTGCCGGGCGACGTCGAGCATCGCGCCGCGGTAGCCGAAGCGCGGGTAGTCGAGCACGGTGCCGCCCGAGACCACCCACGAGCGGTGCTGGACGGACTTCGCGTCGATCGCCGACGGGAACAGCTGGCGCAGCGTCTGCACGCCGGAGAACAGGCCCTCGTCGGTGTTGGCCTTCAGCGTCACTCCGGAGGAGGACACCTTGAGCTGGTAGCCCTCGGTGCCGACGCGGCCGCCCGCGTGGCCGGTTTCCAGGGAGATGGCCGGGCCGCCGCCGCGGTGGCCGCTGACGACGGGCAGCCGGTACCCGGTGGCGGGCCGGAGCAGGCTCGCCAGGTACTCGCCGACTTGCCTGCCTTCGCGGTCGGTGCGGATGACGGTCGCGGGGCTGAGCCGGAAGTTCGCGCGGGAGTCCGCCTTGGCTTCGACGGGAACGGGAACGACGTCCGTGACGGCTCGTTCGGTCTTCGCGTGCTGCGCGGCGGGTTCGGCGGCCGCCGGGTTCGCCAGTGCCGGCAGGCCGAGAGTCACGAGACTCAGAACGGCCGCGCCTAGCACGGTTCGGGAAAGGCATTTACTCATGGAGCACCTCTCATGGAGCACCTCCGGTCGGGGAACTGGAGACTCGCTTCTCTAGGAGGTATAGACCAATAGGGCAAACACGACAACACCCGATCGGACTACGCCGCGTACCGATCACCGGTTCACTCGCCGCGTAGCACCGCTTTCAGGGCATCGAGAACACTTGCGTCTTCGATGGTCGAAGGCACCGGTTCGTCACGTCCGTCGGCTATGCCCCGCATGGTCTTCCGCAGGATCTTGCCGGACCGGGTCTTCGGCAGCGCGTCCACAATGGACACGTCACGGAACGCGGCCACCGGGCCGATATCACGCCGCACCAGCGCGACCAGTTCCGCCTTCAGCGTCTCGTCGTCGGCCTCGACACCCGACTTCAGTACCACGAAACCGCGCGGTAACTGGCCCTTGAGCTGGTCCCGGACCCCGATGACCGCGCATTCGGCGACGGCGGGGTGGGAGGCCAGCACGGCCTCCATCGACCCGGTCGAAAGCCGGTGACCGGCGACGTTGATGACGTCGTCCGTCCGGCCCATGACGAACAGGTAGCCGTCTTCGTCGATGTACCCGGAGTCGCCGGTGAGGTAGTGGCCGTCGTACCGCGAGAGGTAGGCCTCGCGATACCGCTCGTCGTCCTCCCACAGTGTCGGCAGCGAACCCGGCGGCAGCGGCAGCTTGATCGTGATCGCGCCTTCCTTCCCGGCCGGGAGCGGCTCGCCCGACTGGTCCAGGATCCGCACGTCCCACCCCGGTACCGGTTTCGTCGCGGAACCAGGCTTGACCGGCATCGGGTCGAGGCCGCGCGGGTTCGCCGCGATCGGCCACCCTGTCTCGGTCTGCCACCAGTGGTCGATCACCGGCACGCCGAGCTTGTCGTGCGCCCAGTGATAGGTCTCCGGATCGAGCCGCTCGCCCGCCATGAACAACGTCCTGAACCGGCCGAGGTCGTGTTTCCCCAGCTCCGCGGCGTCCGGGTCGACCTTCTTGATCGCCCGCAACGCGGTGGGCGCGGTGAACAGCGCCGTCACCCCGTGCTCGGCGATGACCCGCCAGAACGCGCCCGCGTCCGGCGTCCCGACCGGCTTGCCCTCGTACATCACCGACGTCGCCCCGACGAGCAGCGGCGCGTACACGATGTAGGAGTGGCCGACGACCCAGCCGACGTCGGACGCCGTCCACCACACGTCGCCGGGCCGGACGTCGTAGATCGCGCTCATCGACCAGGCCAGCGCGACCGCGTGCCCGCCGGTGTCGCGCACGACGCCCTTCGGCTTCCCGGTGGTGCCGGAGGTGTACAGGATGTACAGCGGATCGGTCGCCGCGACCGGCACCGGATCGGCGGGCGACGCGTCCGCCATCAGTTCGGCCCAGTCGACGTCGCGTTCGCCGAGTTCGGCGCGGGCGCGCTCCCGCTGCAGCACCACGACCTTGTCGGGCTGGTGGGCCGTGCTCGCGAGCGCGTCGTTGATGATCGGCAGGTACTCGACGACCCGTGTCGGTTCGATCCCGCAGGACGCGGCCACGATGACCTTGGGTTTCGCGTCCTCGATCCGCGCCGCCAGTTCCTTCGGCGCGAACCCGCCGAACACCACCGAGTGCACCGCGCCGAGCCGGGCGCAGGCGAGCATCGCGATCGCGGCTTCGGGGACCATCGGCAGATAGACGATGACGCGGTCGCCCTTCCCGACGCCGAGCGAGGCGAGCGTGCCGGCGAACCGCGCGACCTCGTCCAGCAGTTCGGCGTAGGTGAACCGGCGTTGCGAATCGGTGACGGGGGAGTCCCAGATCAGCGCGGTCTGCTCGCCGCGGCCGTCCCGGACGTGCCGGTCGAGCGCGTTGAACGCCGTGTTCAGCTCCCCGTCGGGGAACCAGCGGTAGAAGGGGGCTTTCGAGGCGTCGAGGGCCTGTGACGGCGGGCGGATCCAGTCGATCGCCCGTGCGGCTTCGAGCCAGAAGCCCTCCGGGTCGTCGAGGCTTCGCTGGTACGACTCGGCGTACATCGAATGCTCCTTCACGCTCGGGTACGGCCCATCATGGACTCAGCGGCAGGTGAATGCCTGGTGGTAACGGCGCGGAGACGTCCGCGACAACCCGGCAACCCTGTGAGGGCGTATAGCGTCCTAAGCTGAACCGGAGGAAAACCGCCGGAAACGGCACGAACTAGCGAGGGGAGCAGGGTCCATGGGACTAGCGAGCGCGCTGCTTTCGTTCGCACACGGCCTGTTCGGGCCGGGCATCTGGCCTGGGGACTGGGTGTGGGCGACGAGCACCGCGGGAGCGCTGGTCGCGCTGCTTCCCGCATTGGGCGCGATGATCGTCGCGATCATCCGCAAAGGCACCGGTAACCGCTACGACGTGGTGACACTGTCGGTGTTCGGCGGCATCGGCGTCGTCTCGGTCTTCCTGCTGCCGTGGCTGCTCGCCACCGGCGTTTCGCAGGTCTTCCAGGAGGCCGCCTCGTCCAGGTCGGGCGGCGGATCCGGGTTCAGCGCCAGCGACCTGGCGACGTTCACCTCCGACCAGGGCGCGCTGATCGGCAAGCAGAGTGTGTACCTCGGCGGCGGTCAGAACGTCTATGAAGTCCTGTTCTATCCGAACGGGATGCAGCTGAGCTACATCGTCTACCTGGTCCTGCTGGTCGGGCTGCCCGCGGTTTCGCTGCTGTTCGTGATGCTGCAGGCACGTACCGCGTTCCGTCGCGGCCCGAAGTGGCCTTCGCGGTTCTTCTGGATCCCGTTCGTGCTGATGGTGCTGGCCAGTGTCGGCATGGGCGCGAACACCGCCGTGCACTTCTGGCTCGGCTTCCTGCCGCTGAGCGTGCTGGGCCTGATCCCGGTCGCGCTCGTCGGGCCGCCGCCGTGGTCGGTCATCAACCGGCCGGACCCGCAGCCCCGGCAGAAGGTCGAGCCGTACCGGCCGGAGCCGCCGGCCCCGAAGCCGCAGCAGCAGCTTCCGCCGCCGGCCGCCCCGCCGAAGCAGTATCCGGCGACCGCGCTGGCGCAGACGCCCGAACCGCCCGCCCTGGCCGCGATGCCGGGCCCGGTCCCGGCGCCTCCGGGGTCCCGGAACTCCGGCGGCAGCCGCTACAAGCGCACCCGCCGGCTCGGCCACGGTGGCTTCGGCACTGTCTGGGAAGCCATCGACACGCAGCTCAACCGCACGATCGCGCTGAAGATCGCGCACGCGCCGGACCGCGACACCGAGGAGCGGATGCAGCGTGAGGCGAGGGCGCTGGCCGTGGTGAACCACCCCAACTGCGTCCGCGTCTACGACCTCGTCGAGGAGCCGGACGGGCTCGCGCTCGTGATGGAGTACCTCGAGGGGCGCTCGCTGGCCGAGATCGTCGACTCGCAGGGCCCGCTGGACGACATCGCCGCCGGACGGCTCTGGTCGACCATGGCGGGCGCGCTCGCCGCGGCGCACGAAAAGGGTGTACTGCACCGCGACATCAAGCCGTCGAACATCATCCTCGACCGGAACGGGCTCGCCCACCTCATCGACTTCGGTATCGCCCGCAGCCAGGGCGACTCGAAGATGACCGCGACCGGGATGATGATCGGCACGCCGGACTTCGTCGCCCCCGAGCAGGCGATGGGCGCCACGGCGAGCCCGGCGTCGGACGCGTGGCAGCTCGCCGCGACGGTCAGTTACGCGCTGTCGGGTCAGCCTCCGCGCGGCACCCGGGAGACGCCGATGGCCGCGCTCATGGCCGCCGCCCGCGCCGAACCGGTGTCGAAGCTGCCCGACCGCAGCTCCCACGCCCGGATCCTCGTCGCGTCGCTCGACCAGGAACCCCGTCGCCGTCCGACGCTCACCGCCGTGCGGCGCGAGATCGAAGGCTGGCTGGCCCGCGCCGGCAAGTCGCCGGACGGCCCGGTGACCCAGATCGTGCAGCGGCGGCCCCAGCAACAGCAGCCTCCGCCGCCGCACCAGCAACCGCGCCAGCAGCAGCCGCAACCCCAGCGTCACCCGCGCTGACCTGCGCAAACCTGCGAAAAGAGAGCAAGGGACCTTTGCTACCGCTCGCTTAGCCTGCCTAAGTAAGCGGTAGCAAAGGTCCCTTGCTCTCTTCCGGGCTCGCTCACTCGATGATGACCCAGGTCCCGCCGCGCCACGCCATGGTGAACGTCTTGGCGTCGCCGTCCATGATCGTCGCTTTCGGCGCGATCGCCGTGGGTGGCACGGTCACCTGGTCAGGCCCCTTGCTCTGCACCTTCGCGCGGTTGACCTTGGTGGCCTTCAGGTTCTTCAGGTCCTCGGCCGTGAGCATCTCGAACAGCATCGGGGTGAGGCTGCGGCACTCTTTCATCCCGCCGTCGTAGGCAGGCGCCGAAATCCGGCATACGACGTCCAGGTCCTTGGCGCCCAGCGCGTGGTGGAACTCCTCCATCACGCCCGCGGCCCCGTCCGGCGTGTGCGCCACCGGGCCGGTAGCGGGTTTGGTGGCCGGCGAAGCGGTCACCGAAGCCGCCGAAGGTCGCGAAGCACTCGCAGTCGGTGCGCTCGAGCTGCTGCTGCCAGTCGTCGGTGCGGTCGAGGTGTTCGGCACCGCCGAAGGCTGCGGCGACGCGCTTCCTGCCGTCTGCTCCTCGCACCCCACGAGCAGGAACAGCGCCGCGGCCGCGAAGGTCGTGGCGAGCGGTCGGATCGTCATGGTGCCCCCTGTCGAAATGCTGCTGACCGGGGGAGAGTAACAACTGGCCCCTAAGTGTCACAGGCGAATGGGGAAACTCGACCATGACGGGCGACCTCCCCCGCCTTACGCGTCGCCGGTTATCAGCCCCAGCATTGACGCGGACATGATGAGCTGAGCGGACACGCAGGTCCGCGTCATCGCTTCCTTCTTCTTGCCGATGAAGTCGACCTGCACCACCTGGCCGTTGGTGAGCCGCACGCTGACGGCGCAGGTCTCCTCGGTCTGTTCGAACCTGGCCTCGAGCGTGCCGAACTTCCCGGTCCGCACGTCCGCGCCCGGTTTCGGCGGCACGGCTTCGAGTCCGCCCGTGCCGGTCGTGTACATCCCGACGGCCTTCGCATAGGCGACTTCGTGGGTGCAGGTCGGCCCGAGCGGGCTCTCGCCCTTCTGCGCTCCTGCGCGGCCCGAATTGATGCCGGCGTAATTCGCGTGGGTGAACTTGACGACTTCGCAGACGTCCGCTGCCTTCAACGCGTCCGCGGCCGGCTCCTGAACGGTGCTCGCCGCGGGCGTGCCGCCGGCGAGCGGGACGAACTTCTTCACCACCACTTCGGCGACCTTCTTCGCCAGCGCACAGTGCTCGTCGCGGTTGCCCGCTTCGTCGCTGCCGACGTCGTAGGCGTCGACGGCGATCGAGGCGTAGGCGCGGACGTCCATGTTGACCGAGCAGAACGTCACCGGAGCCGCGTCGAAGGCGTAGGTCCGGCCCTTGATCCCGGCGATCTCCACCGGCTCCATCACCGCGGCGTCCTGCGTGATCCAGCTGTACGCGCCGTAGGCGTGCACCTGCGCGCCCTTGTTGCCCGGGAACACGAACTGGCAGCCGCTGAACTCTTCCTTGGCGCTGACCAGGCCGAGCGGCTGCAGGTCCGGCTTGATCGAATCCAGCCAGTCGCACGCGCCCTGCTTGACGGGCAGGGCCAGTGGCTGATCACGCGCCTGGTCGCTGAAACCCGACCCGTCGGCGGGCGGGTCGTACCGCGGATACTGCGCATCGCCGCTGCTCGCGCCGGGTGCCGAACCCTCACGGAAGGCTTTTCCGTCGAGGGCGCTGGAGCACCCGGTGAGCAGCAGGGCGATGGCCACGAAATACGGCCAACGAGACATGATGACCCCCAGAAATCTCAATTCTGGGGTGGATATTAAGCCGCTTTCAGCCGTCTCGCCGGGTCTTGGGCCGACCGGCCGAGGTCACTTCCAGGACGGGAGCCACAGTTCGGCGTTCCAATGCTCGTTCGTGATCGCGTTGCCGTTGAGGATCGGCCACAGCCAGGCGAAATTGGCCACGACGAGACCCACATAGAGGGCGACGACGAGCATGCCGGTGCCCCGCCGTTCGAATCCGCGTTTCGCGCTGCCGAGGACATGGCCGAGTATCAGCGTCAACCCGAGTATCAGGAACGGGGCCAGAGGCGTCGCGTAGAAGAAGTACATCTGGCGGTCGAGGTTGGTGAACCAGGGCAGGAACCCGGCGAAGTAGGCGACGAGCACGGCGGCGTACCGCCAGTCCGCGCGGAAGAACGACCGCCACAGGCTCCAGCCCAGCATCGGCAGGGCCAGCCACCACATCGCCGGCGTGCCGATCAGCATCGTCGCCCGCACGCAGGTCGACTCGCCGCAGCCGGTCGCCTCGGAGCCGCCGGCGTAGGCGTAGAGCATCGGGCGTAGCCCCATCGGCCAGGTCCACGGCTTCGATTCCCAGGGATGGGGTTTGTCCTTGGGCGTGACCAGGTTCGCGTGGAAGTCGAGGACGTTCATCGAGTAGTCGCCGAGCGAGCGCAGCGCGGGCGGCATCCAGGCCCAGAAGCCCGGGTCGATGGCCTTGATCGCCACCAGGTTGCGGTCCGTGGCGGTCTCGCTCGCGAACCACGCCCAGTAGCAGGCGAGGTACACCAGGATCGGGATGACGACGATCGCCCACAGCGCGGGCAGCACGTCGCGGCGCAGCGTGCCGACCCACGGCCGTTGCACCCCGGCGGCACGGCGCGCGGCGACGTCGAAGAACACGATGAGCAGCCCGAACGCGGCGATGTAGTACAGCGCCGACCACTTGACGCCGAAGGTCAGCCCGATCATCAGGCCGGCGGCGAACCGCCACCACCGGAAGCCCAGCTTCGGGCCGAAGCGGGACTCACCGATCCAGCCCTCGCGGACGGCCACGGCCAGCCGCTGCCGCACCTGGTCGCGGTCGCACAGCACGCAGGCGAACGCGGCGAGCACGAACACCGCGATGAAGATGTCGAGCATGCCCATCCGCGACTGCAGGTGGAGCACGCCGTCGCTGATCACCAGGATCCCGGCGACCGCGCCGAGCAGCGTCGACCGGGTCAGCCGCCGGGCGACCCGGATGATGAGGAACACGATCAGCGTGCCCGCCAGCGCGGGGACGATCCGCCAGCCCCAGGCGTTGTAGCCGAACATCCACTCGCCGATCGCGATGAGATGTTTCGCCAGCGGCGGGTGCACGATCAGTTCGTAGCCGTAGTTGTCTTCGTAACCGCCGTTGCGCAGCATCTGCCACGCCTGCGGGACGTAATGTTTCTCGTCGAAGACGGGGGTGCCCTTGTCGGTGGGCGACCCCAGGTTCTGGATCCGGACGATGCCGCCGATGAGCGTCAGCACCAGCGTGACGACCCAGCCGCGGAGGCGGTCGGTCGGCATGCCGCGGCCGAGGAGGGTGGCCTCCCGATCGCTCGGTGGCCTGAGCGCGTCGACCGGATCCGGCCGCATGCTCTCGTCGTCACGGGTCAGCAGTGCGGTCACGGGGGCTGATCCTACGGGCGCGAGAGTGAGCTCGGTGTCCGGATCTGGGAACCGGTTAACCTTCGGGAATGACCGAAGGACGCCTCGTTCTGGCAGCCACCCCGCTCGGAGACGTCCGCGACGCTTCACCACGCCTGTCCGAAGCACTCGCGACGGCCGACGTGATCGCCGCCGAAGACACCCGGCGCCTGCGCTCCCTCACCGCCGCCCTCGACGTCTCGCCGGTCGGGCGCGTCGTCAGCTTCTACGAGGACGTCGAGACCGCCCGCCTGCCGAAACTGCTCGAATCGCTCAAAGCGGGGGAGACGGTGGTGCTGGTGACCGACGCCGGCATGCCGAGCGTCTCGGACCCCGGCTTCCGCCTGGTCGCGGCGTGCGTCGAGGCGGAGGTACCGGTGACCTGCCTCCCCGGCCCGTCGGCGGTGACCACGGCACTCGCGCTGTCCGGATTGCCCTGCGACCGCTTCTGCTTCGAAGGCTTCGCCCCGCGCAAGCCCGGCGAACGCGCGAAGTGGCTCGGTTCGCTGAAGGACGAGCCCCGCACGGCCGTGTTCTTCGAGTCGCCCCACCGGCTGGCGAGCACGCTCGCCGACGCCGCCGAAGTCCTGGGGCCCGATCGCCGCGCCGCCGTCTGCCGCGAGCTGACGAAGACGTACGAAGAGGTCAAACGCGGCAACCTCCCGGACCTGGCCGCCTGGGCCGCCGAAGGGGTCAAGGGGGAGATCACCGTCGTTCTCGCGCCCGCGCCCCCGAGGTCGGTGAGCATCGCGGACCTGGTCCCGGAAGTCTCGTCGCGGGTCGCCGCGGGAGAACGTCTCAAGTCCGCCGCCGCCGAGGTCGCGGAAGCCACCGGAGTGTCCAAGAAGGAGCTTTACGACGCCGTCCTCGCGTCCCGCAAGTGACCGCTCAGGTCAGCAGGGCCGTCGCGGCCGCATAGGCCTTCGCGGCATCGGGCTCGGCACCGGTGATGACGTCCGTATAGATGAAGGACTCGCCGATCCGCACCAGTAGATAGGCCAGGTCCTCGACCGGCAGCGGAGGCGTGAGCCGCCCGGCCGCGACCTCCTCGTCGAGGAACTCCCGCATCTTCGCGATCGCCCGGCTCTGCACCACGCTGGCCTTCGTCGTCAGGATCCGCAGCGCCCGCTCGGGCTCGCTGCGCAGGAACTCCCGGAACGGCTTCGAGCCGTTCACGGTCCGGACGAACGTGCCGATGAGCTCCGCGATCCCTTCCGCGCCGCGTCCGAGCTTGCCGGAAGCGCGCGCTTCGAAGACCTCCATGGTCATCGACCACAGGATTTCGCCGAGCAGCTGGTCCCGGCCACCGACCCAGCGATGCAGTGTGGCGCGGCTGATCCCGAGCTCGCCCGCGAGATCACGCATGTCCACGCGGCGTCCGTCGAGGAACCAGGATCGCGCGATCGCGAACGCGCGCAGGGCGTCCGGGCGCGGCGAGGTGAGCTGGCGTTCGAGTGCGGTTTCGATGAGTGAAACATATCACGACCTGTCTCAGGCATGAGACATATGCAAGAATGTCTCATCTTGACGAGGAGGATGCGGATGCGTGCAGTACAGGTGACCGAATTCGGCGGACCCGAGGTGCTCAACCTCGTTGACCTGCCCGAACCCGTTCCCGGCCCCGGTCAGCTGCTCATCGACGTCGACCGTGTCGGCGTCAACTACGCCGATACGCACCAGGCCGAGAACTCCTATCTCGCGCCCAGTCAGTTGCCGCTCGTGCCCGGCGGCGAGGTCGTCGGCCACACGACCGGCGGCAAGCGGGTCGTCGCCCTGCTCAACGGCGGTGGCGGTTACGCCGAGCGCGCCGTCGCGGAGGAGGCCACCACGTTCGGCGTGCCCGAGGGCATCGACGATCTGACCGCGCTCTCCTTCATCGTCCAGGGCACCACCGCCTGGCTTCTGCTGCGCAAGAACGCCCACCTGGAGCCCGGCGAATCCGTCGTCGTGCACGCCGCCGCCGGGGGTGTCGGTTCGATCGCCGTCCAGCTCGCGAAGGCGTGGGGAGCGGGCCGGGTCATCGCGACCGCCAGCAGCGAGGAGAAGCGCGCTCTCGCCCTCGAACTCGGCGCCGACGTCGCCATCGATTCCCGCGACGAGAACATGACCGACGCGCTTCGCGAGGCGAACGGTGGCAAGCGGGTCGACATCGTGCTCGACATGACCGGTGGCACCGTGACGGACCAGAGCGTCGCGGCACTCGCGCCGTTCGGGCGCCTCGCGTTCTACGGCATGGCCAGCCGGCAGCAGCCGAAGCCGATCGAAGCCCGCAACCTGCTCGGGCACAGCACCACCGTGTCCGGGATGTGGCTGCCGCACGCCTTCAAGCTTCCCGGCAACGTGTTCGGCCGCGCGCTCGACGACCTCTTCTCGCTGGCGCTGGCCGGTCAGGTCCGTGCTGTGGCGGGCGGGGAGTACGCGCTGTCCGATGCGCGCGCCGCACACGAGGCACTCCGTTCGCGCGGCACCTCCGGCAAGCTCGTTCTGAACCCTGCCAAGTAGCTCAGCCGAGCAGTCGTTCCAGCGGAGCGGATTTGTGCAGGCATTCCTGCCATTCCGCTTCGCTGTCGGAGTCGGCGGTGATCCCGCCGCCGACTCCCAGCGCGATCGTGCCGTCGTGGATTTCGAAGGTTCTGATCGCGACGTTCAGCTCCAGGCCGGCGATCGGTGAAGCGAGCCCGATCGCGCCCGTGTAGACCCCGCGCGCCGTCGGTTCCAGTTCGGCGATCAGGTCCAGCGCGCGGATCTTCGGCGCACCGGTCACCGAACCCGGCGGGAACGTCGCCGCGAGCAGATCCGCGTCGGACGTCCCTGCGGCGAGCAGTCCCTCCACAGTGGACTCAAGGTGCCAGACGCCGGGAGCGGGCCGCACCTTGAGCAGTTCGGGGACACGCACACTGCCGGTGGCACAGACGCGCCCGAGGTCGTTGCGCACCAGATCGGTGATCATCACGTTCTCGGCGACGTCCTTGGTGGATTCCCGCAGCCGCTGGGCGAGTCCGTCGTCGGCGGCGCTTCTGCGCGGGAGGGTGCCCTTGATCGGCGTCGACCGGACGTGCCGTCCTTGCCGCGCAAGGAAAAGTTCGGGAGAGAACGACACGACCGAACCCCACTCGCCGCCGAGGAACGCTGCTCGGCGGGCGCGCAGGTGGCGCACTCCTTCGGCGAACAACGAGATCGGGTCGCCGTCGAAGAATCCGGCGAAGCGAGCGCAGATGTTCGCTTGGAACAACTCACCCGCTTCGATCGCGTGCACGCACGCCTTGACCGCGTCGCGGTGCTCCGACGGAAGCGGACGCGACAGCGGCCCGGAGCTCCACGGCCTGGTCGCGGGGGGATCGGCGAGCAAGGATTCCACAGCGGACACCTCGTCCACCGGATCCGGTTCGCCGTCCGGAATCAGGGCCTCGAACCACCAGATGCCGTCCGTGTCCAGCCGGAGCACCCGGTCGACCCAGCCCCAGGCCGCCGGAGGGAGATCGCCCGAGCGGCCGGACGGATCGGTCAAGTCGTAACCCAGGTAACCGAACCAGCCGCCACCGACCGCGCCGGGCACCGCGTCGCGCACTCGCGGCAGACGAGCGGGAATCGCGAACGCCTCGGCGACCTCCCGCACCGGGGACAGGGGAGCGCTCAGCGCGATGACCGCGCGCGAAGCGAACCAATCGCCGCAGAGGGCCGCCGGTGGCGCGAGGCCGAGCGTTCGGGCGCGTACGCCGAGAGCCGTCACCGCCCGCTCGGGCGCGACGTCCGTCCGCAGCTTCCGGCGCATCAACCGCACGCGACATTGTCGCTGCCCGGACCGGCGAAAAGGCAACCCGCGCCGAGCGAAAGTGACATCCGCGACCACGCGCGCGGGAGCGGGTGACGTGACGCACACCCGTGGTCACCTACAGGAGCACGTCCGTGAGCTTGAAGGGGTAGACCACGGTGTCCTGGGCGATCGGCCCGGTGACACCGGGCAGCCCGGTGCCGAAACCGTGCTGGTGCAGACCCAGCCTCGAGTGGAACCATCCCGGCCTGCCCGGGATCTCGTTGTGCTTGACCAGCCACAACACCACTTCGCTGTCGGCCCACTTGTCCGGGTGGAGACGGTTCATCCAGCAGTCGAGCCCGGCATAGATCAAGACTCGTTCGACGCGTGCCGCGCTCCTGACATGTTTGATCCACGCCTTGATGAACCGGTCGTCGACACTGGGCGCCTCCACTTCGAGCGCCGGCGCGAGCGATCCCGGCGCGAAGGCCCCGAGCGCGCTCGCCGTCCGCACGAAGTGGTCGGCCTGATCGTGAACGGCACCAGGGCGCGCGTAGTGCCGGGCACCGGTGTGGATGCCGGCCTGCTGCGCACCCGCCAGATTGCGTTCCGCGGCGACGTCCCGCCAGTTGGTGTTCTCGCTGACGGTCACCGAAGCGAACCGGATATCGGCGCCACGCACCGCCGCCCAGTCCGTCACCGTCTCCCGGTGGGACAGGGTGACGCCTTGTTCACCCTCCGGATCGATCAAAGTCACCGCCCTCGAATTGCCCCCAGTACGCCGGAAAGGTCACCCTACGTCCGCGGAGCGGTCGCAAGGTGACCTTTCGGTACAGCGTGTCTCAGGCGTTCTCGCGTTGGAACGTGCGCGAGCCCCACCAGATCGCCAAGACCGCCATCACCAGCACCACGACACTCCCGGTGAACAACGCGTCCATCGAGAAGTCGCCGCGGAAACTGTTCCGCTCGACATCCACCACATGCCGGAACGGATTGATGCGGGAAATCGTGTACAGCCAATCCGGCGCCGATCCCGCGGTGATCGGGATGAGGATTCCGGAAAGTAGCAGCAACGGCATCAGCACGGCGTTGAGCAACGCCGGGAACGTGTCCTCGCTCTTGAGGGTCAGCGCCAGCGCGTAAGAGCACGACGCCAGCGTGACCGACAGGAGGAAGACGATCAGCAGGCTGAGCAGCACGCCGCCGAACGGTGCGTTCAGGTCGAACACCAGATACGCCAGCGCGATGATGAGCAACGCCTGGATGACGGTCTGCAGTGCGTGGGCGAGAACCTTGCCCAGCAAGAGCGCCACCCGGCTCACCGGTGTCACCCGCATCCGCTCGACCACGCCGGAGCGGAACTCCGCGAGAAGACCGAACCCGACGAACGAACTACCGAACAGCGCGAGCTGAGCGATGATCGCCGGGGTGAAGATCATCCAGCCGTCCACATCGGACAGGCCTTGCGCGTTGAGCGACTTCACCAGGAGTGGTCCGAAGAAGAACAGATACAGCAACGGCTGCATGATGCCGATGATGACCCACATCGGGTTGCGCATCGCCGCGAGCATGTCGCGGCGGAAGATCAACCAGGTGTCATGCAACATGCGTCGCCTCTTTTTCTGTGGCGTCGTCGAGCGGTGCGCCCTCTTCGGCGTCACGCAGACTTCGGCCCGTCAGCGTCAGGAAGACGTCGTCGAGCGTCGGTCGGTGCACCTGCATGGACGTCATCGCGACGTCGCGGGCGTCCAGCGCGCGCAGCAGTTCGGGCATCGCCGTGTCCCCGCGAGGAACCCGGAAACGCACCGTGCCGTCGATGACGGCCATCTCGTGCGCCCCTTCCAGCCGGCCAGCGACCTCAGCGGTCTCCGCCGCGGATTCCGGTGAGACCTCGATGACGACGCTGTCGCCGGAAACCCTCGCTTTCAGCGAATCCGGCGTGCCCTCGGCGACGATCTTCCCGTCGTCGATGACGATCAGCCGGTCGGAAAGCGCGTCGGCCTCGTCCAGGTAGTGCGTGGTCAAGAAGACCGTGACCCCCTGCTCGTCGCGCAGCCTGCGGATGTGGTCCCACAGGTTCGCGCGGCTCTGCGGGTCGAGTCCCGTCGACGGCTCGTCGAGGAAGACGAGCCCGGGTGAGTGGATCAGCCCGAGCGCGATGTCGAGACGACGGCGCTGCCCGCCCGAGAGGGTCTTGGTCTGCCGCTGGTCGAGCCCGGCGAGGTCCAGCTGCTCGGCGAGAGTGGCCCCGCGTGCGAGCGCGTCCGCCTTGCTCATCCGGTACAGCCGTCCTTGGAACTCGACCTCTTCGACGACCTTGCTTTCCGGCGCTGTACCGCCACCCTGGGCGACGTAGCCGATTCGCCGGCGCACCCCCAGTGGGTCGGCGAGCAGGTCGCAACCGCCGACGGTCGCTTCACCCGCGGTGGGTTTGAGCAGTGTGGTCAGCATGCGCAGCGTCGTGGTCTTACCCGCGCCGTTCGGTCCGAGGAATCCGACCAGTTCGCCGGCCGACACGTCGAGGTCGACTCCCTTGACGGCGTGGACCTCGGTTCCCTTGCGGCCCTTGCGACGGAATCGCCGCTCAAGGCCGCGTGCCTTGATCATGAGTGCCCCTTTCTGGAAGCCAGCTAGTCAAATTTGACTAGCTGGACGGGTGCACTGTGCCCTAGCGGTCGTTCACTAGTCAAATTTGATTACTTGGGCGGTTCGCCGAACGCGGCGCCGCCTTCGCCCGACATCACGTACTCGCCTGCCGCGAGACGGCCGATCAGATCCCGCATCCACGTCACGTTCGCCTCGGCGTGAGCGCTCCACAAGCGGTACAGCTCGGTCACGTGCGGCGGTTTCCCCAGGTCGACCGCGTGCTCGCGGGCGTAGTAGGTCGACTGGGCATGCGCTTCCATATTCGCCAGCTGCTGTTTCAGAAAGGCCAGCACCTGGGCACGGGGCAGACTCGGCATCAACGTGACCGCGGCCGACAAGCTGTATCCGGTCGCGTCGTTGCTCGCCAGGGCCCGGCCGAGTTGCACGAGGAACTCGGTCTCGCCGTCTTCGGTCAGTTTGTACGCGACTCTGTCGGGCCCGCCGCCGCTGTTGTCGGTGTCCTCGACCTGTTCCAGAAGTCCCTCGGCGGTCATCTTCTTCAGCGCGTGATAGATCGAACCCGGCTGGACATTGCCCCATTTGTCGGCCGCCCACGAGAGAAGCTCGCGCCGTACCTGGTAGCCGTGCGCCTTCCCGTACATGCGCACGACACCCAGCACCAGCAGACGCGTGGCGGACACCGAGGCCTCCGTTCCTCTCCCGGACAACAATGCCTTAGACGACGTCCGTAGGCTAAACAAGCATGAGCACCCCAGTGTTGACTGCGGTGGCCTGGCCCTACGCCAACGGCCCCCGCCATATCGGCCACGTGTCCGGATTCGGCGTCCCGTCCGACGTCTTCTCCCGCTATCAGCGAATGGTCGGCAACCGGGTGCTCATGGTGTCCGGTACCGACGAACACGGCACCCCGATCACCGTCCAGGCCGACAGCGAGGGCCTGACCTCCCAGCAGACGGCCGACAAGTACACCCGTCAGATCGGTCAGGACCTGCAGGGGCTCGGCCTCAGCTACGACCTGTTCACCCGGACCACCACGGGCAACCACGCCGATGTCACGCAGCAGATCTTCCTCGCGCTGCACCGCAACGGCTACGTGGTGCCCAAGACCACGCGCGGCGCGATCAGCCCCTCGACCGGCCGCACCCTGCCCGACCGCTACATCGAGGGCACTTGCCCGATCTGCGGTTACGACGGCGCGCGCGGCGACCAGTGCGACAACTGCGGCAACCAGCTCGACGCCGCGGAGCTGATCAACCCGAAGTCCCGGATCAACGGTGAAACACCGAAGTTCGTCGAGACCGAGCACTACTTCCTCGACCTGACCGCGTTCGCCGAGACCCTGGGCAAGTGGCTGTCCAGCAAGACGGACTGGCGCCCGAACGTCCTCAACTTCACCAAGAACCTGATCGACGACATGCGGCCGCGGCCGATCACCCGCGATCTCGACTGGGGCGTGAAGATCCCGCTGGACGGCTGGCGCGACCAGCCGCTCAAGCGCTTCTACGTCTGGTTCGACGCGGTCATCGGGTACTTCTCGGCCAGTGTCGAATGGGCACGCCGATCCGGTAACCCGGACGCCTGGCAGGAGTGGTGGAGCAACCCGGACGCCCGCTCCTACTACTTCATGGGCAAGGACAACATCACCTTCCACGCCCAGATCTGGCCGGCTCTGCTGTTCGGCCACAACGGCGAGGGCGACCGCGGCGGCGAGCCCGGCAAGTACGGCAAGCTGCACCTGCCCGACGAGATCGTCTCCAGCGAGTTCCTCACGATGAGCGGCTCCAAGTTCTCGACCTCGCGCGGCACCGTCATCTACGTGCACGACTTCCTGCGCGAGTTCGGCCCCGACGCCCTGCGCTATTTCATCTCGGTCGCGGGCCCCGAAACCCAGGACACCGACTTCACCTGGGACGAGTTCGTCCGCCGGACCAACTTCGAGCTTGCCAACGAATGGGGCAACCTCGTCAACCGGTCCATCTCGATGGCGCACAAGAACGTCGGCGCCATCCCCCGTCCGGACGCCCCGACCGCGGCCGACGCGGAACTCAAGGAACTCTCCCGCAAGGCCTTCGACACCGCCGGCGCTCACCTGCAGCGTTCCCGGTTCAAGGCGGCGGCGAGTGAGGCCATGCGCGTCGTCACCGCCGCGAACCGCTACCTGTCGGATCAGGAGCCCTGGAAGCTCAAGGACGACCCCGCTCGCCGCGACAGTGTCCTGCACACCGCGCTGCAGGTCGTCTCGGACGCCAACACACTGCTGACCCCCTTCCTGCCCCACTCGGCTCAGAAGGTGCACGAGGCGCTCGGCGGCTCGGGTATCTGGGCGGCCCAGCCCGAAGTGCAGGAAGTCGAAGACCTCGACATCCCTGGCCGGATCAACCCCATCCTCACCGGGGACTACAAGGCCGAGCAGGCGCGCTGGAAGTCCGTGCCGATCGAGGTCGGCAAGCCGCTGGAGAAGCCGACTCCCTTGTTCGCCAAGCTGGACCCCGAACTCGGCGAGACCGGTCCCGAATGGGCCCCGATCTCGAAGTGATCAGCTGATGGGTGAAGAGAAGAAGGAGTTGCCACCGATCCCGGACCGGTTGCCGGTTTCGGTGGTGGACGCGCACACCCATCTCGACGCGTGCGGCGCGGTCACCGCGGCCGATGTGACGGCCATGGTCGACCGCGCCGAACGCGCCGGTGTCTCGAGGGTGATCACCGTCGCGGATGATCTCGCCGCGGCCCGCTGGGCTGCCCAGGCGTCCACTTGGGACAAGCGGGTTTGGGCTGCCATCGCGATCCATCCCACGCGTACCAAGGAGTTCGGCGAGGCCGAGAAATCCGAAGTGGAGAGTCTCGCGAAAGAGTCCAGAGTGGTCGCGGTCGGCGAGACCGGCCTCGATTACTACTGGGACTACTCGCCGCACGACGCGCAGCAAGACGCCTTCCGGTGGCACATCGATCTCGCGAAGCGGATCGGCAAGCCGCTGATGATCCATGATCGAGACGCCCACGACGACGTGCTCCGCATCCTCGAAGAGGAAGGCGCTCCCGATCAGGTCGTCTTCCACTGTTTCTCAGGGGATGAACGCGTCGCGCGCCGCTGCATCGACGCGGGCTACGTGCTTTCGTTCGCGGGCACGGTCAGCTTCCGCAACGCTCGCGGGCTGCATGAGGCGGCACGGATCGTGCCGGCCGGCCAGTACCTCGTCGAAACGGACGCGCCGTTTCTGACCCCCCATCCGTTCCGTGGGCGACCGAACGAGCCTTACTGCGCCGCCTACACCGTTCGCCACCTCGCCGCGTTCAGGGGCGAGGCGGTGCACGAGGTGGCCGAATCGGTGCGAGTGACCGCTGAGCGGGTTTTCCGCTTGCCGACAGTCACACCCAGTTGAACGGATTGCGACATTAGTGATCAGCAATGGTCCACTCTGATGAGTGACCAACGTCACGACACTCCGGGGGGTGTTTGCGCAACCCGGCGAGGTTCGTTACTGTCCCGTGATCGTGCCGGTCGGTGCCCGCTCATGCGGTTTCCGGCTGTTACGCCCACAGTCACGTCAGTGCACGTCGGGGAAGCGGAACCGGGAGCGGTACGGCCTGGAACCGTGACGATGGCGCTGGCTGCGGGTGTCGGACTTCTTAGAGGTGTGCCGAAGTGCGCATCGAGACGAAGGACGTTTGGAGCGGTTGTCGAGCTCCTTGACGTCTTGGGAAAGGGAACGACCCAGTGACTGGTAGCAGTAGGCAGGATGGCTCGCGCCTCGGCGCAGAGACGAACACCTTCGCTTCCTCCGGTTCGGTTGCCATGCTCGACCGCGACACTCAGTACGGCGAGCTCGACTACTCCGATGACCCGCGCATCACGCACCAGGACGTCCTGGCTGCGCTCGGCTCCGATGCCGAAACCCTGATGGCCGAGATCGACGTCGACGTCGACGAGCTGATCCGCCTCATCAGCGCCGAAACCACCATGCTCCCGCCGATCGTCATTCCGGACGAGCTGGCCGAGGACCGCACCTCGGGCGCACCTAGGAAGGTCGCGACCAAGGACGAGGTCATCTCGAGCGCGACCCGCGTCTGGAAGAAGCGGTTCCTCAAGGGCACCGTCATGGCAGTGCTGCTCACCCTCGGCGGTGGCGGCGCGGCCGCGATGGCGATGAACAAGAGCGTCACCCTCGACGTGGACGGCCAGCAGCGGACCGTGCACAGCTTCGGCGACACGGTCGGCGAGGTCCTCGAAGACGCCGGCCTTTCGATCGGCGCGCACGACTCGCTCTCCCCCTCGCCCCAGGCCGAAGTCGGCGATGGCGGCGTCATCAAGCTGGAGCGCGGTCGCAAGCTGAACCTGGTCGTCGACGGCGTCGCACAGGAGTCCTGGGTTCGTGCGACCAACCTCGGCGAGGCCCTGAACCAGCTCGGCCGCGCGGACCTCGCCAAGTCCGGCACCTGGACCTCGCTCCCGCAGAACGGTGAGCTTCCGCTCGAAGGTGCCACCGTCGAGGTCAAGACCCTCAAGAACGTCGTGGTCTACGACGGCGCGAACGAACCGCGCAAGGTTCAGACCAACTCGGTCACCACCAAGGAATTCCTTGGTGAGCTTCGTATGACCCTCGGCCCGGACGACGAGGCCGTCGGCGGCCTCGACGTCAAGCTGACCGATGGTGCCGAGGTCCACATCAGCCGGACCGGCGTCACCATGGTCAAGCAGAACGAGGAGATCGCTCCGCCGGAGCAGAAGGTCGACGACCCGACGCTCGAAAAGGGCAAGACCAAGGTCGAAGACCCGGGCACTCCCGGCCAGAAGACCGTGACCTACAAGGTCACCAAGCGCAACGGCAAAGAGGTCGACCGCGAGAAGGTCTCCGAAGAGGTCATCACCGAGGCCAAGCCCAAGATCGTCAAGGTCGGTACGAAGAAGCCGGTGGATCCGCCCATCGGCGACGCTTCGTCCTGGGACCGCATCGCGCAGTGTGAGTCGACCGGTAACTGGGCCGCTAACACCGGCAACGGTTACTACGGTGGTCTTCAGTTCAACAAGAGCACCTGGGATGCCTACGGTGGCGCGCAGTACGCCTCCTACCCGCACCAGGCCAGCAAGGCTCAGCAGATCGCCGTCGCCGAGAAGCTTCGTGACGACCGCGGTGGCTACGGCGCCTGGCCGCACTGTGGCAAGAAGGCTTGACGCCAGACTCCTCTCCTCCCCTCTGAAGGTCATCGTGTGGGCGCCCGTTGCTCACAAGGTGGCCTTCAGGGCGTTTCAGGGCCATTGAGCGGTGCTCTGTCCCCATCGGGGAGCCGGTCGAGAATCCGTTGGTGCGTCGTTGGCGAAGTTTCCGTTCTGGATCTTGGTCTCGACAGACGTGACCACCAACGCGAAGGCCGGACATGTGCCGCCTTCCGAGCCTGCTCGGCGCCGGCGCCCGCCTTCGCTCCGCCGACATCCGGGCGCTGACGTCTGTCGCTCCGTTGCCGCGTCTGGGCGGCGGGAGGGCGATGGTGCGGGATAGCGGGCATCGGGCGGGGCGACGGCTTCTTGAGCGACTCTGCCGGCTGAGCCTGTTCGGCGGCGATCCGATCTGATTCCTGGCGAGGTGCCGGGATGTCCGGACCGCATCCGGCAAGATCGACGATCTCTGCGAACGCATCGCCGCGTCGCTCTGCCGGTGTGCGCTGATCGGCCTCCCCGCTCGGCTCCGGGTGGGCGAGCGGGACAAGTAGCGCGTTCAGCCTGGCGCCTGTCTCGGAATCGAGGTTGCCCCGCATGTCCCAGCGGCCGGTTCGTTTCTGGCGCAGCCAGAACTCACTTCGCGGACGCCGTGTCCGCGGGTTCTCGGAGTCGTTCCCCTCTGGATCGAGGCGCGCGATCCAGTCGGTTCCGGCCACTGTGACCTCGCGAGGTCGTGCGACGCCGGCGAGGCTCACCAGGTCCTCTTCGACTTCAAGCCGTGTACTTGCGGGAATGCGCTCTGGAAGCCTTCTCATGACCGCGACGATGCGGTCGATGCCGGCATCGACCAGCACTCCTGTGGCGGCGGCGACTCCGGTCAAAGGCGCGATGGGTGGAGCCGAGGTGCCGTCGCGCGTGCGTCTCGAGTTGAGTGCGAGTGCCCGGTCGGTCACCTTCTTCGCCTCGGCCCGGGGCACCCGGGCCGCGTGCTCGTAGAAGACGGCGATCGAGTTGTATCCGTAGAGGTCCCGGACGCCGCGTGACTCGATCTCGGCCAGGATCTGGCCGACTTCGGCGAACAGACGTCGCCCTTCGCGTAGCCGTGTCTGCAACTCGTTGAGAAGCAGCTCGGGCTCACCTTCCGGCAGGTTATGCGGGAAGGCCTTGGGGGTGTTTGTGCTGGTCATCCCTCGATTGTCGCGGTGTGTTCGAACAAATGCACGGTCTCATTCTGGTGAATCCTGATCACTCTGCGAGCGCGCGATCCTGCCTCTATCACCCTGGAGTGGGATGCGATCCAGGCCCGCTACTCCCTAAGGATGTTGCAGGTGAGTTCGGGACTCTTCGAAGGAGCCTGGGGTCGGCGAAAGCCTTGGTCTCCGGGCTGCGGTCCCGTCTGACGCTGCCAGCGCGGCGCGGATGTGTGGCCCCTCAGGGCTCTCCTCGGTTATTCCGCCGACCTGTTCGCGCGTTGCCATTCCTCGCGGAGTACCCCGTACACAACGGCATCGTGTACGCCGCCGGACCAGCGCCGGGCTTGCCGGAACCGGCCTTCCTCGACGAAGCCCAAGCTGCGTCCTACGGCGATCATTCCCGGGTTGCCCGAGAAGGTGGCGAAGTCCAGCCGAAGCGCGTCTGTCCGCGCGAACAGGTAGCTCGTCCATAGACGCAGCGCCTCGGTGCCGAACCCTCCACCCCAGTACAGCTCGTCGTAGATGACCAGCCCCAGCCGACGCCAGTCGGTTTCTTCGCTTTCCCAGTACCAGCTGACCTGGCCGATCAATCTGCCATCGCCGAGGTCGGTCACGGCAAGGCTGGTGCGGGGATCGGGCGTGACCGTGCGGCTGGTGAGTTTCAGCGCCCGTGAACCGGCCTCATCGGCAGTAGGGCGACCGAAGTACGGTCCGTTCGTCTCATGCCATGGCCGCGCGGGATCGAGTAGGTCCCTGAGCGGTGCGAAGTCGGATGGCTGCCAGTCACGCAGCCGGACCTTGTCCCCTTCGAGCGCAACGTTGTCCACCGGCCAATCGTGGCTCACCGGGGCTGGTTACGATCGTCGGGTGACTGAACTGCTCGGGCCTGCGGAGATCAGGGCGCTGGCGTCCGAGCTGGACGTACGTCCGACCAAGAAGCTCGGCCAGAACTTCGTGCACGACCCCAACACCGTCCGCCGCATCGTCGAGCTTTCCGGAGTCGGTGAAGGCGATGTGGTGCTCGAGGTCGGGCCGGGGCTCGGCTCGCTGACGCTCGGGCTGCTCGCGGCCGGTGCCGAGGTCGTCGCGGTCGAGATCGACCCCGTGCTCGCCGGACGTCTGCCGGAAACCGTGGCCGAGCGGGGCGGTGCCGAAAAGCTGACCGTCGTTCGGGCGGATGCCCTGCGGGTGACGGCGGCAGACCTGCCGGGGCAGCCGACGGCGCTCGTGGCGAACCTGCCGTACAACGTCGCTGTCCCCGTCGTGCTCCACCTGCTCGCCGAGCTGCCGTCACTGACCAGCGGACTCGTGATGGTCCAGACCGAGGTCGCCGACCGGATGGCCGCCGGCCCGGGAAGCCGGACCTACGGCATACCCAGTGTCAAGCTCGCCTGGTACGGAAAGGCGCGCAAGGTCGCTGCGGTGCCTCGTTCGGTGTTCTGGCCCGTGCCGAACGTCGACTCCGCCTTGGTCGCCTTCGAACGCGGCGAAGTGGTGTCGTCTGTTGAGCGAGGTCGCCTGTTCGCAGTCGTCGACGCCGCTTTCTCGCAGCGGCGGAAGACCTTGCGTGCGGCGTTGGCTTCCTGGGCCGGTTCGGCTGAACGTGCTGGACAACTGCTCGAGAAGGCCGGCATCGACCCCAAGACCCGCGGGGAGCAGTTGGACGTTCATCAGTTCGCTCGGATCGCCGCCGCGGCTGACTGACGGGGTAGCCGGCGGAGGCGAGTGTCGGCGGTCTACGCAGGTCGTCGCGCCGGAGGTCCTTGGTCCAAACCTCGTGGCGGGTGTGGTCGAGACCGCACGGACGCGGATGTCGACAGAGGTCAGTACGGCTGCGTGAATGGTCGTCACGAGCGTCCTGCTTCCGGCCTGTCTCTGCAGGCAGAGGCCTTGATTCGAATCGTGAACATCCGCTGTCATCCCAGAATATGGATGGCTGATCCTGTATTATGGACGCGACCAGTCGTGTGATCTGCGCCTACGCGCTTGCTTTCATCTAGTGAGATCGGTTTTACTCAGTAAGCCATCCCGAGCGACTGAGAGACCTGGCTCGCCGAAGTCGCAGCAACCACCCTCCACAGGGCAGGTGCTACCGCCAGGACCGATGGAGGCTGTGCCTAATGAACAGGGTCACCCACCCGCTCCTGCTGACCAGGCGACGCGTTGTCGACGAAGGTCGCCGCACGGTAAGTGCGTGTCGACGCTCCACCGTTACTGCCTGAGTCTTTTCCCTTTCCTCTGAAAACCGTCCGCTCTGGACGGTTAATCGGTGACGGTTGGCGCGCTCGAAAGAAGCAGCGCCCCATTTGCATGGAGCCCTTCGTGATCACTGTCGAAAACCTGTCCAAGTCCTTTCCCCTCAACGGAAATCCCGTGGTCGCCCTGCGCGACGTCAGCGTGGACATCCAAGCCGGCTCGTTGTTCGGAGTAGTCGGTCCGGCGGGCTCCGGCAAGTCGACCCTCGCTCGTTGCATCGGCCTTCAGGAGCGTCCCGACCGGGGCGTTGTTCGTCTCGACGGCCTCAACACCGGGACCCTCGACGGACGCCGCCTGCGGGAGATCCGCCGTCAGGTCGGGGTCGTCAGCACCAAGCCTGAACTGCTCGCCGAGCGCACCATCGCAGGCAACATCGCTTCTCCGCTCGAGCAGCTGGGCCTCGACGGGCCGCAGCGTCGAAACCGGGTCGGCAACTTGCTCGACCTGGTCGGACTCAGCCAGCGGGCGGGTCAGCGACCGGGCGAACTGACCGAGGGACAGCTGCGCCGGGTGGCGATCGCCAAGGCGCTTGCCGCCGGGCCGGCCGTGCTCCTGGCCGACGACCCGACCGCGGGTGTGCGGCCCGAAGAGTCCGGTGCGGTCTTGACCGTGCTCGACCGTGCGCGTGCCGAACTCGGGGTCACCGTGCTGCTCACCACTCCTGACGCGAGCGTGGTCCGGCGTGTCTGCGACGACGTCGCCGTTCTGGAGTCCGGAGCGATCATCGAGCGCGGGACCGTGCTCGACCTGGTCTCCGACCCGAACAGCCGGACCGCGCAGGCACTGTTGCCCACGATCGAGACCAGCCGGGCGCAGACCGCAAAGTACGACCGAGCCGTGGACGTCGTGCTGGTCGGTTTCGCGTCGGTCGGTGCGCTGCTGCCCGAGGCGGCAGGGCGCTTCGACGTCGAACTCGCCACCATCGGCGGTGGTTTGACCCGGATCGGCGACACCCCGGTCGGGCGTTTCCGTCTCGGTGTGCGCGGCGAGCGCGCGGATGCCGCGCTCGCGTGGATCGCCGAGCGCGGTGGCCACGTGAGCCACCCTGTTCGCGGACCGCAGGGCGTCGCTGCCTGATTTTCTCTCGAATGGGCCGCTCAGGACGAAATCGGTCTTGAGCGGCCCGTTCGTGTCTGACTCGTCCTGTTCGCTTTCTCCTGGTGGCAGCACAAGTGGGGTGGGCACGTAGGCTTGAGGCGTGCTCGCCGTCGTTCCGCCCCCAGTCACCGTCAGGGTTCCCGCCAAGGTCAACTTGCACCTGGCGGTCGGTGACGTACGCCCGGACGGCTACCACGAGCTGGTGACCGTGTTCCAGGCGCTTTCACTGACCGACGAGGTGACCGTCGCGGCCACCGACGATCCCGGCGTCGAGGTCTACGGCGAAGGTGAAGGTTCCGTACCGACCGGCGCCAACAACCTGGCTTGGAAAGCGGCGCAGGCGCTGGCGGCCCACGTCGGTAAGGCAGAGGCCGAATCCAAGGTTCGCGTTGTGTTGCGCAAAGGCATTCCGGTCGCCGGCGGGATGGCCGGGGGCAGTGCCGACGCGGCCGCGACCTTGGTCGGGCTCGCGTCACTCTGGAAACTCGAAATTTCTCGCGATGAACTGGCAGGCATCGCCGCCAAGCTCGGCAGCGACGTTCCTTTCGCGCTCTACGGCGGGACGGCGCTGGGCACGGGGCGTGGTGAGCAGCTGGTGCCGGTGTTGTCCCGGCACACGTTCCACTGGGTGCTGGCGTTCGATCAGCGGGGCCTCTCGACACCGAGGGTGTTCGGCGAGCTGGACAGGCTGCGCGAAGAGGGCAGCCCGCCGCGGATCGGTTCGCACACGCCTGTGGTCGAGGCGCTCGCGTCCGGTGACCCGCGGCAGCTCGCGTTGCTGCTGGGCAATGATCTACAGGCGGCTGCCGTCTCGTTGCGTCCTGGCCTGCGTCGTACCTTGCGGGCGGGAGTCAACGCCGGTGCGCTCGCCGGGACGGTGTCCGGGTCCGGGCCGACCTGCGCGTTTCTGTGCGCGGACGCTCAGTCCGCGGTCGAGGTCGCCGCAGAACTGTCCGGTGCCGGGGTGTGCCGGACGGTCCGTGTCGCGCACGGACCGGTTCCTGGTGCCCGGCTGGTCGGCGGGGATGACGCGCCGCGTCCGACTCCGCCGCGGGTGCACGCGTGACGGTGTCCGAAATGGACATCGACTAATTCGTTGTGGTGCAAGCTTTCGGAAAGGATCGGCTGAGGAATGGCCAACTTGGTCAACCTGGAGTCGGTGAGCAAGTCCTACGGGGTGCGCCCGCTGCTCGACGGTGTTTCGCTCGGAGTGGCGGAGGGACAGCGCATCGGCGTCGTCGGCCTCAACGGGGGTGGAAAGACGACGCTGCTGGAAGTCCTCGCAGGACTCAATGAGCCGGATACGGGGCGGGTCAGTCAGGTCCGGGGCCTGCGGATGGCCGTGGTGACGCAGCGGACCGAACTTCCTGTCGGGAGCACGGTCGGCGATGTCGTGCTGGAGCGCTACGGCGCCGAGCACGAGTGGGCCGCTGACGCGCGTGTCAGGTCCATTATGGATGGTCTGGGGATGACCGCGCTCGGCGTCGACAAGCCGACGGCGAACCTGTCCGGTGGTGAACGGCGCCGGGTCGCTCTGGCCGCGGCGCTCACCGGTGAACTGGACCTGGTGGTCCTCGACGAACCGACCAACCACCTTGACGTCGAAGGTGTGCGCTGGCTGGCGGATCACCTGCTCAACCGCAGGATCGCGGTTGTGGTCGTCACTCACGACCGGTGGTTCCTCGACACCGTGGCGAGTGTGACCTGGGAGGTCTCCAACGGTCGTGTCGAGCAGTACGAAGGTGGCTACGCGGACTGGATCTTCGCGCGGGCGGAGCGGGCGAGGCTGGCCGCGACCGCCGAGGAGAAGCGGCAGAACCTGGCGCGCAAGGAACTCGCGTGGCTGCGCCGCGGTCCGCAGGCAAGGACTTCGAAGCCGCGTTATCGCGTCGAAGCCGCCGAGGCCTTGATTTCCGACGTTCCAGAGCCGCGCGATTCGGTCGAGTTGCAGGCGTTCGCGCGGCGTCGGTTGGGAAAGACAGTGCTGGAACTCGAGGACGCCAGCATGACCGTCGGCGACCGCACGCTGCTCGATCACGTCACGTGGCGGATCGGGCCCGGCGACCGGGTCGGCCTGGTCGGCGTCAACGGGTCGGGCAAGACGACGTTGCTCAAGCTGCTCGGCGGCGACGTGGATCCGATGACGGGCCGTCGCATCGAGGGGAAGACTGTCAGCCTCGCGCACTTGCGCCAGGAACTTGACGACCTGCCGGGTGATCTGCGCGTTCTGCAGGCAATCGAGGAAATCGCCGGAAGGGTCGTGTTCGGCAAGCAGGAGCTGACCGCATCGCAGCTGGCGGAGAAGCTCGGATTCCCCGCGGCGCGACAGTGGACACCGGTCGAAGATCTATCCGGTGGTGAGAGGCGTCGCCTGCAGATGTGCCGGCTTTTGATGGCCGAGCCCAACGTGCTGCTGCTCGACGAGCCGACGAACGACCTGGACATCGACACCTTGCAGCAGCTGGAGGACTTGCTCGACTCGTGGCCGGGCAGCCTCGTCGTCGTCTCGCACGACCGTTACCTGGTGGAACGCGTCTGCGACACGATCGTCGCCTTGTTCGGAGACGGACGCGTGACCCACTTGCCGGGCGGTATCGAGGAGTACCTCGACCGACGGGTCAAGAGCCTTGAGAAGTCGAGTAGCGACAGGAAATCGGCCAACGGGCAGGCCTCCGAGCCGAAGAAGAGCGCTGCGGAGCAGCGGGCGGCTCGAAAGGACCTGTCCCGGCTCGAGCGCAAGCTCGACCAGTTGCATGCCAAGGAGGAGAAGCTGCACGCGGCGCTCCTCGCCGCGGCGACCGATCCGTCGAAGCTCATCGAGTTCAACACCGAACTGAAAGCTGTCGAATCGGAGAAGGACGAGGTCGAGGCGCAGTGGCTCGAGACCTCCGAAGCGCTCGAGTGAGTTCACTCGACGGCGAGCGGGTGTTTCAGAGCGGACAGTAGTGTGACGCGCATGAGTCGGTTCGTGGACACGCTCGTCGCCACCGCGGCGGGGCGAGGTCAGCAGCGGGGAATGGTCACGGGGGAGCCCAAGGAGCCGGTTCGGCGGACCTGGGCCGAGATTCACGAGCAGGCCAAGCGGGTCGCCGGTGGCCTGGTGGCCGGCGGGCTCGAGCCGGGCAAGGCGGTGGCGGTCCTGGCGGCCGCGCCCGCGTTGATCGCGCCGACAGTGCAGGCCGTGTGGCTCGCCGGTGGCAGTGTGACGATGCTGCACCAGCCCACTCAGCGCACCGACCTCGCGGAATGGGCCGAGGACACCGTCCGGGTGCTGCGGATGATCGGGTCCGGGCTGGTTCTGCTCGGTGAGCCGTTCGACCAGCTGGCGCCGGTGCTCGCCGAGCACGACATCGCCTTCCAGGTGATCACCGAACTGCTCGAAGCCAAGCCGCTGGAGGAGGCCGTGCCGACGGCCGAGTCCGACACCGCGCTCTTGCAGCTGACGAGTGGGTCGACGGCCGATCCGAAGGCCGTCCAGATCACTTACGGAAACCTGTACTCGAACGTCAAGGCGATGGTCGATCGCGCCGAGTTCGCTTTCGACGACGACGTGATGGTTTCCTGGCTGCCCACGTTCCACGACATGGGCATGGTCGGCTTCCTGACGGTCCCCATGACGTTCGGTGTCGAACTCGTCAAGATCACGCCGCTCGAGTTCCTGTCAGGCCCGTTGATCTGGCCGCAGCTGATCAGCAAGTACAAGGGCACGACCACGGCCGCGCCGAACTTCGCTTACGCGATCGTGGGCAGGCGGATGGCGCGTGTCGACGACGACAACGCCTACGACCTGTCGAAGCTCCGGATCGCCCTGAACGGGGCCGAGCCCGTCGATGAGACGGCCGTGCAGACGTTCGTCGAGGCGGGGGCGCGGTTCAAGATGCCCGCCGAATGTGTTTTCCCGGCGTACGGCATGGCGGAGGCGACCCTCGCGGTTTCGTTCGCACCGTTGTTCACCGGACTGACGTTGGACGTCGTCGAAGCCGACGCGCTGGAAACGGACAATCGCGCGGTGCCGGTCCCCGAGGGCGACCCGCGGCGGGGAACGGATGACGTCCGGTCCTTCGCGATTCTCGGACCGCCGCTCGATGGGCTTGAGGCCGAGATCGTCGACGACAAGGGCACGGCGCTCGGAGAACGTCAGGTCGGGGAAATCCGCCTGCGCGGAGAGGCTGTGACGCCCGGCTACCTGACCATGGACGGCCCGCTCGCGACGCAGGACGGAAACGGTTGGCTGCTCACCGGGGACCTCGGTTACCTGGTCGACGGCATGATCGTGATCTGTGGCCGGCGCAAGGACGTCATCATCATGGGCGGCCGGAACCTGTACCCGACGGACATCGAACGGGCCGCGATGTCGGTCGAAGGGGTCCGGGCGGGGAACGCCGTGGCGGTGCGGATCGACGCGGGCAGCCGCCGGGAACGGTTCGCCGTGGTCGTCGAATCGAAACTGGCCGGTGACCCCGACACCGAGAAGACCTTGGCGAAGGATGTCGCGGCCAAGGTCCGCGACGCCGTCGACATGCGGCCGTTCGCGGTCGTGGTGCTTCCCGCCGGAAGTCTGCCGAAGACGCCGTCGGGCAAGGTCAAGAGGGCGGCCACCGCCCTTCAGTTCGCGGACAAGATCGCCAAGAACGCGACCACCGCTTGAGACGGCGAGGCCGGGTCTCGCGGACATCGCGAGACCCGGCCTCGCCGTAGCACCTCCCGTGCGGTCAGCGGCGCCGCCAGAGCGGTTTGCGCGTGTGCGTGTGTTCCAGGGCCGGTGCGATGTAGTAGCCGGAAGACTGCGAGAGCCCGGCCAGGGTGCTTTCGACGTCCCGGAGGAACGCGTCGACGGCGGTCGGGTCATAGCCGCGTTTCGAAAGTGCCGCTTTGGCGAACGCCACGTCGTGGACGTCCGAAACCGACAGGTCGTCGTCGCCGTCCAGCGTCGCCGCGACCCGTTCGAGAAAGGCATCGACCTGGGGTTCGAGATAGCCCCGGGTGCCGATCGGCGCCCGGTCGAACTGCCGGGTCCGCGCCTCGAACGCGGAGACGGGCACTAGCGCTCCTGCAGATACTCGACCGGACCGCGGTCCGGCGTTACGCGCTCGGTGGTCGTTTGGCCCTCTTCGCGCGCGCCAGGCACGCCGAGCACCTGCTGGCCGGTCCGGTGGGCGAGCTGTTCCTCGACCTTGTCGAGGAACTCGTCGACTTCGCGTTCGTCGTAGCCGCGCTTGCCGATCAACGGCCGCGAGAACATGACGTGGTGGACCTCCGCCGCGGTCAGGTCGTCGCGGTCCGCGATGGTGTCCGCGACCCGCTCGAAGAACGCGTCGACCTCGTGCTTGGCGTAGCCGCGCCGCCCGATGGGAGCGTTCGGGAACGTGACGCCGGTGATGTCTTCGGCCGTAAACGACATGAAACTCTCTCCGGTTTCGGTGGGGAATGCAATCTCCGCATTCCGTCCTAACTGGTTTGAGAGTTCCCCGATAGGGCCTGCGCTATTCCACGACTCGATCAGGGGCGTGGAGAAACGCCTTCGAGTGATGACCTGTAACGCACTGCCATGTGAGCGGGTTCACCCAGCGTGGAAGGTGTTCTGGGCGGACGTCAGCCCTGTGCTGATAAGCGCTTCAACCGCGTCGGCGCAACGATCGACCTCGAAAGCGAGTTCTTTGCGCTCGACGGTCGAGAAGTCCTTCAGCACGAAATCCGCCGGATCCTGCCGTCCCGGAGGGCGGCCGACGCCGAAACGGACGCGGTAGTAGTCCTTCGTGCCGAACGATTTAGTGATGGAACGGAGGCCGTTATGGCCGTTGTCACCGCCGCCCAGCTTCATCTTGAGCGCGCCGAAATCGACGTCGAGTTCGTCATGGACGACGACGAGGCCTGCCGGCGGGATCTTGTAGAACCGGGCGGCGCCCACGACGGGGCCGCCGGAAAGGTTCATATATGAGCGCGGCTTGGCCAGGACCACTCGTTGCCCGGCGAGCCGGCCTTCGAGGATCTCGGCGCCGCTCTTGTGGGCTTTGAACTTGCCGCCGACGCGTCCGGCGAGCTCGTCGAGCACCATGAAGCCGACGTTGTGCCGGTTGCCTGCGTACTGGGGCCCGGGATTGCCGAGGCCGGCGAGCAGGATCTGCTCGCCGGCCCCGGGAAGTACTGCTTCGGTCACACGAGTGACTTTATTCGGCGCTCTCGGCGGAGGTCTCCTCCGCCTCGCCCTCTTCGCCCTCCATCGAGGACTCGGACGGCGCCTCGTTGACGGCGATGACCAGCGCGTCGGCGTCGGTGACCAGAGAAGCGCCCTGCGGCAGGGCGACCTGCGAGGCGAGGATCTGCGTGCCGGCGGCGATGCCCTCGACCGAGACCTCGACCTGCTCGGGGATGTGCAGCGCCTCGACCTCGATCTGGATGGAGTCGATGTCGATGGCGACCAGGGTGCCCGGGCCGGGGGTGCCGGTGACGACGACGGGGATGTCGACGGTGACCTTCTCGCCGCGAATGACGACCAGCAGGTCGACGTGCTCGATGTAGTTCTTCAGCGGGTGGACGACGATGGTCTTCGTCAGCGCCAGCTCGCTGTTACCTTCGAGGTCGAGGGTGATGACGGCGTTGCTGCCGTTCTCACGCACGACGCGGGCGAACTCGAGGGCGGGCAGGGCGTAGTGGCGCGGGTCCGAGCCGTGCCCGTACAGCACCGCGGGGATCTTGCCGGCGCGACGCGTGCGGCGCGCGGCACCCTTGCCGAATTCGGTGCGGGGCTCGACGGACAGGCGTACCTCGGACACGGTGTTGCACTCCTTCAATTCACCAACATGTAGCGAAAGCATGCTGCGATGGGGATGGTTCGGGCGTTCGGCGGCGAGTACCACAGGCATGCTCGATCGCGTGTGGCTTTACTCAAGCCGCCGCGTCGATCACGTCGGGCACCAGGTGCTCACGGAACCCGCCTCGCCGAGACCGGGAAAGTGTAGACCAAGCGGTTGTGCAGGGGTCCCGCCGGGTGGCTCGTTCAGGTGACAAGTCGGTGACAGGTGCTCAGGGAACCCGCGGATGCGGTGGTGCGTGACCCCTTTTCTAAGGTGTGATCTCCTGCAGGCGAAGCACAGGGGGCGGAATGCTGGCACGGATGAGGATCGGGGCGGTCGCTGCCTTGTGCTGCCTCGTGGCCGGTTGCGATGTCGCCATCGACGGCGCGGCAGGGATCTCGCCCGCCGAGCAGCAGCGAGTGGACCGGCGTACGGAGCAGCGTGGTGCGGTCGAGAGCGCGTTGAAGGCACTCGAGCAGTCTCCGGCAGTTGTCTACAAGTCGACAATCAAGGATGCGGCCGGCAAGCCCTCGGAGTTGCTGTTCCGGATCACCCGCAACGGCAGTGCACAGGGTGCGCTGCCGGTCGACGGCCAGACCGTCCAGCTCGTTTCGGCCGCCGACCAGCTGTATCTCTCGGCGACACCGGAGTACTGGAAGGCACACGGGCTCGGTAACAGCGACCAGTACGGCACCAACTGGGTCCGAACGGACAGCACGGACCTGCCGGTGAACGCCGTTGATGTCCTCAGCCCGCGTAAAGCCGCTTCGACGCTTCGGACCGCGGTGTCCGCGATGAACCGGCTGACCGATCCGGTCCGGTCGAAATTGCCCGACGGCACCGAGGTCTACGACGTCGGGAGCGGGCTCGGGACGCTGCGGGTCACCACCTCGGCGCCGCACCGCGTGATCAGTTTCGCGCCTTCCCTCGTCGACGCGGCCGGCGGGAAGACGCTCGGAGCCGAGTTGCGCGTCGAGCCCCTGACCGGGGACGCGCTCAAGAAGCTGCAGTCGGATCTGGACGGCACGATCGGCGGGCTCGGTGAGCCGTTCGACGCGCTCAGCCAGGTCAGCGTCAGCGTGGTCAACGACAAACTGAACTGCACGGATTACGTCGGTACCTGCCGGGCGACCATCGACGTCGCCAACACCGTCATCGGGACCGGAACCGGGACTCCTCCTCCGGTGCGCCTGATGCTGTCCGTCGAGTTCACCGCCGATGCCCTCGGGGCCCAGACCTGCACGGCGAACGCCAACGCGGCCCCGGACACCACGACGAGCATGACCTGTGAGGTCAAGTTCAAACTTCCGAATCGGAACGCGAGCTACCAGGTGCTGGCCAAGCCCTCGGCGCGCGGCGAGGTCCGTGCTCCGGTCGACGTCAACGGCGTCCGCGAAAAGCTCAAGTCCGAGTTCGCCGCGCTGGGCGGCTGACCTGCACGCTCACCTCGGGGTGCGTTGCATACGTTGAAGTAGCCGATCTTGTGTTCCTAACATCGGTGTCGTCGCCGATGTAAGGGAGAAACGTGATGACGAAGCTGGTCGTGTTCGGTGGAACCGGGTACGCGGGCGGGAAGATCACCGCCGAAGCGCGTGGCCGGGGGCACGAGGTCCTGGCGGTGTCGAGGAACGCCGACGGTGAGGGAACCCGGGCGGGTTCGCTGTACGACGAAGAATTCCTCGCCGAGGTCGCCAAGGGGGCCGACGTCCTCGTCATCGCGGTCCACGGGCAGGGCGGACTGCTCGACGCTGTTCCCTCGATCGCGCGGGTCGCGAAGGACAACGGTGCGCGGGTCGGCGTGGTCGGCGGGGCGGGCAGCCTGCACGTGGCCGAGGGCGGGCCGCGGCTGATCGACACCCCCGAGTTCCCGGACGAGTACAAGGGCGAGGCGGGCACCCACGCCGAGGTGCTGGAAGCGTTCCGGGCACTTCCGGCGGACGTCGACTGGTTCTACGTCAGCCCGGCCGCCGAGTTCGGCGCATGGGCCGAGGGGGAGCGGACCGGGGGCTACCGGGTCGGGAGCGATGTCCTCCTGACCGACGAGAACGGCGCGTCGAAGATCAGCGGCGCCGACTACGCGATCGCGTTCGTCGACGAGATCGACAAGCCCGCGAACCGCCGCCGTCGTTTCTGCGTCGCTTACTGACCGGACAGCTCCTTCACGACCGGCGCGAACGTTTCCAGCATCGGTTCGAACACCGTGATGTAGGAGAAGCCGTACCGCTCGCGACGGTCCCGGAGCTGCCGCACGATCTCGTCGACGGTCCCGAACAGCAGTTGCGGGGTTTCGAGTAGCACGTCCACGTCGAGATCGTCCTGGTCTTTGATCTCTTCACGCCAGGCCTCGGCCGCCGCTCGACGGTCGTCCGTGACGACGACCCGCTGGACGAGCATGTTCAGTTCGGGATCCCGGCCGTCGAGCTGCGAGCGGAAGAAGGCGACCCGCTCGTCCATGCGCTGGGCGTCGTCGAGGCGGAAGGTGCCCGGCGATCTCCCCTGAGCTTGGCGGAGGCCCGCGAAACCGGCGATGTCGGCGTCGCGGGCGGCGAGAGAGAGCACGCCGTCACTGTTGCCCGCGAGGAGCAGCGGTGGGGGCGTGATCCCTTCGTCGGCGAAGTGTTCCTTCAGGTGATCGAGGCTCTTGGTGAGGTACTCGATGCGGTCCTTGGCCGGGGTCCACGGCAGCCCGGCGTCGTCGAACTCGGACTTCATGTGTCCCGCGCCGAGGCCGAGATCGAGACGCCCGCCGGTCATCTTCACCGTCGTCGAGACTTCGCGGGCGAAGAGCGCGAGGTTGTAGAAGGGCACGTTGGACACGAGGGTGCCGACGCGCACGCGCTCGGTCACGGCCGCCGCCAGGGTCAGCGCGGGAAAGGGCGCGTGCCGCCCGGGACCCAGGTGATCCGGCACGGAGATGACGTCGTACCCGAAGGCTTCGACGCTGAGACATTTCGCTACCCAGTCTTCGCGGTCTTCGGCTCGCCACAGGTTCACGCCGAATCTGAATTTCCCCATGACAGCGAACCTAGCCACGCCGGGCGGGCCGGCGCGGCCCGTTTCGCGAGGAGCCGAAAACGAAGCAAGGGACCTTTGCTCTCACTCTCCGAGGGAGAGCGGTAGCAAAGGTCCCTTGCTTCGTTCGCTGGGATCAGGCGTTGCCGTCGAAGAGGGACGTGACCGACCCGTCCTCGAAGACCTGCTGGATCGCCTGCGCCAGCAGCGGCGCGATGGACAGCACGGTCAGCCCCGGGAATCGCTTCTCCTCGGGGATCGGCAGCGTGTTGGTGACGATCACCTCGCGCGCCTTGCAGTTCGACAGCCGCTCGGTGGCGGGGTCGGACAGGATGCCGTGGGTCGAGGCGATGACGACGTCGGACGCGCCTTCGTCGAGCAGGGCCTCGGTGGCCTTCACGATCGTGCCGCCGGTGTCGATCATGTCGTCGATCAGCACGCACAGCTGACCGCGGACCTTGCCGACGACCCGGTTGGCGACGGCCTGGTTCGGCTTGTCGGGGTCGCGCGTCTTGTGGATGAAGGCGATCGGCCGGTCACCCAGCTGAGCCGCCCACTTCTCGGCCAGCCGCACGCGGCCCGAGTCCGGCGAGACGACGGTGATGTTCTCGCCCTGGTAGGTCTTGTTGATGTGCGCGGCCAGCACGTTCTGCGCGAGCAGGTGGTCGACCGGGCCGTCGAAGAAGCCCTGGATCTGCGCGGTGTGCAGATCGACCGTCATGATCCGGTCGGCGCCCGCGGTTTTGAACAGGTCCGCGATCAGGCGCGCGGAGATCGGCTCGCGGCCCTTGTGCTTCTTGTCCTGACGCGCGTACGGGTAGAACGGCATGATCACGGTGATCCGCTTGGCGCTCGCCCGCTTGAGGGCGTCCACCATGATCAGCTGCTCCATCACCCACTCGTTGATGGGCGCGGGGTGGCTCTGGATCACGAACGCGTCGGTCCCGCGCACCGATTCGTTGAACCGGACGAAGATCTCCCCGTTCGCGAAGTTGTGCGCGGTCTGCGGGACGACCGTCACGTTGAGGTGCTCGGCCACCTCGTTCGCGAGCTCCGGGTGTGCGCGCCCGGAGAAGAGCATCAGGTTCTTCTTCGGTGTGCCGGACTTCGAACTCATGCTGGTGACTCCCCGTCGGTTCCCTTGGTTGAATCGGACACGGCGGTGGTGTCCTGCTTCGCGGCGGAAGCTGCGTCCGCCGCGGGTGTGCCCGGCCTGCGCCGGGGCACCCAGTCTTCGATGTTGCGCTGCGGACCGGTCGAGACGGCGAGTGCGCCCGGGGGCACATCCTGCCTGATCACGGTGCCCGCCCCACTGTAAGCGCCGTCGCCGATGGTGACCGGGGCGACGAACGTGTTGTCCGCGCCGAGCCGCACATGGGAGCCGATCGTGGTGTGGTGCTTGTTCACGCCGTCGTAGTTGACGAAGACGCTGGAGCAGCCGATGTTGCTGTTCTCGCCGATGGTCGCGTCACCGACGTAGGTCAGGTGCGGCACCTTCGTGCCGGCGCCGATGTCGGCTTTCTTCGTTTCGACGAAAGCGCCGAGTTTGGCCTTGGTCCCCAGTTTGGTGCCGGGACGCAGATAGGTGAACGGGCCGACCTTGACGCCGTCGCCCAGTTCCGAATCGGAACCGTGCGTCCGCACCACCGACGCGCCCGCGCCGACGGAGACGTTCTCCAGCGTGCTGTCCGGGCCGATCTGCGCGCCCTCGCCGACCGAAGTCGAACCCTTCAGCTGTACCCCGGGCTCGATGACGACGTCGCGCGACAGGGTCACCCCGGCGTCGATCCAGGTGCTCGAGGGGTCGACCACGGTGACGCCCGCCCGCTGCCAGCCGCGGACGATCCGGCGGTTCAGTTCCGCGCCGAGCACGGAGAGCTGCGCGCGGTCGTTGACGCCTTCGGTCACCCACGGGTCGTCGATGACCAGCGCGCCGACGCCCTTGCCGTCGCCGCGGGCGATGCCCAGGACGTCGGTCAGGTAGAGCTCGCCCTGCGCGTTGTCCGTCGACAGCCTCGAGAGCCCGTCGACCAGCACCGAGGCGTCGAAGGCGTAGACGCCGGAGTTGATTTCGGCGATTTCGCGCTGGGCGGGGGTCGCGTCCTTCTGCTCGACGATCGATGTGACGACGCCGTCCTGGTCGCGCACGATCCGGCCGTAGCCGGTCGGGTCCGCCACTAGCGCGGTCAGCACGGTGACCGCGTTGCCGGTGGAGGTGTGCTCGGCGGCCAGGGAAGCGAGCGTTTCGGTGTCGAGCAGCGGGACGTCGCCGTAGCTGACGATGATGGTCCCGGTCAGCCCGCCCGGCAGTGCCGCGAGCGCGCACGAAACGGCGTGCCCGGTGCCCTTCTGCTCTTCCTGGACGGCGGTGACGACCTCGCGGCCGAGTGCTTCACCGACCTTCGCCAGTTCGGAGCCGACCGAATCGCGGCCGTGGCCGATGACCACGACCAGGTGTTCCGGTTCCAGCCCCGCCGCGGCCCGGACCGCGTGCTCGACCAGAGGCCGGCCGGCGATCGGGTGCAGGACCTTAGGAGTGGACGAACGCATACGGGTGCCCTCACCCGCGGCGAGGATCAACGTGCTCAGCGGGCCGGTCACGGCGCTCCCAACGATTCACCAACGGTGGTTGTCGGGCATTGATCCTACGGGGACTGTTCGGCGTCCCACGCGGGGTCGGTCGGAGCATCCTCACCAGGCCATCCGGTGACCGGATCGATGGCCATCGAGTTCACCGACGAAACCTGGTTCCCGCCGCCGCGTTTCGCCTGGTACATGGCCGCATCGGCGCGGGCGAGGACCTGTTCGGCCCGTTCCTGCGGCCGCAGCGACACGAGCCCGACGGAGAGGGTGACACCGTGCGAAAGGTGATGCGGCAAAGATGCGACGGCATTCACAGAACGACCCAGCGCCTGCTTCGCCGCCGACGCCGGAGCCCCAGGTAGAAGCACGATGAACTCGTCACCGCCGTATCGCGCGACGACGTCGTCGCCGCGCAGGGCGTCGCGCAGCGTGCTCGCGATGACACGGAGCACGTTGTCGCCCTCGGCGTGGGACTGCTTGTCGTTGACATCCTTGAAACCGTCGAGGTCGACGAGCGCGACGGCGAGCGGCTGAGCATCCGCGGACGACGCCAGCGAACGCAGCTTTTCGTCGAGCGCGCGGCGGTTCGGCAACCCGGTGAGCGGGTCCTGCAGAGCCTGCTGGGTGATCGCGCCGTGTTCGGCGGACAGGCGTTCGTGTTCACGGCGCGCGTTGAGCGTGGCGATCTGCGATTCCCGCAGCGACCACATCTCCGCTTCCAGGATGGTCGCGTAGTCGATCAGCGACTGGCTCGCCCCGGACGCGTAATCCGGGGCGGTGTCGAGCCTGGCCAGCTCACGGGCGAGGTTCAGCCGCATCGACGGCAGGGCGGCGTCCTCGTTGTCCTCGCGGACTTCCTTGAGCACCTGCAGCGCGTCTTCGCGGCGGCCGGCGTTGTCCAGGCAGCGGGCCAGCGCGATCGCGATGATCTCGCGCTCGTGCGGGAACATCAGTTCCGGGCTCAGCAGCGAGGTCAACCGCTCGATATGGGACGGTTCGGGTGAGGCGAGCGCGGCCGCCGCGGCGAGCACGCCGACCTGGTCGATCGCGGGCACGCCGGTCCTGCGCGGGAACAGCGACTCGGTGAACGGCCCTTCGGCGGCCTGCGCCATCGACGCCGCGGTGCGGAATTTGTCCGCGCCTTCGTCGTAGCGCTCGATGCGTTCGAGCCGCAGGCCCCAGCCGAGCAGCATCTTGACCCGGTTGATCAGCTGAAGCGCGATCTCGTGCGGGCTCGCGCTGTCGCGGATCGCCTGTGCGGCGCGGGCGATGGCCTCCTCGGCCGCCTCGTAGACGCCCAGCTGGTTCAGCACCAGCCAGCAGTCGACCAGGGTCGTGGAAAGCATCCGGTCCCAGCTGCGCCTGCCGACCTGGCGGTCCGGGACCGCGGAGTCGTCGAGGATGGCCAGTGCCCTGGCGATCTCGGTGAGGGCGGCGTCCTCCTGCTTGGCGATGACGAGGCGACGGCCGCGCAGGGCATGCGCGTCGGCCCGCATCAGCGCGAGACCGTGCCGCCGGGTGTGCGCGAGCATCTCGTCGAGCCTGGGTTCGGCTTCGGCGGCGAGGCCCCGGGTGATCAGCCTGGCCACCGCGGAGTAGCGCAGCAGCTGGGAGACCAGCAACGGCTCGCCGCGGCGCTGGGTCTCGTCGAGGAGTTCGTCGAGGCTGGTGATGATGTCCAGCTGCTCGTTGAAACCGACGCGCTGGATGGCCGCACCGAGTTCGCGCGCGCGACCGTAAAGCCAGGCGTCGGACATCTCCGCCAGCGCCGGCCGCCTGCTGCTGGTCGTCGGGTCGATCGCGTCCTCGGTCAGCCGCACACACCCCCACCGTTGAAAACACCGTTGGTCATCTGTTCGTCTGCTCCGCCGCCAGGATTCGAACCTGAACTGTCAGAACCAAAATCTGAAGTGCTGCCGATTACACTACGGCGGATCGATCCTGGTCAGGATAGCCATGTCACGGAGGTATACGCGCGGGCGGGGGTTGGGTCACAGTCGCGAGCTCTCCCCAGGGCCGGAAACCTCCTGTACCGTAACTTACGGCATCGTAGGTAAGGTCACCCTTAGGGAACCCCTCAGGGCTGCGCGTAGAAAAGAAGTGACTGCATGACGGCTACCCTCGACCGTTCCGAGAAGCCCACGAAGGGCCCCAAACCGGTAATCGAAGGTCATCGATCGAGTGGCGTGCAGCTCTCGGTCTACCTCGGGGTCATCTTCCCGCTCGCCGCTTTGCTCGCGGCTGTCCCGTTCGCCTGGGGCTGGGGACTGACCTGGGTCGACGTCGGTCTGTTCGTCGTCTTCTACGCGATCAGCGGACTCGGTATCACCGTCTCCTACCACCGCTACTTCACGCACGGTTCGTTCAAGGCCAAGCCGTGGCTGCGCGTCGTGATGGCGATCGCCGGCAGCATGGCCGTCCAGGGCCCCGTGATCACCTGGGTCGCGGACCACCGTCGCCACCACGCCTTCTCCGATCGCGACGGCGACCCGCACTCACCGTGGCTGTTCGGCACCACGCCGCTCGCCATCGCCAAGGGTTTCTGGCACGCCCACATGGGCTGGCTGTTCGAGCGCGACCAGACCAACGCCGAGCGGTTCGCGCCGGACCTGGTGAAGGACCCGGCCATCAAGAAGGTCGACGACCTGTTCTGGCTGTGGAGCCTGCTCACGCTGGTCCTGCCCGCGGTGCTCGGCGGGCTGATCACCTGGTCGTTCTGGGGCGCGGTGACCGCGTTCTTCTGGGCCGGGCTGGTGCGCGTCTGCGTGCTGCACCACGTGACCTGGTCGGTCAACTCGGTCTGCCACATGATCGGCGAGCGCCCGTTCGCCGCCCGCGACAAGTCGGCCAACTTCTGGCCGCTGGCGATCTTCTCCTTCGGCGAGTCGTGGCACAACCTGCACCACGCGGACCCGACCTCGGCCCGGCACGGTGTGCAGCGCGGCCAGATCGATATTTCCGCGAGGCTCATCTGGATGTTCGAGAAGTTCGGCTGGGCCTACGATGTGCGCTGGCCGACCCCGCAGCGCCTCGCGCGCATCGCCGCCGAAAGCAAATAGCGAGGTCACGTTAGTCTCCTTCAATGGCGGGGAGACGGCGAACCAAACGTGAAGCGGTCACCGGAGCGCGTCCTGTAGCTCCGGTGGCCCGGGTGCGGATGACGGGAACCGAGCGCAGGCAACAACTTCTCAACGTCGCCAGAGCCCTGTTCGCGGAAAAGGGTTTCGAGGGCACGTCCATCGAGGAGATCGCGCACCGGGCGAACGTCTCCAAACCGGTGGTTTACGAGCACTTCGGCGGCAAGGAAGGCATCTACGCCGTCGTCGTCGACCGCGAGACCCAGCTCCTGCTCGATCGCATGGTCTCCACCCTCCACGGTGGACACCCGAGGGTGATGCTGGAGCAGGCGGCGATCGCATTGCTCTCCTATGTCGAGGATTCGCACGACGGTTTCCGCATCCTCGTGCGGGATTCACCGGTCGCGAGTTCGATCGGCACGTTCTCCACGGTGCTGAACGACATCGCCAGCCAGGTCGAGCACATTCTCGCGCAGCAGTTCGCCGCGCGGGGCTACGACGAAAAGCTGGCCGCGCTTTACGCGCAGGCGCTCGTCGGAATGGTCGCGCTGACCGGGCAGTGGTGGCTCGACGCCCGGAAACCGAAGCGTGACGAGGTCGCCGCGCACCTGGTCAATCTGGCCTGGAACGGTCTGTCCAATTTGGAGCACAAGCCGAAGTTGCGGCTGTACTGAGACGTCGGTCGCGTAGCCGTAACGTTTCCCGGCCGGTGAGCGCTAGGCTCTGCGCCCGCTGTGGAACACAGGGTGCCGCGGAAGAAGACGTGGCTGAAGCCCGTCATCCGCCTGGGCATCTTAGGCGGACAGTGTCGAAAGACCGAGTGCGGTCCCGACGCGAACTTCAAGGTCGTCGGTAAGCAGGAGAATAAGTCGGAAATCGGGCTCAAGCTTTCGGGCGGCACGGATTGCGACGACCTGAAGAACCCCGGTCAGCGGCCGCCGGTCGTCGGTGACTGTCTTCCCGGCGACGTCAATGAGGCGAAGAAGATGGTGAAGGCCGACTGCGCCGCGGCCGGTTACAAGGTCCTCGCGGTCGAGAAGAAACCTGCGGTCTCTTACGGTGACGACACCTGCGCGCACGTGCCGTCCACTGACGCGAAGCTCTTCTGGCACAGGCCCGGCACCGCGCTGCCGCAGGAGCGGGTGCTGTGCCTGGACAAGATCGAGTAGCGGTCGTCAGCGCAGGAGACCGGTCTCCCGCAGGTGGTCGAAGATGATCTTGCCCGCCGCGGAGACCCGGTCCCTGTCGGCGTAACCGAGCCAGGCGATCTCGTCGATCTCACTGCTGGCCGTCAACGTTCCGGTGTATTCGGCGGTGTAGCAGGTCGTCCGGACCACGACTCCTGACCCGTGCCCGTCGGCTTGCGCTTCGAACGTCCCGGCGGGCTCGGCGCTCGCCGGGTCGATTTCGACGGTCAGTTCCTCGCGGATCTCGCGGATCAGGGTCTCCGTGTCGGTTTCGCCGGGTTCCCGTTTGCCGCCGGGCAGGTAGAACACGGTCTTGCCGCGCGAGCGGGCGCCCAGGACCTGGCCACCCACCAGGTGGAGCCACGCGATCTTGTCGATCACGGCTCAGCCCAGCGCCGCGGCGGTCTCGGCGGTCGTCAGAACTTCGCCCAGCCTCGGGAATACCTTGGTGATCGCCGATTCGTGGGAGATGGCCGCGATACCGGCCATCGCGTCCGACACCGCGATGGTCTCGTAGGCGTGGTCGATCGCGGCACGCAGCGTCGACTCGACGCCGTACTCGGTGGCGATCCCGCCGAGCACCAGCGTCTTCACGCCGAGGCCGCGCAGGAGTTCGTCGAGTCCGGTGCGGTAGAACGCGCCGATCGTGTGCTTGGTGATCAGGTGCTCGCCGTCGGCGGGCGTCAGTTCGGCCACCAGTTCACTGCCGGGTGGCTGTTCCTCGACGTCCGGCCGGTGCGCCCGCACGTGGATGATCGGTGAGCCGGCCGCGCTGAAGACGTCCCGCAGCAGGGCGGCGTTCGAGACGACTTCGGCGCCCTCGAGCGGGGTGGTCTCCATCGCGACGATCCGCGTCTGCAGGTCGATCAGCACGAGCGCGGTCGTCGCCGGGTCGATCTTCGTCATGGCGGGAGCCTAGTGTGCCTATGCTGACCCGATGGTGCAGCACAGGGAAGTCGTGATCACCGGCGGCGGAACGGGAATCGGATACGCGGTCGCGGCGGCGTTCGCCGCGCGAGGCGAACGGGTGACGATCACCGGACGGCGCGAGCAGGTCCTCACCGAAGCCGCCACGTTGCTCGGCGCGAATCCGGTGCCGTTCGACGCGGCCGATCCGGACGCGGTGGAGCGGGCGCTGGCGGATCTGCCCGAACGCATCGACGTCCTGGTCAACAACGCCGGCGGGAACACGGATTTCCAGCAGGAGCCCGCGAACGACCTCAAGTCGTTCGCCGCGAACTGGCAGGCCAATCTGGACGCGAACGTGTTCAGCGCCGTGCTGGTCACGCGCGCCGTGCGGGACAGGCTCGCCGACGACGCGCGGATCGTCACCATCGGCTCCATCGCCGCTCACACCGGGGCCGGTTCCTACGGTGCCGCGAAGGCCGCGCTGGAAGCGTGGAACGTAGACGTGGCAAGGGAATTCGGGCCGCGCGGGATCACCGCGAACATCGTCGCGCCCGGCCTGATCGGCGACACCGAGTTCTTCCACGGCAAGCTTTCCGACGAGCGCCGCGCGATGCTCATCGGCAACACGCTGACCAAACGCGCCGGTGAGCCCGCGGACGTCGCCGAAGTGGTGGCCTTCCTGGCGAGCCCGGCCGCGCGGCACGTCACCGGCCAGGTCGTCCACGTCAACGGCGGCGCGTACCTGGGCCGTTAGGCACCCGGTGTCACGCGCAGCAGTTTGTCGTCCTGGCCTTCCGAGGTCGTGACGTAGAGCGAGCCGTCCGGCGCGCTGCGGACGGCGCGGAGTCTGCCGAACTTGTCGTCGAACTCCGGCGGCAGCGTCACTTCGGTGACGGCGCCGGCGTCGTCGAGGCGGAACAGCAGCAGCTTCTGTCCCTTCAACGCGGTCACGGCGAGGGAGCCTTCGAGCGCGCCCCACTGCGGTCCGGTGAGGAATTCGGCGCCGCAGATGGCTTCGGTGATCTCGCCGGTCGTCCACAAAGGACGTACGGCGTCCGGGAACCGTTGCGTGTCGGTCATCGGCACGCCTTCGTCGTAACTGGTCTCGGTGCCGCCCTTGGACGGATCCCAGCCGTAGTTCGCGCCGGCGCGTTCCATGTTGACCTCGTCGTCGATGGTCGGCCCGTGCTCGGCGGTGAACACCTGCCCGGTGCCCGGCCGGACCGTGAGGCCCTGGATATTGCGGTGCCCCAAGGTGAAGACGCGCTGTTCGTTCGGGTTCGAGGCCGAGATGAACGGGTTGTCCGGCAACGGGTTCCCGGTCTTCGCGTCGATGCGCAGCACCTTGCCGCCGAGGCTGGTCTTGTCCTGGGGGTACTGCGGGCGGGCGGTGTCACCGGTGCCGACGAGCAGGGCGCCGTCCGCGCCGAAGGACGGGCGGCAGCCGGAATGCCGACCGCTCGGGTTCACCGGCAGCCCGGTCAGCAGGTCCTTGACCTTCGTGGCGCTCGCGTTGTCCTCCGACAGCCGCCAGGTGACGAGCCGGATGTCGACGGCCTTGTCGCCTTCCTTGTGGGTCTGGCAGGTGATGAACTCGCGCGAAGTCGCGAAGTCCTTGCTGATCACCATCCCCATCAGCCCGCCCTCGCCGCGCACGTGGACGTCGGAGAAGTCGGCGGTGACGTCGCGCTTGGCGCCGTTGTCGATCAGGGCCAGCTTGCCGGGGCGCTGGGTGACCAGGATCTTCCCGTCCGGCAGGAACCCGATGTCCCAGCCGTGTTCGAGGCCGGCGGTCACCTGCTCGACCTTCAGTTTCGTCACGGCGGCCTTCGAGGTGACCGGCGGCGCGCTCTGCACCGTTTCGCTCGACGCCCCGGAACAGGCCGTGACCAGCAAGGACAGGGACGCGATCGCGGCGACGGCGGGAGTGCGCATGGCATCAGCATGCCATCGCGCCCAATCGCCCGCGAGGAACGAACCGGTCATCCGGTCAGGATCTTCGCCGTTTCGGCGTCGGCGGGAAGGAAGGTCTCCAGTTTCAGTTCCGACACGGTGACGTCGGCGGCGGTCGCGAACGTCGTGATGGCGGTGATCAGCCGGAGTTCACCGGCCGAAGTGGACAACCGCATCGGAACGGCGAACCCGAGATGGTCGGGGCCCGGCGGGCCGGGCGCGGGAACGTAACTCTCGAGTTCGGCCAGCAGTGCGGTGAGCCGCTCGTCGGGCGCGTGCGCGATCTCCTGCGTCATCCGTTCGAGGATGTGCCGCGCCCAATCGGCGAGATTGCGCACCCGTGGCGCCATGCCTTCCGGGTGCAGGGCGACCCGCAGGGTGTTGACCGGTTCTTCGAGCAGTTCCGGCGCGACGTCCTCGAAGAGCAGGTCGAGCGCGTCGTTGCGGGCGACGAGCACGCCGTAGCGGTCGACCACGATCGCCGGATACGGACGATGCCCGTCGAGCAGCCGCCGCATGCCTTCGAGGACCGGCCGCAGTCTCGGGTCATCCAGCGACGTTTCGGGGTACCCGGGTGCGAAACCGGCGGCGAGCAGCAGACCGTTGCGTTCTCGCAGCGGGAGTTCGAGTGATTCGGCGACGCGCAGCACCAGGCCGCGGCCGGGGATCGACCGGCCGCCTTCCAGGAAACTCACGTGCCGTTGGGTGGTTCCGGCCCGGAGCGCCAGTTCCAGCTGGGACAACCGCCGCCGCTCGCGCCAGCCCCGGAGCGCGGGGCCGAATCCGGAAACCATGGTCGTCATCTTGGCGGAGGTGCCGACGGCGCCGCCATTCCCTCGAAGGAATTGAGGTGATTCCCCGGCGCGGAGATGCTCGTGGCATGAAATTCGGTCTGGTCGTCCCCACTTATCGGTCCATCCTCGACTCCGGGCGCACCGCGCCGGAAATGGTCGCCATCGCGGCCGAAGCCGAACGTCTCGGCCTCGACTCGGTCTGGGTCGGCGACACCTTGGCGAAGGCGCCCATCGATCCGCTGACCTTGCTCGGCGCGTTCGCCGCCAGAACCGAGCGGATCACCCTCGGCACCGCGGCCCTGCTCCCGGCGTTGCGCGATCCGGTCCTTTCCGCGAACGCGATCCTTTCCCTCGATCTGATCAGCCAGGGCCGGATCACCCTCGGCGTCGGCGCGGGGTTCGCCGGCCGCAGCGAACCGGAGTTCGCCTTCACCGGGGTCCCGTGGGCGCGCCGCCGCGCCCGGCTCGACGACATCGTCGCGCTGTGGCGGCACGTCTGGAGCGGGGGAAGCGGCCCGTTCCACGGCGAGGTCCTGCACTACGACACGCTTCCGGAGTTCCCGGAACCGCACCGCCCCGGCGGTCCTCCGGTCTGGCTCGCCGCGTTCACCCCGGGCGCGCTGGAGCGGGCGGGGCGCCTCTACGACGGCTGGCTGCCGTACCCGCCCGATGTCGCGGACTACGTCGACGGCCTCGCGAAGATCCGCGAAACCGCCGTACGCCCGGTGACGCCCGCGTTGTTCGCGACGGTGCTCATCGAGGACGACCCGGTCCGCGCGCGTGAGCGGCTGGAGGACTACGCGCGGCGGAACTACGGGGTTCCGCTGGACTTCGTCGAGAAGATCCAGGTGCAGATCGCGGGCAGCCGTGACGAGGTCGCCGCGAGGCTTCGCGAATACGCCGACGCGGGTGCCGAACACGTGCTGCTCCGCATCGCGACCCAGGAACCGGCCGAGTTCGACGAGCAGCTCCCGAAGGTGGTCGACGCCCTGCCCAGGTAATCGCGCGGCGGACTGTCGGTGACCCCACGTAGTCTGGGACGGTGACAAACGCTCCATTGTCCGGACTCCTTCATTCCATCCTTCCCGATCCGGCCCTTCGCGGGGTCGTCGAGCGGGCCGGTGCCCCGGTGCTCGAGCTGCAGGGCGCGATCGCGGCCCGGCAGCTGGTCGCGGCCGCCCTCGCCGCGGACGAGGGCGCCGGCCGCCCCGTGCTCGCGGTGACCGCCACCGGCCGCGAGACCGACGAACTGACGGCTTCGCTCAAGTCGTTCCTCGGAGAGGAGGCGGTCGCCGACTTCCCCTCGTGGGAGACGCTGCCGCACGAGCGGCTGTCCCCGCGCGCGGACACGGTCGGGCGGCGGCTGGAGGTGCTGCACCGGCTGAAAACCGGCGCCGACGACCTGCGCGTCGTCGTCTCGACCGTCCGGAGCCTGATCCAGCCGATGGCGCCCGGGCTCGGCTCACTCGCGCCGATCGACCTGGTCGTCGGCGAGGAGCAGAGCTTCGAAGGGCTGCTGGAGCGGCTGGTCGAGCTGGCCTACACGCGGGTGGACATGGTCGAGAAGCGCGGCGAGTTCGCCGTGCGCGGCGGCATCCTCGACCTGTTCGGGCCGACGGCGCAGCATCCCGTGCGGGTCGAGTTCTGGGGCGACGAGGTCAGCGAGATCCGCGCGTTCGCGGTGTCCGACCAGCGATCGCTGCCGGGCGAGATCCAGCACGTCACCGCGCCGCCGTGCCGTGAGCTGCTGCTCACCGAGCAGGTGCGGGCGAAGGCCGCGGAGCTGGCGACGACCTACGAGGCGGACGCCCAGCTCACCGAGATGCTCACCAAGCTTTCGGGCGGAATCCCCGTCGAGGGCATGGAAGCCCTCATTCCCGTGCTGTGCGAGGACGAGCTGGAGCTGCTCACCGACGCCATGCCCGAGGGCACCCACGTGCTGGTGGCCGATCCGGAGAAGATCCGCGCCCGCGCGGCCGACCTGGTCCGCACCGGACAGGAGTTCCTCGAAGCGTCCTGGACCACGGCCGCCGCGGGTGGGCAGGCGCCGATCGACCTCGGCGCGTCGGCGTACCGGGACCTCGCGGAGATCGCGAAGCACGCCCAGGAGACGAAGCGTCCCTGGTGGACGCTGACGCAGCTGGCCAGCGACGACCCCGACGTCTATCGCGTTTCGATCGAGGCCGCGCCGAACTACCGGGGCGAGGTGGAGCGCGCGACGACCGACCTGCGCGCGCACACCGCCGCGGGCGGGACGGCGGTGCTCGTCGTCGCCGGGCACGGCACCGCGGCGCGCGCCGTCGAGCAGCTGTCGGCGGGCGAAGTGCCCGCGGCACTGGCCGAAGGTCTCACCGGGCCGCTGACGGCCGGCGTCGTGACAGTGACCTGTGGCGGTCTCTCGGACGGCTTCGTCTCGCCGGAACGCGCGCTGGTGGTGCTGTCCGAGTCGGATCTGACCGGGCGGGGCGCCGGCGCCGGAACGTCCACAAAGGACTTCAACACCAAGATGCCGTCGCGGCGCCGCAACGCCGTCGACCCGCTCGCCCTGAAAACGGGCGATTACGTCGTGCACGACCAGCACGGCATCGGGCGGTTCGTCGAGATGGTGCAGCGCACCGTCGCCGGCGCCACCCGTGAATACCTGTTGCTGGAGTACGCCTCCTCCAAACGCGGGCACCCCGGCGACAGGCTGTTCGTGCCGACCGATCAGCTCGACGAGGTCTCCCGCTACGTCGGCGGTGAGCTGCCGACGCTGAACAAGCTCGGCGGGTCCGACTGGAAGAACACCAAGGCCAAGGCGAAGAAGGCGGTCAAGGAGATCGCCGCGCAACTGGTGCAGCTCTACGCCGCGCGGCAGGCCGCGCCCGGGCACGCGTTCGCGCAGGACACCCCGTGGCAGGGCGAGCTCGAAGACGCCTTCCCGTTCACCGAGACCAACGATCAGCTCGCCGCGATCGACGAGGTCAAGGCGGATATGGAACGCGGTGTCCCGATGGACCGCGTCATCTGCGGCGACGTCGGCTACGGCAAGACCGAGATCGCGGTGCGCGCGGCGTTCAAGGCGGTGCAGGACGGCAAGCAGGTCGCCGTGCTCGTGCCGACGACGCTGCTGGCGCAGCAGCACCTCAACACCTTCACCGAACGGATGAGCTCGTTCCCGGTGAAGATCAGGGGCCTTTCGCGGTTCACCAACAAGAACGAGTCCGACGTGATCCTGGAGCAGCTGACCTCCGGCGACGTCGACATCGTGATCGGCACGCATCGCCTGCTGCAGACCGGGATCCGGTACAAGGACCTCGGCCTGGTGATCGTCGACGAGGAGCAGCGGTTCGGCGTCGAGCACAAGGAGCACATCAAGGCGCTGCGGACGCACGTCGACGTCCTGACGATGTCGGCCACCCCGATCCCGCGGACGCTGGAGATGTCGCTCGCCGGGATCCGCGAGATGTCCACGATCCTCACCCCGCCCGAGGACAGGCACCCGATCCTGACCTACGTCGGCGCGTACGACGACAAGCAGGTCGGCGCCGCGGTCCGGCGTGAACTGCTGCGCGACGGCCAGGTCTTCTATGTGCACAACAGGGTTTCTTCGATCGAGAAGGCCGCGAAGCGCATTCGCGAGCTGGTGCCGGAGGCGCGCGTCGTCACCGCGCACGGGCAGATGAACGAGGACAAACTCGAGAAGATCATCCAGGGTTTCTGGGAGAACGAGTACGACGTGCTCGTCTGCACCACGATCGTCGAGACCGGGCTGGACATCTCGAACGCCAACACGTTGCTGGTGGAACGCGGTGACCTGCTGGGTCTCGCGCAGCTGCACCAGTTGCGCGGCCGGGTCGGGCGCGGACGCGAGCGCGGGTACGCGTACTTCCTGTACCCGCCGGAAGCACCGCTCACCGAGATGGCGCACGACAGGCTCGCGACCATCGCGCAGAACACCGAGCTGGGCGCGGGTATGGCCGTCGCGATGAAGGACCTGGAGATCCGCGGCGCGGGGAACATTCTCGGCGCGGAGCAGTCGGGACATATCGCCGGCGTCGGTTTCGACCTGTACGTGCGGCTAGTCGGCGAGGCCGTCGACGCGTTCCGCCGGCACGCGGGAGAGGACATGGCGGAGGACGAAGAACTCGCCGACGTCCGCGTGGATCTCCCGGTGGACGCGCATATCCCGCACGACTACGTCCCGGGCGAGCGGCTGCGGCTGGAGGCGTACCGCAAGATCGCGGCCGCGCCGGACCAGGCCGGGATCGACGCGGTGCGCGAAGAACTCATCGACCGCTACGGCCAGCCGCCCGCGGCGGTCCGCCGTCTGCTCGCGGTCGCCGCGTTCCGGCACACCTGCCGCGGCGCCGGCGTCACCGAGGTCGCCGTCCAGGGCTCGTCGATCCGGTTCGCTCCCTTGCCGCTGGCGGATTCCCAGATGGTGCGGCTGAAGCGCCTGTATCCCAAGGCTCTCTACAAAGCCGTCACGAACACGGTTTCCGTGCCGAAGCCGACCGAGGGCCCGGCGGGCGGCCGCATCGGCGCGCCGGTGCTGCGGGACGAGGAACTGCTGGACTGGTGCGCGAAACTGTTGACGAATCTGATGAAGTCACCGGCGCCCGTCGCGTGAGTCTTCGCGGAGGAACCCCGAATCGCGACTTACGACCTGGTTCTCACACCGGGGCCGGTATGAGAGGGTATGCGCTGTGATGCGGATCATGGGGCGCCGTCGTGCGCTGGTCGGGGTTCTTGCCGGTTCTCTCCTTCTCACCGGATGCAACGCCGGACCCGGGCAGGTCGGTGCGGCGGTGATCATCGACGGCAAGTCCACTTCGGTGGATCGCGTGCAGGAGATGATCGACAAGGCCGTCCGTGAGCACCCCTATGGGCAGCAGCTGGCCAAGGAGCACAAGCTCGATCTGGTCGGCCGCGAGATCGTGCGCCAGGAGATCCTCCACGAGCTCACTCTGCGCGCCGCCCAGCGCGAGGGTGTCGGAGTCGACGAGTCCCTCGTCGTGGCCGCGCTGCAGAAGGATCCGCTGGCGGCTCCCATGGAGGCGGCTCAGCAGGGCGACGTCGCGACCAACGTGCAGCAGCTCGTCGCGCGCGTCCGGAATCACCGTGATGCCCTGGTCGACGCGGCCCTGCAGACCCAGCTCGCGCTGAAGTACGTCGACAAGCTGGTCGTCACCGTCGACCACGTGGCGGTTTCCGCTCCCAAGGCCGACGCCGGTGGCACCCCGGCCGCCGTCGATCCGGGCGAGCTGCGTGAGCGGGCGTTCGAGAAGGCTCGTCAGTTCGCCTCTTCGCCGGACGCGGCCGCTCAGGCCGTCGCCCAGGAAGCGCAGGGCAACCCCCAGGAGGCGGGACTCGGCGACAAGGCCGCCGCCGCGCAGTCGCCCGCTTTCGCGTCGACCGTCATGTTCGGGAGCCCGGTCAACACCGTCGTGGCCTTCCAGCCGTCGCCGGAACAGCCGCAGTGGCTCGTGGTCGCCGTGCGCGAGCGGGCCGCGGACAAGCCGGTCTCGGTCGACCAGGAGGCACCGCCCAGCGCCCAGCAGCTGGCCAAGATCGGTATCCGCTTCCTCCAGCCGTACGTCGACCAGCTCGACCTCACGGTGAACCCGCGCTACGGCGTGTGGGATGTTGTGGGCATGGACCTCGCGGCCAACGAAGCGTCGAAGAAGGGCATCGTGCTGCCAGTGCGCGGCGCCACCCCGCAGCAGCGGTGACCACCGCCGTCGTCGTGATCGCGCGCGGGGCGACGCTGCCCGCCGCGGCACTTCCGATCTTGCGACGCAGCGATGCCGTCCATGCGGCGTCCGATGTCGATCCCGCCGCTTTCGGTGTGCCCGCGCTCGGTGCCGGTCCGGTGCGTGACCTCGTGCTCATCGCGGGTTCACGCAAAGAGCCGAAAGCCGCGTCGCTGATCCGGGCGGGCGCGAAGGTGATCGAAGCGCCCGTACCGCCGCTGGTCGAGGCCGCCGAGGTGATGGACAGGCTCCGCTCTCCGGGCGGATGTGCGTGGGACGCCATCCAGACGCACGACTCGCTGCGCCAGTATCTGGTCGAGGAGACCTACGAACTTCTCGACGCCATTGAAGAAGGCGACCGGGGCGCGCTCCGCGAAGAACTCGGCGACGTCCTGCTCCAGGTGCTGTTCCACTCGCGCGTCGCCGCCGAAGATCCGGCCGACCCGTTCGGGATCGACGACGTCGCGTCCGAACTGGTCGCGAAGCTCGTCGGGCGTCACCCGCACGTGTTCGCGGGCTCCCCGCGGGTGGACACCGTCGAACACCAGAACCTCAAGTGGGAAGAACTGAAACAGGCCGAGAAGCGCCGCTTGTCCATCGTGGACGGCGTCGCGCTCGGTCAGCCCGCCGTGGCGCTGGCCGGGAAGCTCGGACAGCGCAGCGGCCGCGCCGGGATCCCGCTGGACCTGTTTCCCGAAGGATCCGAACCGGCCGCCCAGCTGTTCCGGGTGGCCGCGACTGCCCGACGGGCCGGGCTCGACCCCGAAGGTGAGCTGCGCGCCGTCGCGAAGCAGTTCGCTCTCGACATCCGTGACGCCGAGCAGGCCGCCCGCGACGCCGGCCTCGAACCCACGACGCTCGAGGCCGACGGCTGGCGCAAGTTCTGGCCCAGCTAGATCGTCAGGACGAGCTTGCCCTGAACGCGTCCGGATTCACTGAGTTCGTGCGCCTTCGCGGCTTGTTCGAGCGGCAGGACCTCGGCGATCGAGACACGCAGTGAGCCGGCGTCGGCCAAAGTGGCGATTTCCGCCAGGTCCGTTCCGGACGGGGAGACGTAGAACTCGTCGAAACGGAGACCGAGTTCTTCGGCCTTCCGCCGGACCTCCGTCCGGTCCGGACCGTGCCCGACGATGTCGATCAGCGCACCACCCGGTTCGAGCGTGTCCAGGGAACGAGGGCCGTAATCGCCGGAGATCGGGTCCAGCACGACGTCGACGACCTGCGATTTCGTGAAATCGGAGGTCGTGTAGTCGAGGAGTTCGTCCGTGCCGAGATCCCGCAGGAACGCGTGCTTCGCCTCCCTGGCGGTCCCGATGACGTACGCACCCCGGGCCTTCGCGATCTGGACGGCGAGATGACCGACCCCGCCGGCCGCGGCGTGGACGAGCACCCGGTGACCCGGGCCGACCGGGAAGAGCCGGGTGAACGGCTGCCACGCGGTGAGCGCCGCGATCGGGAGTGCGGCCGCCTCGACGTGATCGAAACTTCGCGGTTTCAGCGCGAGAGTGCCCTCGCTGACCGCGACGTACTCGGCGTACGAGCCGTTCGGCGGGAACGTGACGCCGTAGACCTCGTCTCCGGGCCGGAACCGTGTTGTTCCCGGCCCGGCCGAGTCGACCACGCCCGAGAGGTCGAGTCCCACGGTCAGCGGCAGGTCGCCGACGACCAGCCCGTTCCGGATCTTCCAGTCCGCCGGATTCACCCCGGCGGCGTGGACGCGCACCAGGACCTGGCCGTCGCCCGGAACGGGCTTTTCGGTTTCGACGATCCGAAGGACGTCAGGCCCGCCGAAGGAGTCTTGCTGGATCTTTCGCATGGAAACGAGCATGTCGACGCCTGGTACCTGTTGTGAAGTAGGCACTCTCCTGATATCTAGGTACCTCATGGGTACCAACGCCGAGCGGCGGATGTTCGAAGAATGGGTGGCCGTACACGGGCGTGACTGCCCGGCGCGGACGGTCATCGAGGTTCTCGCGAACAAATGGGCGCTTTACGTTCTGGGCGCGATCCGGCGCTACGAGCGGCCGATGCGGTTCAGCGAACTTCGCCGCTTGCTCGACGGCATCACGCAGAAGATGCTGACCCAGACGCTGCGCTCCCTGGAACGGGACGGTTTGCTCCGGCGCGACGTCTACCCCACGGTTCCGCCGCGGGTCGAGTACGGCCTCACCCCGCTCGGTGTCGACGTCGGCCGGCTGACGAACGCCGTCGGCGAATGGGCCGTCGAGAACGTCGACCAGATCGTCGCCGCGCGCACCGCGTACGACGAGAAGGCCGCCGAGCCGGTGCGGCCGCTGTGACGCGGCACACAATCGTGTGAGAACCGATTCCGTGATCTCGACGTCTTGCTGGGTGTGAAGGGAACGGAACCGGACGAAGAGCAGCTCGTCCGCCGCACGGCCAAAGGTGACCGCGCGGCGTTCGAGGAGCTCTACCGCCGCACGTCGCCATGGCTCGCCGTGCGTCTCCGCCGTCGCTGCGCCGACGAGCAGATCGTCGCCGAAGTGATGCAGGAGACCTATCTCGCGGTGTGGCGCGCGGCCGGGGCGTTCGCCGGTTCGGCCGTCGGCGGCAGCGCTGTCGGCTGGCTGTGGACGATCGCCGCGCGGCGGCTCGTCGACGCCTTCCGGCGCAGGGCCCGGCACGCGCAGCCACTGCCGGTCGCCGAAATCACCGCCGCGCCCGCCGCCGAAGACGAGGCGCTGGCCGGGGCGGTCGGCGACCACGTCGGCGACGCGTTGCGCCGGCTCGCTCCCGAACTACGGCAGGTCCTGCAGGCCATGGTGCTCGACGGGCTGACCGTCCGTGAGACCGCGGTTCTGCTCGGGCTGCCCGAAGGAACCGTCAAGACCCGCGCCAGGCGGGCTCGGATCGCGATGCGGGAGGCGCTGTCGTGAACAAGGAACACGTGTCCGAACGGCTCCTCACCGGCTACGTCCGGGGGGACGACGGGCTCGCGGGCGACGAGGTCTGGGCCGTCGAAGCCCATCTGGAGTCGTGTGCGGACTGCCGGGGACGGCTGGCCGTGATCAGCACGCCGTCGGTGACGGCGCTGGTCGACGGCGTCTGGGCCGGACTCGGACCCAAACTGGCCGGTGTGGGAAAGCGGCCGTCGCGGAGTCGCTGGGCTGGGCGGTTGCACACCTGGGTGACGCCGGTGATGCTGCCGTGGCTGGTGATGATCCTCCTGATCCCGACGCTCGGGTTCGTGCTCGACTGGGTCGGTTTCACCAGCAGCGAAGGCTTCTCGTTCGTCCAGCTGTTCTCGCCGGTGCTGCCGGTCCTCGGGGTCGCGGTGTCCTGGGCCAAGGGCCTCGACCCCGCGTACGAACTGGTCACTTCCGCGCCCAGGGGCGGGTTCTATCTGGTGCTGCGCCGGACGACGGCCGTACTCGCGGTCGTACTGCCGGTGCAGGCCCTCGCCGGCTGGTTCGGCGGAGGCGGGTTCGGGCTGGGGTTGCTGCCGAGCCTGGCCTTCACCACCGGGACGCTCGCGCTCGGCGGGCTGATCGGCGTTGCGCGCGCTTCGTACGTCCTGGCCGGGATCTGGGTCGCGGTGATCCTGGCGCCCGCGGTGGCTTCGGAAGGGCGGGCCACCGCGCTCGAACCGCGACTGCTCCCCGTCTGGGGCGCGATCTTCGCGCTGACCGCGGCCGTGGTGGTGCTCAGGAGGAGCGCCTTCGGCCTGCTCAGCGGATCCGAACGATGAACGAAGGGGAGAACATGATGCGTGCTGTCGGGGCCGCGGAGGTCGCACCGACGACCTACGCGTGGAATATCAAGGCGGAGGGGTTGAAGGTCCGGGTCGGCAAGCGGAAGTACGCCGTGAACGGGCTCGATCTGGAACTGGGCACGGGGGTGCACGGTCTGCTCGGCCCGAACGGGGCCGGGAAGACCACGCTGATCCGGGCACTGGCGACGGTGCTCCGGCCGGCGGAAGGCGGGTTGGCGCTGCTCGGTGAGTCCGTCGGGGGATTCACCGACCAGCGCCGCCTGCGCCGCCGGATCGGCTACCTGCCGCAGAACTTCGGCTACTACAAGCGGTTCACCGTGCGGGAATTCGTCGAGTACATCGCCTGGCTCAAGGAGATGTCCAAAGTGGACGTTCCGGGGGCGGTGCAGCGCGCGATCGAGCGGGTCGGTCTCGCCGATCGCGCAGACGACAAGATGAAGACGTTGTCCGGCGGGATGGTGCGGCGGGTCGGGATCGCGCAGGCGATCGTGAACGACCCGGACATCCTCCTGCTGGACGAGCCGACGGCCGGTCTGGACCCGGCGCAGCGTGTGCGGTTCCGCGATCTCATGCAGGAAGTGGGACGCGACGCCTGCGTGGTCGTCTCGACGCATCTCGTCGAAGACGTCGCCACCGCGTGCACCGACGTCATCCTGTTCGAGGAAGGAAAGCTGGTCTTCCAAGGGAATCCGGACGAACTGGCCGCCGCCGGGACGCCCGCGCACGTGGGCGACAGCCCGATCGAGCGTGGCTATTCCGCACTGCTGGGTCACGAGCCGGGGAAGGGGAACTGGTGAACGCGCGCATCCTGCGGATCGAACTCCGCCGTTCCATCGCCCCTTGGGCCGCGCTCGCGGCGGTCGTCGTCGCTTTGGGTTTTCTGTTCGCTTTCTCCGGGCCATGGACGAGGTTTCCCCTCGACTGGGGCTCGCACTGGGTCCTGGCGGCCGAGTGGAGCCGGTTCCTGCTGGTGTTCCTGTGGCCGATCGCGGTCGGCGCCGGTGTCATCCAAGGCATGCGCGACAGCCGGTCGGGGATGGTCGAATTGCTGACGACGATGCCTCGCCCCGGCTGGCACCGGGCCGCGAAACTCGCCGGCGCGCTGGCCGGACTGCTGGTCCTGGGCTATCTGCTGGTCTTCGCCGTCGGTGCGGTGCAGGTCCTCTTCAACGGCGGGTTCTTCACCTTCGGCTGGCTGCCGATCGTGGTGGTCGGCGCGCTCGGGATGATCGCCGGCGCCTGGATCGGGCTGGGTGTCGGCAGGCTGCTGCCGCATCCGCTGACCGCCCCGGTGCTGGCCGTCGTCTCTTTCGTCGGCATGATCGTTCTTCAGCTCGCCCAGTCCGAGGGCAGCGTGCTGGCGGGCGAGCTGCCCCTGCCCTCGTGGGTTGTCCTGCTCTCGCCCGCGTTCGACGTCTTCAACGATCCGTTCCTGACCACCTCGAGCCGGATGGATCTCGGCCAGGCGGTCTGGCTCATCGGCCTGGCCGCGACCGGCTTGCTGTTCTTGGCCGCGGGTTCGCGGCGGGCGAAGGCGCTGGCCGCCGTTCCCCTGGTCGCCGCGCTCGCGATCGCGGTGCCCATCCTGCCCGCCACGCCCGCCGAGGCCAAGGTCGTCGATCCGCTCGCGACGGCGATGGTCTGCGATGGTCCCGTGTGCGTCACGAAGATGCACGAAGCCGAGCTCGGCAAGATCGCCGGGCCGGGTAAGGAAGCGTTGCGGCTACTGGGAACTTTGCCGGACGCACCGGTCAAGATCGTGGAATTCGACCGGCGGCTGGGATACGAGGAGGTGCCGCCACGTGCCGCCGACACGCTGATCGTCGATCTCATGAGCTTGCCGCTGTACCTGGCCACCGATCCGGATGATGTGACGCGAGCGCTCGTCGCCGGAGCGGGGACACCTTCGTGCGCCTCGTCCAGGGGAAGTGGAGCGTCCTATTTGGACGACGTCACCGCCAGGACGATTTCGGCGAGCTGGTTTCTCGGCGAATGGAAGCCGTTGAAGGGCGGCAACATCTGGGCGAGTCAGGAGACCACCGGGCAGATCGACCGCACGTGGGGGACGTTCCGGGCGTTGCCGCCCGACGTGCAGCGCACGCGGATCGTCGCGCAGCGGCAAGCGGGCCTGACCTGCCAGGGGGACCAGCTCGAGATCCTGACCGGCGGACTCGCGCGATGAGGTGGGCGGTGCTGTATTCCCGCTCGCGGCAGGTGCCCGCGTCGTTCGTGGCGCTGCTGGTGGTCGTGGCGGTGATGTGGTTCCTGGCGCGCAACTCGTGGTCGCTGTTGCCGGTGTCGCTCGCGCTCACGATGGCGGTCGCGGTGACGACGAGCGGACTGAGCGGTCAAGATCCCGACCTCGACCGGACCGCCGCGATCCGCTGGATCTACCGTCGCGGCCTGCATCTCCTGCTGATCGGAGGCCTCGCCTTCGCGGTCGTGCTCGTGCCCCGGCTGTGGGAGGCGGGCCTGGTCCCGATGGAGATCATCGCGCGGAACGCCGCCGGGCTGCTCGGTCTCGCCGGGATGGCAGCGGTGCTGTTCGGCGGGGCCTACGGGTGGACGTTGCCGTTGTTCGCCTTCGCCGTCGCGTACTTCACGCCGCCGGATACGGCCACGGCTGCCCTGATCGCGACCTGGCTCTTCCAGCCCGCCGAGGTGGCCACCGCGACCTGGACCGCCGTGGGGCTCGGAGTCGTCGGTGCCGGCTCGTACGCTCTGTTCGGGGGGCGCCGCTGAGTTATGAACGGACCTTTCATAACGGAATTTGTTATGAAAGGTCCGTTCGTAACACGCGTGACTCACACGTTGCGGTTGTGCGGCACCAGGTCGAGCGGGTCGTGGTCCGGGTCGTCGACACCGAGGCTGATGATCCGGGACGGGTGGAGCCGGATCACCGCGCCGTCGAAATGACCGTCCGCGGTGAAGGTCCCGGTCAGCGCTTCGGCGCGGCCGCGGATCTCGAGGCAGCGGATCCGAGGCGGGTCCTGGGAAGGCATGTCGTCGACGACGAACGCGGCCTGGCCGTTCGCGGCGACGTTCCGGAACTTCTTGCTCTTCGCCAGTTCGTAGCCGGTGATGTCGATGGTCCGGGTCTCGGTGTTGTAGGTGTACCCGACCGGGCTGATCTGCAGCGTCCCGTCCGGCTGCGCCGTCGCGAGCCGTCCGAGTCCTTGGGTGGCGAGGTAGTCGAGTTCCGCTTCACTGAACATGGAACCCAGTGTGCGACCTCCACTTTGCTGGAGGTCAAGCGAACAGGCCCTCGCCCCAGAAACCGCCTTCCCGTACACCCGGCGGGACGGCGAAATGGGCAGATCCGGTGTGGCGCGCCGATCCCGGCCCGGTGCTCGCCGTGGAACTCGACGACGTTCTGCGCTCAGCGGCTCACTCGGCGCGTCGACCGCCGAGGTGAACTCCTTGATCTGGTCCTGGCTCGGCGCGATGCCCAGCTTGCCTGAAAGCCCAGTTGGGAGGCGTGCCGTCAAAGGCCGGTTCACGAGAAGGTTCACTATCAGCCGGCGCAGTCAGCCGAAGGGGTTATCACCCGACAGCGTGGCGAAGTAACCTGACCGGGTGGCCGAAACCGCCCAGTCGAGTGTCGATGCCCCCGAAGAGTTCGCGCGTCCCCTGTCGCGTCCGTACGTCCCCAGGCTCGCCCTGGCGGGCGGGCTCGTGCTCACCGGCGTGGTGCTGATCATGACCGTCGGAGTGAATCGGCCGGGCGGCGAGGAGCCGCCCCCGCCGGCGCAACCTCCGCCGGCTCTCGCGGTCCCGGACCAGAAGCCGCAGCAGGGGGTGGCCACGCCGCGGGCCGGGCTCGCCGCGCCGCCCGACCGGCCCACTGTTTCCGACGAGGCCGAACTTCAGACCTGGGCTCAGCGCGTGGCCGGGAAGACGCGGCTCTCCGTCACCGATCTTTCCGCTTACGGCCGGGCCGAGATGTGGCTCCGGCGGCAGAAGCCGGGCTGTCACCTCTCGTGGGCGACTCTCGCCGGCGTCTCCCACGTCGAGGCGGCGCAGGGCAGGCCCGGCCCGATCACGCTGCCGGCCGATGTCTGGGGCAAACAGGCCGTACGCGCCAGCGGCGACGGGAAGCAGCCGGATCCGAAGAACCTCGACGACGCTTCCTTCGCCACCGCCCGCTATCTGTGCTCAGGCGGGGACGACGTCGCGACCCCGGCGGGCTGGTGGAAGTCGATGCGGGTGTTCAACCCCGCCGTCCCCTACGTCCAGGACGTCTTCAGCGCGGCCGACGCCTACGCGGACGCCAGCGTCGCGCCCTGATCCTCGGTGACCAGATCGAAGTTGAGCATCGTCGCCAGCTTGTAGGCCTCGCCCGCCGCGACGACCAGCTGGGCCATCGGGTCGACGACGTTCCCGGCCGCCCAGACGCCGTCCACGCTGGTGCGTCCTTGCGGGTCCACCGCGACGAATCCCGATTCGGTGCGTTCGCAGCCGACCTGGTCGAGGAGCTTGTCGTGCGGGACGAAGTTCGGGCCGACGAACACGACATCGCGTTCGACGAGTTCACCGTTCACGAGCCGGACGCCGCTCAGCTTGCCGTTTTCGACGGCGAGTTCGGACACCTTGCCGTCGACGATCCGGACGCCCAGCCCGGTCAGCTTCGCCCTGTCCTCGGCCGAGATCTCCTGGGTGTGTGAGAAGAACGTCAGGTCCTTGCTCCACTGCCAGACGATCAGCGCCTGGTGGACCGACTTCTCCGAGGTGGCGAGCACGCCGAAGCGCTGATCGCGCACTTCCCAGCCGTGGCAGTACGGGCAGTGCAGCACGTCGGTGCCGAACCGCTCGGCGACACCGGGGATGTCCGGCAGTTCGTCGGCCAGCCCGGTGGCCACCACGATCCGGCGTCCGGTGATGACCCGGCCGCCCGCCAGCTCCACCGCCTTGTCGCGCCGTAGCCGGTGCACGACGTCGTCGACGATCTCGACACCGTAGCCGCGGACCTCGTCACGGCCGATCTTCAGGAGTTCCTGTGGCGGGGTGCCGTCCCTGGTCAGGAAACCCTGCGCGTGCGCGGCCGGCGAGTTACGCGGGGTGCCGCCGTCGATCACGACGACCTTGCGCCGCGCCCGGCCGAGCACCAGGGCCGCGCTGAGGCCGGCCACGCCACCGCCGATGATCACTACGTCGAATTCTTCATTCATGGTTCCGAGCATCCGGACTCGAAGGAGATCTGGCAAAGTTCGTTGCCGGTTTGGCAAGCTGGTGGGCATGGAGGACATCGAACGGCGGCTCACCGAGATCGGCCCGAGGCTCAAACGGCTCCGCAAGGAGCGCGGCACGACCCTCACCGCGCTCTCGGAATCGACCGGGATCTCGGCCAGCACGCTCTCGCGGCTCGAATCGGGCACGCGGAAGGCCACCCTGGAACTCCTGCTGACGTTGTCGCAGGCCCACCAGGTCCCGCTCGACGAACTGGTGGGGGAGCCCGAACCGGCCGACCCCCGGGTCCGGATGAAACCGCAGAAGTTCGGCCGGTTCACCGCCTGGTCGCTGAGCGCGCAGCCGGGTCAGCCGCAGGCGTTCAAACTGCTGATCCCGGTCGAGAACATCGACCCGGCGCAGCGGACGCACGAGGGCTACGAGTGGATGTACGTCCTCAGTGGACGGTTACGGGCCGTGCTCGGCGATCGCGACTTCACGATGGGACCCGGCGAGGCGGCGGAATTCGACACGCGCGTGCCGCACTGGTTCGGCAGCGCGGGGCCGGGGCCGGTGGAACTGCTGGTGCTGTTCGGCAAACAGGGTGAACGGGCGCACATGCGCGCGAAGTCCACCTGAGAGCAAAGGTCCCTTGCTCTCGGTCAATCACTCAACGCGATACGGGCGTTGACCTCGCTGATCGCTTCCAGATACTCCGGGATCGGGTGCATCGCCGAGGCGATCCGCAACTGACCGAGCGCCTCGGTGAACCGGCCGAGGCGCTGCAGCGTCCGCCCGAGCACGAACCGCGCGTAATGATCAGTGGGGTCGAGTTCCAACACCCGAGTGAAAGCGCGTTCGGCCCGTCGCAACTGTGCGGAGTGGAAGTAGGCGCGGCCCGCCAGCAGATGCACGCTCGGTTTGTCGGTTTCATCCTCGAGCAGGGGCTGGAGAGCCTTGAGGGCGTCGAGTGGCCTGCGGCTTTCGACCAGCGCCTCCGCCTGTCGGAAGGCATGGAACCGGGATTCGCCGGACGAGTCCGGACCGGGTTCTGGGGCGGGTTCGGCATCCATCATGGTCCGCTCCACTTTACCCCGGGGCAGGGCCGTTCACGAGGAGCTGAAACGGTCATGGTGGACTGTCCTGCCATGAGCAGCGCCGAAGCCGACAGGTCCGAAAGCGAGCCCGGTTATCTCGGACTCGCGCCGTACCTCTACTACGCCGACGCGACCGATGCGGTCGCGTGGCTGGTCAGAGTGTTCGGATTCACCGAGGAGGTGCGCTTCGCCGATGCCTCGGGCGAAGTGTTCCAAGCCACGTTGTGCGCCGGCCCGGCCAAGATCCAGCTGGCCGGTGTCGGTCCCGAGTACTGGGAAGGGAAGGGCGTCGACGGCCCGGTCGGGCAGCTGAACATCATCTACGTCGACGACGCCGACGCCCAGTACGAGCGGGTGCGCGCCGCCCTCGGCGAGGACGCCGACCTCGACGCGCCCCAGGATCAGCCCTACGGCGCGCGCGTGTTCACCGTGTCCGACATCGGCGGTAACAGCTGGACGTTCTGGCAGCAGTTCTCCGACACCGTCGAGCTGCCGTCGGGCTGGCGGGAAGTCCGCGCAGGTGAACCGGCCGACGAGTAGTTCCAGGTCATCGCTCGATGTGGCGCGTGCCTCCAACGGGTGAACGGAGCCGACGGCTAGGCTGGGCCCGTCACCGCAGGCACAACCCACATGAGGAGCATGGCGTGGCGCTCATCGAGCAGGTAGGCGCTCGCGAGATTCTGGACTCGCGAGGCAACCCGACGGTCGAAGTGGAGGTGGCTCTCGACGACGGCACGCTGGCGCGGGCCGCGGTCCCCTCGGGTGCGTCCACCGGCGAACACGAAGCCGTCGAGCTGCGTGACGGCGACACCGGCCGGTACAACGGCAAGGGTGTCGAGCGCGCGGTCGCGGCCGTCCTGGACGAGATCGGCCCGGATCTGGTCGGCGTCGAAGCCGTGGACCAGCGCATCGTCGACCAGAAGCTGGTCGACCTCGACGGAACCCCGGACAAGTCCCGCCTCGGCGCGAACGCCATCCTCGGTGTTTCGCTCGCCGTCGCGAAGGCGGCCGCCGAGTCGGCCGAGCTGGAGCTGTTCCGCTATCTCGGCGGGCCGAACGCGCACGTGCTGCCGGTGCCGATGCTGAACATCCTCAACGGTGGCGCGCACGCCGACACCGATGTGGACATCCAGGAATTCATGATCGCGCCGATCGGCGCCGAGTCGTTCCGCGAGGCCCTGCGCTGGGGCACCGAGGTCTACCACTCGCTGAAGTCGGTCCTGAAGGGCCGCGGCCTGTCGACCGGCCTCGGTGACGAAGGCGGCTTCGCGCCCAGCCTGAAGAACAACCGCGAGGCGCTCGACCTGATCCTCCAGGCGATCGAGAAGGCCGGGTACGCCCCGGGCCGCGACGTCGCGCTCGCGCTCGACGTCGCCGCGACGGAGTTCTTCTCCGACGGCGCGTACACCTTCGAAGGTGCGAAGAAGAGCGCCGAGCAGATGTCGGCCTACTACGCCGAACTGCTGCGCGACTACCCGCTCGTGTCCATCGAGGACCCGCTGAGCGAGGACGACTGGGACGGCTGGGTCCAGCTGACCGCCGAGGTCGGCGAAAAGGTCCAGATCGTCGGCGACGACCTGTTCGTCACCAACCCGGACCGCCTCGAAGAGGGCATCACCCGCCGCGCCGCCAACGCGCTGCTGGTGAAGGTCAACCAGATCGGCACGCTGTCGGAGACCCTCGACGCGATCTCGCTGGCCACCTCCTACGGCTACAAGTCGATGATGAGCCACCGGTCCGGTGAGACCGAGGACACCTTCATCGCGGACCTCGCCGTCGCCACCGGTGTCGGCCAGATCAAGACCGGCGCCCCGGCGCGCGGCGAGCGGATCGCCAAGTACAACCAGCTGCTGCGGATCGAGGAGACCCTCGCCGACGCGGCGCGCTACGCCGGCGATCTCGCCTTCCCGCGGTTCAGCGCCGAGGGGTAATCGATGATGGCGGACCGGGGGAGGGCGCGGACCCGTCGTAACGGGCGCGCGGAAGGCGGTGGCTCCGGCAGGGGCCGCCGGCCGGAGCGCGCCCGCCGGACGACGACCACAGAGGTCCGCGCCCGAACCCGGTTGCGCCGCAATCTGGCGGCGAAACGGGCATCGGGCGCCGCGAAGGTGCTCGGCATGTCCACCACCCGCCGGGCCGCGGTGGTGGCGATCGTGGTGTGCGCGCTCGCGTTCACCATCGCCGTTCCGCTGCGCACGTACCTCAGCCAGAAGTCCGAGGTGGCCGAGCAGCAGCAGCTGCAGTCCGAACTGCAGCGGACCGTCGCCAGCCTGGAAGGCCGCAAGGCCGAACTGAGCGACCCGGCCCAGATCGAGGCGGAGGCGCGCAAGCGCTTCGGGTTCGTGAAGCCCGGCGAGACGCCGTACATCGTGCAGCTGCCTGAAGACAAGGCGCCCGAACAGGGGAAGCCGCAAGGCCAGCAGCCGGTGCCCGAGGGCTCCTGGTACGAGAAGCTGTGGGATCAGGTCGCGGGCGGCTGAAGCTCTCCGTTTAGCCTTAGTGGCGTGAACAGCACGGAAAAGTCTTCATATGAGCCTGTGACCGACGCCGACCGCGAGATCATCGCGGAGCAGCTCGGCCGGGCACCCCGTGCGCTGCGTGCCGTCGCGGCGCGCTGCCCGAGCGGCCACCCGTCGGTCGTGCAGACCAGCCCTCGCCTCGACGACGGCACTCCCTTCCCGACGCTCTATTACTTGACCTGCCCGAAGCTGACCTCGATGGTCGGCACCATCGAGGCGTCCGGGTTGATGAAGGAGATGACCGACCGGCTCGCGGAGGACCCCGAGCTGGCCGCGGCCTATCAGCGGACCCACGAGAGCTACCTCGCCGAGCGCGACGCCATCGACCCGCTCGGCCACCAGATCACCGCGGGCGGGATGCCCGGCCGCGTCAAATGCCTGCACGTCCACCTGGCGCACACGCTCGCCGTCGGCCCCGGGGTGAACCCTTTCGGCGACGAGACCCTCGCGCTGCTTAAATCGAACGGATGGCCCTCAGGCGACTGCCAGGGGTAACACCGACCCCCGGTGTACAGATAGTTCCTCCAGGTGGGTTAATTCACCCGTTATCGACCAACTGGTCCTCCCCGATGGGGTGAAACCGGTCACCGCATGCGGCAGGCTGTGCACCAGTTGCGGGTTGTCGGGGTGGGCAAGTAACGGATCGCCGAGTCGCGATCCGCCGGGAGGGTTCTGAGGTATGCGCGTGAGGCACGTGCCAGGCGCGGTGAACGGTGCTGTATCCATGGGCTCTCGCCTGAGACACGTACCTCGAGCCGCCCGGAGACTCTGTCTCCGGCACCGTGCGATCGCCGCGGTGACCGGAGGTGTCCTCGCCATCGTCCCGGCCTGCGCCGCGGTCATCGGCGTCGGTAGCTGGGCCGCGACGGCGAGCACGATCCATTCCGACGACGTCGGCCTCGTCGGCGGCTATGACCCGAAGAACCCGCTCGTCCAGCAGATCGGCGTCGACGGCAGCCTGCCGAACGCGCCGACCCCGCTCCCGCTCCCCGCGGACGAACTCCCCAACGGTCCGCTCGGCATCCCGGTCACCGCGCTCGCCGCGTACCGCAACGCCGCCGACATCCTCATCGCGGAGCAGCCCGGTTGTCATATCGACTGGGCGCTGATCGCCAGCATCGGCCGGATCGAGTCCAATCACGCGCGCGGCGGTTACGTCGACGCCAAGGGGAACACCCTCGAGCCCATCCTGGGCCCGCAGCTCAACGGCGCCGGCCCGTTCGCGGCCATCCCGGACACCGACGGCGGCAAATTCGACGGCGACACGGTCTGGGATCGCGCCGTCGGCCCGACGCAGTTCATCCCGTCGACCTGGGCCGGCTACGCCTCCGACGGCAACGGCGACGGCGAGTCGAACCCGAACAACATCTTCGACGCCGCGCTCGGCACCGGCCGGTACCTGTGCTCCGGCGGCATGGATCTGTCCAAACCGGACCAGTTGCGCACGGCCGTTTTCCGCTACAACAACTCCGACACCTACGTGAACACCGTGCTGATCTGGGCCGAGGCCTATCGCACCGGGGTGCTGCCGACACCGGACAGCAAGGTGCCTGTCGGCGCGCCGAACGCCGCGGCAGCGCCGCCGCCGGCTTCGGTTCCGCCGCCTCCGGTGCCGTCGACGCCGCCCGGTTCGGTCACACCGCCGTCGACGACCTTGCCGGGGACCTCTACGAGTTCGTCGTCGAAATCGCCGACGTCGACCCCGAAGCCGCCTTGTTCGCCGGTCACCGTGACGGAGACGGCGCCGACTTCGAGCCCGACGACCACGACCACATCGACGACTCCGAAACCGCCGCCGACGACCTGTTCCTCGCCGACGACGACCACAACGACCACGACGGTGACGTCGACGAGCAGCAACGGCGCCAACCCCACTTGATCGGCATTGTCTAAGCTCAGAGCATGCCTCGTGTTGCCGCGATCGACTGTGGGACCAACTCCATCCGCCTGCTCGTCGCCGAGCTGACCCCGCGTCACGACGGAACGGTCGACCTGCGCGACCTGCACCGCGAAATGCGGATCGTCCGGCTCGGCCAGGGCGTGGACGCGACCGGCAAGCTGGCCCCCGAGGCGCTCGAGCGCACCCGGAAGGCGCTGGCCGACTACGCGATCGCCGCGCGTCGCAAGGGTGTGGAGAAGGTCCGGATGGTCGCGACGTCGGCGACCCGTGACGCGAGCAACCGCGACGAGTTCTTCGCGATGACGCGTGAGGTGCTCGGCACCGAGGCCGAGGTCATCAGCGGTGACGAAGAGGCCAGGCTGTCGTTCACCGGCGCCGTCGGCGAGCAGGACCCGGACGACGGCCCGTTCGTGGTGGTCGACGTCGGCGGCGGTTCGACCGAACTCGTCGTCGGCACCTGGGACGGCCGCAAGGCCGAGGTCATCGCGGCCAAGTCGGTCGACATCGGCTGCGTGCGGATCACCGAACGCGCGCTCAAGTCCGACCCGCCGACGGCCGCCGAGATCGCCGAAGCCCGCGAGCTGGCCGCCAAGGTCCTCACCGAGGCCTTCGACGTCGTGGACGTCTCCGCCGCCAAGACGTGGATCGGCGTCGCCGGCACCGTCACCACGCTGACCGCGGTGGCGCAGGGCCTGGCGGAGTACGACTCCGAGCGCACGCACCTCTCCAAGCTCTCCCACGCCGACATCGACCGGGTCGCGCAGTCGCTGCTCACCGCCGACCACGCGACCCGCGCCGCGAACCCGGTGATCCATCCGGGACGGGTCGACGTCATCGGCGGCGGCTCGGTGATCGTGCAGGTACTGGCCGAGCAGTTCGCCACGCGGAGTGGTCCCGGCGAACTGGTGATCAGCGAGCACGACATCCTCGACGGGATCGCGCTTTCACTGGCGTGAAACACCGCTTTCTCTTACGTGAGGCCATTTCTGTCGGTGATCAAGTGGTGACCTCCTGTCCGGGTTAGGCCATTCGGACCAGTCCCGTTCCTACCAAGGTTGTGCTCTAACCGGGTGGTCCGCGACACCGTCACACATTTGCAACACCAACGCACTGTGATCGGCTTCACGTGTCCCATAGCGTCGTCTCACCTTCTGGACGGTAGGCGCGACCAGCGCCGCCGATCGGGTTGACGGCGAGAGTTGGAGGGGACATGCGGGCTTCACGCGGGTTCTGGGGAGCGACGGCGGTGGTGGCCACGGCGGCCATGCTGCTGACGGCCTGTGGGGGTGGTGGTTCCAGTAGCGACAGCGGATCCGGCGCCACGGACTCCAACGCTTCGGTGTCGGTCTACGGCACCGAACCGGAAAACTCGCTGATCCCTGCCAACACCAACGAACTGGGCGGCTCCAAGGCGCTCAAGCCGGTCTTCGCGGCGCTGGTCGGCTACAAATCCGACACCGCCGAGCCGTACAACCTGATGGCCGAATCGATCACCACGACCGATTCGAAGGTCTTCGACATCAAGATCAAAAAGGGCTGGAAGTTCCACGACGGGACCGAAGTCAAGGCGAAGAACTTCGTCGACGCCTGGAACTACAGCGCGTACGGCAAGAACGGTATGCAGAACGCGTCCTTCTTCGAGCAGATCCAGGGCTACGACGAGGTCAGCGCCAAAGAAGCGACCGTGAAGGAGATGTCCGGCCTGAAAGTGGTGGGCGACCACGAACTCCAGGTCACCCTCAAGGGCCCGTTCTCGGTGTTCGCCACGAAGATCGGCTACCTCGCGTTCGCGCCGCTGCCGGACAAGTTCTTCGCCGACCCGGAGGCCTTCGCCAAGAACCCGATCGGCAACGGGCCGCTGAAGTTCGTTTCGCGTACGCCCAACGCGTCGATCAAGCTCACCCGGTACGACGAGTACCAGGGCGAGGACAAGGTCAAGTTCAAGGACCTCGAAGTCCGCATCTACACCAGCCAGGAGACCGCGTACCAGGATCTGCTGAGCAACCGCCTCGACTTCATGGAGGCGCTGCCGCCCGCGGCGAAGGCCGGCGGGAAGTACAAGACCGATCTCGGTGAACGGCTGGTCGAAGGCAACCTGCTCGGGATCAGCGCGCTCGCGATCCCGTACTACGTGCCGGGATACAACAACCTCGATCTGCGCAAGGCGATCTCGCTGGCGATCGACCGCGAGCAGATCGTCAAGACCGTCATGAACGACACCTATTCGCCCGCGGACGGCTATGTGTCGCGCGGTATCGAGGGCTACCGGCCCGGTGTCTGCGAGTTCTGCAAGTTCGACCCGGTGAAGGCCAAGGAGTTCTGGGCGAAGTCCGGGTACACCGGCAAGCTCACCATCGCCTCGAACGCCGACGGTGGCCGCAAGGAACCGCTCGTCGCGGCGTGCAACAGCATCAAGAACGCGCTCGGCGTCGAATGCGACTTCGTGCCCGCCACGGACTTCGGCCAGTGGCGCAGCATCGTCAACGGCAGGCAGCTGACCGGGATGGGCCGCTCCGACTGGTCGGCCGACTACCCGTCGATCGAGAACTACCTCAACCCGCGGTACAAGAGCAGCGGGTCGTCCAACGACTCGACGTACAACAGCCCGGCCGTCGACGCACTGCTGACGCAGGCGGACCAGACCGCCGACAAGGCGGCCGCGATCAAGCTGTACCAGCAGGCGGAGGACCAGATCGCGAAGGACCTGCCGCAGATCCCGGTGTGGGAAGAGAAGGGCGTCGGCGGTAAGTCGAACCGGCTCAAGGTGGTCAAGCTCGACTTCGGCCGTCTCGCGGACTACTCGTCCATCGAGGTCGCCACGAAGTAGACGCGTGGTTGCGCCGGTCGTGAGCGGTAAGTCGTGCGCTGACACGACTTGCCACTCATGGCCGGCCGGCCCCCCGGCTCCCACCACGCGATCTCCAGGACGGCACGCCCATGCCTCAATACATCCTTCGTCGTCTACTCCAGCTCATCCCGGTCTTCTTCGGCACCACTTTCCTCATCTACGCCCTCGTGTGGGCCGTGCCCGGCGATCCGTTCGCCGGCAAATGCGGGCAGGTCGCCTGCCCGCCGGCCTACATCGAGATGATGACCGCGAAGTTCAACCTCGATGACTCGATCTTCGTCCAGTACTTCAAATACCTCGGCAACCTGTTCACCGGTGACTGGGGCGAGACCTTCAACGGTGTCTCGGTCGGCGAGCTGATCGGGAACGCCTATCCGGTGACCGTCCGGCTCGCGCTCATCGCGGTGGCCATCGAGGCGATCATCGGTCTGTCCGCAGGTATCCTGACCGGCCTGCGGGGCAAGGGATTCCTCGACAATCTCGTGCTGATGTCCACCACGTTCCTGATCTCGATCCCGGTGTTCGTCACCGCGATCGTGCTGCAGATCGTCCTGGGTTCGGAACTGGGCATCATCGACGCGAGCGTGTCCGAGGACGCCACGGTCGGCGAACTGATCGTTCCCGGCATAGCGCTGGGCAGCCTGTCCATGGCGTATATCGCCAGACTGACCAGGACGAGCATCGCCGAAAACCGGCACGCCGACTACGTCCGCACGGCCGTCGCGAAAGGACAGCCGCGCAGCCGCGTCGTCGGTGTGCATCTGCTCCGCAACTCGGTGATCCCGGTGCTGACCTTCATCGGCACCGACATCGGCGCGCTCATGGGCGGGGCCATCGTCACCGAAGGCGTGTTCAACATCAACGGCATCGGTGGCCTCATCTTCCGCGGCATCCAGAACCGGGAGGGCGCGACCGTCACCGGCGTCGTCGTCCTGCTGGTGGTGGTGTACCTGCTGGTGAGCCTCACCGTCGACCTGCTCTATGCCGTTCTCGACCCGAGGATCCGTTATGACTGACCCCAATGTGGCCGGTGGCGTGTCCTCTGTGGACGTCGCGGCCGCCGGAGTCGCCGACGATTCCGCGACGGCGCACAAGCCGCGCAGTCTCGGTGGCGACGCCTGGCGGCAGTTGCGCCGCAAGCCGTCCTTCCTCATTTCCGGCGCCATCATCCTGCTCGTCGTGCTCATCGCGATCGCGCCGGACCTGTTCAGCTCACGTTCGGCAGGTTTCAGCGATCTGGCGCACGCCAACGAAGGCCCGTCCGCGGACGCCTGGTTCGGTTATGACAACCAGGGTTACGACGTCTACGCGCGGACCATCCACGGCGCGCGGGCGTCCTTGCTGGTCGGTGTGCTCGCGACCTTGCTGACCGTGGTGTTCGGTTCGATGATCGGGATCATCGCCGGGTACTACGGCCGTCTCGTCGACAGCCTGTTCTCCCGGGTCGGCGACATCTTCGCGGCGCTGCCGTTCGTGCTCGGCGCGATCGTCATCCTCACGACGTTCAACGCTCCCGGCACGAATCCCGGCGCGGTCACCATCATCGTGCAGGTCGTCATCTCGATCGCGGCGCTGAGCTGGCCGGTGGCGATGCGCATCATGCGGTCGGCGACGCTGGTGGCCAAGCAACTCGACTACGTCAAAGCCGCCCGGGGGCTCGGCGCGAGTACTCCGCGCATCGTGTTCCGGCATCTGTTGCCCAATACGGTCGCGCCGGTGCTGGTCTACGGGACCATCGCGCTCGGCGCCTTCATCGGCGCGGAAGCGACACTGGCCTACCTCGGCGTCGGTGTGCGGCCACCGGTCGTCTCGTGGGGCGTGATGATCAGCGACGCGCGGGACTACTTCCGGGTCATCCCGCACATGCTGTTGTTCCCCGCCGGCTTCGTCACCATCACCGTGCTCGCCTTCGTCATGCTCGGTGACGGGATCCGCGACGCGCTCGACCCGAAGGCCCGGTGATCGCCTTGACCGACGAATTGCTGCTGGAAGTGGAGAACCTCCACGTCGAGTTCCGTACCTCGGACGGTGTCGCGACCGTGCTCAACGGTGTCGACTACGCCGTGCACGCCGGGGAAACCCTTGCCGTGCTGGGAGAATCGGGGTCCGGCAAGAGCGTGACCGCGCAGACGGTGATGGGGATCCTCGACAGCCCGCCCGCCGTCGTCACCGGCGGCGCCGTCCGGTATCGCGGCGAGGATCTGCTCACCGCCACCGAAGAGCGGCGGCGAGAGATCCGGGGCGGGGAGATCGCGATGATCTTCCAGGACGCGCTTTCCGCGCTGAACCCGGTCTTCACCGTGGGTTTCCAGATCGAGGAACAACTGACCGTCCGGCTCGGGATGTCCAAAAAGGACGCCCGTAAGCGCGCGATCGAACTGCTGGACATCGTCCGCATCCCGGCCGCCGCCCGGCGGATCCGCGAGTACCCGCACCAGTTCTCGGGCGGGATGCGGCAGCGCGCGATGATCGCGATGTCGCTCGCGCTCGACCCGGATCTGCTGATCGCGGACGAGCCGACGACCGCGCTGGACGTCACCGTGCAGGCCCAGATCATGGACCTGCTGGCGGAGATCCAGGCCGAACGGCGGATGGGGCTGGTCCTGATCACCCACGACCTGGCGGTGGTCGCCGAGGTCGCCGACCGGATCGCGGTGATGTACGCGGGCCGGATCGTCGAACAGGCCGACGTCACCGAGCTGTTCCGTTCGCCAGGGCATCCCTACACCCAGGCGTTGATGAATTCCTTGCCACGCCTGGATCTCAAAGGCCAGACGCTGGAGACGATCAAGGGGCTGCCGCCGAGCCTGCTGAACATCCCGCCTGGCTGCCCGTTCCATCCGCGCTGTGCCCGGGCGGAAAGCCGGTGCGAGTCCGAACGGCCTGCCCTGCACAGCCTCGGCTTCGGCCGGGTCAGTGCCTGTCACTTCGCCGACGAGGTGGTGAGCAGCCGTGCCTGAACCCATTCTGAGCGTCCAGGATCTGGTGAAGTACTTCCCGGTGCGGGCCGGTGTGCTCTTCAAGCGCACCATCGGTCACGTCAAGGCTGTCGACGGGGTGTCCTTCGATCTCATGCCCGGGGAAACCCTGGGCGTGGTGGGAGAATCCGGCTGCGGAAAGTCCACTTTGGCCCAAGTGCTGATGCGCCTCGAGGAGCCGACGGGCGGGCTCGCGACCTTCGAAGGCCGCGACATCTTCTCGATGCGCGGCGCCGAGCTGCGGAGACTGCGGCGCGAGATCCAGATCGTGCTCCAGGACCCGTACACGTCGCTGAATCCGAGGATGACCGTCGGCGACATCATCGGCGAGCCCTTCGAGATCCACACCGACGTGGCGCCGAAGGGATCCCGGGCGGCGAAGGTGCGGGAGCTGCTCGACGTCGTCGGGCTCAACCCCGAGCACATCAACCGCTATCCGCACCAGTTCTCCGGCGGGCAGCGCCAGCGCATCGGGATCGCGCGGGCGCTGGCCCTGCGGCCGAAGGTCATCATCTGCGACGAACCGGTTTCGGCGCTGGACGTTTCGATCCAGGCCCAGGTGATGAACCTGCTCGGTGAACTGCAGAAGGAATTCGGCCTTTCCTACGTGTTCATCGCACACGATCTTTCGGTGGTTCGTCACCTTTCCACCCGGGTCGCGGTGATGTATCTCGGCAAGATCGTGGAAATGGGGACGGAAGAGGAGATCTACGAGCATCCGTCGCATCCCTACACGCAGGCGCTGCTGTCCGCGGTGCCCGTCGCGGATCCGGCGTTGCGTGGGCAGCGTCAGGTGATTCGCCTCGAAGGGGACGTGCCGAGTCCGCTGGATCCGCCGTCCGGCTGCCGATTCCGTACGCGGTGCTGGAAGGCCCAGGACATTTGCGCGGACCAGGAACCCGAACTGGTCGTCCGGACCGGTGGGCATTTGTCCGCCTGTCATTTCGCCGAGGAAAAGACGGTCGTCCCCTGACTTTCGTCTGGACTTCATTGATAAGCATCGATCGCCGGCGTAGTTTGCACGAACCGTTTTCTTCAGGAGGCGAGAAGTGAAAAGACCCAGATCTCTTGTGATCGCACTGTCGGTACCGCTGTTCAGTGCAATCGTCGCCACCCCCATGGCTTCCGCGCAGCCACAGCTTTCCGGGGCGACGACCGAATTCTCCGTGCTGGCCCGTGAAGGACAAAGCGTGTCCTCGGTGGAGCGCGCCGTTCGCGCCGCCGGCGGCACCGTCGTGGCCAGCAACGCCGCGGTCGGCCTGATCACCGCGACCGCTCCCGCTCACGGTTTCGCCGAGCGGGTCTCCGCGGACCGTTCGGTTTTCGGTGCCGCGAAGGCGAAGCCGATCGGCACCGCGCCGAAGGACGCCAAGACGAAGGTCAAGCCGAACGTCGTCGAGAAGGAGAGCCGCGGCGCCGCGAAGGCCAAGAAGCCGGCGCAGCCGAAGGCCGTGGGCCTCGATCCGCTCGACGATCAGCTCTGGGGCCTCAAGTCCGTGCGTTCGGACCTTTCGCGCACCGTTCAGCCCGGTGACAAGCGGGTGAAGGTCGGCGTCATCGACACCGGCGTCGACGCGAGCCACCCGGACATCGCGCCGAACTTCGACCGCGCCACGTCACGCAACTTCACCAAGGACATCGTCGCCGACGTGAACGGCGAGCCCGTCGATGGACCGTGTGAATACCGCGGCTGTGTCGACCCGTCCGACGTCGACGACAACGGCCACGGCACGCACGTCGCCGGCACCATCGGCGCCGCCGCGAACGGCTTCGGCGTCTCGGGCGTCGCGCCGAACGTGTCGCTGGTGAACCTCCGCGCCGGACAGGACTCGGGCTTCTTCTTCCTGCAGCCGACCGTGGACGCGATCACCTACGCCGGCGACGCCGGTGTGGACGTCGTCAACATGAGCTTCTACACCGACCCGTGGCTCTACAACTGCGCCTCGAACGCCGCCGACACGCCCGCGCAGCAGGCCGAGCAGCGGACCATCATCGAGGCGACGACGCGCGCGCTGAACTACGCGCACCGCAAGGGTGTCTCTCAGGTCGTCTCGCTGGGCAACCAGCACACCGACCTCGGCGCCCCGCAGCCGGACGCGACGAGCCCGGACTATCCGTCGAACAGCGCGCACCCGCGGCAGATCGACAACGCGAGCTGCCTCTCACTGCCCGTCGAGGGCCCGCACACGATCGGCGTCTCGGCTTTCGGGCCGTCGCAGGCGAAGGCGGACTACTCGAACTACGGCGTCGAGCAGATCTCGGTCTCCGCACCCGGCGGATACTTCCGTGACTACTTCGGCACCCCGTGGTTCCGCACGGTCGAGAATCAGATCCTCTCGACGTACCCGCGGAACGTCGGCGTCGCGGAAGGCAACATCGACGCCGCCGGGAATATCACCCCGGCCGGTGTCACCGCCGGCGTCCAGAAGGCGACCGCCGCCGACGGCCGTGTCGGCTACTACCAGTGGCTGCAGGGAACGTCGATGGCGTCGCCGCACGCCACCGGTGTCGCCGCGCTGATCGTCTCGCAGTACGGCAAGGGTTCGCGTGACTTCGGGATGAACCCGGACGCGGTGCAGCGGGTGCTCGAGGGCACGGCGTCCGAGATCGCCTGCCCGGTGCCGCGGACCGTGGACTACCTCGACGAAGGCCGGGACGCGTCGTTCACCGCCACCTGCACCGGTGACGCTTCGTTCAACGGCTTCTACGGCCACGGTGCCGTCGACGCCTGGTCGGCCGTGAAGCACGGCGCACAGTACGTGCGAGGCTGACCCACACCCCAACCCGCGTGAAGTGTCCTGTTTAGTGCTATGAACGGCCCGTTCCTTGCAAATTTTGCAAGGAACGGGCCGTTCATAGCATCGGAACCCTGGGTCAGGCCGCTCGTTCGCTGCTGCCGCCCATCGAGACGTTCGGCCGCGGGCGTTGTGCAGCGGCCTCAGCGGCGGCACGAAGCTCGGCGATGACCTTGTCAGGCTCATCGCGTATCCGGGATGGCAGTGTCTGCACGACGCAGATCCCGGCAGCCGCATACCGATTATTGCGATGGAGCGTTCTTCGGAATGCGTCTCTGCCGAAATGGTGCGCGTATGAGTCGACCTCCCACGCCATGGCGAGCTCGTCACACCACGAGTCGGGCTTGCCTACGTAGTTGCCGTGAGCATCGTAGATCTTGACGTTCCGCTCGGCTGGAGGCAATCCCGCACGGTTCCAGATCTCTATGGCGGCCGCTTCGGGTACGGACTTGACATCGGCTTCGAGTTCTCGAATAACGGCACGGGGAAGTGCAGTACCCCGGCGGCTGCCTGACTCGAGTTCGGCGCTCAGCTCGCCGACTGAGCACAAGCCCGTTTCGACGGACTCGATCAGCAGAGCGCGTACCGGTTCGACCTCACGTATGCGTCTCACCCCGTCCAGGACAGCGCGTGCTGGAACGGCCAGCGGGACTCCTTCGAGCACGCGACGTTCGGGCATGTCGATTGTTCTTTCGACGATTGTGAACTTGGCGCTTCGGATGTGTCCCGGTTCGGGGATGAGAATGTGGACCGTGCCGTGTGGGTCGACTTGCCGCAGGCCGTAGCGACGCGCAGCCTCGAATCCTGTGACGACGCCCCGGCCCGCGGTGTGCATGAGTGCGGCTTCGACCCGGTGCCTCGCGGTCGGCCGTTCCTTCGACAGAAGGACGATGCCCGGCAACAGGTGAGTCCACCTGCCGCCAGGCTGGCATCTTCGGTACGACGTGCTTTGTGGCACCCCGAGTTCCTCCAGGGTTGCCACCCGTATCACGCCATGTCGGCTGTGTTGACGAAGGTATGAGTCTGCGAGTGGAGCTCTAGATAGGTACATGCCACCACGGTGGCCCGCAGGTCCGACAAAACTCGGCACCAGCGTGCTATGAACGGGCCTTTCCTTGCAAAATTTGCAAGGAAAGGCCCGTTCATAGCATCCCGGCTGGGTGGTCGCGAGCTACTTCCCGGGCGAAGCGGCCTTGATGAACTTCGCCAGGTCCTTCGATTGCTGCACCCGCGACTCCTCGTGCACGTACATCATGTGCCCGGCCGGGTAGTACGCCGTGTCGATGTTCTCCCGCAGTTCCTCGGGGATCTCCAGCCGCGCAAGGACGTGCTCCGAAGCGAAGTAGGGCGTCGCGCCGTCGTAATGACCGAAGGCGACGTGGACCCGCAGGTGCGGGTTCGCCCGCATGGCCGAGGCGAGTGAGTCCACAGAGGACACCGAGCGGCCCTCGAAGTCGGAGTACGACCAGGCCTTGAACACGTCCATCGAGAGGACTTCGTAAGGCAGGTCGTTCTCGTAACCCAGTTCCGCGCGCACGTAGTGGTTCAGTCCGGCTGCGTAGGCGCCGATGATCCGCGAGATCGACGGGTCGTCGCTCATGTGCTCGCGGCCGCCGTCCGGTTCCCAGGTGGTGAACCGGCCGTCCATCCGGCCGACGGCGAGGCCCTTGTCCCGGAGCAGTTCCGTGAAGTAGCGGACGTGCTCGATCCGCAGGTTCACCCGGTCCACATAGGACTCGCTCAATCCCGTCAAGGAAGCGAGTGTCGCCACGACTTCGGCGCGATCCTGTGTGGACAGACGCGCGCCGCGCGCGAGGGCCCAGGGGAGTTCCTTGGCGGCGAAGTCCTCGGCGTCCGCGAGGACGTCGTCGAGCGGGCGATCGCCGTGGAGGCCGTGGTAGTGCGCGATAGCGGCGTACGTCGGCACGTAGAGCGTGTACGGCAGGTCGTTGCCCTCGGTGAACCGCAGCGTGCCCAGGTCCAGGACCGACGAGATCAGCAGCAGCCCGTTCAGGTACATCCCGTGGCGTTCCTGCAGATGCGCCGCGAGCCCGGCCGCGCGGAGCGTGCCGTACGACTCGCCCGCCAGGAACTTCGGCGAAAGCCAGCGCTGCTTGCGGGAAACCCAGAGCCGGATGACCTCGCCGATCGACTCGATGTCGGCCGTGAACCCGTGGTAATCCTTGGCCTGCTCGCCGTCCACGGCACGCGAATAGCCGGTCGACACCGGGTCGATGAACACCAGGTCACTTTGCAGGAGCAGGGTTTCCTGGTTGTCGGTCAGCCCATAGGGCGGCGCGACCGGGTCGTCGACGTCGCCGGACAGCACTCGGCGCGGGCCGAGCAGGCCCATGTGCAGCCAGATGCTCGCCGAGCCGGGCCCGCCGTTGAACGCGAACGTGACCGGGCGTGTACCGGGCTCCGCGTCATCGAGCGTGTAGGAGGTCACGAACACTTCGGCCTTGGCCTTGTGGCCTTCGGACTTGCCGTCGGTGATGACCTCCTTCCGCAGGACGATCCGACCGGTCTGAGCCGTGTAGGCGAGTTTGCGCCGCTTGAGCGTCAGCGTGTGGTTCGTCGTGACCAGGTCGTCGATCGGGTCGACCTTGGTTTCCGCCGCGGTGGTGTCCTTCTCGGCGGCGGTGTCCTCATCGGGTTTGGTGTCCGGCATGGTTCCAACCTACTGGCAGTCTGTACGGGTGGACATCGTCGCTGCACAAGATCGCCCGAACACGGCCGCCGAGGCGATCGGAATCCAGGAAAGCCTGCGTGGCCTGGTCGATCTCGAGGATCGCTGTCCACAAGAGATCGTCACGGTCACCGGACTGGACGTCGCTTACGACGAGGCCAGTGGTCTGATCGCCGCCGCCGCGGTCACCCTTGACGCGGATTTCCGCGTGGTGGAAGAGCGAACCGTGGTTTCCGAGGTTTCGTTCCCCTATGAACCGGGGCTTTTCGCCTTCCGAGAGCTGCCGTTGCTGCTCGAAGCCCTGCGCGCGCTCGAGCACACGCCGGACCTCCTGGTCTGCGACGGGCACGGCCTGGCCCACCCGCGCCGGTTCGGGCTGGCGTGCCACGTCGGGGTCGTGACCGGTGTGCCGACCCTCGGTGTCGGCAAGACCCGGTTCATCGGTGAGCACGGCGAACCCGGACGAGAGCGTGGCGCCCGAGAGCCCCTGTTGGACGGCGGCGAGGTCGTCGGCATGGTCCTGCGCACCCAGGACGCGGTGAAGCCCGTTTACGTGTCCGTCGGCCACAAGATCTCCCTGGACAACGCCTGCCGCCAGGTGCTGCGGCTGTGCCCCGCGTTCCGGCAGCCGGAGACGACCCGGCACGCCGATCGCCTAGCTCGCGACGCGTTGAAGGAGGCGATCGCCGCGTGAAGTTCCACTCGCTCGCCGAACTCGACGCCGAGGTCGTCGGCTGCCGCGCCTGCCCCCGGCTGGTCGCGTGGCGTGAGGAGATCGCCGTGGTCAAACGCGCGGCCTTCGCCGGCGACACCTATTGGGCCAGGCCCGTGCCCGGATTCGGCCCGCCGGACGCGTCGCTGGCGATAGTCGGCCTCGCCCCGTCGGCACATGGCGCGAACCGGACCGGCCGGATGTTCACCGGTGACCCGTCCGGTGACGTTCTCTTCAGGGCGCTTCACCGGGTCGGTGTGGCTTCGCAGCCGACGTCGACCCGGATCGGTGACGGCCTCGAACTGCGGGGGACACGGCTCGTGTCCCCGGTCCGCTGCGCCCCGCCGGCTAACAAGCCGACTCCTGAGGAGCGGGACACGTGCCGCTCCTGGCTCGCGGCCGAGCTCGCGTTGCTGAGACCGACCCTGAAAGCGGTCGTCGTGCTCGGTGCGTTCGGCTGGCAGGCGCTGCTGCCGGTCCTGGCGGAGGCCGGCTGGCCGGTGCCCACGCCACGCCCGAAATTCGGCCACGGGGCGGAAGTCGCGCTCGGGGACCTGCGGCTTTTCGGCTGCTACCACGTGTCGCAGCGCAATGTCCAGACCGGCAGGCTGACGCTGGACATGGTGTGCGACGTCCTGGCCTCCGCGACGTCCGTGGCGGGCCTGAACTGAATCGGTGCGGAAACCGTGGCGACGCTGGTCACAGCGAGATGGGGTACACGAGCGATCTCAGCTCATGGGTGCGACTATAGGAATATGGCTGGTGTTAAGTCGGAACCGACACGGATCCTCGTCCTTGGTGGTGGGTACGTCGGGCTCTACACGGCGTACGGGCTTCAGAAGATGCTCCGGGCCAACGAAGCGTCCGTGACGGTCGTTGACCCGCAGCCGCACATGACCTATGCCCCCTTCCTGCCCGAGGCGGCGGCCGGTGCGATCGAACCGCGGCACGTGGTCGTGCCGCTGCGGCGCGTGCTCAAGCGCTGCCACGTGCTCACCGCACGTGTGACGAAGATCGAGCACGAGCGCAAGGCCGTGACGGTCGAAGCCGCCGACGGGCACGTCGAGCAGCTGAACTACGACGTCCTCGTGGTCGCGCTCGGCGCCGTCGCCCGGATCCTGCCGATCCCGGGCCTGGTCGAAGAGGGCATCGCCTTCAAGACCATCGGCGAGGCGATCTACCTGCGCAACCACGTCATGACGAAGCTGGACGAGGCCGCCAGCACGCTCGACCCCGAGCAGCGCAAGCGCCTGCTGACGTTCACCGTCGTCGGGGGCGGGTTCGCCGGCATCGAAGCGCTCGCCGAGCTCGAGGACATGACCCGGTTCGCGGTGGAGAACTACTACCCGAACCTCAAGGTCGAGGACATCCGCTGGGTGCTCGTCGAGGCGGCCGGGCGGATCCTCCCCGAGGTGCGCGAGACGCTCGGTGTCTACACGGTCGAGCAGCTCGAGAAGCGCGGCATCGAAGTCTATTTGTCGACAGCGGCGAAGTCGTTCGAAAAGGGCCACGTCGTGCTCTCGGACGGCACCGAGTTCGACACCGACACGATCATCTGGACCGCCGGCGTGAAGGCGAACCCGGTGCTCGGCAGCTCGGACCTGCCGCTGGACAAGCGCGGCCGCGTCGAGGCCACCGCCGCGATGCAGGTCGTCGGCCACCCCGACGTCTGGACCGCCGGTGACAACGCCGCCGTGCCGGACCTCTCGCGGACCGAGCAGGACCCGACCGCGACCTGCCCGCCGAACGCGCAGCACGCCGTTCGCCAGGCACGTCTGCTGTCGAAGAACATCATCAAGGTGATCCGCGGCGGCAAGCCGAAGGACTACTACCACAAGAACCTGGGTGCGGTGGCCAGCCTCGGCCTGCACAAGGGTGTCGCCGACGCGCTGAACCTGAAGATCAAGGGCTTCCCGGCCTGGCTCTTCCACCGCGCGTACCACCTCAAGGCGATGCCGACGTGGAACCGCAAGATCCGCATCCTGTTCGACTGGATGCTCGGTGGCCTGTTCCGGCGCGAGGTCATCTCGCTCGGTCAGATCAACAACCCGCGCGAGGAGTTCGACCGGTTGTCGAAGTCCTGAGTTCGTAGCTCCGTGAAGGCCTCCTTCCCTACCTTGAGCGTAGGGAAGGAGGCCTTCACGGCGTTTAAGGTGTGCGGGTGCAGGCATTCCGGAAGCTGAAGCCGCCCATCCAGTCCGCTCTCCCCAAACCCGGGCTGAGTCCGCTCGAACTCGCGAACGATCTCGTGGCGAGGATCGAACAGGGCACGAAGTACGCGCGGATCCGCAAACGCCGTTTCCGCACCAGGTCAGTCGTCCTGAGGATCCTGGCGCTGGTCCTGTCCGCTACCTCCACGATCATCCTCGGTCTGCAGAACCTGAATCCCTGGACCGGGACCGCGTTCGCACTGGTCGCCGTCGTGACCGTGGTGAACGTGCTCGAACCCTTCTTCGCCTGGCGCTCCCTGTGGGTGCTGATGGAGGAAGGCCAGTACAAGTTCTACCGGCTGCGCGACGAGCTGACCTACTACATCGCTTCGACCCCGGCGGAAGAGCTGGATCAGGCCGTCCTGCGCGAGAAGTTCGATGAGTACCAAGCCATCTGGGACCTCGTCGGAAACAGCTGGTTGAAGTATCGCCAAGCCGAGAAGGCGAACTAGGTCATCACCGGGTTGCGGCATCGCTTAGGCTGGCCCGTGCCCCGGTAGCCCAACTGGCAGAGGCAGTCGACTTAAAATCGACCCAGTGCGGGTTCGATCCCCGTCCGGGGCACCATCCGAGCAGGTCAGGGCTTTTTCTGATCTTGCTCGTCCTGACCGGCCCCCGGTTTACCCCCCGGAATTGGTCTGATCGTCGTTGAACCACATGCTTCCAGGGCGATCGCGCTGTCGCGGGAGACCATCGTCCTGTCCATGTAGACGTCTTGGGGGATCGAGGGCCGAGCTGATCGGCGATCTGCCGGGAACTGAGCCGCCCAGTGTGTCCGGGAGTACCGCGCTGGCCGGACAGCGCCCCGCTTCCTCCGCTAGGAGCCGACGTTCCCGAAGTGCCGACACCGCCCTTACTGCAGCCTTCGAATCCGCTTCGTGCCGTTCCAACCACCTACGTCGCTCAGTCGAGGGCTTCCCACCTTCGATTCGCTCAAGCTCTCGGACCGGGTTGGACCCCAGGCTCCTTGCCACTGTCTCCTCTGAGAGCGGCGTTAATCTCGGTCCCATAGGTGTCTGGGAGCCGCTGCGGGACGGCGCGCCGCCACTGCTGCCGGAAGGCGGCCGCTGTCGTGACGGCTGCGAGAACGGCGTAGAGCACCAGCCACCAGGTGAACTCCTCCGGCGATCGGTGGCTGAACAACGGGTCGATCAGAATAAATACCGTGTAAACGCCGGGCATGGCGTAAAGGAGGTCGTTGCTCCGCAGCACCGTATCGACCGCCGCCGACAAGGTGTCTTCGGCACGGACCCGGCGACTCAACGTTCCGACGAGGACTACGGCACAGCACATCGCGGCCCAGCCGAGTGCGACCAGCCAGCTCCAGGCATAGGTCTGTGCCGACGTGGTGAAGTACATGGCCACGGCCAGCGCCGCACCACCGACGAAGGTGATCAGCAACGAGGCCAGATACCAGCCACTCATGACCTTCAGGACCGACGGCCGTCCCGAACGCCGGTCCACGACAGGCAAGCCGCCAAGTTGCCGTTCGCGATGCCGAACGGACAACCAGGTCCCCAGCTGGATCGCGGCGAGAATAAAGTAAAAGTACCGGCTCTCGGTCATCTCTCCGCCCTGCACAGTGGGGAGCATCTGGAGGAGACCGAATGCGAGCGTCAGCGCTGCACCCGCTACTGCCGAGCCCGCGAGCCATGCCATCCTCGCCGGTGTATTGGCCGGCCGGCGGGCGCCGATCCGGACGCTGAGCAGCCTGCTCGGCGTCTCCACGTGCACACCGAAATGGCGTAACCATGCCCGCGCGGCGTCGACCTCCGCCACGGTCGGTTCCGCCGCCAGTCATCGCCCCGATAGATCATCATTTTCCCCTCGCTCGCCCACCCTGTGTACGTGCGACACTGTGCCGAGGTTGCCTCAGCGGTAGGAAGTGATCCGCCGGACGGGCAGGTCTCCGAGATTGCCAGCGTAGGCACGCGAGTTACGTCCGTGGGTGGCCAGGCGGCATCCCGTCGACCTCCCGGAGGGGATAATCACGCCTTGTCAAGGGGGCGACTCTGGCGGCAGGTTCTGACGGCAGGACGGGCCCCTTAACACGGCGTGATCGGGCTACGCCAGGTCGACAAGATGCCGAAACGCGACTCATTTGATGGTCAGAGGCGAAGCCCCCGAATAGGGGGTGTACCTCCGCGTAGCACGGGGATATCTTGCAAGGGCCCCGCAGTCCGAGGTGTTGGTAGCACTTCGGAATGCGGGGCTTTGTCCATTACTGGGTGATCGTTCCGCCGCTAGCCTGGTTGATGATCAGCTGTGCTGCATGAACCGCGTCGCTCTTGTTGTGGTAGCGCTCACTGGTCGCCAGCACATTGCCATTGGTGGCAATGATGTTGAAGTACCACTGATAGCCGCTTGCGATGATCTTGAATTTCAACGTGTTCTCCAGCTTCGATCTTGTTCACGCATCGTGATCGGTGCGCATAGGTCAGCTTGACCTGGCGATACCCTTCCGCGCAAGCGGCATGAACAACCGAGGCACAACATGTAGGGCAGTTGAGCATCTTGATCATCTATATATAGGCGCTCTAATGAGTGATATTCCGCCGACTACTGCCTCGTATGGTATGCGCGTGGCTACGCAGGGCCGAACTTCAACGCTGTCATATGCTTACCCTAAGCTAAATTTTGCAAACAGATGTTCGGCGCGAAAGTTCACTCTTTGGGGTTTGGTCAAATTGTGGTCGCGCAACGAGTAAACTCCGGCCGGGTCCGGTCGCATGGAAGATCAAACCCCGTCTTCCCCCGGAAGATGGACGTCAGCGGGTGATGATCAATGAGTGGCGGTGCTCGTTAAAGTTTCGAACCGGGCAAGGTCATGCGCGGAACGGCAGGGAATGACGAGTATCGATAACTGCCGCTCCTAAATCGACCCAGTGTGGGTTCGATCCCCGTCCGGGGCACGTACAGCATCCACACAGCGCTCAGGCGCTCGTGAGCTGCTGCTTGGCGCGACCGTTGGGATTGCGCGGCGACGCCGTAGGTCAGGCGATGCCTGATGACTTTGCAAGATCATGTAGTGCTCTCCTGGTGGCGTGCGGCGCTCGCGAGTGTGGCGCTGAGGCGGCTCCAGTGCTCGATGTCCGGATGGTGTGGGTGCGTGCCCTCGGCAGGGCTAGCAAAGGATGGGAACGGGGCTGACCAGGGACTCTTCAGCGGCACGTTGGTGATTGAGGCGAGCTTGGAGCTTTCGGGCTCAGGTGGGAGCCCGTCATGAGTACCAACTCACAGGCTGTAGCTCGGTTTGTCACGGTCATGATGGGGCTGGTCATTGGTCTCACGTTCCTGTTTGGGTTCGGGAACGTGTTGAATCTGGCGCTGAAGCTGCAGGTGCCGGTGTTCGTGGCGCCGCTGGTCGCGCCAGCTGTTGACTTAACGGTGCTGGGGTTGCTCGTCGGTACGCGTCACCTGGCCCTGTCCGGGGCCAGCGATGACGTGTTGCGGCCAGCGCGACGCCTGCTGCTGGCGGCGAGCGCCGTGACTCTGCTGCTGAACGTCGCTGACCCGGTATGCGCTGGTCAATGGGGTAAGGCAGCGTTCGACGCGGTCGGCCCGCTCCTGTTGATCGGATGGGCCGAGGCTGGCCCTGGCCTGCTTCGTGCGCTGAGTGCTGCAAACACAGAACTCGGATCAGTACAGCTATCCACCTCCTCGTCAGCAGAGCCGAAGGGGGGCGGCGTCGAACAGGCAGCGCGGTACTCGACGCTGAGTGATGAACGGGTACGAGTGGTGTCCCGTCGGATCGCTGATCTTGACGGGGAACTCGTGGAGCGGGCTCGACGCGCGGACGTCGAACACTGGCGACGCCACCAGCGCCCGATCTCCGCGGAGACACTTCGGAAGCAACTTCGGGTCGGCGCGAGGACGTCGCGGGCTCTGGTAGCTGTGGTTCGTCCAGAGAATGCTCCGGACAGCACGACCAACCCAGAGCAAGAGGTGGCCTAGTCCCTTCCTGTCGCATATAGGCTTTCTGCCTTGGTGCGCCAAGGCGTTCCGGACCTGCCGAAGCCGCTGCTGGCGGAGGTGAAGACGCCACCAAGAACGGCGAGGGGGCGCGTTGGACCAGTCTGCTCGGGGGCCTGGACCAGCCCCGCTCGCGCGGGGAGAACCGAGCGCACCGGCGATCCACTGCGACTTAGCCCGGACCAGCCCCGCTCGCGCGGGGAGAACGCTACGAAATCCACGTGATCGACACCTTGTCCGGGACCAGCCCCGCTCGCGCGGGGAGAACTAAACCCGCTCAGTCATCTGGTACCAGGTCTCAGGACCAGCCCCGCTCGCGCGGGGAGAACGCGGTCCGGACGGCGCGATACAGCGCAGCCCCGGGACCAGCCCCGCCCGCGCGGGGAGAACGTTGTCACCAAGGCCATGGTCGACGGCGTGCCGGGACCAGCCCCGCTCGCGCGGGGAGAACCGCAGGAGGCTCAGCAACTCCGAGGTGTTCCCGGGACCAGCCCCACTCGCGCGGGGAGAACCGATCCCGAGGACCCGTGCCAGGACATCCGGTGGGACCAGCCCCGCTCGCGCGGGGAGAACCACCCTCTCTATCGGGCGCCCGAGGGTGTCGAGGGACCAGCCCCGCTCGCGCGGGGAGAACACGTACTTCGGCGAGCCGTGGGACGCACCGGCGGGACCAGCCCCGCTCGCGCGGGGAGAACACAACCCACATCACGAGGAACAAGACGGCGGCCGGACCAGCCCCGCTCGCGCGGGGAGAACCCCGTCCCGGAACGGGAAGAGGACGACTCGAACGGACCAGCCCCGCTCGCGCGGGGAGAACGGCGAGTTGGCGTGAGCCGAGACGACGCCGGCGGGACCAGCCCCGCTCGTGCGGGGAGAACGGACTGTGCGTCGTACAGCGCGAACGTGTCCTCGGACCAGCCCCGCTCGTGCGGGGAGAACCCAATATCAGCCATGCCTTGAAGCCTGGCACAGGGACCAGCCCCGCTCGTGCGGGGAGAACTTCGCCCGCCGACGACAGGTCGGCTCTCCCGACGGACCAGCCCCGCTCGTGCGGGGAGAACCCCCAGTGCCGCGTTCGCCTCGGTCTGGGTCTGGGACCAGCCCCGCTCGCGCGGGGAGAACTACGTGGGCCGTCCGACGCTCTACGGAACCCAGGACCAACCCCGCTCGCGCGGGGAGAACGTCGAGCACGAGGGGGCGCTCATGATCGAGCACGGACCAGCCCCGCTCGCGCGGGGAGAACGGGACCATGTGCGGCAGCACGACCACGCTCGGGGGACCAGCCCCGCTCGCGCGGGGAGAACGACGGCCGGATCTACGCGGTCGACGGGCAGCAGGGAACAGCCCCGCTCGCGCGGGGAGAACGCGATGACGTGCGCGGGGATCTGGACCATGAACGGACCAGCCCCGCTCGCGCGGGGAGAACCGGCGGGTGGTGCCGATGGCGCTGCAGTCGCGGGGACCAGCCCCGCTCGCGCGGGGAGAACAAGCTGAAGACGGCACGGCAATACGAGCGGATCGGACCAGCCCCGCTCGCGCGGGGAGAATGACGGTCTCGATGGGGAGTTCACCCTGCTCGACGGATCAGCCCCGCTTGCGCGGGGAAAACTGGCCGACACCCGGCGAGCAGCACGGGCAGTTCGGACCAGCCCCGCTTGCTCGGGGAGAACGTCTCGATGGCGGCGACGATCGCCTGCTGCCGGGGACCAGCCCCGCTTGGCCGAGGAGAACGGTGAACGTGCCGCCCTCGTCGACGACCTCGCCGGACCAGCCCCGCTTGCGCGGGGAGAACGGGTAGCCGTTCACCCAGCTCCGCAGAGGGTAGGGACCAGCCCCGCTTGCGCGGGGAGAACTTGCACAAACTCCAGCCGTGTCTGCGTCGAGGTTCAGCGTCGCCTGTTTCAGGCCGGTTATCCTTGCCTGCAGCCACTCACCGGCGCCGTACCCTTCGGTGGCGACATCGCCACCGCGGAGCTCTATGTCGCTGGCGGCGCCGTGCTGCCGCCCGCGGACCGTGCGGCCGCTGTCTTCGCTGAGGCGTTCGCGCGGCTGATCCGGCTGGCCCCCAGTCCTGCCGAGGTGTCCGCGCTCGCCCCGGCACCATCGTGGGCGGCCTGGAACCACGCCGGGGACGGTCTGTGGCCGCGCTCGGAGAACTCCGATGTCGACCTCGATGAGGTGTCGGGCGCGGATTGGATTGACGAAGCCGGGCGTCGTGGCACTAGCCTGCCACCCTTGATCAGTACCGCGGGGCATCTTCATTCTCTAGTGAGGCAACACCGTGGAACCCGACCGTCAATCACTGAGTCACGACGACGGGCTCCCCTGCAGCTGAGCATCTCAGCCGGAACATCTTCTTCGTTGACCTGGGGACGCTCCGAGCACCCTCCGCGGCCTGCGACGTCGCCGAGACCGCGAAGAACGCCTCGCCGCCCACACCCGCTGATCAGAGCCAGGAGCGCGGTGCGGGCCCGTTGTCGAAGCGGCCCTCATTGATCTGTTTCTGGAAATACTCGTCCATATAGGTCGCCCGATAGGTGCCGTCCAGGACCCCGACGGCCTCCGCTTCGGCCTTGTCGAGGAGGCGGAAAGGTCCGTCGAGGGGCCCCGCACCGCCGTACTCGCCGAACCGATGCCCCGAGTCCGTCACCGCCTTCCAGTAGACCTCGGGTGGGTCGGGGAACAGTTCGAGCAGAGCGGGATGGTTACCGATGATCGGCCAGGTCCCGTTCTTGATCAACCGGTGGCCCGTGTAGATCGGAATGTGCCGGGCGCGATGACGGCCGGCGTCGCCGATCCGCGGTGGCGAGAAGACCCCTGCCAGCAGTCCGACGGCGAGGCCCATGGTGTCGTCGCCGAGCACAACCGCCAGGTGGTGCCCTCGCGGCTCCGCGGGGATCGCGATGACGTCGCCGATCTTCGGCTGGACACTCTTCTTGGCCGCTGGCATCGTCAGCGCAAGGATGTTCTCGGCCGTGATGTCGGCGAAGGCGCGCCCGCCCGCATGAAGGACTTCGAGAACACTGTTCGCGAGATCCTGTGCAGACAACGTACGGCCATGGCCGGGCCTGCTCCGGTCGATGAGAAGCGTCAGGAAAGCGCCCGCTTCGCTGAAGGTGTTGTCGTTGAGCGAGGCGACCCTGTCGGAGGGGTCGGCCTTGTACCACCTGTTCCCTTTTTTCTTCGCCTTCATCAGAAGCGGGACAGGGGCGCCGGAAAGGACGTCCTCGCCCGGCTGGATCGAGACGCTCGCTATCTCGAGGAACTCTCCGAGTGTCGGTTCTTCCCCGATCTCCTCGGTGAACGCCTCGAAGACATAATCCAGCGAATCCAGGGCGGCTCGCAGGTCCTCCGCTGCCAGAAGCGGGCTCACGGACAGCTCCCGCCACTCAGCTGCTTGAGCCGCGCCTCGTAGCCTTCATACTCCGGCATGCTGCGCTCCGCGAGGGGGCGCTGCCGGTTGCCGCGGAAGTCCCCTTCCGGGCGGCCGATATAGGTCTTGTGCTCTTCGCCGAGTCGATGCTCCAGCAAACGGGCCTCCCCATACGTCCGGCTCTGCGGAACGGGGTCCAAGTAGTCGCCATTTTCCTTGTTGAACCGGTTCCCGTTCTTTGAGTGCCGGTACTCCACATTCGCGACGGTCTGTTCCCCGCCGAACATACCTGAGTAGTAGATGTTGTCGTTCTTGTCCTTCAAAAAGTAGTTTTTGAAGTCTTTCCTGCTGAGGTGCTTGAGACGGCCGGCAGAAATCTCGACCGCGTTGGTGGTGAGGACGGCGGTGTCGCCTGCCGCCACATAGTAGCCGTCGCTGTCCGCGGGTGACAGGTGGTAGACCTGTGTGACCTGCGTGTACGAGCGGACTTCGACGACCTTCGCGGGCTTTCCGTCCCGGGTGAGCAGATGCTCACCGTTCTGGATGTCCGCGGCCGCTGCTTCCGCGTGGCGATCGGCCACCCAGAAGGGCTGGTCGGCGCTCGCGTCGACTGAGCCTCGCTTGCCGCTGGCGTCGATGGTCAAGGTCACCATCTGCGTGAGGCCCTTGCCTCCGGTCACGGTGGCGACTGGACGGGTGGTGGCCTGGCGGGTCGCCGGATCGACCGAGGTGACCCGGTCGCCCGCGACAACGTCCTTGGTCGCCTTCCGGGTGTCGTCGGCCATCACGATCGGCGTCGCGGCCGCGACGCCGCTGGGTCTCACGGGGAGCTTGCATTGCCGCATCGCTTGGTGGATGGCGTTGCGGCCAGCCATGACCTCGTCTTTGGCCTCCGCGGACCGCTTGAGGAACTGGCCGACCTTGCCAGCGATCTTGGCGATCGCGGCGATCAGTTTGCCGCCCTTGGTCAGCAGCCCTATCGGGTTGGCGAAGCTGAGGGCGTTGAGGACGGTCAAGATGCAGGCCTCGACGTCGCCTTGGGTGAAGCATTTGACGGCGTCGTTGTAGCCGATCATCTCGAGGATGATTTCGGCGCCTTCCTGCTTCAGGAAGTCGAGCAAGGACATGTTGGCGTCGGCGACGGCCTTGTTGTACTTGTCGATGCAGGCTTGGTCGCCCTTGCAGACCGCGGCCAGATCCGCCTGTTCCTGAGCGGTCAGCGGTCCGCCCGCGATCGCCCGTTGTTCGTCCTGCTGCTTGGTCGCGGCGATCTGATACGCCTCGTCGGCTGCCTCCTGCGCGAGCGCGGCGTCACGGCCAGCGGCCAGTTCGGAGTCTCGCGCGTCTTTGGCGGACTTGGCAGCGTCCGCGGCGGATGCCCGTGCCTGCGCCGCCGAGCTCTCCGCCCGGGTCGCCGACAGTGTGGCCGCGGCGGCGGCCCTTTCCGCGTCGGCGGCGGCCGCTCGGGCTGTCCGGGCGGACTCCGCGGCCCGGTCGGCGGACGCCTGTGCCTCGCGTGCCGATTGTTTGGCCTGAGCCGCCCATTGCGCGGCTTCGTCTGCCGACTTCTTCGCCTCTGCAGCCCAATGCGCGGCTTCGTTCGCCGCGTTCCGGGCGACGGCTGCGACCCTGGCGGCCTCGGCCGCGTTGGATCGGGCTGTCGCCGCGATACGCGAAGCCTCCGAAACCAGCCGCTGGACGAGCGAGACGTGCGAAGCGGTCAGCGAGTCCCGTTGAGCGGCCTTGAACCGGCCGGTCTGGATGAATTCCCTGGCGTACGTCGGAGGACCGGCAAGCGCGATCCGGCCCGCGGCCTGGACTTCGGGGCCGCCGGTGTTGATGATCTGCCCGATCGTGATGCGATCGTCCAGTTTGGCCGACTCGAACTGGCCGACCTCGATGAACTGGCGCACGTCGTCAGGGGTGCCGTCGAGCGCGGCTTGCGCCGCCCGCTGCGTGGCGGCACCGCCCTTGGCCATGATCTGCCCGACCAGTTTACGGTCGTCGAGCTCCTTGCCCTCGTAGTGTTTCGTCCGAAGGAACTCGCGAAGCTCATCGGCGTCGCCGAGGAAGGCTTGTTGTGCGGCCGTTCTCTGCTTGTCGATCGTCGTGTTCTCCGCGATGAAGCGGACCCGCGCGCGGTCGTCTTCTTCCGCCGCTTCCTCACGGTCGGTGAACAGGTAGTCGAGCATCGTCTGTTCGTCGCCCGCCAGCGCCCGTTCCGCGGCGTCCCGGCTCCACGGGCCACCCTTGACCCGGAGTCGTAGTGCGGCCTGTCGTCCGTTGCTCAGCATCGTGGCCGTGTCCGCGCCCAGGGCGGAAGCGAGCTCCAGCATGCGCTGGGTCTCCTGGTCGACGCGGGTCGCTTCGGCGGCCTCCCAAGCCGCTTTCTGTTCCAGGTCCTGCTTGACCTTTTCGGCGGCCGCGATCCCTTCTTGCTCCAGCCGTTCGAGCCGGTCCTGGTCCGACTCGCGGGCGTTCTTCTGGATCCGGTCGGCCAGTTCCGCGGCTTGGGTGGCGGCCGTGGCCGCCTGGAGTGCCGCTTGAGCGTGCTTTTCGGCTTCGGCGGCGGCGTTTTCGGCTTCACCGGCGTGATCAGCTGCCTCGTCCGCGGCACGGGCTGCGTTCTCGGCATGCACGGCGGCGCCGATCGCGGCGTTATAGGCGTCTCCGGCGGCCGCGGCAGCCTGCGCGGCCAAGTTCTCCGCCTTGGTCGCCGCACGGTTGGCTTGTGCGGCGAAGCGGTGCGCATCGGCCGCCGCACGACGGGCGCGGGCGGCTTCCGCTTCGGAGACTCCTGCCTGACTCGCGGCCTCTTCCGCGGCGTAGGCGGCTCGATCGGCGTTGGCGCCGGCATTGGAGGCGCCGCGCGCGGCGCCCGCGGCTTGGTTTGCCGCCTCGCCTGCTGCTTTCGACGCGTCCGCGGCAAGTCGGGCGCCCGCCGCGACATCCCTCGCCTGCTGCGCGGCGGCTCGAGCGTTGGCGGCCTGGCTCGCGTCGCCGGCGGCGGCCGCTGCTGCCCCGCGGGCGTTGGACGCCGCTTGGGCGGCGGCCGACGCGGCCGACGCCGCCCGTGACGCGGCTTGTGAGGCGATACGGGCGGCGTTGTTCGCGGCGTTGGCCGCCGTCACCGCTTCCTGCGCCGCTTGAGCCGCGCGATTGGCGAAGTCCGCGGCCCGCCCTGCAGCCGCTGCTGCGGCTGCCGCGTCGTCCTTGGCCGCCGCGGTCTCTTCCGCAGCTTTGATCGCGGCCAGCTTGGCCAGTTCCGCCGCTGCGACGGCGCGCGCCGAGGCGTCTTTCGCGGCTTCCGTTTCGATGGCGGCTTCGGTGCCGGCCGCCTTGGCGAGGTTGACCAGTTCGGTGATGCTCGCCTGTTCGTTGTCCCTGGCCCGAGCGGTGTGCTGACCGGTGGCCAGGAACTCCTTGACGTCATCGTCGGTGCCTTCGAGGGCCAGTTGGGCGGCCTTGTTGACCTCCATCCCCCCATTGGCCATGATCGCCCCGACCTGCTTGCGGCGGTCGAAGATCTGAGGCGTGTACTGCCCGTCCGCGAGGAACTTGAGGACGTCTTGGGCGGTTCCGTTCAGTGCCTTCTGTCCCGCGGCCCGGGTGCCGGCGCCGTTCGCCGCCATCACCTGCCCGACCTGCACCCGAAGATCCAGGCGATGCGGTTCCTGCCAGCCGCTCTCCAAGAACCGGCGCACGTCCTCCGGGCTACCGCCCAGTGCCACCTGCGCGGCTTCCCGGACCCGCCGCCCGGACATGGCCATGATCTGCCCGACCTTGATGCGGTTGTCGTGGGCGATCGTCAGGTGCTGGCCGTTGGCGACGAAGGCACGCAGTTGCTCAGCCGAGCCGAGCAGCGCCACCTCGGCGGCGTTCTTGGTCGCCCGGCCGCCGGTCTTCAACAACTCCACCGCGATGGCGCGGTCGCCGCGAACCTGGTCGTCGACGTTCTGCGTCTCGGCACCAGCGGGTTGCACGAGGATTCCCCCGAGCAACATTAAAACGACTAAGATTATCGCAAAGTGCCGTAGATTTGGCCGCGAAAATCTCAGGCGGACACCGTCACACACAAATTCCCCCCGTTGTCAACAGTATGCATGGAGCCAGAGAATCAGAAGGTCCGACATCCGGAGAACGCCTTCCCGTGGAGTGTAGTCACAATAAGTGAGTTGTTGGCAAACCTTGTATTAGTCGGGGCGATCGGAGCATTCACTTGAGCCGAATAGAGCAACGTGTCGACCTTTGAAAGGTGCTGGATAATCCTCAGTGGACGGGACGTTTGACCTGCTGAAGCGCCGCTTGTAGCATCTCGGCGGGCAAGGGGGTGGGACTCATGGCTTGAGAAGTCGTGGGTGTCCTGCGCGTCCGTCATCCGACGCGACAATTCTGGTGCGGCGACTCTTGTTCCTTGGTTGTGCTTTTCCAGGAAAGTGGGAGAACTGTGCTCATGCGTGTCAAGGGGGCCGTTTCGGCCGTCTTTGCCCTGGTGGCCGTCGGCTTTGTGTTAACCGCGGTCGACGCCCGGGGCGCTGACGAACCGGCGGTTTCGGCCGATGTCGGCCAGGTTTCACTCGTCGAGGACTATCAGCATCCGAACAAGGAGGGTGCGGCCGCCATCGGCCTGACGCTCAAACATGGAAACGGAAAGATATTCTGGGTCGACTGCGCGATAGGCGCAGACCTGGTCACCGTGGAAAGCGACAGCATTACCACGCCGAGTCACGTCGCGTGCTTCAAGGTCGTCGGCATTGATGGCTACCTGGCCTTGGAGATACCCTCAACCTACTTCGTGAAAGCCGGAAGCCATAAACTCACTGCCACGCTGACTGGTCGAGTCAACGGCCAGGACATCAAACGCGACTACAGCATCAAGCCAGGGCAACTGACCCCTGTCGGCGAACCCGTATACCCGGACGAAGGGCCAGCCGCCCTGGTCGAATTGCGATCGGTCGCTTGACGATCGCAATTCGCGTAGTTCTGCCTGACGATTCATGCTGAAGCGATGGGGATAAAATGAAGTATCGAAGACGGCGGTTTGCTGTCCTGTTCACCGTCACTGCGTTGGTGGGCGGGGCCTCCACGGTGCCCGCCCATGCCGTCTCCGGTGGGATACCTGTCACCGACGGGAACTACGGTTTCACTGCCAAGATCGACATGGAGGGTGCGGCCTGTAGCGGTGCTCTTGTGGCGCCGGACTGGGTCATCACGTCGGCGTCCTGTTTCGCCGGCAATCCGCAAGGTGGTCTTCCCGTCAAGGCGGCCACCGTCACCGTGGGCCGCACCAATCTCGCTGGCACCACCGGCAAGGTCGCCAAGGTGACGAACCTTGTGGCTCATGCCAGCCGCGGGGTGATGCTGGTGAGGCTTGATACGACGATCACCGATATCGCGCCGGTGTCGCTGAGGGCCGCTGCCGCGGTGGGTGGTGAGAAGGTGCGGTTGGCTGGCTATGGTCGTACTGCCACCGAGTGGGTACCGGACAAGCTGCATTCGGCGTTGTTCACCGTCGGCACCCCGACAGCCGGCGATGTTCCTCTCACTGGTGACAACGGGGCCGACGCGTGTAAGGGCGACGCGGGCGGCCCGGTGTTCCGTGAGGTCGCGGGCAAGGTCGAACTGGTCGGTGTGGTGGGCGCTTCCTGGGAGCACGGGTGTCTCACCGTGACCGAGACCCAGCAGGGCACTACCGCTACCCGGACCGACGATCTCATCGACTGGGTCCGGGATCAGATCATCGTGCTGGCAACGAAGGCGAACTCGCACGCCATCACGGTGAGCTGGAGTCCGCTGGCACCGCAGGACGACGCGGGATACCGGCTGTACGCCGCCACCACCCCGGAGGTGCCGATCGACGCGGCGCATCTGCTGACCACGACTCGGACGGCGACCTTTGTTCACAAGTCGTTGCGTGCGAAACAGAAGTGGCACTACCGGGTGGTGGCGAGCACCGGGGATGGGTACACGACCCGGCCCAGTGCCACTGTTTCAGCGACGACGCTGCCCCGGCCGGTGTCCGACTTCACGGGTGACGGCAAGGACGACATCGCCACCTTCGTCCGCGGCACCGGCGGTGACGTCTATGTAGCCAGTTCCGACGGCGGCAAGTTCGTCGGCGACGCGAAGCTGTGGCACGACTACTTCGCGGTCGGCGCCGAGGTTCCGTTGGCCGGGGACTTCAATGGTGACGGGAAGACCGACGCCATCACGTTCGTCCGGGGGACCCGCGGGGACGTGTACGTCGCGTTGTCGGACGGTTCGAAGTTCGGTGCGAGTGTGCTCTGGCATGAGTACTTTTCCGCCGGTGCCGAGATTCCAGTGGTCGGCGACTTCAACGGCGACGGGCTCTCGGATATCGCGACGTTCCTGCGCGGTACCTCGGGCGACGCGTATGTCTCGTTGTCCGACGGTACGAAGTTCGGTCCGAGCGTGATCTGGCACGACCTGTTCGCGACCGGCGATCAGATGCCCGTGATCGGTGATATCAACGGTGACGGCAAGGACGATGTGGTCGCCTTCGCTCGCGGAGGCAGCGGTGACGTGTTCGTCACCTTCTCCGACGGAACCAAGTTCGGTGCTCCGGCATGGGGCCACGAGTCCTTCGCCTACAACGACGAGATCCCCGCTGTGGGTGACTTCAACGGTGATGGCCGGGACGACATCTCGACGTCTGTTCGAGGTGCCGGCGGTGACCTGTACGTGGCGCTATCCGACGGTGCGAGGTTCGGTGTCGGCGTTCTCTGGCATGACAACTTCGGTATCGGTTCGGAGATTCCCGCTGTCGGTGACTTCAACGGCGACGGCAAGACCGACGCGGCACTCTTCAAGCGCAGCCCCACCGTCGACGTCCTCGTAGCCCCATCCGACGGCGCGAAGTTCGGACCCGCCGCGCTATGGCACGACGCGTTCGCCTACAACGCCGAGGTACCCGTCCCGCGGAGCATCCTCATTCTCTAGTGAGGCGACGCTGGGGAACCTGACCGTCGATCAGTGAGTCTTGACGGCGGGTTCCTCGGCGGCCGCGCGCATCACCGGTGGGTGAATCGCGTCGGTGGCGACCGTGCTCAGTCAGCGTCCAGGGCGTCGCCGGGGGCCTATGGTTTGTCAAGCTGCTGCGGCAGTGGGCATGCACGTCGGCAACACCTCCAGCTAGGCTGACCAGTCGCAGATCGGCGACATGAATCGGCAAGCGTCGGGTGCGGGCCTACGTAGCTGAGGGAGCTGGATGGACGAGGTGCAGCTGTCACCGGACCGGCGGCAGGTGGCCTCGCCTCTGACCCCGGAGATGCTGGCGCCGATGGACGAGCGCTGCGAGGTCGTGCAGTTCAATCAGCCCCTGACAACGGACGAATACCAGCGGCTGAGCGACTTTCTGATCGACTATCCACGGGTGACGCTGCGGGCGTACTCGTACTACCAGGGCAGCTTCACTGACTTCGAGTATCTGCGGTACTTCCCGCATATCCGGCATTTTGAGGGCCAACACTACCTGGCGGAAAGTCTCGACGGGTTGCGGCACCTACCGGATGATCTGGTGTCGCTGGAGCTGGGGAAGACCAAGAAGCGGTTCAGCCTGCGGGCGATCGAGCACCTCACGAACCTGCAACTGCTGGACCTGACCGGGTTTACCAAGGACATCGAGGTCGTCGAGACGATGACCGAGTTGCGGGCCCTGCAATTCCGGTCGATCACGCTGTCCAGCCTTGCTGTGCTAAGACCGCTGCAGCAGTTGGCCGCGTTCAACCTAATCGGAGGCGGCACCAAGGATCTCGACGCCCTGCCGCAGCTCGGTTCGCTGGAGGCCCTGGGGTTGTGGCAGATTCGCGGTTTGAGTGACGTGTCGGCTGTCGGACGGATCGCTACGCTGCGGTATCTGTCGTTGTTCGAGCTCAGGCAGGTCACCAGGCTGCCCTCGTTCGCCGGTTGCCCGATGCTGGAGGTGATCTCCTTGAACACGATGAACGGCCTGACCGAGATTCCGCCCGAGGTCGAGGCCCTGCGGCGGGCGGCGTCCGGGAAACACCCGGCGCTGGCGCACTGGGACGTCAAGTAATCCAGCTTACGGTAACTGGGTGTCCTGCGGAACTTGCTAAGCTGCTTGGGGCTCGGGTATCCAGGCCGGGGTTCGACGGCTGATGACCGTCGACGCTGGCCCCACCAGCCCGTTGATCAGACCGGCTGGCCAACTCGCCGATCTTGCTTCGTGGTCGGTTTCCTTCCATGCCGCCGGGATCGAGCTCGGCAAGCTCGCCCGAGCAGGAACCCTTCGTCGCGGCCTGCGGGCCGTTCTCGCCCATCACGTGATCTTCCATTGGAACCGAATGGGCTTGCCCTACAACGCGCAGAGCCTCCTTGCCCACGCCGCGAAAGCTGTTGTCTTCGAGGATTGAGCGTGACCGTCCGCTGCAACCAAGCCGCAGATCAGGTGGGCGCGACGCCGGTGGCTTCGTCGACAACGAGGCCACCGTGTCCAGCACCCTGTCCACCCAACTGTGGTCCCGGCGATCTTTTCCTTGCGCACCAGGCGATCAGGGCGCTGTGAAGCGGTAGTCCGCCGAGTCCCCATTGCCTGGGTTGGTGTGAAGGCCGTCCTCGACGGCCAGTTCGCTCATGCAGCTGATGACGGTCAACGCGGCAAACGAGTCGTAGACCAGGACCGACGTTTCCTTGTTCTTTTGCAGGTCTCGGTTCAGGACAGCCGCGGCGTGGGTCTCGTAGAACTTGGGCGGGCGGAATTTCGGAATCACGTCGTCCGATGTGTGTCCTGCCGCAACGCTGGTGAACTGCAGCTAGGCTCCGAAGTTCGTTGGCGCGTAGGGGCGCTGGTCGACTTGGTGAAAGGCTGTACGGATGGCTCAGAAGGTTAGTGTCGAGATTATCGATGATCTCGACGGTGGTGAAGCGACGCAGACGGTGCCGTTCGGGCTCGACGGTGTGCAGTACGAGATCGATCTCTCCGATGAGAACGCGCAGGCTCTGCGCGATGAGCTGGAACGCTACGTCGAGGCAGGTACCCGTACCGGCGGGCGCAAGCTCCGGGTCGCGGCCGGCCAGTCCACGGCGAATGGAAGCGGCGGCGCCACGACGTCTGCTGATCGTGACCGTAACCAGCAGGTCCGTGCCTGGGCGTCAGAGAACGGGTACGCGATCGCCGAACGCGGGCGCATCCCGAACGAGATCTACGAAGCGTTCGGCAATGCCGCGCCGGTCGAGGACGTTGAGCCGGATCCGGTGGAGGAAGCTCCGGTGAAGCCGGCACGCAAGCGAGCACCGCGGAAGAAGAAGGCTGAGAGCTAGCAGCCCGCCGGCTGCTCTGGTCCGGCGACATGGCGCACGGTGCATGTCGCCGGTTCAGGGCCGGTGCCGAGTCGCGGCCTGTTCGTCGGGCCGAGTAGCTGTGAGCACTGACAAAGTGAGAAGGGGCCGGATCGCAACCGGCCCGGTGATGACATGGCGATGGGCGTCGTCGTGACCGGATTCAGGCTGGCGTGGGGCCTGTTTCGCGTAGTGTTTGCAGCTGTGACAAGGTAATTTCTGCGTAAGTGCGGTCTCAGGGGTCGACACCCAGGCGCCAGATAACTGTCGGCAGTCACGTTGCTTGTGTCCGGTGTAAAGTCGCAACCGTCCGAGACTACAATTTTCGATAATCTGGGAGAACTGCTCAGGCCGCCGCCATAGTCGACATTGTATCCCCGCGCCTTGGTTCACGAGCAGAAAATGCGGATTGCCACGCATTCGCATGACGCCGGCTTCCTCGTCAATGATCAGTGTTTCCAGCACTTCGCCTTCCGGCAACGGCGGCGGCGAGCGGCGACGGACCAGCCCCACTCGGGCGGGGAGAACTTGAGGTAGTCGTGGATCTGGCCGACCTTGGCGGGAGCAGCCCTGCTCGCGCGGGGGAGAACAAACTACGAGGTGCGGCACGGTAGCTCTGCTACGGACCGGCCCCGCTCGCGCGGGGAGAACCAGGCGGCGCCTAACTTCGGCGGGCTGGAGTCGGGACCAGCCCCGCTCGCGCGGGGAGAACCGGCCGGCCTCGCAGGACGGGTTGCCGCACCAGGGACCAACCCCGCTCGCGCGGGGAGAACCTGGTCAGCCCGAACCGGCCCGATCGCTCGACCGGACCAGCCCCGCTCGCGCGGGGAGAACCGCCGCCAGTACTCGCCGATCACCGTGTCCTGCGGACCAGCCCCGCTCGCGCAGGGAGAACACCGACCACTTCGAGGTCTTCGGCGACGCCACCGGACCAGCCCCGCTCGCGCGGGGAGAACCGGCGGAAGCGAGCCGCCGACCGGATGGCCGCGGGACCAGCCCCGCTCGCGCGGGGAGAACCGGACGAGAAACCGGACGGGGAAGTCGTGCTACGGACCAGCCCCGCTCGCGCGGGGAGAACAGGTGCCCGTGTGCGCCGGTCGCGTCGGTGACGGGACCAGCCCCGCTCGCGCGGGGAGAACAAGGAGATCCACGAAGCGGGCGTCACCGTCGAGGGACCAGCCCCGCTCGCGCGGGGAGAACCGCGAGGCGGTCGACGAGCAGAACGCCAACGGCGGACCAGCCCGCTCGCGCGGGGAGAACGTCGCGCTCAAGCCCGAACGCCGCGTCGACAGGGGGCCAGCCCCGCTCGCGCGGGGAGAACGGCGACCTGGCCGCCTACTGGTACGCGGACCCGGGGCCAGCCCCGCTCGCGCGGGGAGAACCGGCCTTGACCGTCCTGGGTGGTTCTGCTGCCCGGGCCAGCCCCGCTCGCGCGGGGAAAACGACACGGTGATCGATGTCGTCGGCGGGCACGACGGACCAGCCCCGCTCGCGCGGGGAGAACGTTCTGATAATGCCTATTATCGAAACATCCGTGCGGACCAGCCCCGCTTGCGCGGGGAGAACTAGGGGGGTGTGTCTTGGTGTATGGGCTTGAGGGGACCGGCCCCGCTCGCGCGGGGAGAACCCCGGGGTGTGCCCAGTCGCAGGGATGACGTCGGGACCAGCCCTGCTCGCGCGGGGAGAACAAGCTGAAGCAGTTCGCCGAGCTGATCGGCCGGGGACCAGCCCCGCTCGCGCGGGGAGAACGAGCCGACTTCGGCCGATCTGGCGGCCGTCGAGGGACCAGCCCCGCTCGCGCGGGGAGACCCGAAAACCGGTCACCATCGGTCACCCGACTGCGGACCAGCCCCGCTCGCGCGGGGAGAACTTGGTGCGCTGCTCGGCAGTGCGATAGCCCGTGGGACCAGCCCCGCTCGCGCGGGGAGAACTTCAGTGACGCGTAGGAGTTCTCGACCGGCGCGGGACGAGCCCCGCTCGCGCGGGGAGAACTTTGACCTGTCTCCGGACGGCCTTCACGCCACGGGACCAGCCCCGCTCGCGCGGGGAGAACCATTCACCCCAACCGGCCAGCTTGCGCTCAGCCGGACCAGCCCCGCTCGCGCGGGGAGAACACGGACCGGCCTGATCCAGGGCTACTGCCAGGCCGGACCAGCCCGCTCGCGCGGGGAGAAAGGCTACATGGCGATCCTGCGGAACCTGAGGAACGGACCAGCCCCGCTCGCGCGGGGAGAACCGCGCCGGCCACGTCGCCGCCTACCGCGAACGCGGACCAGCCCCGCTCGCGCGGGGAGAACCACCGCCACTGCACGGAATGCCAGGACGGCGACGGACCAGCCCCGCTCGCGCGGGGAGAACAAGCGCCAGGGCAAGACGGCTGACGGCCAGTACGGACCAGCCCCGCTCGCGCGGGGAGAACCGTGCCGGGCGGCACGGCCACCCACATCTACAACGGACCAGCCCCGCTCGCGCGGGGAGAACCCCGCGCAACCCGACCCTGAACGACCTGGCGGACGGACCAGCCCCGCTCGCGCGGGGGCGACGACGCGCGCGGCGGAGGATTCGAACCTCCAGACGGACCAGCCCCGCTCGCGCGGGAGACGACACCTGGCGTTCGGCGAGGCCTGCGGCGATGGCCGGACCAGCCCCGCTCGCGCGGGGAGAACACTGCGGCGCTGATCTCCCCGAGACCGGTCCCGGGGCCAGCCCCGCTCGCGCGGGGAGAACGCCATGGGGGTCGCTGCCCGCGGGCACGACCTTGGGACCAGCCCCGCTCGCGCGGGGAGAACCTTTTGGGAAGGAACCCTTTCGTGGGTAGACAGGGACCAGCCCGGCTCGCGCGGGGAGAACTGAGTTGTCCAACGGGATGCGCGCGGTCTGGAGGGATCAGCCCCGCTCGCGCGGGGAGAACCTGCACGAGGCCTTCGCCAGACCGCGTCCAGAGGGACCAGCCCCGCCCGCGTGGGGAGAACATCGTCAGCAGGGCGGGCTACGCGCCGCAGACCGGACCAGCCCCGCTCGCGCGGGGAGAACTTCGGCCGGTCCGCTGCCGACGGCTCCGAGTGGGGACCAGCCCCGCTCGCGCGGGGACGACCGTGAACTTCTGGCAGGACAACAACACTCAGCCGGGACCAGCCCCTGCTCGCGCGGGGAGAACTTTGTCGGTGGCAGCCGGGCTGAATCGCCACGACGGACCAACCCGCTCGCGCGGGGAGAGCTCACAACGACGAACAATAGCTGCTGGTCGGGGCGGACCAACCCCGCTCGCGGGGAGAACGTCGAGCTCGACACCAAGAAGGCCTCCGCCGAGGGATCAACTCCGCTCGGGTGAGGGAACCTGGCCCCGCTGGTCGGGTTCAGTCACGACGTCGTCGGCTACGGACCAACCCCGCTCGCGCGGGGAGAACCCGGTGAGCAATCACCGTTTCACGTCGGCCTGGGGCCAGCACCGTATGCTCGCGGACGTCGTTGCGATTCCCTGCCGACCGCGGTAAAGGAAGGGTTGGCATCGGGTACGCGACGTCGCTGCTAAGCGCGTGGTGGGGCCAGTCCGGTGCACATGTGCGCCGGACGCCGCGGCCGACGAGGATGAAATGTTCGGGACGAGCCTTGCGTGAAGGCCGGTGATGCTGGCGTACGAGTTACTCCCGGGTCTATGGCTGCGAGTATTGGGTTGGTTAATCGCGGGCGCCGTGCCTTGAGATCGTGTCGGGCGTGTACATATTCGTCAGGTTCTTATCGATCCGTCGGGGCGGCAGTCTGGGGTTGTTGAAAACGTGGATCTTGTGGATGTATTAAGCGGATTTCTGTCTCAAAGGAGGGGGTGTTCGTGAGGAGTTCGGGGGTGGCTAGAGTAGCGAATCTTGTTGGGGGCGGCTAGGTGTGGTCGGAGAGAAGGGCTGGGCGTTGGGTTCTGTCTTTCCCGTGTCAGTGGTGCCGTGGGGGAAGTCTGAGGCGCATGGTGGCTGCCATCCGCTGATATGTCACTCGTTGGATACTGCCGCGGTTGTCCAACGGTTGGTTGACGTCGTTCTGGGCGTGACTTTGCGACAGCATTTGGCCAGGCTTTTTCCTGATCCTGCTTTGTCGCGGTCTTGGTTGCCGGTGTTGTGCGGGGTGCATGACATCGGTAAGTATTCGCCTGATTTTCAGGTGTTGGATTTCGAGCTTGCGGTACGGCGTTTCGGTGAGTGGGTGTTCGAGGATCTCGAAGCGGTGCGTAAGCCTGCTGGGATGGGGCGACGGGTGGATGCGCCGCACGGGATCCTGACTGCTCTGCACGTGAGGGGCATGCTGGAGTTGTGGGGCGTTGCCAAGGGGCCGGCGTTGGGTGTTTCGCAGGTGCTGGGCGGGCATCACGGCTATTTCCCGGCCGGCGAGGCGGTTGTTCAGGTGCGGAAGGAGCGCAACGCTCACGGTGGTGAGGTGTGGGCGGCGTGGCGTACGGCGCTGGTTCTTGATCTGGTCAGGCTTCGAGGTGTGCCGGATCCGAGCTTTGCTGGGTGGCAGGATTTGGTGCTGTCGTTGCCCGCGGCGATCGGGTTGGCGGCGTTGACGACCGTGAGCGACTGGGTGGCTTCGGATGTCCGCAACTTTCCCTTTCTGGAGCCGGGCGTTGATCTGGATGCGTATGCGACGGCTTGTGAGGTGAGCGCTGACGCGGCGGTCGCACGGTTGGGGATGTCGCCGTGGTCGCCGCCTGAGCGGACAACCTTCGGGACGCTGTTTCCGCACGAACCGCGTCCTGTGCAAGAGGTTGTCGAGCGTGTGGCCTCGGAGTTGACGGAGCCGGTTCTGTTGGTGGTGGAGGCGCCGACGGGGGAGGGGAAGTCGAAGGCGGCGCTGCAGGCTGCGACGTCCATGGTGCGTCAGCTGGGGGTGGCGGGTTTCTATGTCGCGATGCCGACTCAGGCGACCGGCAATCAGATGCTGGTGGAGATCCAGTCCATGCTGGATGGTCTGGGCGACGCGACCGCGGTGAATCTGGTGCATGCCGGTGCGAGGGACTTCCTCGCCGAGACGACGCTGAGGCCGACCGGGGTGGCGCGGGGCGAGGGCGGCGACGATGTAGCCGCCCAGGCCTGGTTTACGCGGAAGAAGAGCCTGCTGGCGCCGCTTGGGTGCGGGACGATCGATCAGGCGTTGAAGGGTGCTATCCGTTCGGGGCACGTGTTCGTTCGTCTTGCCGCGTTGTCGAACAAGGTGGTCGTGTTCGACGAGGTCCACGCGTATGACGTCTATATGTCGACGTTGCTGGAGCGGTTGCTGATGTGGCTGGGTGCGCTCGGCGCCCCCGTTATCCTGCTGTCGGCGACGCTCCCGGCTGGGCGCCGGCACGCGCTGATCGCGGCTTGGCAGGCCGGTCGCCGTGGGTGCTCTCCGCACCGGATTCCCGAGGTGTCCTCGACGGTGTCTTACCCGCGCGTCGCGGTCGCCACGGGAACCGGTGTCACCGAGCACCCTGCGAAGGTCTCTGACCTGAACAAGGACCGCCGGATTCACCTGAGCCGTGTCGATGACGATGAGATCGTTGAGTGGCTTCTTGAGCAGGCGAGCCGGGATCGTTGTGTTGCGGTGATTCACAATCTCGTGCGGCGGGCGACGAAAACCTACGACGCCTTGAAGGACCTGATCCGGGAACTTCCTGAAGCCGAGCGGCCGCTGCTCATCGCGATCAACGGCACGCTCCCCACAGGACAGCGCCGTGAGGTCGAGAAGCAGCTACGGCAGTGTTTCGGCGTGGACGGTGCCCGGCCGCGTCGGGCGATCGTGGTTGGTACGCAGGTTCTGGAGCAGAGTCTGGATCTCGACTTCGACATCATGCTCACGGATCTTGCTCCGATGGATGCGCTGATCCAGCGGGCCGGCCGGATCCAGCGGCATCGGCGCGACCAGTCGCGCGGAGAACTGCGTCTGGTCATCACCGGGGTCACTGACATGCCGGAGGGGCCGCGGTTCCCGCCCTATCTGCGGAACGTGTACGCGCCGGCCGTGTTGATGCGCACGTGGGCTCTGCTTCGTGACCGGGAGCAGATCGACTCACCCTCTGAGGTGCCGCACCTCGTCGATCACGTCTACGGAGGTGATATCGAGTGTCCGCGGGGCTGGGTCATTGCGTGGCGGAAGGAAGTGGAGCATCTTCGCGCCCTGCACGCCCGAGACAAAGCGGCTGCCGGAACCCTGTATCTCCCCATGCCGTACGCGGTCGAGGATCTTGCCGAGCTCACCGAGCGGCCGAAAAGTACACGGCAGACACGAAAGCAGCAGGGGAGGCGCCGATGACGGACGACGAGCTCCATGTCGAGCGGTCGGTCCGCGTGGTGCTGTATCGCCGCGACTCCGTGGGCACCATACGTCCGATGTGGAGTGACGGATCAGATGAGCTGTTGGATTCGGCCACTGTCCTGGTCGCTCCAGAAAACGTTCCCAGACAGGTGGTGCACGCCGTGCTGGAGTGCGAGGTGCCGTCCGAGTTCGCAGCGGATCCGTGGCTCAACGAGCACCGGGCGCTGGTCTTCGACGACAACAGGTGCGAGGTCGGCGGGTACACGCTGGCCTACCACGACCAGTTCGGTGTCTACGCGATCGAGGAGACATGACGACCCCTTTCGACCTGAGCACCGAACCCTGGATCGCGGTGGTTCGCCTCGACGGCACGCGAGGCGACGTGAGCTTGCGCGACGTGCTGCTGCAGGCACACGAGATCCGCAGGATCGTGGGAGAGACCCCGCCGATGACCGCCGCGCTGTACAGGCTGGTCTTGGCGCTGCTGCACAGGGTTTGCGGGCCGGCTCGCCGCGACGACTGGCGCGACCTGTGGTCGACCAAGGCGTTCGACGATGCCCCGCTGGTTCGCTATCTCGAAGCGCACGGGCACGAGTTCGATCTGTTCCATCCTGAGGTGCCGTTCCTGCAATGCGCGGCACTCCCGGAGGAAAAGGCAGGTACCGTCGCGAAGCTGATCCCGCACAAGTCCGTGGGAAACAACGCGACGTTGTTCGATCACACCGTCGTGTCGGATCGTGTGGAGTTGTCGCCGGCCGCGGCCGCGCGGTGGCTGGTGACCGCTCAGGCTTTCGACCCGGGCGGTATGAAAACCCCGTACGAGAAGGTCAAGTCTTCGAAACGTGCACCGTGCAGCAGCCTGGGGGTCGTGCTCGTCGAGGGACAGACGCTGAAGGAAACCCTCCTGTTGAACGCGGTCTCCTACGATCTCGAGGCCGAGAAGCCACCGAACACCACCCCGGAGGACGCTCCGGCCTGGGAACAAGAAGCGCCTATCCCCGCTCCGGGAAGTCGTCCTTTCCTCGGGTGGACCGACCTGCTGACATGGCCGTCTCGGCGTGTCAGGCTGCTTCCTGAGTCGGTCAGTGGAGAGCAGGTCGTCGCCCACGCGGTCATGACTCCCGGTGTGCGTCTTGAGGGCAACCCGCTCGACCAGGAGATCATGACAGCGTTCCGTACACCCCGTGCTGCGAACGGCAAGATAAAACCCGGTACCAAGATGCTGCCGATCCGGCTATATCCCGTTCGCGGGGTCTGGCGGCACAGCGTCGAACTGCTGTTGCACGACCCGTGGGAGGAAGAGCGGACACGGCAGCGTCCCCGTGCCCTGAAACAGATCGCCTCGTTGACCGAAGCCGGACACATCCCAGACGACACCGTCTACACCTTGCGTGTGTTCGGACAGAAGCTCGATAAAAACGCGTCCGTTGTGGAGGTGTATCTCGAGGAGGAGGTTCCGGCGCCGGTCGCCTTGATCCGGGCGACCGACGATGCACTGGCCGGGTTGATCGGTACCGCAATCGAACTCGCCGACGAAGCCGGTGCCGCTCTGCGAGGGATGCAACGTGAGTACCACAAAGACATGCGTGCCCGGCCGGACGTCACGCTGGACCTCGCCTACTGGCCGGCGCTGTCGCGGCCGTTCGAGGTGTTCCTGCGTGCGGTCAGCACCGCCCGGTTGCAGGCCACGTCGGAGCGGAATGCCGTCACGGCCTGGAGGCGGGCGGTCCTGCGGGTCGCCGAGGATGCCGCGGAGACGTGGGCAGCGGGTGTCGCGGCGTCTGATCGCAATCTCAGCATGCTCGGCAAGCAGCACGCGGTGTTCCGGAACCGGCTGTCCAAGATCGCCCGTGTCTTCGACGCCCGGGCCGCCAAGTACCTCACGAAAGATGAGACCGAGTGACCACCTCCGTCGCTGAACGACGAGACACCTTCGTCAAAGCCCTCCATGCCCTGCAGGCCGGAGCCGGCTCTGGCATCCCGAAGCGGCAGTCCGAGTGCCGGCAGGCGCTCGCCCGGCTGCGCCGCAGCCTGACCGGCCCGCGGCAGCAGACCGCGGCCTACGAGATCGTGTTCCGGCACGATCCACCGGAGTCCGAGCAGGAAGTCTGGCTCCTGGTAGCGGGCCTGTTCGCTACCCATCCCCAGCCTGCGAGACGCGGGCACCGCTCACTGGGCGCCTCGATGCGGGCACTGCGGGAGAAACGCGGTGACGCCGCCGCCCGCCGTTTCGAGCAGCTACTCGGCCGGGAACGCGATGTCCTGCCGCATCATCTGCGCCAGATCGTCCGGCTGCTGGCCAGCGACGACATCCCCGTCAACTACTCCTCGCTCCTCGACGATCTCGTCGTCCTGATGGGCGACGGCTACCGCGACAACCCGGCCCACCGGATCCGGCTGCGCTGGGCCCGCGACTTCCACAGCCCCGACTACACAGCCACTGCCTCCGGCACTACAGCTTCGACCGACGACACAACAACCTCTTCGCCCACACCGGCCTGACCTTTCGGAGACCTTCGTGATCATCGAGCTTCACCTGCTGCAGTCCTTCCCGGTGAGCAACCTCAACCGCGACGACGTCGGCCAGCCCAAGACCGCGACCTTCGGCGGAAGCACCCGCGGCCGCATTTCCAGCCAGTGCCTGAAACGGTCCGCGCGTCAGCTGTTCACCCAGCACGGTCTCGACGAAGCGGAGACCGGTGTCCGCACCAAACGCCTCCGCAACGACGCCGCCGAACTCCTCGTCAAACGCGGCCGGGACGCGGAGACCGCGCCCGGTGTCGTCACCGCAGGGCTCGAACAACTCGGCTTCGGCGTGGACCAGGCCAAAGGACTGACCGAGTACCTGTTGTTCGTCGGCCGGACCGCGATCACCCACCTCGCCGACTACTGCGACGCGAACTGGGACACGCTCCTGGCCGCGTCCGCGGGGAAGAACGGGAAGAAGCCGGCTAAGGCCAAACCCGGCAAGGACGCCGCGGCCGAGGCCAAACGCATCCTCGACGCCACCCGGGTCGCTGATGTGGCGTTGTTCGGGCGGATGATCGCCGACAATAAGGACTTCAACGTCGACGCCGCGTCCCAGGTCGCGCACGCCCTGTCCACCCACTCGGTGGCCACGGAATTCGACTTCTACACCGCCGTCGACGACCTCAAGCCGGAAGCGGAATCCGGTGCCGACATGATCGGCACCGTCGACTTCAACTCCGCCTGCTACTACCGCTACGCCAACCTCGACCTCGACCGGCTCCGCTCCAACCTCGACGGCGACGACCAGCTGGCCAACCGGGCCGCGGCCGCGTGGCTGGGCGCGTTCATCCACGCCGTCCCCAGCGGCAAACAGAACTCGATGGCCGCACGCACCATGCCCAGCACCCTCCTCGGCGTCGTCCGGGACACCGGTGCCTGGAACCTCGCCAACGCCTTCCTCAAGCCCGTCACCGACACCGACCTCATGGCCGGGTCCACCATCCGGCTCACCACACACTTCCAACAGCTGCGCGGCTTCTACGGCGACAGCGGCATCCGCGCCGCCATCGCCGCCTCCGTGACCGGCGACATCCCCCAAACCGACAGCACGGACACCGCTGCCAGCATCGACGAGTTCACCACCGGTGTCCTGACCGCGGCCGGTGCGGCGACCGCATGACCGCCACCCTGGCGTTGTGCTTCGACGCCCCCATGCAGTCCTGGGGCACCCGCTCCCGCGGCATCCTGCGCGACACCGCCCGCGAACCCACGAAATCCGGCGTCGTCGGGCTCCTGGCCGCAGCCATGGGAGTGGAACGCGACGACGAGGACAACATCGCTCAACTGGCCGGCCTACGCCTCGGTGTCCGCGTCGACCGCGAAGGACTCCTCGAACGGGACTACCAGACCGCGCAGAACGTCCCCACCACCCTCGGATCCGGACACCGCACCGTCGTCAGCGAGCGCTACTACCTCGCCGACGCACTCTTCCTCGTACTCCTCGAAGGCCCTGAGACCCGGCTCGCGCAATTGAGGGACGCCATCAACGCGCCGCGGTGGCCGTTGTGTTTCGGCCGACGTGCATTCGTGCCCGCTCGACCGCTCGTCTGCTGCCTTCGCAACGAACCCCTCGACCACGTTATCCAGGATCACCCCTGGCTCGAGCATCCCGAGCGCGTCCACGAGCCGGCCTTCGAAGTGGGTCTGCGGACCATGCTCGACGGCCCAGTGAACGCCGCCGGTGCCGAGCTCCGGCACGACGTCCCGCTCTCCTTCGCCCACGACGACCGACGCTTCGCCACACGCGCCGTCCTCACCGGCGACACACCACTCACCCCCGACATGATCACCACAGGAGTGCCCTCGTGTTCCTGAGCAAACTGACCATCGACATCCGCTCGCGCTCCTTCCGCCGCGACTACGCCAACGTCCACGACATGCACCGCACCCTCATGTCCGTCTACCCCGAAGTACCGTCCACCACCGACAAACGACAAGCACACGGCGTCCTATGGCGACTCGACAGCAACCACGGCGGCTTCACCCAATACGTCCAAAGCCACGCCGAACCCGACTGGACCAAACTCCCCGCCGGACACCTTGCCGCCCCACCTGAAGTACGACCTCTCCGGCCGGTACTCGACGCCATCACCCCGGGCCGCAAACTCGTGTTTCGTCTCGTTGCCAACCCCACCAAATGCGACGGCAAAACCCGCAAACGAATCCCACTGCGCCAACCAGTCGACCAACTGAACTGGCTCATCAGGAAAGGCGAACCACATGGCTTCGTCATCCCCGCCGCCAGCGACGGCCACCCCGACCTCGCAGCAACACCGACCGCCACTATCACCGGACAGAAGACGAAGTCAGGGAAGATAACTATCGAGCCGGTCCGCTTCGACGGACACCTTGTCATCATTGACCCGGCCGCCTTCAGCGACGCCTTCGTGACCGGGATTGGCCGGGCCAAGGCCTACGGATGCGGACTGCTCAGTCTCGCGACCGTCAGGACCTGAAAGCGACTTGGCGGCCCGCGGCCTCACGGCTACGCCAGAATCGTTTCTACGACAATGATTATGGCGCACCTGGTAGGCTATTGTGGACGGTGAAGTATGCGCTAAGGCGAGCAATGCGTTAGGTGGGGCGGGCTCGTGACGCGGCAGAGGGGCCCTCCGGCTCGGCGCTCCGGGTGCGGCATGTTGAGGCCTGAGGACGCCTAGCCTGACGCCGAATCGAGCACTGACGTTATTCCGCCGCGTATTCTCTATTTCTATGGAGTTGCCGCGAAGAATATTGGGACTGGCCCGGCAAGGTGGGATCTTGGGAGTAATGCAGTTGGAGTGGCGCGATTATGCAGTGCACGTTGAAGGCAAGATTTGAAACTTCTTCTTTGGTGGTAAGTTGCGCGACTAAGGTTGCTCTGAGTTAATTTTTGACGTCATAAGGGCGTGGAGTTTTGCTGCTGCGTCCGAGGTTACGGTTGGCTGGATATAAGTAACGTCAAAGGAATCGGCGGTAAGCGTGTTTAGGGAGTAGGGTTGCAGGGGTGTGCCTTCTTTAATTTCATAGTGAGCATGGTTATTTCCATACTTTCCCAAAGTTACCATCACGATTCGCCCAGCGCCAGCCGCGACGAGAAGAAGGCGCGCCCATTCCAGGGACATTCCGTTGGTAGTAAAGTCATCAAAGACAACGACTGTCCTACCTGTCAGCCTTTCGTGATACTTAGCGCCTAAATGTACTGTTTGCGCCTGCGTGGCAATGGATACGTTGGCTTGGCGGCCTTCACTCTTCGCCCGCCATCGCTCCAGGCTAGTGTCGGGTGCTTCAACGGCTCGGACAAGTAGGTCGTCTCTGTAGTAGCCATGGAAGAGCTTGGCTGCCTTGTCTAGGTAGTCCTTCAGTTGTGCGCTGACCTTTCCTTTCTTGCTGCTTGGATACACGCAGATGTATGGATTGGGGGGAAGTAAGCCTTCTCGGTAGGCGCTAGTCAGGGCAAAAAGCATCAGAACGTCACGCGCGTCATCCTCACCTATTTTGATTTCTTTGTCGTAAGTGAAAACGTCTTGAAGGGAGAATCGTCCAGTTCCACTTGAGCATGGCAGGGAGGCGCTGGCCGGCAGTAGTGAGCGCAAAGCCCAGCTATTGCTGTCCAGGCGGTGGGACCAGATTGATGGTCCAGTCAGAAATGTATTAATGAAGTGTGGGATTGACTGGGGAGATTCTGCGACAAGTGACGTTGTGCCACTCGGGGCGGCGCCGACCCAGTCGGCGTGAAGGTACATGACGCCGGAGTTTATTGCAGTACGCCAGTCCATAGCTGTGCTGCCTACGTATAGTAGGTTATGGTATTCAAGCGTAGTTGCGGTCGTGACTGCGGTTATCCAGTCTGGGGAGCCGCGCCTCTTTCCGCTTATGATGTCATTTTGGTTAACCAAGAGATCTGCTGGAGGGTATCCGAGTTGCTCTAGATGCAATTGCTGACGCCCTGTCAGGGGATTAGTGGAGAAGAGGCACCATTGCAACCCCTGCCCTTTCGTCCAGTTCAGCATCTCTCGTGCTGCTCGAGCTCGATCGGTGCCGGGCTGTAGCGATAGCAGGGTCTTGTAGTCGAAGATCACCAAGTTCAGGCTCATCGTCACCCCTCTCTTGCGTGAGAGGATATCGCCGCGCGGGTACGACTGCTTAGAGCATCGCCGGGAGGTGCATGCTTCACCGGAGACCGTGTTTGATTTTGATCTTGAGTGCAACGGTTATGTCACGTGTCGAAGCCGTCCGCAGCAGCAGTTGCTCGCCGTTGGGTTTTGACTTTCAAAGGAGTTGCTTGGTTAAATACTGGCTAGTCAGGCCGATTCCTGGCATGAGTAGCGGGTCGTGCTCGCCAAAGTTCCCACGGTCAAAGTGTTGCGCGATCGCTGCGACCATGTGACCGTGAGTCACGTGTCCAGTTGTCTGCGCTGGTGGCTGTCTAGAAAGTGTGCGGTCGGCTGACGGTCTTAGCCGGCGACATGGGCGACGTGCAAGTTCGGGGGCTCGATGCGGCAGGCTTCTTGGTATTGACTGGAGGGATAGCCAACGAGCTTGGCGAATCCCGCATCGTGAGAACGACTGTGGTCGTTCAGGTGGTTGCAGGCGATCCACCTGCAAGAATGTGCCGCCACGGCTCTGGGGTGTCGCCAATAATGCCAGCAGTCGGCAGGGTGCTGAGACCGTGCCGATCCCCAGTCTGTCGGCGCCAGGTGCTCGCCGCCAGCCAGTCCAAAGCAACCTTGCTAGGTAGCCGTAGTCGCGCTGTGCACCCAATCGGTTACAAGGTCCGGCGTTATGCTCGACATATCTCGCGAAAGTTGTCGTTGCAACCGATACTCTGGGGTTATGACTAGCCGAGCTGAGCGTGGTGCACTGATCGCACTGCTCCAGGATCGGCCAGGCGGAGCGACCTGGCGCCAGATCACCGACGACGTTGGTGACTGCGGCAGTGCAGTCGAGGTCTATCAAAGACTCGTTGTGAATGACCTGTTCAGTGATCCCGGCGAGCAGACCGAACGCTTCGAGCAGGCTGAGGGCGAGGTCACCGCTTGGGAGTCTGATGGCATCGGTGTCCACACGATGCTCGACGAGACCTATCCTGGCCAGCTTCGTGACGTCTTGCACATGCCGCCGGTGGTTTTTACCAGGGGAAACGTCGAGTCTGACACTCGTGCGGTTGCCATAGTGGGGTCGCGGAAGGCTACTGACGATGGCTTGCTGATTGCTTCGAGGTTGGCGACTGGCCTTGGCGAGCGCGGCTTTACTGTCGTCAGCGGCGGTGCCGCTGGCATCGATGCTGCCGCTCACACTGCCGCCCTTGAAGCGAAAGCTCGCACCGTCGCTGTTATAGGCACTGGCGTTCGCAAGTACTACCCGGCAGAGAACCGAGAGTTACACGATCGCATCGCCCGCGCAGGCATGGTGCTCTCCCAGTTCTGGCCAGACGGTCCTCCCACCCGGCAGAGCTTCCCGATGCGCAACGCTGTGATGTCGGGCTACGTAACCGCGACAGTCGTTGTCGAAGCTGGTGAGAAGAGCGGCACACGGATACAGGCACGGAACGCCGTTGAACACGGTCGCCCAGTACTTTTGACCGAAGGTGTTGTGCGTGCCAACCAGTGGGCACGTGCAATGCAGGAACAACCCGGAGTGCACGTGGTGCGAGGGCTGTCTGATGTCCTCGGCTTCCTCGAGCAAGCGGAGGACTCGGACGCCGCGATGCGGCGATTGCTGGATGTGGTGCGAAGCTGACAACCTCATCCAATCCACGATGGACGCCTGCTTCTGTCGAGCGGGCACGTGCTGTTGTTCGTGAGCGTGTCGGCGGGTTCTTTCGTAACGCCGTCCATAGACCCTGGCAAACCTGCTCAGTCTGCACGGGGCTTGTCGATGGATACGACCGCTGCTTCCGCTGCAATCAAGCGAACAGGGCATGGGGCTCCCAGCTCGCGGATGTGGTCATGCCATTGGCATACGCATACAGGCGCTCAGACGTCCACCGGGCACAGGCAGGTAGGCACCAGTCAGAGCAACACATGTGGTCCTACAAGGAGTTGCAGCCTGGGCCCGGCTGCGTTACTGATCTAACAGCGATGTTGCTAGTCGCACTGCAATGGCACCGATCCTGCGCGGAGGCTCGCGCCGGGCTGCCTTGGCAGTGTTGGTCGGTTGTCCCCTCCAGCAGGCACACGCGAGTAGGGGCGCACCCTCTTGTTAGGGTCGGGGAGGGCGCCGGTCTTGGAGGTCACGACGCCGGCTTGGCCATAGGACGAGTTGAGTTGAGTTTGGCCGACTCGCTGTTTGACGACCGTGAGGTGCGTGCTGATCGCTTCAAGGTTGGCAGCCCGAGTTCAGTCAAGGATCGCCACGTTCTCCTTCTCGAAGACACATGGGTTACTGGAGCATCTGCTCAATCAGCCTCGGTGGCTTTGAAGCGCGCGGGAGCCGCCGCAGTGACGATTCTCTGTCTAGCTCGGTGGATACGTGAAGATGGCCGAGCGGGCGAGCAACAGTTCTTCGCCAGTCTAGCCGAGCCCTACGACGCCCGCCAGTGTCCGATCGTCGGGCGCTGCTGCTCTGGGCCGTTTGGCTCTCACCTGTAGTTCATATTGCCCGGCTAAGCCCACTGCGGCCTTCGATGCATTGTGCCTGGCCTTCGCAGGATACAAGGTCAAACGCCCGACTTCGCTACAGTAATGGGCGTCGCAGATATTCCTGAGGAGAAGGCTGAACAATGCCTAAGAGCTTGTCTCATGTGGTGAGTTTGCGGAGTTTCTTGTAGCAGGTGAGGCTGGCTCCGAGGATAAGGAAGGCGAGGAAGTGCTCGGCTTTGCGTTCGTAGCGCAACGTGAGGCGTCGGTATCCGGTGAACCACGCCATGGTTCGTTCGATCACCCAGCGGTGCTTGCCGAGTTTCTGGCTGGATTCGATGCCTTTGCGGGCGATGCGGACCTTGATGCCCCGGTCGCGAACCCAGCGCCGCAGATCGACCTGGTCGTAGGCCTTGTCGGCGTGCAGCTTGGCCGGTTTCCGGCGGCGCGGGCCGCGGCGGGACTTGATCGCAGGAATTGCCATCACCAGCGGTTTGAGTGCGTAGGAGTCGTTCGTGTTGGCCGCGGAGATGGCGACTGTGAGCGGCAGTCCGGCACGGTCGGACAGGGCATGGATCTTCGAGCCGGACTTGCCTCGGTCCACCGGGCTGGGCCCGGTCAGAGACCCCCTTTTTTCGCCCGTACGCAGGCACCGTCCACGATCGCGCGGCTCCAGTCAAGCAGACCCTGGCTGTCGAGTTCGTCAAGTATCGCGTGGTGCAAAAGTCGCCAGAGCCCGGCTTTGGTCCACTGGCCGAAGCGACGGTGCGCGGTCTGGAACGGCACCCCGAACGACGGCGGCAGATCCCGCCACGCACACCCACTGGTCAGCACATACACAATCGACGTGAACACCGCACGAGCGTCCAGTGGTGCAGTGCCGCCGCCCTGCGGACGCGACTCGAACGCAGGAATCAACGGCTCCACCAGCTCCCACAGCTCATCCGGAACCAACCTCAACGACAGACGATCAGCCACACCCAAGATCATCCCTCAAGAGCGATCAATCACCACGTAAGACACGCTCTAAGCTGACTGTCGTCGCATCGGTACTTCCAACGTCGGCTACGAGGTCCTGCTTGCCGTGATCCGTCAGGTTCGCTCGGCGTCACCGTAAGGGTATTGGAGCTCGATGATGAAAGCTATGTTGTGCCGTCGGTGGGTAGTGCGACGTTGGTCTGCGGCCTTTGCAGAGGCTTCGGTGCACGGCGGGCAAGTCGAGTTTCGGGTTTGCGGGTTCGGGTGGGGTACTTGTCATGAACACCAGCTCGCAGACAGTCGCTCGCTTTGTCACGGGAGCAACTCGGGGTCGGCGCGAGGACGTCGCGGGCTCTGGTAGCTATGGTTCGTCCGGGAGCGCCCGGGAAGTATGACCAATCCAGAGTTAGAGGTGGCTTAACTTCATCCTGTCGCGTATGGCCGTTTCTGTCGTAGCGCGCCTACGCGTTCCGGACCTGTCGGAGCCACGGCCGGCGGAGGTGAAGACTGTCGACAAAGCATGTAGCACGCGTTGGACAAGCGGGGAGAACACCGGCGCTTGGCACCTCGAGACGACGACGAATGAGACTAGCTCCTCTCGTATGGGCAGAACCGAGTGTCGCGTGACTCCACTTACCCTTACGCCGCTGCGGCCCACGCGGCCCTGGCCGCGTTGGAGAAAACCCAATTGCAACTCGGTGCGGGTGGCTTTCCTCCGCCTTGCCAGGAACCACGTGGATCCACAGCGGACGCAAAGCAGCGGGATCACGCGACGCTAGGGCCGTTTCGATGCTGGACAGCCTCGCTCTCGTGAGGAGAACTGCGAGCAGCTGCGGCTGCGCCGCGCTACCTGTGGACCATCCCCACTTGCGCGGGGAGAACATCAGGTAAACGGATTCGATCTCGAATCCCTCGGGACCAGCCCCGCTCAGGCGGGGAGAACAGCTAGGCGGTGGCCTTGCTGATCGTGTTCTTGGGACCAGCCCGCTTTGCGCGGGGAGAACGCCTACCGCGAAAGCGGGAACTGCCGGTGGGGCGGACCAGCCCCGCTCGCGCGGGGAGAACCCGCCGGCTTGCTGGGCGTAGATGTCGGCGATGGGACCAGCCCCGCTCGCGCGGGGAGAACGTGTAGTCGCCTTCCCACACCTCGACAGTGAACGGACCAGCCCCGCTCGCGCGGGGAGAACACTTCTTGACGTGCGAATTTACGCCGCGGGTGATGGGTCTTGCCGCCGAGATCGTCGGCCAGTCGCGACCATTTTCTCACCCGCCGACAACCTCTGGCGCGTGACCCTTACCGGAGCCATGTGCGAACATATGTTCTACTTCGTCGGTTCCGTGGCGGGTCGTGGCGTGAGGTTGAGGAGGTGGGCGGGCTGAGTTGGCTGCTGCGGGAGCGCGCTACTGGGCGTGAGTGGCGCGTCGAGACAAGTGAGATGGCATGGGAAGCTGGCGGCTATGACCCGGGACGTTTCGAGGTCCACGTCCTTAGCGAGCGGGTCGTCGGCGCACCGGACGGTTATCCGAGCCCGACGCTTTCGACGGGTGCCGCCGAACAACGCGGCTGACAGCGGACTGCGGGTCGAGCTCGTCGGTAGGTAGGCCTGTATCGGCGCTTGGGCGGCGCCAATGTCGCAGTAGTGCGGCTACGTTAAGTGCTGCTCGTAGACCGCGCGGTCCTTACCAGGGCCTTTGAAATCGGAGGTGACCCAGATGTCGTTGACCTTGTAGTCGCTGGTGGGCTGGTTGACGAATCCCATGGCTGGCCAAGCGGCGTGTGCGGCGGTGTTGTCTGGCTCGGACGTGAGGTAGAGGCGCTTGGCGTCCCACGAGACAGCTTGGTCACGGACGGCCGCGATCAGGGTCTTCGACACGCCCCGCTGTCGGTAAGACGGATGAGTCATGACGTCCTGGATGTAAACGTCGCCCGGGGTGTCCTGGCTCCGGAATGCCATGACGGCTCCGGCGAGCGTGTCGTCGATGGTGGCGACGAGGCAGGTCGAGGAGAACAGGGTGGCGTAGAGCCAGTAGTCCGAGTAGGTGCGTGGCCGAATGTACGGCTCGCCCAGTTCCATCAGGTCGATTACCTGAGGAATGAGCTCCTGGCGAAGCGGTGAGATCTTCATATAGCTCCTCAGCTGGCCGAGTAGAGCGAGTTCGGCCCCGAATTTCCCGGACATCGCCGACGAGCTCGACGGTGCGAGCCTTACGACATGGTCGTGCGGTCGGATCCGCTTCCAGCCTTGCCCGGGCGGTGACGCGCTACCCTCCGGAGTTGACTGGAGACGCACTGCGGCGGGAGTTTAAAACGATGGATCAGGCGGCGAAGATCACGCTTCTCGACGGCGTTCAGCTCGACGCCGAACGGCGGTTCCTTCGCGACTGGTTCCGGACTGCTCCTGGTTTCCGTGGATCGGTACGCACTCCGACGCCGCCTCCGGAGTCGGGAAAGCTCGGTGGCGTCTCCGATGTGCTGGTCGTGGTTTTCGGGGCGGGCGGAACCGCCACGTTGTTCGTCAAGCTCTTGGCGGATTGGCTTGTCGCCCGTCGTCCGAAGGTGCGCATCAAGGTCACCGGTCCCGACGGCCGGACTGTCGAGGTCGAAACTGAGAACCTGACCGGAGATCAGCTCACCGACGTGGTGTCGAAGATCGTGCACCCCGAAGACAGGGCATGAGCGCCCCTCATTCCAGCGCGTCTTCGGCTGTGCTGGTCGGGAGCAGCCGCTTCGCCGATCACGAGCTGCTCAACGTGCCCTCGATCCGTACGAACATCCACGACCTCGCCTTCGAGCTCTCGCTCGAAGGGCACGGTTTCCTGGCCTCGAGCAGGATCACGTCGGTGATCGACAAGGAATTGGCCGAGGTCGGCGGCGCGGTGCGGCAGGCATGTGCCACCGCGACCGATCTCCTCGTCGTGTACTACGCGGGCCACGGCCACCTCGATCATGCTGGCGAGCTGTACTTGAGCTTGCCTGGGACGTCACCGGATCTCCTGGCCTGGACGGCCATTCCGTGTGCGGCGTTGCTCGCGGAGATCGACGCTTCGCCCGCTCGGCAACGGATCCTGATCCTGGACTGCTGCTACGCGGGCCGCGCGGCGCTCGGAGGGGAACCTCATGACGACCTCATTCAGCAACTGCCCGAACCGGAACGGACCTTTGTGCTCGCCGCGACACCAGCCCACACCCGTGCCGACGCGCCCGTCGGTGCCCGGTACACCGCCTTCACCGGCGAGCTGATCGAGCTGTTACGTCACGGCGCGCCCGGAGGCCCTGACCTCCTCGACGCGGAGTACGTCTGTAGCCAGCTGCAGACCCGGCTCACCCGTCGCGGGCTGCCGGCGCCCTGCCGCAAGGCGACTGGCAGCATCCGGTCGGTCCTGATCGGGCGGAACTCCGCGGCCGGCACCTTCGTGCCGGACGAACCAGCGCCCAGCGTCGAAGACCACGTGGAGCACAGCACCGCCGCCCCGCCGGCGCGGACAGGGCGGCTGTCATGGGTTCCTGATCCCGGGGGAGACGTGGTCCGGCGGCTGGACTCGATCGTGGAACAGGCACATGCCGCGGACGGGATGGGTGGTGCTGGCCGTTCGGAACGCGCGTCGGAGCTCCTCGAGGAGTTGATCGCCGACGCTTCCCTGCTCGTGGGCCAGAACGACCACCACGTTGTCCTGCTGAAAATCAAGCGGGCCGGGTGGCTGAGGCGAGCCGGCGCGATAGACGACTGCCTCGAGGTGTGCGAAGACGTCCTGTCCGGATACGACGAACTGGATCTCGACAACCGGTGGACCCGGGCCGTGGTCATCGACTACGCCCACGTCCTCGGCGAGTCCGGGGACATCACCAAGGCGAACGAGTACGTCGACCTGGTCACAGCCGAGACGGATGGCCTCGTCAACGACTACGACCTCGAGCCGATCGTTGAACTTCGCCTGGCGCGTATCGAGTGGGAACGCCGCAGTGGAGACCTGGAGCAGGCAGCCCTACTGGCCGCCGACCTCCTGGGCTATCTGAGGGTCCGCAACGGTTTATCTGGCGAGCTGACTTGGCAGGTGGAGAGGATCTACAAGAAGCTGATCAAGAAGATCGGCCAGCGCCGCGGGATAAGGCTTCGGCTGCGTGCGGCGCGCACCACAGCAGGCACCATCCTCAAGGACAACTGGTAACCCTGCTCCACCCAGCCGTGGGCGTGGGCACGCAGTTCCCGAGGCGTAGTGAGGAAGTGACTGCATCGCGCCTGGCGCCTCGCCGATGGCGATCACTATGACGAGCTGCCGTACCGGCACTACGCGCACGATGAGGGCCCGGGTTCCCGTAGCCCGCACTTGGGGTACCGACGTGACTGTGTCGGGCAGCTATGCGCTTGCACGTAGCGAGCGTGAGTTGACCGTTGCGATGCCAGGGCACGCCAGCTCAGATGGCGGGTCCGGCGCGCAGAGGGGGAGGGAGCGCGCCGGCCCAGTGACACCATGCCACACATCGAACAGATGTTCAGCCCAGCGCACGGTAGCTGACGGTCGCGTCAGCCGGACGCGTTCGATGGCGATTCCGGCCGGGTGAAGGTGCCGTATGGGCCGGAGAGGTCACGTCGGACGGTCTGGCATGTTCAACCCGCAAGCGGGCAAAGCCGCTGGCCCGGCGGAGAGGGTTCAACCGGTGGACGAGGTTGCCGAGATGCGTGGTCCATCTGCGTGATGGGAACAATCAGACACAAGTCTGCGAGTTCGACTACGCTGACCGCTCGACCGATTACGCTCGTGAGTTGATCGCGGGCGATGCGGTCGGGCCGTGGGGGCGGCTGGTAGGGGAATGTCGGGCGACGGGGAGGGCGAGCCGGCGTGTCGTTGAATGTGGCCAAGTTGCGGCAGCAGGCTGGTGAGCTTGATGTCGAGCTGGAGCAGGCCCGGTATACGGGGAGATCGGCTGACGGTATCGCGTCGGCGATGGTGACCGGTCAGGGCAAGCTCGTGGATCTGACGATCGCGGATCACGTGATCCGGAGTACGCATCCGCAGCGGCTGGGCCCCGCCGTCTTGGAGGCCGTGTCTGAGGCCCGGCGCGGGGCCTCGCAGGCTGGTGTCGCCAAGGTGCGCGCGGTGGTGGACAAGGACCAGGAGTGGGTCCCCGAGCCTGGCTCCGGAACGGCAGCGGCCCAGCGGCATGACTCTGGAGCGTCAGCTGCCCAGGAGGGCGGTGCGGCGGCCGCGCCTCGTGGAGCGCGCCGAAACACCGAAGAGGCTGAGGAAGAGAGTTTCGATCAGCTCGACTTCCTGGACGACGATCTCGAAGACGAGGGGCGGGATCGTTGGTGAGCTACCAGGATGAGCTGTATCACCTGGCAAGGGAGATCGACGCGACGGTGGCCGCGGTCGAGCAGGCCGCGACCGGCGCCGCGCGGGCTCGCGTCACATGGACGTTGCCGGGAGAGCTGGGGTCCGTGACGGTGACCGGGGCCGGTGAGCTGGTCGACGTATCGGTGGACGTGGCCGCGATGAAGGCCTACAGCGCGCCGAGCCTGTCTCGTCAGCTGCTGCTGGGCATCCAACGGGCAGAGGAGACCGCGGCCCAGCGATATGACGCGGCGATCGCGGCCGTTCGGGATGAGGAGCGGCTGGTATGAGCTTTCCAGATCCGTTCGACCCCGACCCCGGTCCCGGTCAGGGCTATCACGTCTACCCGGAGAAGCTGCGAGCTGCGGCCGACACGATCGCGGAGGCGGCAGGACTGCTGCAGCACTTCGCGATCGTGGACCTGGCGAACGTCGCGCTCGGCCCCTACGACCTTGGTTTGCCGGGGACAGCGACGAACCTGATGCCCGGGCTCGACGGCCTGGGGACGGTGGACCGGTACAACGCGGCCATCGACGCGATTCAGCGGATCACGGCCGAGAATTCGACTCAGCTCGCTGTGTTGAGCGCGGCTTTGGGCAAGGCCGCGAATCACTATGAGCAGCTGGATCAGGAAGCGTATGAGCGGATGAAGAAGCTGGAGGGTGAGATCAAGTGACCACTCCCGACCCGGGCCAGGCCGCCGCGGATCTCGCCAGCATGAGCTACCCGGAGGCCGCGGACCAGAAGATCCGGGAATACGCGGACCTGATCGGCGCGTACGGGATCATCGGGCTGCTCGACAAGCTCCGTGTGTTCGTTGCCGGCGACCTGAAGAAAACGCTGGGTCTCGCGGAAGAGTTCGCCAATCAGAGCAAGTTGAAGGATGCGGCCGAGAAGGTCAATGACGCCAAGCTGTCACTCAATGCCGCGTGGCATGGTGACGCGTTCGACCAGTACTCCATGTATTCCGGAATGGCCGTCGACAGCCTGAACAAGGGCCAGGCCTCCGTCACGAGCTTGACCAAAACGATGAGCACGGTCGCGATCACAGTGATCAGCACGTACAAGAATCTTTTGCTCGCGCTCGGCAACTGCGCGGCGAACCTGGCGCAGCTGGCCGGTAAGTTCGCGATTGTCGCTGGCTCTGTAGCGCTTCCACCGCTTGCGGTTTTTGCGGTCAAGGATTTCGTGGACGCGATCAACTCGGCGTTCGAGAAGTTCTGGCGTGACTGCAACACGCTCCTCGCCGGCATGATCACCGACATGGGAGCGCTGGTCGGAAGCGGCCTTGAGCTGACGGCCATCGAAACCACCTTCCCCAAGATCCCGGATGTCGGCACGAGTGCCGAGGTGGTCGGGGAACACCGCCGCTGGCGGATCAAACCGGGAGCCGATCCCTCGTGACACGACACCTCGCCCGAGGACTCGCCATCGTGATCGCCGGCGGGCTGGTGGTGCTGGCCGGCTGCGGCACGAGCCCACCGCCTCCGCCACCGGAACCATCGGTGTCGGTCCCGCCGATCCCCGCACAGCTGAACGGCGCCAAGTTCAAGGCAGATCCGTGCGCGGCGATCACCGTGGAACAGCTGCAGAGCATGGGTTTCGCAGACAACGGCACCGTGCAGCGGGGCCAGGATGGAAAGTGCCTGATCGCGTTCGGCCGGTTGGTCGAGGTGACCGCGCTATGGCATCCGGTGCTGGAGGACAACATCAGCACGCTGTACCGCGATCACGCTCGGGGCCGCCACAACCCGAAAAACTGGGAAGAAGTCACCATCAACGGCTACCCCGGGGTGATCACGGAGATCGAGGAGAACATCCCGACCAAGAAGGACGAGGGGCCTCTGGCGTGCAGGCTGGCTCTCGGAGTCGACGACACCACGCTGGTGTACGTCGGCGCCAACACCCGCGGCCGTGCGGAAGCCGGTCCCTGGAAGAACGATCCCTGCGGCGCGGCCAAGAAGATCTCCGAGTTCGTCATCGACAACCTCCGCGGCTAGGAGAGGACGGCATGGCTGAACAGAACACCATCGGTGGCGACTTCATGGCGGGTCTGAACTTCTTCGTCTCCGACGACCTCAACAGGGCAGGTTCCGCGGGGGGCTTCACCCTGAGCCACGAGGACATGGCCGCGGAGCTGGAGAACCTGCGGCGCCTTCATAACCGGATCGAGATCCAGCGAAGGCGCGCCGCTCCTCTGTGGTCGATCGTGTCGCCCGGCAGCGACCCGGCATCCGTGCGTAACACCACAGCCAGCAACGCCTCTGGAGAGTCTTACGACGATCTCCTTACCCAGCAGAGTCAGTTCGTGGCGACCATCATCGGAAAGATCGAGACCGCCCTGGGGATGACACAGCGGCACGAGGAGCAGGCTGCCGCGGAGATCGGCAACGTCGGTGGAGGACACTTCTGATGCGGTATATGGCCTTGACGGTGCTGGCGGCGGCCTCGGTCCTGCTGCTGGCCGGATGCACCGAGAAGCCGCAAACGCCCCCGGCCACCAGCTCGGGACCATCGTCGACAGCTGCTCTGCCGTACGCGGACGCGCCGAGGGTCGGCAACCCCATGCCAGCCTCGGTGATCCAGCGTGATCCGTGCGAGGTCCTGACCCCGACGCAAATTTCGTCGCTGTTCCAACGCCAGCCGGAAGTCCAGCCGGCCCAGGACACCGGGATCGCGCGGGATTGCCGCTGGGCCGACATCAGCCGCGGTTCGAGCATCGGCATTCAGATGCTGTACGCGGCGCGGCACGGCCTGAGTCAGTTCTACGCGAACAAGCAGAGATACAAGTTGTGGGAGCCGCTGGAGCCGGTGCAGGGCTATCCGGTCGTCGCCTACGGGGGGAACGACACGCGGCAGACGCTGGGGGACTGTTCGGTGCTGGTCGGGGTCGCGGACAACGCGGTCTTCGAGGTCGATGTGAACGTCGTCGACTCGAAGGTGGGGACGGTTGATCCCTGTACGGATGCCCGAATGGTGGCGGATCTGGCCGTGACGACGTTGAAGAGCGGTGCCTGATGAGCTTCGCTCCGACCGAGGCCATGATGGCCTATCTGCAGAAGCTGCAGGCCGAAGGCAAGCTGATCGTGCCCGCCGACCTTGTCCGCATGGTGAAAACCGGGCCCGGTACGGCCAGCCTCGGCGAGGCCCAGCGTGCGGGAGCGCTGCAGGCCCAGGAGCAGCAGGGTATCGAGGCGGACACGCTGGCGGCGGTCGCACGGCTGGAGAACGCCTGGTCGGGACAAGGTGGTGACGCGGCCCGGGCTGGGTTGCGGCCGCTCGCGCAGGCCGCGACCGAGGCTTCGGCCGCGCTGCACAACAGCCAGAACACGCTGGCAGATCAGGATCACGCGTTTCAGGCAACGCGGGATTCGATGGTCGAGATCTCGGCTACGCCGCCTCAGCGGAACGTCCTTGATGTCGCGAGCCCGTGGGATACCGACACGGAGATCCAGCTCAACGAGCGCAATGCCGCGATCCAGCGGAACAACGAGATCTACAACAGCTTCACCCGCACCAGCGATGGGCACGCGCAGGCGATGCCGGTCCAGTTCGGCCAGATCGCTGGCGAGTCCGACGGGGCCTTCTCCGTCGGCCAGACCACGGGCACTGGTGGCGCCGTGGAGAAGCGGGAGATCGCGGGACCCGGCCGGGCGTCCGACGGCGAACCTGTCCGCGTCACTGGCCGCCTCGTGCAGGCGGATCATCACCCCGACGCTGGGCCTTGGCCCGATGGAGAGGCGTTGCCGAACCAGGCTGCGGGCGGCCAGCGGCCAGACAGCGTCGCTGTGTCGCCGGGCAGGGAGGGGACCGTGGCCGCTGGGTTCGTGCGCCCGGCTCCGTCAGGCATCGATTTCCCGAACCTCCCGGGACAAGGCTGGGGGAACCTCCCGGCTGCGGACGCGCTGAACTACGTGGCGGGACCGGACCGGCCTGGCGCCGGTCCGGTCGTCGCGCCGCCCTACGGCAGGGCCGGGACGCCCGGTGCCGGCGGGCCAGGTAGTCCGGGACGCCCGGTGGGGGCGGGTCCTCTGGGGCAGGGGAATGAGCCTGCCGGGCGGGCTGGTGTGGGCGGTCAGACGGCTGCGGGCAGCCGCGGCACTGGGGCCGGACCGGTTGTACCGGCGGCCGGGCGCGGTAAGGGTAAGGACGAGGACAAGGAGAAGAAGTCCCCGGACTATCTGCAGGAGCCGGACCCGCAAGGGCTGTTCGGCTACACCGGCCGGGTACCGCCGCCGGTGATCGGGAAGTAGCCGGCAGAGGGAGACAGAGGGGTGCTCGACGAGCCGGTGACGGTACCGCGCCTGGCAGTAGCTCAAGCGTGGGAGTGGGAAAGGATCGGGCCGGTACATCCGGTGATCGGCCCGGTCGACGTGTGGGTCGAACCCGACGCGGAAGGCGAACTTGAGGAGCTGACTCGGCAGGCCCTGGCGCAACCGGGCTTCTACGAGCTACGACGAGGCCGGATCGCCGGATGGTTCCGAGACCTGATGCTGGCCATCGCCTCGTCGAGCTACGAATGCTATGGCTTCTCCGCCGACCGCACTGGTCGGCATCGCTCGATTTTGGCGGTGCCGTCCGGAAAGCACGGCGCCCTCATCACGGTTGAGGACGACCGTCTGACCCTGGAACAGGTCCGAGGCGCCAAGGTCATTCGGTCGGTCGTCGAGGCACTTCCGACCTACTCCGCCGCCACGGTCGTCGAGCAAGCGGTCCCGCGCACGGAGTACCTGGCACGTATGAACGATGACTCGTACATCCTGGACACAGAGAACGACTACACCGCTGTTGATCCGGCTGACGAGCTTCGCACCCTGATAGCCGAAAAGCGGCAAGCCAGCCACCAGCTCTACGTCGCGGCCCGCGCGAATGGGATCAGACGCGCCAGCGTCCCGCTGACCGCGATCGACACCGCGAACCACGGCAGGATCCTGACCTATCTCCGGCCGGGAACCGGCGACCTCGAGATCGCCTGGGGACCCGGCAGCCCGGCGTACATCACCGAAACCCTGTACAACACCCTTGAGGCGTTGCGGTCCTGATGCTCGCGCAGGGGCGCCTCCGAGCAACCTGTGCAGAGAAAAGGGGTTTCTAGCCGTCCTGTTCGTCGGGGCGGTGTTCCGGTGCCGGGCTCGGTGCGTTCCACGCCTCCTGTTCGGACGCGAACGTCCAGAGAAGCCCAGCCGCTGTCGCCAGGCGGTCGGCGAGGTCGCGTTGCTCCTGGACGGACAGATGGTTGGCGAGCAGCGCGGTCACCGCCGGTGGAATGGTCGTGGCACAGGCGTTCAGCTCCCGCACCAATTGCGCGGTCTTACGATTCATGATCACCTCAAGGGATCTGCGTCTCAGGCTGGTTCACCTGTGGACGGACCAGATTCAGGTATGTCACAGAGAGGAAATGGCGTCGCTTGCCCGATTCGAGTGCAACAGGCGTGAAGAACCATGGCGAGCTGGTCGCGATGGCGACCGAGTCCACTGTGGATACGCGCCACCGGTAGGCGTATCCACAGTGTGGAGATTGCCGGGTATTCACAGTTGTCGTTGCATGCTCATCAGCGTGGAGCTCAGAGTCGTCTGCACGGCTAGGAAGTCGGTCAGGACTTGGTTGCCTCTGGCGAACAGGGCGAAGACGTGGTCCACGCCGGCCAGGTTGTTGTATCCGGCGACTGATGCCGAAAAGAACGTTTGCGCTTCGTCCCAACGGTATTCGATCGCCTTCTGGGAGGCGTCGATGTTGTCGGTTATGGCCTGTCGTACGTTTTCGAGGTCGCGGCGAGTGTCGGCGCTGCTCATGGTGCTTACTTTCGTTCCGGGAGAGGGATGAGTGGGCTGCCAGGGCGGGCTCTGGCGGACGATGTCGGCGGGGGGTCACGGTCGCCGATGAGCTCAGGGAGCCGGGCGACCGGAAAGGGAGTTCTCCTCGGCGGTGTGGCACGGGAGGTCGAGCTGCAGCCACAGGATCCGGTCTGCGGTCGTCTCGTTCCGGTTGCCGTTGCGGATCACGTCGCGGTGGTCGGTGACGGCCCGCGCGAGTGTCCGCAACGCAGTTCTCAGCTCGCCGATGACGCGGGTTTCGTTGAGCAGGCGGACGCGGCGTGTGAGGCTGCTGCGGCGTTCACACGCGCGGTTCACGAAATGGATCGTGCGTGATTTCCATTCCTCGTACTCGACTGCCGCGCGCTGGCGGTCCTTGTACGTGCCCTCGACGGCGCGCAGGTCGGCTTTGCGGTGGAGGAAGGAGACTTCGACCTGTTTGATCAGTAGTCCGAGCGCGCGGTGGGTCTGCCGGAGCCGCTCATCGTCGGCGGTCATCGCCTGCCATCGCGCCTTATCCGGCCGGTTGATCTCGTGGCCGACCTCGGTGACGGCTGCACGGTCGTCGTCGACTGTGTAGGGGAGCCTCATGTCCCGGACCTTGCCGCAGTGTCACGGTGGCCCGGGGTGCGCGCCCCGTCAGGTTCCAGGCGATGCTCAAGGTCGGCCAGTGTTCGGATGAGCCATTCCGTGGTGTCCCAGTGGCTGAGTGACAGTTCCGCCAGACGCGTTGTCTGTGTCTCGTAGTAGGCGAGGTCGTGTCGTTGTTCGAGGAAGGCGCTGAACGTGGGGTGCTGAAGGTGGAGAATGGGCGGATGTTCGTCGTGCCGGTACACGGTGAACGCGGTGGAGATGCCGGACATGGGCGCGTCTGCGGGAACGAGGTGGATGCTGCAGCGGGGTGCGGCGGCCAGGACCGCCAGGTGGGCCAGCTGGTCGCGGGCGACCCCTAGGCTCCCGGAGTGGGCGAGCAGGGCTGTTTCGGGAATATAGAACGTAAAGGGACCTCGTTGAAGGCTGGAGTGTGGCTGCCATCGGAGGCGGTCCTGGACGGCGGCGTCGAACTCTGGCCCGTCCTGGTGGCCGTGGCGACGAAGGGCGAGGCGGATGTGCGCTTCGGTCTGGAGCTGACGGGGGATGTCGCGGGGGTCGTAGGTGGTGCAGGACATGCTTTCGGTATCGAGCAAGGAGACGAGGAGAAGGCCGTCAGGAACCTCCCGCGGATGTGGCCGCACCTGATAGCCGTCGTCAGGAGCGCGGTCCAGTGCCAGCAGGCGATCGAACTCCGCGGTAGTGGCCTTCGCTCGCGCGACGTAGAGCGCGATCTTGCCATCGGGTGCTTTCCACCTGCCGTTCTCCAAACGCGACACCGCCGAGGCGGGCCACTCCAGCATTCGGCTCATGTCGCTTCCGAGGTACCCGGCCCGCTGCCGGATACGCCGGAGCTCGGCGCCCAGCTCCCTCCTTTTCGCACTGGAAACGTATTCAACGCTGGTCGGTTTCATCGGGGTCCTCGTTGTCGTGCTGCGGGACACGGTGTTGAACTGGGCCGGTGTCACGTGCTGCCTATCAGGTCACTGTGGTGGCGATAGCGTTGATTCTGTCGACGGATTCCAGCTCGTTCAGGGCCGTTGTCTCCAGTGTTCTGATCTTCTGCTGATACGGTGCCAGGTCGCCACCTTGTTCCGATATCACCATTGCGGTCAGGGTGTTGACGGTCAGGACCGTGTCGTCATGCGCATTCTGAAATAAGGCGAACCCATTTCGGATATCGCGGTCGACGCCCGTGGCGGGAACAATGCGAATGTGACAGCGTTGGCGGCATGTCGCCAACGCGAGGCGAACAAGCTGTTCACCCATGTGGTCGCGCATGGCCGGGTTACGAAGAGCGAACTCGTCAATATAGAAGGTGCTGTCACAGTCTCGTTTGTCGTCCTCGAACACGGCCTGCCGCTTCTGGCGGGCAGTCATGCCCTCGGCGATGACCTTGCCTGGAACAAAGTGCCCGCGGCGCATGACCGCCTCCGCGTACTGTTCGGTCTGCAGGAGGTCCGGGATGTCGTACGGTTCGTAGACAGTGATCGACCGTGCGGTCGAGGCCAGGAAAGCGAGAGTGTGCAGCCGGTCGGGCAGTCCGGCCGGATGGCGCTGGAGGCTGTATCCGTTGGCAGGCAGCTTGGCCAGTGCCATGACACGCTGAAACTCGTCCGGGCTCACGTCGGCGCGGGCCAGGAAGTTCGCGATGTCCAAGATGGGTGCTCCGCGTGTCCCGTGCTCCGCATGGGACACCTTCGGGTTGCTCCAGCCCAGCGCTCGGGAAAGTTCCGGCTGGTTGAGACCTGCGCGTTTCCGTGCGCGGTGCAACGCGGCGCCGACCTCCCGGCTCTTCGCGGTTGTCTTCTCCTCGCGACGGGTTCGTGAATCCGGCTGAGGAGAAGAGGATGACTCGGGCACGGCGGTCAAGATATTCCTTCCACTTGATTGCTATCCATGAACCCCGTTAATGTCGAGATTGGACAGTCGTAGAGGCGTCTGGTTGTTCAAGTCGGTCGTGGTCGGCTAGGTTCCGGATAGTCGCGGGTAACAGATTTCGCACCAAGTCACCGTTTGGTCGGCAGGAGGAAATGGTGGGCCGCAGAGCTTTCCGCAGTGGCTCACGCTGACCACGATCCGTCCGTAGCGGAGTCGCTTCAAATATCGGGGTGTGACCCGGTGCAAGACGATACGGCGAAAGAACCAGAACTCGATCAGCTCGGGCGCGACCCCGTCGAGTGCGTCGCTCATCCCATAGTCGGTCACGGCACTCACCAGTCCGTTTCATTCGGGATCCCCGGCAGGAGGGCGAGCTTCGCCCATGGGCGGCTGAGTGAAACCCGCTTGCGCGCGGCGACTCCCAAGTCCGGTCGCCGAAGTCCGGTCTTCGCGCCTGTCACCCACCGGTCGCCTCGCCGATCTCGCCCCATGCAAGGACGTCGAGGAGCACCTGCTCCAGCCTGTCCACGGACTGCTTCAACGGGATGACGTTCAGATTGACTGTCAGCTTCCCGGGCTCGTTGCAGTATGGGGTTTCGGTGAGTGGCCATCGGTGCGTGAACGAGTCGAACCGGGTGTCGCGTGCGAGCGGCATGCGGTCTTCGAACCGGCCAAGGTCTCGCTTGTGCCCGTAGAACACTTGAGAGAGATCGGGGTTCTCGCCGAAGGCGAACCGATAGCCGCGCGCTTCGAGTTGACTCACTGCTTCGGCGATGTCTGGTGTGAACCAGTTCGGATACCGGTTCACGCCGGCCGCCGGGCATCATGGAGAGCGGCGCCCTCCGGGAGAGTACGGGGCCTATGCTCCCGGAAGGGCGCCGCCGGCCGGTCATACGCGGGCGGAGGCTGACTCGCGCGCACGACCGGGGTCAAGGGAAAGAACGAGTTGAAGGCCAGGATCAGGTAGTCCAGCTCGCAGGCGGGGGGAGTCGCCTGGGGGTGCCGCTTGGCGCTCACTAGGGCACCGCCGCGAAGAACGTGGTGACAGCTCCGGGGGCGTGCTCCAAGCTGGCGCAGCAAGGCAACGAGCCGACAGGGAGAACGCACAAGGCAGAGGTGCTCGTGCTGCTGGCGAGGTTCGTCCAGGTCAGACATCGGCCGCACTGGAAACCGGCGGCTGCTGGTTTGAGACTGCCGCTCGCGTCAGAAACGCAGTAAGTGCCACATACGGCGACATAGCATCGGCCGACCCGGCGCGCACGGGAGTGGACGAAATGCCGGACACCTGCTGTGCCCGCGGTTCGCGGGTCGGCCCACCACACGCCCGAGTTTGTTGCATGGGGCGCCGGGGTCATGACTTTGTCGCCTTCGGTAAGCCACTTGACCATGCACTCGAGGACATCCTCAAGAGCGCCTTGCTTCTGCCGGGGAGCCGGTCCGGACGGGTTGTTGATCCGGACACCGCTCCAGGCGTAGCTGACTCGGCCCTCGCCGCGGGCGATGACCACGCGATCGAACCGTTCGTCAGCGAAGCGGTCCCCGAAGACGTTCTCTACGCTCTCGGGTTCCGTGCCGAAGGTGAAGGTAAAGCCGAGCTCGATGAGCGTCCTGAGACTCGTCGCGGCCTGCTCGGAGATCCAGGACGGGAACTCGTCTTCTGTCGTCATCATGCTGCTGTCCGGCTTGAGTGGTCGGCTTCACGGCGAACCTGCGCCGGAATCGTGACGAGCAGCAGCCGAGCGGGGATCCCGTCGAGGTACGGGCGGACGTGATTCTCGCTCCAGCGGTCGTCCACTGAGTCCGGAAGCACAGTCGTATCGATCTCGCACATGGGTACAGCTCCGCGCGCCGCTGGCCACATCTCGGCGGTGATCACCGCAGGATGACGCCGCACGTACTGGGCCGAGTGTCGCCCATACCGCGCCATCCGGACATCACGAATCTTCAGGGCCACACCACCCGTGAAAGCGCCGCAGGCCAAGCCAGTGCCGACATACACACCCGCATCGGCGCCCGCCAACAGATCTGAGACAGCCAAAGCCGCGACCAGCGACACGTGATCAACCCCTCAATCCGCCAGCAGGTGGACGCCCTGCCGGAGTTCGCGGAAGTAGTTCGGGGCAGGTAGGGGCTCACATCGGAGCCGAATCCGGGCCCCTACCTGCCGTGTTGCCGGTTTGACTGGTATCTGAGCTGATGTACACCAGATCAACCGACACTGAGTAGTATCACTCGGTGCATGATGCACCGCAAGAGGTGCTTTTGAGTGAACGTCTGAGATGCATGGAGGTCGCTATGGTTGCCGCCATGGCTGCGGTGAAGACGCGTCGCAAGGTGGCGTTTGGGAAGAAGATGGCGGCGGTGCGGCTGGCCGCACAGGGCAAGCCTCGGACCGCTGAGGCGGCTGCCGCCATCATGGTTGCGGCGACGACGGTGACACGCCTCGAAGCTGGAAGTTCATGCCCTGACTGGCCGACGATCCTCGGTCTGGGTCGCTACTACGGCCTCACAGACGAGCAGATCAAGTCGGAATTGTTCCCACTCTGGCAGAGCGCGAGACAGAGCAATAACACGATCGTCGAGCATGCAGCGAACCTGCCGCCGAAGTACCTGTCCTTCCGGCAGGAAGAGGCCGATGCCACGGATGAATGGATCTTCTGCGTAGCCGCCTTGGGAGGCCAGCTTCAGCTCGGGTCCTATGCGGTTGCGCAGGGCCGATGGCGTGCTCAGAGCTCCGAGGAAGGTTGGAAGCAGCGAGTCATCGAGGAGCGCCGTGACCGGCAGAAGCTCTTGTATCGCGACCCGCCACTTGGTCTTCACGCGATCATCTCCGAACATCTCCTGTGGCAGATGATCGGTGGCCGCGAGGTGATGGTGGGGCAGTTGGAGCATCTGCTTGAGCTGGCCGAGCTTCCTCACGTGAGGATTCAGGTGGTCCCGATCGGCGCAGACGCCTGGGCTACCAATCCCGTGACCCTGTTGACGTTTGATGATGACGACCCCGACCTTGCCTACCTGGAGCACGCGGGTGGTGGCGTCACGGTAGAGAATGAGGTCGATGTACAGGCTCTCAAGGACACCTTCCAAGCTGTGGGCCGTAACACAGCGTTACCGGAAGATCGGTCTTTGGAGCTGATCGGAGCAGTACTGAACGCAAGAAGGAAGAATGAGCAGCCGCAGCCATTTCGCCCTAGGTAGACCGGTCAAAAGCTCCTACAGTCAGCCCGAAAACGACTGCGTTGAGCTGACACTCAATGTGGAGACGAGGGAGGTGAGCGTAGAGAACACCACGGACCGTAGCCAGGGACGTCTTACCCTCTCGCCCGCCGCCTTCGCGGGTTTCCGGGAAGCGGTTCGAGAGCAGCCGTCCGCGTAGCGATTGCCCCCGGCTGTCGGTGCCGGGGGCATCGTCTTAAGATCTGCGGAGACTTAAATGAGCACTGCCGACGACAAGGCCGCCGTCCTGCATGAGCTCGACCTAAGTACCGCGGAATGGATAAGGGCGGTACCTGCAGGGGTCAATCTGGACGATTGCGTCGAATATTTCTTTGTGCGGCACGCCGATGATGTCACCTATACCGCCATGCGGCAGTCCTCGCCGCCGGATGGTCATGTCCTTGTGTTCACGCCGGCCGAGTGGCGCGCGTTCGTAAGAGGCGTAAAGGATGGCGAGTTCGATCTACCAGTGGTAGGCGAGTAGTTCCGAGGTGGGCAGGATGTGGCCCAGCGGGCAAGGTCCTTCGCGGCATCGCTGGAGCCGATTTGAGCGTCTACCTGCCAGCGAGGCCTTGCAATAGAATTTTCACGGATAGTGATCGCTACGTGCGATCGGGTGAACATTTGCGGATGGTATCCATGCGGCGACTCTCCGGGCATACCGTGGCTGGTCCAGACGTGTGACGCCTTCAAGGCGGCTGGATCGTCACAACCGCGTGGTGGGAGGCCAAGTGCGGGGTGTGGGAGGGGTGGGTTTTGCCGACTCGTTGAGAGTCGGCGAGTTTCGTGCGCTGTGGTCAGCTGAGGCTGTTTCGATACTCGGTGATCAACTCGCGAGGGTCGCTCTCGCGATCATGGTCTTCGACCGGACGTCGTCAGCCGCGCTCACCGCGCTGACCTACGCACTGACGTTCGTTCCTGCCGTTCTCGGCGGGTTTCTGCTCTCGGGGTTGGCCGACAAGTTTCCGCGTAAGCGTGTTCTCGTGCTGACCGATCTGGTGCGTGCGGGGCTGGCTGCGGCGATGGCCGTGCCCGGTGTGCCGCTCTGGGTGCTTTGGGCATTGATCGGTCTGTTGACCATGGCGTCGGCGCCGTTCAAAGCGGCTCAGCTGGCGCTCTTGCCGGACGTACTAGGCGACGACCGGTACCAAGCTGGTCTGGCGCTTCGTCAGATGACAGTCCAGATCGCCCAGGTTGCCGGGTTCGGTCTCGGCGGCATTCTCGTCGGAGCGCTCAGCCCATCAGGTGCACTTGTAGTTGATGCCGCCACCTTTGGGCTGAGTGCGTTGATCATCTCACTGGGAGTTCGGCCAAGCAGGGCGGCGAAGGAACGCGCGGACGAAGAGGGCGGCGCGGAGGTACAGCGCCGCGGCATCGATTTCAGGCTGGCAGTGCCGTTCGTCTTAGGGGCATTGATCGGGCTCTTCGTGGTGCCCGAGGGCCTTGCTGCCCCGTACGCGGGAGCTCTTGAAGTCGGCGCGGTCGCGATCGGTCTGCTGATGGCAGCCGATCCTGTCGGCAGTGTCATCGGAGCTTGGTGGGCGGCAAAATCCAGGACGGCGACGATCCCGGCCCGCCGGGCTGTCGTGATACCGGCGGCGCTGGCGGGGGTGCCGCTCATCGCCTGTGCGTTCTTGCCGGGAATCGGTTGGGCGATCGTGTTGTGGGCGGTGTCCGGCGCCTTTTCGACGATCTACTTGATCCGCCTGCAGCCCATGATCGTCGCCGTCGTGCCGGATTCCCGGCGCGGCGCCGTCATGGGCAGGTTCAGTACCACCGTCTACGCAGGCCAAGGTGTAGCGATCTTGGGCGGCGGAATAGTGGCCGAACTCATCGGGCCGGCGTACACCGTCGCTGTCGCCGGGGCGCTGGCCACGGTTCTGGTCTTGGCCGTCGGTGCGGCATGGAAGCTGGCTCGTCCTCGGCGAGCTCGCGTCACCGAGGACGAGCCTGCACAGGCTGAGAAGGGTGCACGAAGACCATCAGACTTCCTTGTTACGCATCGTGGCCTCCTCCCGGAACGTCCGGCAGCAGGAGGAGACGCCGGCCATGAAGCGGCGACTTCGGGGACCGGCTCCTCCTCCAAAGGAACGGAAGTGAGGTCAGTATGCCGGTAGAGTCACGGAGCGCGCATGGGCGTAGCCCGAACGGACGCGTCGGTTGGTCTGTCTGGTCTCACTCTCTGTATGCGCGCGGGTTCGTTGTGTTCATCGAAATGGCCGCAATTGCCGCGGTCGGCGTCAGTGCGGCTCTTGATCCACCCTCGTGGGCAGACTTCCGCGTCTGCCTGTTCGTGATGGCCTTCGGGCTGATTGCGGCTGAGTTGGCGCGCACCGTTGAACGACGTCGTCGACGCTTCGCGGACACGCCACACGTCAATTTCTCGTCAGTGTGGACACTCGCTGGCGCTCTCATCCTGTCCCCGGCTGTCGCTGCAGTCCTTGCTGTCGTTCTCTATGTCCACCTCTGGCTCCGTTGCTCGCGCGACGTGGCCGGGACCTTCGCCTCGAGGTTCGCGTTCAACGGCGCCAATGTGATCCTGTCCTGTCAAGTGGCCGGGTGGTTCGCCCAGCGAATGCAGCTGGTGCCCATGACGCACGAGTTCGACTTCGCGGATGCTCTGGTGTGCGTTGCCGTAGTCATCGTGTACTTCGCCGTCAACTCGACCATTGCTGCAGTCACCATCGCGATCGTGCGCTCGGACAGGACGCTGACGAGGCTGCTCGGAGAGTTCAACGAGAACGTGCTCGAACTCGCGACCCTGTTCATGGGTGTTGCGACCGCCATCTTGCTCAGCGTTCACCCCGCGCTTGTGATGGTGATCTTCGTACCGTTGTACGGACTCCACCGATCGGCGCTCATCAAGCAGTTCGAACATGCGGCCACTATTGACTCGAAGACCGGCCTGCTCAATTCACTGGCTTGGCACGCCCTCGCCAAGGCCGAGCTCGCGCGGGCCCGACGTAATAACGCGCGGATCGGGATCCTGATGATCGATCTCGATCACTTCCGTCGCATAAACAACAACTTCGGCCATCTCGCAGGAGACCGAGCGCTACGAGCCGTCGGACAGGTCCTTCAGGATATCGCTGGTGAAGACTACTGCGGTCGATTTGGCGGCGAAGAGTTCGTCGTACTGGTTCCTGGTGTAACTCCGGACGAGTTGGAAGGGTTCGCCAACCGAACTCGCGAGGCGATCCTCCAGGTGCGGGTCGAGGGGATCCACGACCAGGCAGCGGGCGTGCATCAGCCGGTTAGCGCGTCGATCGGGGCCGCTGTGTTCCCGGACGTCGGTGCGAGCCTCGAGGATGTACTCCTTGCTGCCGACCTGGCTCTTTATGCCGCGAAGGACAGCGGGCGGAACCAGGTCCGCATGATGAGGAGCGATACTTGATCACGTGCCGTCGTCTGAGGTGCCGGCTGTCAAGCTGTCGCGGTTTTGCTGGGCCCAGCTTGCCAGCGGCCGGAGCGCCCGCAGCAGTTCCTTTCCTTTGGGAGTGAGCCGGTACCAGACACTGTTGCCCATCTGATCGCCGTCGGCGCGACGGATGATCAGACCGTTCTCTTGAGCTCGTTTCAGCGTGTTTCCCAGCACCTTGGGCGTGACCGGCTTTGGATGAGACACCCAGCCGACACGTGCTTCTGCACCGTTCACCTCTGCCATGAGATCCGTGTATCGGCGCTCTCCGAGCGCGAGGGTGGACAGCATGGCCACGGTCCATTGACCGTTCAGCATGGCCAGCGCCTCATGGAGACTCTGGCGGTAGGGGACGTCCCAATCACTGATCACGACCATTGCCTACCACGGACGAACTTGCGCCAGCGCAATTCAACTGGGATTTACGTCGACCGTTCGAGTGAAGATCGCCCTGGTGAGTCCAGGATCAGTCGGTACTTACCTTGCGGATAGTCGGGGTTGACCAGCTAAAAACGGATTGTCCGGACGTTCAGTGCCGGAATGGAAGTGAGCAGGTGGCCGGCTGGGTTCGGATGCGGCGAGCACGCCGAATCGAGCCGGTCGCCACCGCAGGCAAGGAGGCGAGGCCATGACGGTTCATCGTTCGTGTCTGAGTGCTTCGCAGGGGAGGGCCGACAGTGGCGATCTTGGAGTACGCAGTCGGAGCCGGGAGCTTCGCAGCAGGACCGGCGTTGCTTGCCGCTGCGGAGCGCTCGACGAGCACGGTGCTGGTGACCGGGGCTCGGACACGGTTCGCGGTCGCGGCCACGATGTCGGCCGCGACGGCGGCGTTGAGCTGGTTCGGCTGGCTCCGGCTGGGAACGACGCCGAGCTGGCTGGTCTGGTGTTGGGTCTGCGCGCTGGGATGCGGCCTCACGCTCACGGATCTCCGAAGCCGACGACTCCCGTTTCCGATGGTGGCGGCGCTGGCAGGCGGTTGTGCCACGACCTTCTTCGGTGTTGCACTCATCGACGGAGCATGGGCCAGGTTCGGCTTCGCCTGCGCGACCGCCGTGGTTACGTTCGGCCTCGCGTCACTTGTTCAGATCTGCGCGCCGGACCACACCGGAGGAGGCGATGCGGCGTTGTACGGCGCGCTCGCGTTGTTCCTCGGTTGGTTCGGTTGGAACGGCTTACTGCGTGGCCTGCTGATCGCCAGCGGTCTTACCGCGCTGATCGCGCTCGTGGTCGCGGTGTCGTCCAGGAGCGTGAATTCTACGTTCGCTGCCGGGCCGTCACTGCTCGGCGGAGCGTTGGTGAGCGTCTTCGTGACGTAGACATTCTGGCGACCGTACTGGCGAAGCCTGGCTCAGTATCGGAAGCACTAGGGGAGGAATCTGTGAGCAACTTCGGCCAGCGTTGTCGGCTGCTAACCCTCGTCTCGAGCGGCATGGTCGTTCTGCTCTCCGCAGGATGTGGAGGCGACAGCGCACCGCCATCGTCGACCGCGCCCACGATGGCGGCTCCAGCACAGGCGCCGACGGCATCCGCGCAGGAACAGCGGCAGGTAGTCGAAGCGGCCTACACCCAGTTTTGGCCGCGATCACTGGCCGTGCCGAATTCTCCGGAGGTCACGTGGCGGGAGGAAATGGCTGCACTGGCGGTAGACCCGCAACTGTCAACAACCCTAGAGGCCATGCGTCGAAATAAGCTGGTTGGTGTTAAGCCGTATGGGGATGTCACTACGCGAATCAATAGCGTTGATGTTCGCGGCGATCAGGCTACGGTGCAGGACTGCCAAGACGGATCCCGCTCGGGGCAAGCCGACGCGACTAACGGTGATCGCAAGACCGTCGGTTCCCCTCGTATCCCAATTCACGCCAAGATGGTTCGCGATACAGCGGACGGGCGATGGAAAGTGTCACAGCTTCACTATCCAGGCGGGCCGTGCTGATGGGAACTCGGAACGCAGTAGCCTATGCGGCGGGCGTAATCGCTGTTATCGGTGGCACGGCTGGACATGCCGCAGCGCCAGCTGAGGCCGCCCTTGGCCAGCCCAATCCGCAGGACGACGGCCAGGTCATTGTCGTCCCAAATGACACAGATCAGTTCGGTCAGTACGCTCCGCCGAGTATTGACATGCGAGCGCTAGACCAGGGAGGTCAGGCGCCTGTCCGGCCAGGTGGACCGGGAAGAAAACCGGTGGGCCAAGACCGCCGGGCGGCGGCTGCGAACGGAGCGCCAGAGGCGCCGGACGGGCTTCCTCCAGGTTGTTCCCTCGGTGGTTTCGGTGTCGGTGGCACGCCTGGTGCTGGTCGAGCAGGCGGCAGCGCGTTCGGGATCCGCTGCCTCCCGCCGCTGCCTGCCGACGACGAACCTGCGGCTCCAGGAGGACCGCCGGCTCCGCCGTTGCCGACTCCGGCGCAGCTCGCCGCACGCGCATTCGAGCAGTTGCAATTACCCCGGCCGGTTCCTCGGCACTCGCCGGACGTGCAGTTACCCGACGGGCGGGACGCCACGATCGTCGGGGAGAACACGTGGATCTGGACCGACCGGAGCGTGTGGAAACCGGCGGTGGAGCGGGTTCAGGTCGGCACGGTGTGGGCCGAGGTGACCGCGACACCGACGGGAATGACGTTCAACTCGGGTTCCGACAGGTCGATGACTTGTTCGGGGCCGGGAACGCCGTATGACCGTTCCTACGGGCTGCACGCCGCCAGCCCTGATTGCGGCTTCGTGTACACCCGCAGTTCAGTCGGTCTACCCAACGATCAGACCACTGCGGAGTGGGCGATTCAGTGGTCGGTGAGCTGGATCGGATCGACTGGAAGTGGCTCCGTGGGCGGTGATTTCCCGCTGTTGCAGTCCCGGGCGAGGTCGACGTTCGCGGTCGCCGAGGTGCAGGCCCTGCGCGCGAACTAGAACCGCACTCTGCGAAATTGCAATTGAACGCTTTCTAGGCGCACCAAAGCCGCGATTCTGGATTGTGGAGGAATACCACTATGGGTACCGCTTTGTCTTTTTCCCGATCGTCGAATTCGCATGGCAGCGACTCGGGCTTCGTCGAACAGCCCGAGGACGACGAGGTACCGAGGGTGCCACGGCGACGGCGGTGGTGGTTGTTGGGGGTCGCGGTGGTGTTGGCCGCGGTCGTCGCGTTCGGCAACTACGCCCTGATCACGGGGCAGGACGACCGGGTCGACGTCCTGGCGCTCACCCGAGAGGTCGGCTGGGGGCAGACGATCGAGGAAAGCGATCTCGGTGTGGTCAAGGCCGTCCCGGACGAGCCGCTGGTTTTCATCCCGGTCGGTGACAGGGACAAGGTCGTGGGGCAGGTCGCGCGGTCGATCTTGCCCGCAGGGACGGTGCTAGCGCCTGGGCAGCTGTCTGTGCAGCCGATTCCGGGGCCAGGGGAGCGGCTGGTGGGCCTACCCGTTCGGCCGGGTCACCTGCCTGCCCGTGGCTTGTCGGCCGGGGATCTGGTGCAGGTCACCCCGATCGAGGGCGGCACCGGGCCCGACGTCGGGCAGACCCCGGCGAGCACGTCCGGTCCGTTTCGTGCGCGGGTGCTCGGCGTCGGCCTGCCGGACTCCACCGGGGCGGTCACGGTCGATGTCGTCGTCGGCACGGACGCCGCGCAGGCCGCGACCAGCGCTTCCGCTGGCCAAGTCGTCATGGTCCAGCTCGGACCGGGCGCGTGAGAAGACCAACTGCCGAAGGAATGGTGAGGGAGATGGCGATGATCACGATCGTGTCGGGTAAGGGGTCGCCCGGCGGGACCACGACGCTGGCCGCGTTGGCGGCGGCCTGGCCTGCGCCGGTGCTGCTGGCCGACTGCGACCCCGCCGGGGGCGACGTGGCGCCGGGATGGCTGGGGCATTGGGTCGTGAACGGGTTCGTTCGTACTGACGTCGGCCTGTTGTCGCACGCCATCGCAACCCGGCACGCGATGGCAGGGGATCCGGCGACGCTGATCGAGCACGTGCAAGCGGTGCCTCCGGCGCGGCATGTTGGCCTCCTGTCCGGGCTGAGCACCCCGAGCCAGCACACCGCCATCGGCACAGCCGGATGGACTCGTCTCACCGTGGCGTTGGCTGCGTTCAAGACCGCCGCCGGGCATCCGGCCGACGCGCTGGTCGACCTCGGCCGCTTCAGCTCGGCGACGCCGTGGCCGATGTTGCTCGCTTCGGACCTCGTGCTGGTGGCAGTGCGCCCGACGCAGCGGCATGTGCTGGCCGCGCGCCCCGTCTTGGCCGAGCTCGCCGAGCGGATTCTGCCTCAGCGGTTGGGGCTGGCTGTCTGCGCGACAACGCCCGCGGGCACCCGCGAAGTCCGCGTGGCGCTGGGGCGGGAGGCCGCGGTGGAAGTTCCGATGGCCACGCGGACAGCGGCGGTGTTCTCCGACGGCATCGACGGGGGAGCCCTTCCTCACCGGTCGCCGCTGCTGCGCAGCGCACGCCGCATTGCGCGTCGCCTGCACAGCACCTATCACGCCTACGCGCCGAGCGAACCACGCGTTCCGGCCGCGTCGGCACCGGCTCGGTTGCTTTCTGGAGGTACACGATGACGTTGCCGCGCAACGCGTTCCGGTTTCCAGGTGATCCGGCTGTCCCGCCGTATCCAGCGACGCTGCCGCCACCGCGGAGCAACTCCGCGACAGCGATACCGCGCATACCGGTGCCACTGCCGGACAGCGTGCAGGCACGGCGTTTCGATTCCGAGGCCATCCGAGAGATTCGAGAAGCGGTCGCTGCCCGGCTGGAACGGGTCGCCGCGGGTGAGTCCCATGTGGACGCACCGCTGACGACCGAGGAGCAGCAGGCGCGGTTGCGTGCCTACGTGGCTGACGAGGTCGCCGGCTGGGTGCAACGCCGCGCGACCGCCGGACACGCGCCGCTGCCAGTTACCGAAGAACAGCGATTGAACCGAGCGGTCGTGGCGGCGCTGTCGGGGCTGGGTGTGCTGGAGGAACTGTTGGAGCGCACCGATGTGGAGAACATTCACGTGCACGGCTGTGACCGGGTCCTGCTGGAGCTGGCGGACGGCTCGGTCGAGCAATGGCCGCACCCAGTAGCCGATACCGATGCCGACCTGGTGGAGATGCTCGCGGCGATGTTCGCCCGCCAAGGCCAGACCTCCCGCGAGTTCAACGCCGGCCGCCCGCTGGGAAACTTGCGGATCGGCGCGGGTGGTCCGCTGGGGGCGCGGGTGGCCGCGGTGATGGAGGTGTCCGACCGGCCGCGAGTGGCGATCCGCCGCCACCGATTGGCCGACGTCGGCCTGAACGATCTCGTGGCCAACGGCACGCTCGATCCGCTACTCGCGGCCTTCCTGCGCTCGGCGATACGGGCTGGCTGCAACGTGATCGTGTCCGGCGGCCCGGCCGCGGGCAAAACAACTCTGCTGCGCGCGCTGTGCACGGAGATCCCGGACTACGAGCACGTGGTCACCGTCGAGGAGGAGTACGAGCTCGGTCTGCACATCGGTGCCCGGCCCTTGGTCACTCCGTTGGAGGCCCGTCCGGCGAACTCGGAGGGGATCGGGGAGATCTCCTTGGACGACCTCCTGAAGCAGACGCTGCGGCACTCGCCGAGCAGGGTGATCGTCGGGGAAGTCCGTGCCGGGGAAGTTACCGCGATGCTGCGCGCTCTCGGCAACGGTGCCACGGGCGGCATGTGCACCCTGCATGCCACGAGCGCCTCTGCGGTGTTCGACCGGATCGGCGCGCTCGGGCAGCTCGCCAATCCGCCGCTGGCGATCGATGCCGCTCACCAGTGGACCGCTTCGGCGATCGACCTCGTTGTGCACGTCGCCCGCGTCGACCACGACACGCCCGGCGGGCGGCGTAGGCAGCGGTTCGTCACCGAGATCATCGAGGTCGGTCCGGTCGGCGATTCCGGCCGCCCGGACATCACCAGGATTTTCGCCCCACGCCCGGCAGACGGCCGCGCAGTCCCGGCCTACGCACCGACTCGTGACCTGCTGGAGCGCTTGGCGAGGCACGGGTTCGACCGCAACCTGTTCGACACCGCCGGTGCAGATACCTGGCACACCAGCAACATGCCGGTCGGGGGCAGGCGATGACGGGCCTGTGGGCGGTTGCGCTCGGCGTCGCCGCGGTGGCGGCGATCGCATGCGCCGTCGCGGCCTTCCGCCCACCCACCGCGCGGTCGACGACACCGCTCGCGGCGCGCAGCGCGGGCTGGAGGACGTTCGCGACACGGGTACCGAGGTGGCGGGTCGTCGTCGCGGTCGCTGCGGGCGGTGTCGTGTGGTGGGGCACCGGCTGGCCGGTCGCCGTCATCCTGACCGTCGCCGCGGTGCTGACGGTGCCGATCCTGGCACGCGGACACGACGCCCGCCGTGTGATCGCGAGGTTGGACGCGCTTGCGAGCTGGGTACGGCGTCTCGCCGACGTGCTGGCCTCCGGCGCCGGCGGGCTGGAGCAAGCGATCGCCACCTCCGCCCGAACCGCCCCCGAGGCACTGGTCAGCGAGGTCGAAACCCTGGCGGTGCGGCTGCGGACCCGCGGTCTGGAGGCCGCGCTCCGCGCCTTCGCCGAGGATGTGGGCGACGAAGCCGCCGATGAAGTGGTCCTCGCGCTTATCCTTCGCGCCCGCGCAGGCGGACGCGGACTGGTCGACATACTCGACAGCAAGGCCACCGCCCTGGAACGCGAGGTCGTCGCCCGCCGCGACATCGAAGCCGACCGCGCGAAACCCCGCACCGATGTCCGCGCCATCCTTGGCATCACCGCGCTCTTGCTCACCGGGTTGATCGTCTTCGCGCACGAGTTCCTCGCCCCGTTCAACGACCTGCTCGGCCAGCTCGTGATGGCCGGGATCGGTGGCCTGCTGGGCGCGTCCGGGTGGTGGATGCACCTGCTCACCCGAATTCGCCGTCCAGCGCGGCTGCTCGGCGCGACCTCGAGGATCCCGCCCGGGACACCGAGACAGAGGAGCACCCCGATCGTTGCCGCCCGCCTCGACGTGGAGGTGTCACGATGAACCCCGGGATCACCGCTGTCGTGCTCGGTGCGCTGGGCGGGCTCGCTCTGGTCTGCGTGCTGCTGGCGCTGGTGCGCCCGGCACCTGTCAACGTGGCCGCCGCGGTCGCCGAGCTGGACGACCGCGCCGCCCGCCGTGCTGACGGGGCACCGCCGCGCAGCCGCTGGTCCACCCGGATCGAACGCCTGGCAGGGTTCTCTGGACGGTCGTCGAACCGCTGGTGGGGCATTCCTGCCGACGATCTGGACGTGCTCGATCAGACCGCCGACCACTACCTTGCCCGCCGTCTGGCCTGGGCCGGTGGCACTGCCGGCACCGTGCTCGCCGTGGCCGGACTGGGATGGTTCGGCGGGATCGACCTCTCCGCCACGGTGGTGCTGCTGGCCGTGACAGTGGGCGCGGCGGCAGGGGCAGTGGTGCCAGTCCTGGCCGTGCAGGAGGACGCCACCCGGGCGCGGGAGGAATTCCGCCGCGCCACCGCCGCCTATCTCGATCTCGTTGCACAGGAACGCGCCACCGGCCGAGCCCCCAGCCAGGCGCTGGGCGAGGCGGCCGCGGTCGGGGACTCGTGGGTGTTCGCCCGGATCAGCCGCACCCTCGGCCGCGCGACGCGTGCCGGTCACACGCCGTGGGAAGCCCTGTCCCGTCTGGGTACACGGATGAGAGTGGTCGAACTCGCGGATCTGGCTGACATCCTCGCCACCGCGGCCGACGGTGCCGCCGTCTACACCACGCTCATCGCCAAATCGAGCGCGCTGCGCGCTGCCGCGCTGGCCGCCGACAAAGCCGACGCCAACGCCCGCTCCCAACGGCTCGCGCTTCCAGTGGCGTTGCTACTGGTCGCGTTCCTCCTCCTGGTGATGTACCCCGCAATGATCAGGCTGGCCACCGGCGGCGGCTAGTGGAAAACGCGCGACGACACCCGCCGTTACCGGCCCTTCGAAGGGAGAAACCTTGATGCGCGAACATGATTCACCTGCGACAGTGCCGCCGGTGCTCGACTGCGCGTTCCCTGACGGTTACGACACAGTGCTGATCAATCCTGCGATCACCACGCGGCAATGGCGGCGCAGGCAATCCCTCGCTTTCCTCCACCCGGCAACCATCCTCAAAGGACTCTTCTCCGCTGGTCTGGCCATGCAGTTATCCGTTGCTGGTCAAGGCTTCGGCGAGAAGCTCGGCATCGGTCTCGTGACCTTGATTCTGGTACTGGGCGTATGGCGCGCCCTTAGCCATCCGTCCGTTGAGGACCCGCTCCGGCGCGAAGCCGCCCAACTTCCTCGGCTCCGACGTGGCGAGTTCTTTCGTCGCAGCGACTTCGACGGCCTCGGTGCAGATCCTGGCGAACGGGTAGCCGAGTTGCTCGCGGGGCTAAGGGAACTGCACCGCAGCCCGGCGCGCGCCTGGCTCGACCCCGCTCTGCCGGGCGAGGTCCACAAAGTGGTGTGGCGGACCTTGGGCTGCCTGGACCGCAGCCGGGACGCCCGCGCTCTCGCCGACGAGGTCGCCGCCGAACCGGACGCCGGCGACAACCTGGCAGCCGCAACGCGACAAGCGGTCGACAACGTCGACACCTGCCTGCACGAAGTGACCCGGCATGTCTGGGGGTGCGTCTTGATCTGTCGCGCGTGGGAGCAGAAGATGCGACGTCAAGACCTTGCTGACCGAGTCAGCCACGCGCTTGTGAACGCTCCGGGACCTGACCAGCTCCGTGGCTTGTCCCAGGACTCGGACGCGTTGCCGCGAAGCGTGTTCGCCCACATAACTGCCGCACGGGACGTTACTCATGCCGGGCTATTCCCGTGGGAGCAGTCACCGTCCGAGTGGCCCGAACTCGTTCTCCTCCCGTCCCGCGACTCGTCGACCTCACTGACTACCTACAGGCAACCATGACAGCGAACTGGCCGAAAACCTTACAAGGCAACCGATTCGTCGTAAAGGAGATCGATACCTATGCTCAATCACCTCGACCGCTACGTGACCACCGCCCGGCGATGCGGCACCCGGCTCGGACTGATCCTGACCCGATGGGTGCTCGCCCTCGTCGTCACTGCAGAAGAACAGTGCAAGCGGGCTCGTGCGTCGGGAGACCGCGGATCGGAGTCCGTGGAAAAAGCCGTCCTCGTCGCTATCGGGCTGGCCGTGGCGATCGGGCTTGCCTTCGCGATCCGTGCCGCTGTCCAGAACTACCAAGGGCAAATCAAGTAGACCTGCACTCTCTGGAAACCCTTTACCCCAAGGAGTCCACGATGCCGACCACCGAGGAGATCGAACGACGTGTCGAAGCAGCCGACGCCGTCCGGAGCGAGAGGAGGTCTGCCGCAGCGCGATTAGTCGGCGACCTCGCAGAGCGTCACGCCGAGCTCGCCGAGCAACTCGGCGACGTCGAACGGGAACTGGGTGACGTGCTGGCCGAGTCCGGGGACGTCATCGAGATCGACGAGCTGGCCGCGTTCACCGACGTGCCCGCCGCCGAACTCACTCGATGGCTCAACAACGGGAAACCCAGCCGTACCAAGCGAAGGAAGCCCGCCGGTGGCGCGGCGCACACGAAGACTGCCCAAGCTCAGAAGACAACCGCTTCCCCCGAGCCTGCGACGCTGAAGCCATCCCCATTGCAGGATATTCCCCTCGCACGCGGCGGCACGGTGACGACCCCTGCGATGGTGCCGTGATGGAGCTCTTGCGTCCCAACCGGTTGAAGGGGCGACCTGTGTGGACACGTTGTCGAGCGTTCTGTCGGACGCGGATGCACGACGACGGCGGAGCGGAGTCTGTCGGCCTGGCCGTGTTGTTCCCATTGGTACTGCTGCTGATCCTCGCGGCTGTGCAGGGCGGGTTGTGGTGGCACGCGCACTCCGTGGCCGCTCAAGCTGCACAGGCCGGCGTGGACGCCGGTCGCCCGGTCGGAGCCACCCAGTCCACAGCGACCGTCGCGGCACGCTCGTTCGCCGACCGCGCAGGCCGCGGCGTCCTCGCCACGCCTGAGATCCGTGCCACCGTCACCGCCGAAACCGTCCAGGTCGTTGTCTCCGGCACGACCATCCGCCTGCTACCGATCCCTGGTTTGGACATCCGCGTCGAATCGACTGCCCAGGCAGTCAAGGAACGATGGTCACAGGCCGCCGGGGGTGGCTCATGACCCGCCGAGCACACGCACATCGCCTCGGTGAACGACCTTGGAGTGATCTCGGCTCCGTCAGCGTCGAAGCTGCCGTGCTAGTGCCTGGCGTGATCTTCGTCGGCCTATTGATCATCGCCGGTGCGCGCATCAGCTCGGCGCAGCAAGCCGTCGACAATGCCGCCACCGCTGCCGCACGAGCGGCTTCGATCGCCCGAAGTCCCCTCGCGGCACAGCAGTCTGGAACGAGAGTGGCCCGCGAACGCCTCGGGCGCGAGGGCATCACATGCCAGGAATCCAGCGTGTCAGTCGACGCCAGCCAGATCGTTGTCGGCCGTGCCGGACAGGTTCGGGCAAGTGTGACCTGCCGCGTTGCACTCAGTGACCTTGCGCTGCCGGTTCCCGGCGGGAGTCGTGCGATCACGAGTACCTTCATCAGCCCCGCTGACCCGTACCGGGGCATCCCATGACGACCCGGACAAAGCTGCGGGACACGGGTTCGGTCAGCGTGATAGTGGCCGTCCTGGTGCCTGCGCTACTGCTCGTCTTCGCCTTGGTGGTGGATGGCTCTGCGCGGTTGCGCGTCATCGCCCGTGCCGACGCGCTGGCTGCTGAAGCCGCCCGCGCGGCCAACACCGCGGTGGACACCCGAAGCCCAGCGATCAGCATCGACACAACGAGCGCAGCGCGCACTGCCGCCGACTACCTCGCCCGTGCCGGGTATCCCGGTCAGGTCAGCGTCGCCGGTCCGCGCGCGGTCCGCGTGTCCGTCACCGTCACCGAGGCCACCCCCATCGGGCTGCTCGGCGGTACCGTCGAGGCCACGGGCACCGCATTGGCTGAACTCGGCGTCGGAACCCGCACCGGCGATCTGCCATGACCACCGCATCAGCACAGCGGATTCGCGGGGCATGCGCCGCGCTGGCCTTGCTTGCCTTCATCGCAGGGATACCGTGCGGACTCCTCGCGCTCGGCGCCGACCCCGCCCGCCTGCTTTCCTTCCCCTGGCCCGATCCCGCTCCGATCAGCCAATGGCCCGAACGGATCTGGAACATGTTGCGGTGGGCGTGGCTCACCGGCGACCTCGTGATCTGGCTGCTCGTGGCAGTGGCCTGGGCTGGCTGGCTCCTGCTAACCCTCTCTGTCACGGTCGAAGTGATCCGCCAGACCGGACACGGCATCGGTACCGCCCGCGGTCTGCTGCGCCGAGTGCCGCGCGGCCGATGGATCGCCGGACTTGTGGCCGCCGTTCTCGTGGCTACCTCGGCCGGTACCGCGGCGGCATCGACAGCCCTGGTAACTCCGGTCGCGGCCACCGCGCCGCCGTGGCCACACGAATACCCCGTCACGGCGGCCCGGGTCCACGCGACGGACACTGCAACCGATCAGGCCGCGGACACCGTCGACACCGCGACCACACCGGTTCCGGCAGCGGCGCGAACGGACGACGCTGTGCCCTACACGGTGGTGCACGGCGACACCCTGTGGGACTTGGCCAAACGTCACCTCGGCCGCGGTACCCGCTACCACGAGATCGTGCGGCTCAACCCCGCGCTGCTCGCCGACAGCCCAGGCGACCTGGAACCGGGGTGGACGCTGCTGTTCCCACCGGATGCCATCGCCCTGCCCCATCCCGCGGACATCACCACAGCGAGTGGGCGCACCGTCATCATCAAGCTCGCCGACACGCTCTCGGGCATCGCCGAACACGAACTCGGCGACCCGGGCGCCTGGCACGCGATCTTCGACCTCAACGCCGGCCGCACCCAACCCGACGGCCGCGCGCTGCGCCACCCCGACCAGCTCTTGCCCGGCTGGCAGCTCGTCCTGCCCGCTCAGGTGGCACCGCCATCGGCGGAGCCAACAGAACGGCCCGCGACGTCACCGAACAGCCCGACAGCCGCGCCTGCCCCAGAGGGCCCGACTAACTCCGTCGAACAGCCCTCCCCTCCGTACTCGCATCGAGGAGAACAGCCGGACATGCCCGAGGCGCAGCCAGGAACCGGTATCGCACTGCCGACCGGCGCGTTCGTCGGCCTCGGACTGGCTGCCCTGATCACCCTCGCGATGATCACCGTCCGGCTCCGGCGCCGCCGCTGGTACCAACCTGGCTCACACGACGACGCTGACCCTGCCGGCCTCCCGGTCGTACGCGCACTGCGCATAGCCCACGACATCACCACGTACACGCCAACTGCTGCGCCCGCACTATCTGGACATGTACGGCCAGCCGACATGCGCACCCGCGAACGAGCCCAGGCCACGGTCCGTGCTGTGCTGCCGGCGCCCCAGGACTCCTCGCTCGGCGTCCGCGACGGGCACGCCATCGCACTCGACCTCGCCAGCACGCGGGGCCTGGGACTCACCGGTCCCGGTGCCCACTCCGCCGCGCGGGCCTTGATCGTGACACTGCTCGCGCAGGCCGCCAGCGACGGTCTCGACGCCATGATCGTGATGCCCGCCGACGATGCCCGCTCGCTATTCGGACACGACCTGGCGGATCACGTCCCAGACCGGCTGCGCATCGTCGATGACCTGCCCGCAGCCCTGGGGACGTTGGAGGCCGAGCTGGTCGCCCGCACCGACACCGGCGACATCGCGAAGGACGACCCATCGGCGAACACGGCGCACCCGCGCGGCGATGCCGGACCTGCCGTGGTGGTGGCCACGCCCACCGCGGGCACGAACCGGCGCGCACAGGCCATCCTCGACAACGGCTCGCACCTCGGCCTGGCCGGAGTGTTCCTCGGCCCCTGGCACCCCGGCGACACCGCTCGTGTGCGTGATGACGGCACAGTCGAAGCGACCAGCCCCACCCTGAACGAAGACTTGGCCGACGCCCGACTGTTCACACTGCCGGACACCGACGCCCGTGACCTACTCGCACTCCTCCACGCGGCCGACTCAGGCAGCAGCGGCGACCCGATCCGAGACCGCATCGCCGCTGGCAGCGCCGTGGAACCGGGCACACAGCGGCAAAGCCGGGCCGAGAGCACAGAGACGAACGCCAAACGACTCGTCTCCGAGTACGAGTTCGCCACAGCAGCGCCCGACGCCGCAGCCGCGACCCCACCGGCAGCGGCGGTCGTCCGCGACAATCCCGGCGAGCACCCGACCGGACGGTCCGAACCGGCTGAATCCGAGAGGGAGCCCACCTCGCCGGAGGCCGGTAGCCGTCCGCACCACTCGGCCGCCCGGCTCGACGACAACCGAACGCCCGCGCTGCGCCTGCCCACAGACCCGTCCCCGGTCCGGCCACTGCACCTGCAGGTGCTCGGCCGGCTTCACCTGAGCAGAGCGAACCCCGAACCCCGCGACCTCGTCGACCTTCTCGCTCCGCGCCAACGCGAAATCCTGGTCTACCTGGCGCTGCACCGTGACGGGTGCCGACGCGAAACCCTCAGCGCCGCGCTCTGGCCGGACGCTCCCGGCGGACGCCCCTACAACAGCTTCCACGCGACCCTGTCCCAGCTACGCCGCAGCCTTCGTCGGGCAAGCGACGACGAAACCCTTGACATCATTGTCAACCAGGACAGCCACTATCGGCTCAACCAGCCGATAGTGACCGCCGACCTCTGGCAGCTCCAGGACGCCATCACCGCCAGCCACCAGACTGCCGCAACGGACGCCGTCGCGGCGGCGAACCGCGTCACCGAGTTGTACCGCGGAGACCTCGCCGAAGGCATCTCCGCGGATTGGATCGACGGGCCGCGCGAAGCACTCCGGCGTGACGCCCTCGACGCGCTCAGCATCCTGATACGGAAGATCAGAACCGACAGCCCCGAACAGGCACTCGCCCTCCTGGAACAAGCCCGCCACCTTGACCCCTACAACGAGGCGATCTACCGCGACCTCATGCGCCTACAGGCGCGACTCGGCCAACACGACAGCGTCCCGCGCACCCTGAACTTGCTCACCACATCGCTGGCCGATCTCGACCAACGTCCTGACCGAAGCACCCTCAGCCTCGCAGACGCTCTGCAACAGCCGAGAAATCACATGTCCCACCGACAAGCCAGCTAAGCGAGCCTCGCGCCTCACGCAGGAAATAGACTCGGGTTTATTGCGACCGACCAGTTTCCGGAGCCTGTCCTTCGCTAGTCAACCTAGCTATACTGAGCTGGTTCCTTACGGAGGCTTGAGCGCCGTGACGTGAACTTGTTGGCGTATTCTGGGATCAGCGGTGGTAACCGCGAAGCAGAATCTCAGCAGGACTAGGGTCGGCACTCTGCCGTGTGCAAACGGAACGGACTCGGCTGCGAGATCCCGTAGACCTCTCGCCCGTCCACCTTCCTCTCGGCCTTCCTCTCTGTCTTCTTTTCGGGAGTCCTACTAGAGAGGAAGGGTTGCCTCAAAGCCTTGTCGCAGGCCAACGCTGGGCAACCCACTTCCTCCGTGTCCTCCGACTTCGATGCCGGCAGGCACGTGAACAGTCGGCTTGGGTGGGGTGTTGGCTGTCTGATACTCGCGTTGCCTTCCGTCCTCAAGTTCTGTTCTATTGTAGGCAACCTCTCTATTATTCCCCTTTCCTCTCGGCTCTTTCTTTCATTTTTCTTCTTAGTCTAAGTGGCCCGCGTGGTGCATCTGTCTATTTCTTGCGGGCAAGATAAATCTCAACAATACGGAACCATGAGTCGCAGATATTGACAACCACATAAGCGGCGTGACCGCAAGTGGTGCGAGTCGAAAACCGTGAGATAACCAAGGGGAATTCTTGCGCTGGCTGGCGCTGTGCGGGTCGCGGTCGCGGGCGCTGGCTGGCGCTGTGCGGGTCGCGGTCGCGGGCGCTGGCTGGCGCTGTGCGGGTCGCGGTCGCGGGCGCTGGCTGGCGCTGTGCGGGTCGCGGTCGCGGGCGCTGGCTGGCGCTGTGCGGGTCG